>BTVV01000177.1:0-10235 GCA_045863855.1 Planctomycetota bacterium | reverse complement strand
CCGCGCGGACTTTAGCGGCCTGTAGTTCCGCATCCTTGAGTTGTTCGCTTGTGGTCGTCCAGCGTTCGGCGAGTTCCATTCGCGCCGAGGGCTGCTTCGGATCGGCCAGATCCGCTTTTGCCAGTTCGTTCCAGGCTTTGTCGGAGCAACGCGAGAGAAGAATGAGCGCGCGTTGCATTTGTCCTGCGGCGAAGTAGTAGCGTCCCGCGACGCCGTTGGCGTCGGGGTGGTCGGGTGCAAGAAGCAACTTGTCCCGAGCTTCCGCCACGGGCTGGAACGCGCGCTCGGAATCTCGGATGCGTTTGGCGGCCTGTGCCGTTTCAGTCTGCAGGTTCGCGTCGCGCGCGAGTCTCGCGTGGCGCTGCGCGTCATCCACGGCGCGCAAGGCGGTCTCGAATCGGTCCGCCTTCGCGGCTTCCTGCGCCAATGCCAGTCCGGCGCGGGCGAGTTCCGCGAGCGGTTCTGGAGCGCGCGCGATTTTGGAGGCGTCCTCCAGGACGCCGAGCTTAAGATCAAGAACGGAGATACAGAAGCGCGCGGCGAGCCGGTCAAGCGCTCGCATGGAGACCGCGATTTTTCCGGACTCCGCGGCCGTCTCGGATGCCAGCGCATAAAGGCTGTATTGCGCGGGGAGGTCGTCCGTGATTTTCTCGGCCTGCTCCAGGAGCTTCTCGGCAAGCGCGGCCTTGGCGTCGGGCGCCGTCTCCTTGAATTCCTCGCGGAAAAGTTCACGAATATCGGCCTCGGACTTCTTAAGGTCGGCCGCTAGCGGCACGGCTTCGGATACCGCAGCGGCAACCGGCACTGCCCAACACAGTGCTGCAAAGGCGAGGCAGGCGAGACGCGACCCTCCGTCGTGGTTCATGGCTTGCTCCTGACGATTCGCATACATGCTCGCCCCGTTCCGCGTAGCGCCGCGTTCAAGGCGCCGCCGCTTCAATTTTCAGGTCTTCGATCACGCCGCCGGCTTCCCAGAAGTACAGGACCACCTTGAATCGTTTCGCGCCGTGCAGGGTGGCGGGATCGGCGGATGCGAGCTCTTTCCCATCTACCGACACCGAAATCTTTCCCGCCGACCTGCGCACGACGATCTCGTGGCGCTGCCCGTCGGCGATGTGGTGCTGCTTCCAGACGATGGCGGCCTTGTCTTTTCCGGCAATGCCAACGCGATTCCCGGTGGATCCGCCGATGACGATCCTGTCCTGGCGGTCGTTTCGTTCCGCATCGGAAAATCCAATGCCCAAGTCGCTGCGCGTATACCCGCTGAACGAAACGGTTACATCGCCTTCCAACTCCCGATTCCAAACTAAGCCTTGGATTAATCCCTTGGACTCGGAAATCAGCGCGCCTTGCGCCACAAGCCAGCCGTCGTCGAGTGCAGTCCAGTCCGTAAGCTCCGTCGGGTGATCGAAGGCATATAGCCATGGACCGGCTTGCTGCTTGAGAGGTGTCTCGACCGCCGCCGGATTGGCCGGCGCGGGCTCGGGGGACGCAGCCGCAGGCTCGGTGTTCAGTTCGGGCGCTGCGGCCGGCTGGGCCGTTTCAGAGGTCGGCGCTTCCGGTTCGGGATCGGTCGCGGGCGGTGGCTGCGTCACCGATTCCTCGTTCGGCGCGGACAGATCCCCCTCGGGTGCGGTGACGGATGGATTCGCTTCGGTTTGCGTAGCCTGGTCCTGAGCCTCAGGCTGACCCGGTGGCGTCACCTTGGGCAATTCCCTCGAACTACCTGGCATAGACGAAGTGGCAGGCGGTCGGGTTCGTTCGGGCGGAGGCTTAGGCACCGTTCGAGTCTTCGCGGCCGGCGGAGTGCTCGTCGAGGGCGGGGCAGGAAGCGGCGGAGGCTTAAGTTCCGGCCGCTTATGCGCTTCTTGAGCTTCGTCCATTCCTTTGGAAGTCAAGTAGACCAGGAGACCGGCCACCGCAACCAAGGCGAAAATCGCCCCGCCAATGATTAGACCGGCCTTATGCGATTTCGATTCGGCGGAGCGTTCGCCTCGTCGGCGTGGGCGCGGAAGCGGCGCCAGCCCGTCGGGTACCGGCGCATGGCGGGACGTCGCACCGCGGCCAGCCGGAATACGAGTCGTTTTTCCGCCGGAAGGCGCAGGCGCAGGCGCGGCTGCGTGCAGTGGAGCAGCGATGGCCAAGTCGGCATCGACGCCAGCCTGGACGAAGCCGGGCGGAATGCTGCTGGGTTCCTGAAATAAGAAGGCCGATACCGGACGCCCCTGCTTGAAGTCCTCGAGGTCCTGGATCAGGGCTGCGGCGCCGTTGTAGCGGTGAGTCGGCTGCTTGGCGCACATCTTGCGCAATATGGCCACCACTCCGTTGGGCAAATCCGGTCGAAGCGATTGCGGATGCACGGCGGTCTGGACGACATGCGCGGTCATGGTGGCCGCCGCGGTCTCGCCCGTGAAAAGCGGCTTCCCCGTGAACAGGTGGTAAAGCGTGGCGCCCAGCGCGTATTGGTCGGCGCGCGCATCGATATCTTTGTCGCCGCGGGCTTGCTCCGGAGCCACGTAAAAGGGCGTACCAAGAGCATATCCGGATTGCGTCAGGCTGCTGTCTTCGGATGTCAGTTTGCTGAGACCCAAATCGCAGATTTTGGCCACACCCTTCGAGTTCACCATGATATTGGCGGGCTTGAGGTCGCGGTGAACCATCCCGGCTTGCTCGATCGCGAGAAGCGCTGAAGCCAACTGCTGAGCGAGGTGGACGCCTTCGTCGATGCCGACCAGGTTCCCGCTCGACAGGCGGGCACTGAGCGGCTCCCCATCGACGAACTCCATGACGAAATAATTGAGACCGTTGGATTCGCCGACGTCGAGACCGGCAATGATATGGGAGTGCGAAATCTTGGCCGAAGCGTGAGCCTCTCGGCGAAATCGCTCCGCAAAGCCCGGTTTGCCGGCCAAGTTCGGATTGAGGATTTTAATCGCGACGGTGCGATCCATGCTTTTCTGGTAGGCTTTGAATACGGAGCCCATGGCTCCGGCGCCCAGGCGCTCCATCATGCGGTAACCCGGAATGGATTCGGCAAACTGTTCGGTCCGGCGCTTCTTGTCCAATTCTGCCAACTGGCCGGAGCTGAGATGCCCCTTTTTAATAAGCGCTTCGGAAAGCGTCATAACAACGCCTTCGGCCTTGAGCCGTTCGCAAAGTCCCTCGGCTTCGGCGACCTGTGCGTCGCTGACCAAGCCCGCGATCTGCGCCATGGCGATCAAGCGTTCGTCCACCGACTCCCCACTATCCTGGTCGGCTGTTTGACCTGTGGAATTCGAGGACATTCGACGATTTCCCTACCCTTGGCCAGAACGCAGCACCCAACGAGTAACCCGCTATGGTATTCGTGCCTATACACAGTATTGAAGCAAGCTTGAAGCATACCCTGCCACCGTAGAGTGGCAACACATTATAATACTGTTCGGGTACTTAAAACCAACTGCTAGGCACTTGTTGCAGGTAAATGCCGCAACCTTGTCCCCTTGGGATGATGCATGTTCGGATTGCAAGGATAGAACCATTCAGACGGCGTACTCCTGATGGGTATAGGTCGCGTTCGGCCACGAGGACGACCGGCGAGCCCCTTAAGGGCGCGCTTTGGCGCGCCTTCTGGGCCAAGGTCCATCCGCCGTCATCGGCGGCCAGCAGCTGCGCGTTGGGATTGAGATGCGCGAGCTTGAGCAGGGCGTCGGTCAGGCCGATGGGCGCGATCAGATCCACGTCCTGGCCGGCGATGCATGCTACGAGGCGCTGGCGCAGTTCGGGGTCACGGGCGTACACAAGCACGCGCTTGCGCGGAGCCTCGGTGCGACGGCGCACTACGGCTTCGAGATCGGCCGGCGCGATATGCCAGTAACCGTTCGAACCTTTGACGGCCGGGAGCTTCCCGGTCCTGATCCACTGTTTGATACCGGCCCCCGTGAGACCCAGGAGCTTGGCGTCGACGTTGGGCGAGAGCAGGGGCGCGGCCGGACGGGCCTGGAGCGCGACGCCCAGCTTGGCGGCTTCCGGGCGGTTCAAATCCAGGAGCTTCTTGGGGCCTTTGCGCTTGGGGAGGGCTTGTTGCGCTTCATGAGGTGCGATCCTGCGGCAGGGGAGCGCTACACCGGCTCCAGGCACTTCGGTCCCTGATGCTTCACGCTGTTCACGTACGAACCGACCGCATCGGCGCGCAACCATGCCGCGGGGCACGGCTGCATTAAATCCTGAAAGCCCGCCGTGCCTTCAAGCCACGCGTCGAGGTCGTCCGGCGCGAGGATCACCGGCATGCGGTCGTGGATCGGCTCCATCACCTTGTTCGGCCCGGTCGTGAGAATCAGGCACGCCTCGCGCGAGTTGCCGTCGTCGTCTTGCTCCGTGGTCCAGAGGCCGGCGAACGCGAGCGGTTGGTCGTCTTTGCGGTGAATCCAAAAGGCTTGCTTCGAGGCCTTCTCTCGCTTCCATTCGTAGAATCCGGACGCGGGAATGATGCAGCGACGCTCGGCCAACGCTTTCCGAAACGTGGGCTTCTCGGCCGCCGACTCGCTGCGCGCGTTGACCAGCACGGTCTTGGACCAACCAGGCTTCCAGCCCCAGCGCAGCATGTCGAGCTTGCGCCGACCGTCACGCCGGACCACGGGAATGTCGAGCGTAGGAGCGATGTTGTAGCGCGCCGGCAGGTCGGGCAGGTTGCCTTCGTCCAGCCCGAAGACTTCGGCGATCAGCTTCTTGGCGGTGTTGAACCCGAAGCGCCCACACATCCTTGCATCCCCCTAACGACTCCCTACCATGAAGGCGAACAGGAGCCTACCTTATGCGCGCCGCCTTGTCAGCCCCACGCCGCACCTGCCCGTTGGCGCTTACCCGCGTACCGGCGGGCTTCCCGTCGCCGGCAGACGACTACAAAGACCGGGATCTCGACCTGCATGAGCACTTGGTCCAGCATCCGGCCGCGACATTCTTCATGCGCGCATCGGGGAACTCGATGACCGGCGCCGGCATCCACGACGGCGATTTGCTGATCGTGGACCGTTCGATCCCGCCCCGCAGCGGCAGCGTGGTGATTGCGATTCTCGACGGGGAACTGACGGTGAAGCGCTTGAAGCATTGCGGCGACCGTCCGTACCTCACGCCCGAGAATCCCGATCACGCTCCGATCTGGATCGACGAAGGCTCGACGTTCGAGGTCTGGGGCGTCGTGGTCTACGTGGTCCATAAGGTTTAGCGCATGCCCGTGGCTCTGGTGGACTGCAACAACTTCTACGCGAGCTGCGAGCGCGTCTTTAACCCGGCCCTGGAAGGCGTGCCGGTGGTCGTATTGTCGAACAACGACGGCTGCATTGTGGCGCGTTCCAATGAGGTGAAGGCGCTGGGCGTGAAGATGGGGATCCCGTACTTCCAGGCGAAAGGGGTTCTGGACCGGGCCGGAGCGAAGGTCTTCTCTTCCAACTACGCGCTGTACGGGGATCTCTCGCGGCGGGTGATGCAGGTGCTGGGACGGTTCACGCCGGAGGTCGAGGTCTACTCGATCGACGAAGCCTTCCTGGAACTGGCCGGGATCGGCGGCGACCTGACGGAGTACGGCTGGACGATCCGGCAGACGGTGAAGCGCTGGACGGGCATCCCGGTCTCGGTCGGAATCGCGGCCACGAAAACGCTGGCTAAAATCGCCGCCGAAGTCGCGAAGTCACGCAAGCTGTGGGTCTACGCGATGCCATTGCACGGGCGCGAGGAAATTCTGTCCGGTATTCGGGTCGAAGACGTGTGGGGCATCGGACCGGCTTGGGCGGAGCGCTTGAAGCGGCGCGGCGCGGACACGGCCCTGAAGCTCGCGCGGCTCGACCTGGCTTGGGTCCGTCCGAGCATGGGCGTCGTGGGCGAGCGTACGGTGCGCGAGCTGCGTGGCGAGTCTTGTCTTGAGCTGGAGGACGCACCGCCCAAGCGGAAGGAAATCTGCACCTCCCGCTCGTTCAGCGCACCGACCGGCTGCAAGGCCGACGTGCGCGAAGCGCTGGCGACGTACGCGGCACGCGCGGCCGTGAAGCTCCGCGGGCAAGGCTCGGCGGCGGGCGTGCTGACCGCCTTCCTGCACACCGACCAGTTCAAGGCGGGGCCGCAGCATTACGGGTCGCGGTCCGTGCGGCTGGATCCGCCGAGCAACGATACGAGCGTACTGACACGGCAAGCCGCGCGGCTGCTCGACGCGCTTTGGCGTCCCGGGCACCGCTACCGAAAGTGCGGTGTGATCTTGGCGGATCTGTGTGCCCAAGGCTGCGTGCAGCAAACGCTATTCAGCGCGGACGATCCACGTTCTCGGCGGTTGATGGTGGCGCTGGACGGGATCAACGCGGAGTGGGGACCGGGCGCGCTGCGCTACGCGGCGGAAGGCTTCGCCAAGGACTGGCATATGAAGTCGGAAACGCGCTCGCCGCGGTACACGACGCATTGGGGCGAGTTGCCGTGCGTACGCGCTTAGTCGGCGCCTTTGAGTGGACTAATCCCGTAAACGTGCGGGCGACGGGACCTAACTGGATACGCCACTATAGTCGTTGGCGCCGGAAGATCTCGGCTAGGCGCTCGATCACGGTTCCTGACTACCTACGAGCATGGGCGGGCGAACGCCCCGGGCGGGGGATTTCCCGTCGCGCGCAGCGTGCCAGTCGTCCTGCCACTCCCCCCACCGGCTTCCACGCAAGTGGTCAGGCCGCAATGGATCCACGGCATTGAAATGCGTTTGGCTCAGTTTCCACAGCAGCAAGTCGGACAGGTAACAGAACAAAGTCGCGGTCTGCTCGTCGGAAAGGGTATCGTCGAAGGTAATGCTCAGCCTTGAGTAAGGCCAAGCCGCTGAACTTTCTTCGTGACATTCTACGCTATTAACCAACTTCCGATCGGCGAATCCCATCTGGTTTCGCATATCCGAGGGCATCATTGCCAAGGCTTCCTCCGATTCGAGGAATCGGCACAGGGTTCTAAGGTCTGCCGCCGAGATGGTTTTGGGTGCATTCGGAGGCCATTGGATGTCTATCCAGGCTTTAAACACCGGCTTTTCCGGCAGGACGAAGGGTACCATCGAAATAACGCCTCCTGCAACCAGCGCCAACATCATCTGCCGAAGTGAAAAACGCTTCCGGTACCAGAACCACCCCCCTGCCGTCAACAACGCCCCCATCAATAGCATCAAGCCTAGAATGCCGTTCGGCATGGCCCGATATCCGGCCAGGGAGGGCTGCGTCAATGAGAGGAAGGAGGGCCCCGAATCAATCAAGAACTGGTGGTAGCCGTAAAGCCCCCAATAGGAATGGTGATAATAGATCGAATAGTGTGCGCCTGCGAGCAGATACAGTCCGGCCGCAGATACCAGCAGGCAAAGTAAGCGCCAACGGCTGGGCCGAGTCCCAGCGACTGCGGCCGAAGGCGAATCGACGGCAATATGAGCGGAGGGCATACGATTCTTATACAGGACTGGCCTCGCTTCTTTAGGTCTTCCGTTCCTTAGCGCAGAAAAGGCACCTCCGGGTGACTCGGGACCGGCCAGCGTACTACCCTGGCCGTTGCAGCCTGCCCTTCTTCCGCTTTCGTGACCGCACCTCCGTGTGGTTATAAATGGCGTTCATGCCCACACCCAAGGTCTTGGCCACTTGGCTTGGGGTCTGCCCCATGGCGATAAGCTGGCGCACGCGCTTGGGATTCAGGGGGCTGCCTTGTGGCATATTGAAACGATCTCCTGCCTCGAACGATACCACGCCGAAGCAGAACGGCTTGGCGGAGCGATTCATCCAGAGCTTGAAGGAAGAATGCGTCTGGCTGCGGCGGTTCGAGTCGTTGGAGGAGTTGCGCGCGGCGATCGGAAAATGGGTGGGGTGGTACAACGCGGAGTGTCCGCATCAGGCGCTGAAGTACCTCACGCCGGACGAAGTGTACGCGGGAGCGCTGCGGGGGACGGCTGCGGCGTGACCGCAAGGCAAGCAGTGCAGCAAAGTCGGAGCGAAGGCATGGGAACCGAGCGCCCGCATGCCAGCGGTACGCGGAACGGAGGAATCACGCAAGCCTGAGTTTTCCACGGCTTGTTCCATGCAAAAGGCAGGGCGGCGGGGCCCTCCACAGCCCAAAGCCACCTTCCTCAAAAGCATGGAACCAAGCCGTGGGAAACTCTCGCTCAATATACTTCAGGTTGTACAGAGGGAGGGGGGACACTACACCACTAGACAGCCAGTTCGCGTTCGACCAATAGACTTTCGAGACCCACCAGGACACCAAGAAATGAGCCCGGTATTTCAACGCTGGGAACTTTGGAGTTACTTCTTGTTGCTCTCATTCTGGTGAGAAGACTGTTCAATCCTTCTATCCGCCTTATGTTGAGCTATCAATGTCTCGACGTAGCTTTTGTACCTATCCTTTGAGGGGCTATTCCAAATCGCGTGCACGCCCGAAGCATCCACCAATTCGGTGCTCGAACCGGCTCCAAGCAGCAGCCCGAGCATCTCCTTTTGTCTATCAAAATGTACCGCAATAAAAAAAGGTGTTCTACCCTGATTATCCAAGGCATTGACATTTGCTCCATGAGATATCAAGAATCGTGCAACTTGAACCATATCGCTCTTTGCGGCCTCATGTAACGGTGTGCTCCCTCGACAGCCTGGATGGTTTACGTTTGCACCGTGGGCTATGAGCCAATCAAGAACGCTGTAGTTCACGTCTCTTTTGGTGGCAAGGTGTAACGGACTCCAGTTATTTACAGGCAGGTTGGGATCCGCGCCTAGCTCAGCGAGCACATCAAGCAAGTCCGTACGTCCCAATTGCGAGGCCCGACAAAGCGGAGTTTCATGATTTACTCCATCGATACCGTTAACGTCTGCCCCCATTGAAACGAGCAGTCTGATCTTAGCTATATTTTTTTCTTTTACGGCTTCAACCAGTGGAGAGGCCTTTTGGCTTTTTAGCCGATTGACCGGGCAGCCGGCAGCGACCAATGCGCGGATTGTCGTTTCGTTGTTCGCAACTGCTACGACGGATCGATATAGCCCGTCTGTCGCGTTTACGTCCGCTCCAGCATTCAAAAGTAAAGTAATCAAATTATCGTGACCCATGCTCGCGGCTAAATGCAATGGGGCTGAGCGCTCCCCGTTTAGCGCGCTTACATTCGCGCCGACGCTGAGCAGGTAGGAGACCATTTCTTCATCTCCAGCAAGCACCGCCAGATGTAGAGGAGTATTGGATTGATTATCCTTGGAGTTGATATCTACGCCGCGACTTACAAGCCACTTGGCAATTTCTAGCTTTCCATGTTGGGCTGCGGTGTGTAAGGCTGTGATACCGCTATCATCACCAGCCTCGATGTCGTATCCGAAAGGCAATATGAAAATCACCAGTTCAGTAAAGCGGCCGTTTTTCACAGCATGATTGAGAGCGCGATGCCATTCATGCGAAGTCTTGGGTGAAGCAACTACTCCGATGAGAAGCATCAGTACAAGAATATGACTTGCCGCCAAGCGGAACCATGAGGCCTGTATTTGGGGATCTGTACCTGCATGGCGCACCAACCATATGATGGAAGTGCAAACTCCCAGGATGTAGAAAAATGGCCATCCAATTGTTCTTAAAAGTTCGCCGTCGAGGCCGAGGCTCGTGTGTGCGATGCCTACTTGAAGGCCTGCAAAAGCAAGCAAACCCAGGATGCATTTTCCAGCGGATATCCAAACTCGCTTCCGAGTTCGTGAACTAGCGAAGATCAATTGAATGGTATGAGCCAATCCTGTGGAAAGTGCCATCAGTAGCAAGATCAGCAACCAAGCAACGGAAGATGTCTCAGGAAATCGAATTCCCAAGTTACCCGTTGCAAGCACATTGTCGCAGGCTACCCATTTTCCCATGCCCCAAACTGTTAACGAGAGATTCATATTTGAACTTGGCTCATCGTCTGCCGTCGTCTGCACACATGCGACTCAACCTTACATGTGTTATTATTCCTTTTACCGAACTTTATGTGTTTCATTCAGCGGGTATCAAAGTTGGACGTACCACACACATGCGAATGGGCACTCGCGAATCTATTACTCAGCATGCCTTACTGTTTATGACGGTTTCGCCAAGCAGTGCCTACGCACCATGGGCAGAAAGTAAAGTGTACACCTAACTGTATACTTAAGGTTACAGTATACAGTTAAAGTATACAAGTATACGCTTAGCGCACCTTGAGAACTTACTTCTCCATATCCAACAGGGCCTGAGGACTCGTCTGGTGCGCCGCATCCGAA
>BTVV01000176.1:0-10274 GCA_045863855.1 Planctomycetota bacterium | reverse complement strand
GACCTAAATCCGAATCCGTTTTAGGGAGTACGTTAGGCTACGAAAATTCAGGCCCCAGAACGAGGCTCACGGACGGTCGAACCTGCGCGCCACGTACACTCTTTAATAGAGCGCGCACTTTTCCAGAAATCCTGCCGGAGCGACTCACATGCGTGCCCCGGTAGCATCTACCACAAACACATCGCTGTTTTCCGACCCGCTTGGGGCGGCGACCGGCGCGCGAAATCGTTGACAAACTCCAGGGCAGCCCATGTCCCTTTAGCGGCGGCGGCATCGAACTCGCGGATCACTTCCCGAATATGGTCGCGTCCGCCGCCGCTCATTAAGCCCAGGATTAGACGCTCTCTGGCGCGTGCTAAAGCCTGGCGGCGTTTGTTCTTGGCCTCCGCGACGCGACGCTGCTCCGCGAGAGCCAAACGCGCTTTGCGTTCGTCCTTCCAGCGCCGTAATAAGGCGGCAACCGCACCGGCCTCGTAGGGATCTCGGCCGATCCAAATCGAACGATGAACTCTGAAACCAGATTCAGGATCGAGCTCTCTGTACCGGAGCCTAAAATGGTCGCCACGCCTCTGGACGATCCCATTTTGCTCCAAAATGCTACGCAAATCGATGAGAAGTTCCTTAAGCTGGCGTCCAGACAGGGGCTGAAACGGGTCGGGCGGGCCGATCGTGTCTCGATACACAGGCATTTGACATCTCCGGGGCACAGGTCGTCGTTGGCTGAGGGGACTGGGGGGCGCGGGTTTCAGGCACGGGCGGTCTGTACGGCGCGGAGGACACCGGATTCTGCGGCTGAAGCAGTGGCTTAAAACCGGCGAGTTTCAGCACGTGCATAGTTCGGGCGTACCGCTCACAGAGATCGACCAGCCGCATTTCCATGCGCAAAAGTTTGCCCAATTCCTCGATCACCGCAGGCGACGGCCGGATGGTTACGTCTTCCTGCCCGTGGTATTGAGCCATCTGCTCGGCGATCAGCAACTGGCGCGTGAGCAGGAGCTGCGCGTCGTACTCGATCATCGCCCGGAACACGGCGTCGATCAGAACCGGTAAGCCGCGGTCGGAGTTGGCCTTGATGACCTCGTTTAGCAGGCGCTTTTTCTCGCTCGCAGTCTCGACGCAGGACATCCATCTACTCGACAAAGCATCGACGAGCGCTCCGGCCTGGCCGCCGCGCGCGAGCGCCTTGAGCCATTCGTGCGTGGGCATTTGGCTGGGGCAAGGGCGGCGCGGCGGCTTGAGGGCGTCGTCGCGCTCCGCCACGAAATCCGCAAAGCCCTCGGGAACATCGCTGTCGTCCATGCAGCACCCCCCACGTCGATCGGTCCGAATTGTAACGTCCGCGAACTTCAAAAAATAGCCCCTCCCATGCTTGAAAATGACTCTATGTGCCATCTCCGAATTGGCGCTTCTGGAACATATAAGGCCAGGCCGCGCCGGAGGTAACAGGCACAGCCTCGTGAGGCCTTGGGGAATTCAGCGGGCAGGCCAAGAAGGGAGGGATGAAGTTCCAGGCGGGTAATGGGGGTTCCTGGGTGGTCCCGGATACAGCCTCGTCGGCCACGCTGCTATTCGAGGCCGTATGCCTTGGGGTCCAGGCCGCGGAACTTGCAATACTCCAGCAGGTCTTCGCGGATCAGCCCGAAGGTCAAGCCCACGACACCCCCATCGTCCAAAAAGCCAGCCACGGGGATAAAGTCGGGGATCACGTCGATCGGGTTTATGAAATACGCCAGCACCGCAGCCGCCGCGGCGATGGTGCGCCAGGGCGCCCGATACTTGCCCGTTACCCAGTCGTAGAGCATTTCGGAGAGCAGCCCGGCCTGCTTGCCGAGCAGGACAATGAAGTCCCAGCCCGACGCACCCAGGCCTTGGGCCTTGCCTTTCGCACCGTCCGCGATGCCCGCGATCTCCTCGGGCTTCACGTGCGCGGCCTGCTCGCGGACGAGTTCTTGGGCGCGCGCCAACTTCTCTGCCGTCAGCTCGTGCGCGGAACTGTCCGGAGCATACTTCACCGGAGCAGGCGCCGGCGACAGGGCTTGGTGCCCTGGGGGCGCTAACGAAGGAAACGGCATGCGCGAGCGCGCGTGCGCCTTGAAGCGATTCTTATGCTTCTGCTTTTGCTTCTTCGGCTTGGCCACATTGCCCCCTAATGGCGCCGGTTCGTGTTGAGCGCCTCGAAACGCTCCGAAGGCTTCTTCGTCACGCCCGGCTTCGTGCCGGGCTTGCGGATTTGCTTCGTCACGACCTGTACTTGTTCGCTCAACGGCTCGTTCAAGAGCGCCTCGATCAGCAGGCGCATGACCTGGGATTTGGGCAGTCCGGAGAACTCCCGGCAGAGGGCTTCGAACTTCTTGTTGGCCTCCGCCGGGAGCCGGATCACGACGGGTTTAGAGGGCAGCGTCATCGTGTGGCGTTCCGGTACGGCTTGGACGATAGGCGGGAAGGGACCGGTATTTCCACTGAATCATTGGTCAAAATTGTTTCGTGTGTAACGGATGTAACGCCTTGTCGATGCGGCGGGGGCTCGGCGTGGCCGTACGCCAGAATTTCATGGGCCAGTTCGGTGAGTAATTGGCTCAAGCGCCCCCGCGAAATGCCAAGCCCCAGAGCGATCTCGCTCTTGGAGTAGCCTTCCGCGAGGCCTGCCAGGATAACGCGCACGCGCGGTGGCTGGGTTCGAGCAAAAGCCTGCCAGTCGAACCGTACGCGTGCGCGTTCGAACGGGCTCTGATGCTCGTCCGTGGTGAGCGATTGCGCGAGTTTGGAAGTGGGATCGGCAGCAACCTCGTCCAGCGCCACGGGAATCTCCGGACGCCGAGACGGATAGTGCAGCGCCGTGATCGTCGAACGATTCTTGAGGTGCTTACAGGCCGCCCAGCCCAAAGCCTTCGCACTCAATCGGTTGCCACGTCGGCTCGCGCTGGAAAAATTCAGCCATGCGGCGCCTAAGGCGTCGTCGAATGCCGCATCGCGGATGCGTTTAGGTAGCTTTTTTGTCATGCGCGCGAGGCGGGAGGAAAGTTCGGGCAGCAAGTCCTCGAAATTGGGGGCGGATTCGAGGGGCGGGCATGCTAAGGCAGTTGCATGTGACATGGAAATGGCCTCCGAAAAAGGCCGGTGGCCGGGCAGCGCTGCGGCGTGGTCGGTGGGATTTAGCGAAGTGCGCGTCGGGGAAAGGCCGGGGAATGGGCGTGGCGGGGCCGGCAGCACTAGCGACCGGCGAGCGAGGCGGGGCGTCGCAGAGCGCTGGCCGGAAACCGGCAGGTGGAATGCTTCGTGGATCAGCCCAAAATAGGGCGAGGCGTGCACATTAAATTGTAACGCGGAATCGACCCGAATTTAGACAGCGCGCGAAGGCGCTCAGGACTTCGCATCCGTAGCAAACTCCGGCTGCCCATCACGGCAGGTGCTCGCAGCGGCGCTTCACGAGCTCGAAGAGATCGGCGAAGGACTGGTTACGCCGGGGATTCTTGAGGCCGGCTTCGTAAGCCAACAGTTCCATGATCTTGAAGCGCCTGTAGCAAGCGGGCATCACCACGTAGACGGCACGCGCTTCGGGGGTGAGGATCGCAAGGGGATCTCGGTTGGGCTCTTCTAGGTAATCGCGCTTAGAGGTACGGTGTGGCATTCGGATCACTCCTACTTTTCGGCCCACGAACGTACGGTCTCGAACTTGAATCGGATCGGGCAACCTACCAGCCGGCTGGCCTCGGCTCTGAATCGCTCTACGATCTCGTGGATACTTGCGTCCTGATCACCCCGCGTGTACTGGTGTATCTCGTCGTGGACTTGAAGCCCCGGCAGCACCGGAAGGTCCTCGGCGCGCCGCAATCCTGGTTGAATCAGCGCGTACACTTCCCCTTGCAGGCGTTTTGTCAGGTACGAACCGAACGACTGAATCAAGAAATTGAAGGAGCGGCGTTGAACTTTTCCCTGTAGGGCAAACGCACCCCCACGCAGCGCGCTCCTGAGCGCGCCCACGGCCGTCACGGTACGTGCTCCGCCGGTCATCCTGTCGGTACCCCGCTGGACTTGTGCCAATCCAGCCCCAGGACCCACAATCTCCCGCTCCAGGTAACTGCGCCCGTTGACATCCCGAGCCGCATTGGCCATGAGCCCCGCGATCCGAATCATTCGCAGCGCGATCCGAAAATATCTCGAAACTCCGACGGGGTTGGTGATTCCCAGCGCCTTCGGATTTCCCACTTGGATTCCCCACCCGCCCGCACCTCTCAAAATGGCGAACATTTCATGCGTGGCGTGGATGGCCGCCTTGGTGGTGGGACAGACGCGCCAATACTGATCCAGAATCCGCCGCGCTTCCTCCACGCTGCAGCCGGCGCTACGGCTGATGCCAAACTCGGATGCGCCGTAGGCGATGCCGAAGCCCACTGGCTTGGCCTTTCCCCGGAACGCTTTCACGCGTTTATCCTTGGACTTGAGCAGGCACAATAACTCCGCATCGGTGGCGCCCGGAACTACGGCGTGAAGCTCCGCGTTAAAAATCTTGAGCGCTGTTTCGCTGTGCTCGTCGGCCGGATCTTCGTTGGTCTCGCGCGCGTAAATCGCCTGGGTAAAGGGGTCCCGGGTTACGCCCGATTTGAGGCGCAGTTCTAACTGGTCGAAGTCGCCGGTGCGCATTTTCCATCCGTTTGGGGAAGTGAACATCGCACGGAAATGCAGATCCTGCGCGCGTTCCAGGTCGGTCTCGCGATCCGGGGACGGCATCTGCTGGCTGTTCGGGTTCGTGCAGGTCAGGCGGTCGGTCTCGGTTCCCGTGATGTGGAACATAGGGAAGACCGAGTCGCCGTGTATGTTCCGCACGAACTGAAGCTTCTTGTCGAAAACGCGAGCGTGGATCAGCATCCGCAAGTTGCGGCACGCGTCGTCGGCGCCCTTCTGGGCTTCCAAGCGTTTCAGGAGGGGCTCTAGGGTGTCCTCCCTGCGGCTGTTTTCGACCTCCTCTAAGTCATCTTCTTCCACTGGCATGATCGCATTGGCGCGCTCAATCACATGCTTATTCACAAACTCGATCACTTGATCGCTGCTGTTTATGTTTGCCAACCCCAGCGCGTGGCAATGGGCAATGCCTTCGTTGCAGGCAGCCTCGTAGGCCTTCGCGGCGCGGTCCCGCTCGG
Organism: Planctomycetota bacterium; assembly: GCA_045863855.1. Classification (GTDB taxonomy): domain Bacteria; phylum Planctomycetota; class SZUA-567; order H5-PLA8; family H5-PLA8; genus H5-PLA8. Next base: position 5,136 of record BTVV01000176.1, on the reverse strand, counting down.
CCTCATCCACGTGGATGCCCGTCAGGCGCACGGCGGCAGCCCAGGGTATGAGGGCCATGTCGTGCCCCAGCGCATCGAAGCCGGTCTGCTGGCGGTAGTGGTCGTACACCACGCGCAACATCGCGATATCCGCGGCGGCGTAACGCAGGAACGATTCGTCGTGCTCCAGGTCCAGTGACTTGGCCCAAGCGTCGGCGTGGCCGACTTCACGGGCCTGTGGCCCACCCCGCTCCGTCCAGGCCGGGCAGCTTTCCTCCGCGCGGCCAAACACTCCCTCGAAATCCTGATGCTCGGCAAGGCCCGCGTAACCCAACAAGGGTGCAAGGGTTTTCAGACTGTAGGCGCCCGGATAGTCCAGCGTGAATCGAACGTCTGCCAGCACGCGGTAGTCGTGACTTTTGATCGCGGCTTCGCGGCGGGCTTTTTCGTGCCTATGGGGTTTGTCGTTCCAGGCCCACGACAGGCGATCCCCCAGGCGCCAGCGGGCTTCCAAGCCTTCTTGATCCTGGTTTAGGTTTTCCTTAAACTTCTCGAACAAGCGCGGAACGGCTGCGGCGGGGATTTGGGTGAATGCGATCGTCGACTTGCTTTGCAGTTCGTTCGCGAATGGAGGCAGGCGGTGCGCGGCAACCAGTGTGTCCACGCACTGACGGGGCCAGAGCAGCCAAAGCTGCTTAAGCCTTTCTTCGAAGGAACACTGTCCAGGTCGCCATATCCGCTCAGCGTTCCAGACCGCCTCTTCGGACCAACCCTGCCCCGCTTCCACGAGCGCCTTGCAGACGGTGGCCAAGTGGCTGAGCTTCGCCAGGTCGAAGATCAGGTTGTGTCCAACCAAGGTCAGGTGGGGCAAGGCAAGCGCCCCAAGCAACTCCAAGATCCGCGCGGGGGTGTGGTCGCGGGCGCGAATGACCAGCGGCGTTCCCGTGTCCGGGTCTTCCAACTGAATCAGGAATGGGATGCCGCCGAGACCAAGCGTCTCGGTGTCCAACAGGACCGCTTGGGGTGCGCGCGTCAGCCGGCGAACCAACCCGGATACTCCGGCGTCGCTTAAGGTCTCGTGTCGGGGGGGTGTCGGGGTACTCCGTACCTGCAACCCCAGATCTACGTGCGGGTTGCGTAGTGTCGGGGCTGTCGGGGCAAAACTGCTAGGCTCTCCTTTTATATGCATCTTCTTCCTCTCCCCGTCCCTCTTCAGTTGCCGCGTATATGGCGAGGGGGCATTTTCACTACGACCACCCCGTCACTACGTAACTAATTTGAGAGTAATAGCTTACAGTGTCGGAGTACCCCGACACCTCTCCGACAGTTACACGAGCCCATCCTCTCGTTGGGGCGCGGAACCGGCATTGAACTCCACTCCCAGTTCCACGCACAGGGACTCCGGGATGAGCAAGCCATCGAATCGCCCCGCCGCGAATTGGTGCTTGGCCTTCGTGAGGCCTTTAGGGCGGAACTCCTTCGCTAGGGCCTCGCCCATTCTCGCCTCTTGCATCCCATCGTAGGACTGGGGCCGACCCCGGCGGAGCACTCTCAAGGTGGCGGCAAGTCGAATCCAAACCCCCTCACCCGCCACAATGTCAAAGTCGCCCTCCATCGCTTGGCGATCCCGGGTGTTGCCGAGCGCCTCCAATAAGTCAACCAAGAACTGTTGCGCAGCCGAGCGCGCGGTGGCGTGCTCGTCCTGCTTGTGCAACTTGCCGGCTAGGTGCAGTGCGCAAAGGTCTGCCACCCGATCCGTGATCTCCAACTGCACTCCAAACTTGTTGAGGTATTGAGCGGCCACCAGCACAGCGGCGTAGTTGACCAAGGTTCGGTCCGTCGAAACAAATCGAACCCCGCGCTCTTGCAGCTTTCCTTCGAGCACCGACTTCTGTTCGGCAAGCAGTTCCTGCGCCCCGGCCGCCTCTTTCGCCAGAAACTCCACCCATGCGACCAGCGGAAACGCCGTCCGGTTCTGCTTGGCCACGTGGACTCCCGCCTCGGAAATGTTCTGCTGGTCAAAGTGGATCACGATCTGTTTGGCCAAAAGCGCTTCATCGGAAAACGCGCGATCCTGGCCCAGCATGATCACGCATCCTGCGGTGTAGTAGTGCCCCTCAACACCGTGGGTACAGATGGCGCCGTTGTAGCAGGTGTTGAATGCCGCCAACGCCGCACCTTTCCAGCGCTCATCCAGGCGATGCATCTCGTCGGCCATGACGGCCAGATTGTGGTTGCCCACGGCCCTAAGAATCCGGTAACGGCTTGAAAACTGATCGTTGGCCGAGAAGCGCGCTAGGCACGTCCGCGCTTCGGTCGCCTCGGCTACGGTCGTTTTGCCGCTGTAGCGGTGCCCGATCCAGCTGGCGAGGGGGTAAAAGCCCAGCACAGCCTTCAGTGGCGCGCCGAGTGCATGCACGAACGCAATGTCGGCGTCTCGCGTGATGCCTGCAATCTCCGCAAAGGCGCGCGCGGCATCGCCGTCCTTGGGGAAGGCGGGCGAGTCGTACCAACAGTCCTGGTCCCGGCGCGGAAACGACGTGTCGGTGAGCGCGAGCAAGCGGTCCTCGTAGCGCAGCAGGCCCACGAATAACGGGCGATCCAACGTCGGATCGGCGGTCTGGAATCCAGCCTGCTGAAGTTTGGCGCCAGCGTACATGCGAAATCTCCTCGTATCGGCGATCGTAAGATCTGGATCGGCGGCGGTGTACCGCTCGGCTTCGAACAAATTCCCAGTGATGTCCACTTCGCGTTTCTGACACTTTCCGTTGTGTCGCAGTTCAAGGTTCACTCGGTAACTGCGAACGCGCGGGCCGCTGACATACTGAACGTGTCCGTACCGGCACGAACGCAGGAGGAAAGGCGCGACTACTTCAGCAGGGCCGCTGCTCTTGACGAGGACAACCCCATGCTCCTTTTCAACCATGCAATGCGCGAGCAATCCTCCCGCGGCCTCAGGCGGGAGCGCCTCCCCGAGTCGCTTGAGTAGGTCGCGCAGTCCCTTGATCGTGACGTGCTTGAGTTCGTTTCTGTTGGCCCACTCCACGGTGGTGTGAAGGTACACGCCCAGAAGAATTTCGTCGGTGCGCTCGCTCGCAGCATCAAAACACCGGGAACGCAATGCAGACACCACCGCCTTCAACACTTCCATCGCATCATCGATCACCATGCCCTGCAGGCGCGCCTTGAGGTGCTCCCCGGCCAGGAAATCGTCAGGCGCTGCCAAAACCATCGCCTTGGCAATCGCCCACGTCGGGAACGGGAGGTCCGGGACCGCGAAAGCCCTATCCTTAATGTCTCTCCATTCGGCCTCGGTGAGTCCCGCAGCCACGGCCGCGTCCAAGTCGGCCTTCACTTTCGGATGCCCACCGGAAGTATGGCCGTCCACCAGGAATCGTTCAGGCAAGAGGATGACGCGAACGTCTACGCCCAAGTCCATCTTCAGAGCGTGCGCGACACGCACCATCGCAATTAAGGCCTCGGCGACTTCGCGCTGACCGTCTTGGATCAAATACTCATGATCCGGGACCATAAATACGCGCCGCCCATCCAGCCCCATCCCGCGAATGGTGTTGGCCAGTTCCGGCACCCGATTGACGAAGCTCTGGGCGCCTTGGAGACCCACACCTTGGTCTCCGAGCTGAAAAGCCATCGCAGCCTTCAGCTCCGACTCCGCAATCACGATGTCGCAAAGAGCGGGGCTAGGCATCGGCGTTGTGTACGGAGGGTAGCGCAATCCCTCGCCGCTGACCTTGTGGAGGCGGGCCAGCACGTAATCGCCCTGTGCAGTGTCATGGTACGGAATGGCGATGGTGGAGGGCAGTTCGCTATATGGAAGCGAAACGCCGAGTAGCCCTAGGTCGGCCTCCTCGACCGAGAAAAGCCCCAGGCGCTGGAGGGTTTCGCGTGTAAATCCACGGGTCTGGAGCAGCGCCTTCTCGTCCGCGAGCGACAAACGTCTACCGCGCGCCTTGAGAAACCCTTTCGGCAACGAAAGATCTTCGGCGCGCCCGGCCTCGGACTTTCCTTGCTCGTGATCTTCGGATATCATGATTCTGCTCCTGCTGCAATCAGGGGCTTCGCGCTCACGCGCGACCGAACGCCGCGGTTGCCCCCGCGGCGTTCGGTTTATTTGTCTATTTTCGATTGCGTTTTTTGCGTTGGGTGTGGTGCGGTCTTCGCTGGAGCGCGCGCGTCAACCGCTCGCCACGATCGCCGCGCTGAAGTCGGCTCCGGAGCGTTTTGGCGGGGACACCAAGCTGCGCAGCCGCATCTTGAACATGAGGAGGCAACCCGACCGCGTGCAACTCATCGCCCCAGCGGTAGCTTACGCGCCCCATGCGGTCACGTATGACGTCAATGGGCAACACCATGCTCTATCTCCCTGCGGCGGTGAATCCTCGTTGCCGCACTGGGAGAGCAAATCATATAGATTGTGGGGGTGCAATTAGGCGACCGATTAGATTTTCCTAATCGGTCGGCAGGGGACGCCACGCCTTCGGTTTATTGGGACCCTTATCCATCAACAGAATATCCTTAACTGGTTTTGGGATGTCTCTGATTCGTTGGGCAAATGCGTTTGGAGAGACTTTAAAATGCTCACTCGCTGCATCATAACTGACCGGCTCAGGGCGACGGTCGTAAAGCAAACGCAAGAATTCAATGCCCGCAGGTTTGCAGCCCAGTTTGCGTAAAAGCGCTTCGTCCGGAAACGCATCGCCGGCATGCTGTGCCTTTATGAGTATGAGGTCTGGATCGCCGGGCAACGGATGATGGTCACCAATCCATTGATTGATCCAGCCATTCAACTCCTCGGCAATCAATTTTTTGACTTTATTCTGATCCGGCGTCGGCATACCCGCTAAGCCAAGCGAGACCAACAGTGCTTCGAGCGAATCGTGAATTCCACGCTGGATGTCGGCGTCGCCCCTGTTGGTGTTTTGGGATCCCTTGTCTTTACTAAGCAGCTCTAATGCGGCGACGTTCAACCCAGCGCGCCACCATCCCCAAAGTTGTTTATTGCTCTGATTTTTAAAGTATGGCTCCAGTCCGCGGACAAGATCTAAGACTACTCCCTGCTGCAACTTGACCCCCATGGCCCGGGACTCCATCCGCGCACGCGCCTCTTGAACCCCCCTATCTAGGCCGCCATGATCC
>BTVV01000175.1:0-10311 GCA_045863855.1 Planctomycetota bacterium | reverse complement strand
CCAGACCGAGAGGCTCTACCCAAAACCAAAGTGCGAAACTTGACGGACACTACCCTTTTGCATGGAACAAGCCGTGGAAAACTCAGGCTCGCGTGCTTCCTCCGTTTCGCGCACCGCTGGCATGCGGGCGCTCGGTTCCCAGGCCTTCGCTCCGACCTTGCTCCATGGATTGCCTTGCGTTCACGCTGCGGCCGTCGCGCGCAGCGCCTCCGCGTTCGCTTCGTCCGGCGTGCGATACTTCAGCGCCTGATGCGGACGCTCCGCGTTGTACCACGCCACCCACTTTCCGATCGCCGCGCGCGCCTCCTCCAGCGACTCGAACCGACGCTGCCACACGCATTCTTCCTTCAAGCTCCGGATGAATCGCTCCGCCAGGCCATTCTGTTCCGGCGTGTACGGCGTGATGAACTCCTGGCGCAATTCGTAATCCCGCACCACCCCTCGAAAAAGGCGCGATCCGAAGACCAGCCCGTTGTCGTGCCGGATCGCGGACGAGATGCGACTATGACCGGCCGCACAGAACCAGCAGGTCAAGCGTTAGAGCACGCGGTTGTGGAAGAGTGAGGTGCGCTGGACCAGGTCTATAAGGAGGCGGCGCAGGGGTTGCGCGACCGCAGCTAGGCCGTAAGTGCACACGACGGCCGGAACCGCCGACGCGGGGCGTATGGAATACTAACCCTATTGGGCCCGAGATTTAGGTGGGTGGATGCCGCTACTACTCCGCCCACGTCCCTGAAAGCGGTTTCAATTGGCTTAAAGTTCCGCCTGCACGGCATCACCCGAGTTCGGCAATCCTAAGCCATGCTGCTGCGAACGGTGATTCGAGCTACCAACCTAGTCCAGTCCATGCTCGCGATTGCCAGCAGACGGTTGCGGCAGAGCGTATGGCTTGCAGGGGCATACGCCGGTCGTGGAGGTGGCGGGAAACCACTTCAAGTGTAGCCTCATCTCGGCATTGAGCAGCCGTGGGTGCCTGTACTTCGGGGCCTACCATGGCAGATTTCCATTCCCCCATTTGCTTGGTAAATTGAATACTCGACTCTAGAAGGATGCGTCCGATGCTTGAGAACTTGATCCTGGATCATTTCGTATCTTGTTTTCAGTCGCCCCTCTTTGAATACCATGATTTGTTGAGTACCCAGAGAGCGGCCCCACACACTTTTCCGCGCAGTATCACGAGTGCTGCCCCCGTGCGTGAAATATCCGCTTGCGAAGCTCTGAACCCGGATGGTCAGTTCCGAATCATCGAGCGCTCCGGACACCTGGCCTGCTGTTTACCGGAGCATTTGGAGGAGATAGTGAATGCGTTTACCAGTGATGTCGGTACGGATGCCATGCTTCGCTCCAGGTTACTGCAATGGTCGGCGACCGGCGATGCCCTCGAAATGAATCCTATGCTCAAGGTTGGCCGCTTATGGGTGCATTACGACCACCAGGTTGCTGTGTACCAGCTTTCGACCGAACATGGATTGCTTCGAATGGGGGGTTCTGCAGGACTGTATATCCTCGATCTGCAGCAACTGCGCCAACGCCAGCCACCCATTCAGACGCTCTCCATCACCTTCAGCCCCTACGAGGCTTCCGCGCTCAACCTCCTTGGTTTGCGAGCGGTGGCCATCTTGTTTCCGGGTGCTTGGACGCCGGAACTATTCGAGCATTTCGTGATTCTGCTGAAAACCGAAGCACTATTTCAGGTCGTATTTTGGCCCTACAATTTGGGTGTTGCGTGGAACTATGCACCTGAAGCCATGGATTGGCTGGCAAAGTTTCAGATGTATGCGGATCGCAATGCGCTGCGCCTATCCGTCATGGATCTGGGCGGGATCAAGAATCCCTCCCTGCCAGAAGATACCTGGCTACAGCCTTTGATAGACGCATTTGTCCGAACCCTGAATGTTGATGGTAATGACGGTCCTTCGACCAAAGCATTTCAAGCGATGGTAGCCGATGTGCTTGAGCACGCTCCTACCTACGCGCATTGGCATGGGCGGTTGCCTGCGCTGCTGCGCCGTCCAACTCATTGGCATGGACTAAACCACAAAACGCTTCCTGAACTGAAGCGTGCAGAGACCCATGGTAATTCCTACCTCCTTAATGCTCGGGTCAGGAGCGTCGAACCAGCCATGCTGGTGCACCAACGGGTCGAATGGGCATGTCTCGAAGCCAGGGAGGAGCGTAGCGATTGCTGGGCTTGCAAGGAGGCCGCGCAGGCCGGTACATCTTGCTCGATCAGCATACCTTCTGAATTTTTGACAGATCTGCCACGCAACCAGGACTCCAAACGTGTAGCAATACTTGAGAAATCCCTCCAGAAGGCAGCTCGGTGTGCCGCCAACCCTGTAGTCCGTTTGCAGGATCCGGAGCCTTTGCGTGCTTGCCAGGTAGTCGAAGTGCTGCCCCTTATCGAGCGAGTCCCCGAGGCCGCAACTCTGCTCATCAGAAATGACAAACCGCTGAATGCCGGCAAGGAATACGAGTTTGAGGTTCGCTCCGTTCGTAGTCGTTACAGCGGTAGGCTTGCCCTTGTGTCCGAGGATTTTTTCCCCACCCTGAGCCCAGAGGAACGCTTCCGGCCTCACGGGCCTGAACTGGATTCCTTGAGTGACTTCGTGATCCATCCTCAAGACGGCCAGGATAGGATCGGGGCCCTCATCGATGCGCAGACCTTGGCGTTCTTCGAGAAGCTCCATCTTCGCAAGACGGCGGGCAATTTCCGTATGGTGCGCTGGTTTTGGCTCCTGTATGCGTCTCCGTATTGCATCCCTAATATTGGGGGTATTCACCGCGGTGGCGCGTCATCTATTTTTATCATTGGAGATACGTCCTTGGGCAAGAGTTTCTGTCTGGAGCAGATGGCCGGATTCCTACAGATGGGGCGGAAGGCCGACAGCAAAGCCACCTCAGCTACCGGCCTGCTCGCGATTCCCAGAGGCGACCAGGTCGCGCCGGGTGAGATTCCGGAGCTTGACCGCAAACTGCTGGTGGTCAGCGAGGCGCACGCCCTCGATCCGGCCATCTGGCAAGACCTGCGCGACGCGCGGCGCGATGGGCTCTTTGTCTACCGCAAACTGGCAACGGGCACGTTCCGGACGCGTACGCGCCTAGCATTCGTGGCCAATCCGCCGGGTCTGAAGAAGATGGCCGATTTCGCCCATCCGTGGGATACAGTACCCTATTTGCACGGCCCCGATTTGGCACGCTTCGATCTCTTTTTATCGCTAGCTAGGGATCCTGTAGATGGGATCACCCCGCGTCGCTCCCCCTTTGCGGTCGAAACTCTCCGCCGGTTAGTTGCGCATAACTGGTCGAAGGAGTGTCACGAACCGGCGCGTTGGAAAGTCAGCGATGATACGCTGGATCTTGTCCAAAAGACCGCCTCTGAACTGCGCGCCGCATTCGGCATAGAATCGTTTCCCCTGCTGTTGGGGGAGCAGGTCGAGGGCATGGTTCTGTCGTGGGCCACGGCAGCCTCGAATCTAGCGATGCTATCTGTTGGTCCGGATTTGCTCGTGGGGCCGGCGCATGTGGCGTACGTTCGTGACCTTCTCATCGAAAATGCGCGTAGCTTGGGCCTGCAGCCGAAACCATCCCTTGCCCCTGTGGAGGCAGAGGCTCTGCGCCCCGTTGACGCGCTGGTTCGAGAAATTCGAGGCAAAAGCGGATACCTCGCCGTGGCAAGAGCCTTCACTGATACAGCGCAGTTGAATCTGGAGGATTTGGCCATTCGCACGAAAAGCAAGGCGGAGACGCTGCGCAAGAATGTCGTTCCCTGGTTCCGTAAAAAAGGCCTCCTGATCTCAAAGCAAGGCAAAGGAGGGGGCATACAGAGGACGCAGCTTTTAACGGAGGTTCTGGAACTGATAGAAAGGCGATAACCGGGATGCCGGTTATCGAAGTCTTTACTCGCAAACAAATTATGGCAATACGGCAAGGATTTACAAACGGAGGGCGGGGTAACCAGTTACAGCGCAAGACTTTACAGGGTGAAGGAACTGGGATATTAGTTCGGGGTGTAGCTAACACATTATCCCGAAAGATCTTACATAACCGGTGTCCCGGGATGGCAAATTTCCAGGTTGGGAGTCCAGACAGATGAAACCCAGAGCACGGAAGCATTCCAAGCACGGCCCAAAGCCGAAGTTAACATCGGCTCGCAGGCATACCCCTCTCAGTAAAACAGTTGGAGGAAGCCCGATGCGCAGTCCAAGTTATCGCCATACGCGGCGATATGATCGACTTGCTGGCGCGAATTCGCCAGCAGCTTGCATTCCAAGGCGTCTTTCCATCGGACCGGCGATTCCGACAATGTCTGGACGTGCTTCGTGCTGCGGCATGGCTTGAAGGCTCCGAAATCAGGCCCAAGCATCTCCTCGTACTGGAACACGCCTTGTGGAACAAGAAGGAGGATCTGCCCAAGGTTGCCGAAGTGTTGACAGGCGCGCTGTCGCCGGAACTTTGCCAGGCACGGAAGCTGTTGGACAAGGCGCGTCACGGTTACCACAAAATCCTCGAATCGTTACGCAAGGAATCGCACGTCGAGAAGATCCGGACCTTGCAGAAGGAGTTTTTGGCCCTGACCGACCCATTGCTTATGGAGGCTGAAGGGATTCTGAAAAACACGCCCGAAGATTTCCTGGAAGATGTCAGCCAGGTAAGGGATAGTCTGCAAAACATGCGGCGGAGCTTGGCCGATGCCACCGCCTGACCGGTTTCTTATAGGCCACAACGGCCTTGAAGAAGCTATTCAGAATTTTTTTGATAGCGTAATGCTGTCCACCGATCCCGCAGTTTCGGTGATTACCACCGGCTGCCATCGGAATCTCTTCAGCGACTTGGTCGTCTTCTTTCATGAGCGTAAGCCGGTCCCTTCCGGAAACTTTCCGGCCCATGCAGGTGTGATCCTTGATCTCCAACAGTCCCTGCACGCCGACCTGGAGCGGCATGCTACCATTGGTGACTTGGCTTCGAGCGTAACCGCAGCCCTGGCCGTATTTCGCATCCTGAATCCTCAGCAAGACGAAGGTAAACATGCAGAAAAGGGCGCTTCTACCGTTCCGGTGTCTGGAGCCCTTCAAACCACCCGCCCAGGAATGGCCGACCGCGGCAGTATCCTGCGGGACCGCGCCAAGGTCACATGGCAAATGGATCGTGCTCTTCTCAAAGCAATAAGGGAAAAGATTGCGCAGATGGGACAGCTGTCCAATCTTGTGAACGCCAGTGGAATGCTACAAATTATTCCGCCGTCGCGTCGCACCCAGCCATTTGACCGCATTCCATTCCTGGACAAACTTCTCCAGGTGCTGGATGGCGACCCCGAGCTCCTGCGTATCCTGCGCATTCTCGGACGATTGACGGATTCGGAATCCCACCTTCGCACCGTGGGCGCGCAGCCGCCGACAGGTGAGCTTTGCGATGTGACCCGAGGCATTGAACTGGCGCGCGTGATACCGTCCGAATGGATATTGCTGGCTTCTCCCGAATTAAAATGGGAGTTCTACAGGAGGTTCACGGAGCGGGGATTGCTTCAGTACGAGCAATTGCCTCGCGAGTACGATCGCGGTCCCATTTGTATCTGCATCGATCGTTCGAGCTCAATGGAGGGCGCCAAAAGCGCACTCGCCCGCGCTATAGCCCTTTTCGTTTGCAAGCAGGCCTTTGGGGAGCGGCGAGATACGTGCGTAATCTTCTTCGATACCGAAGTGAAGATAATCGACCTTCCCTGGCGATCAACGACCCCCGAGCGAATATTGGAAATCCTGCAAGTCGGATTAGGAATAGAAAACAGCTACACTACTGCGCTGCGTGCCTGCAGACGCCTGGTGCGGACCAAGCGCCTTCGTTCGGCGGACATCTTGTTGATCGGTGACGCGGAAGAAGAGCCCACGAAACGCGAGATTCGCTGGTATAAGTCCTTTGACACATGGATGGAGAAGTCCGGCACTAAACTGGTCACGATACATTTGGGCTTTGCACAATCGAGATTGCACCAATTATTGAAAGGAATTTCCATGGAGTTTTTCGAAATTCAGAATGTTGAAAATCCCGAGATTGAGCGAATTTCCAAGGTCATCGACAGGACGATATGACCCGATGGTCTCGCACGAGCTACTGCCCTTGTTCTTCGTGAAATGGACAACTAGCAGTTTTGATGCGCACTCTAATGAGGGCCGGTAGAAGGTCCGGATGCGTGAGCAAAAAAGACTGCCGCACGCGTTCGGCTTGGTCAGCTGGAGGATTTGCTTTGGTTGACCATGGGAGCCGTTCGTTTATCCCGTGCCGGTGAGTTGAGCGGGTGAGCCGGCCAACTGTTCGACCGGCCAGGGCAACAACTGCTTCCATTGGGAGGGGATCAACTCCCGCGCTGGCGTTTTGATGCCCGCGACGCGCCGGATGACATCGAGGAGGTACACGTACGGAGGAGCCGTTTGCTAATCCCGTATTCCCAAGGCCGTCGGCGTTAAAGTCGTCTCCGCTCTCAATCATGGGGAGCAGACGATGAGGCCGCGCAAGCAGGTACGAAGTCGTGCCGCAGGATGGCGCAACCAGCCGTCCCCTCAACCGTCTTCTCGCCAGATCGCCCAAACATTACGGCGAGGAGGACAGCCTCTTGCTGGCTATTTTCCCAGCCAAGGCAAGAAAGCCCGTTACTTCAGTCGTCCCTGCTCGTATTGCAGGATCTGCGTCTTGAACGTTTGACCGACAACGTTGTAGCGTATGCTGACGTCGATCTTCTTGGCCGTAGCGGCCACCCCTGCATAAGAAAGCTCCATCTTCAGGCGAAGCGCATAGGTGCCAGGAAGGCGGGCGAGCCGCTGGTCCTCGCCGCGCGTGCGTTCGGCGGGCGGCTTGCCGCGCTCCGAAAAGGGGAAATAGTCGTTCAGGCTTGAACGGCCAGTCTGCCAACGTTCCAGCACCGTTTCCACCTTGTCTGCGTTCGCCAGTTCCGTTCCGTCCTTGCGCAACTGCTCCGCCAATCGTTCCTCCGCCTGCGCCCTCTGGGCGTCGGCCTCCGGCGCTCCCACGCCCTCGACTGCAAGCCGACGCATGGTCAACGCCAGGTCATCGACCTGAATGCGCTTGTAGAAGTCAAACTCGGGGTTGTCCAAACGATCTCCTCCGGCGGCAGGCCCAGCTCCGAAATCCTCTGCGTCAAAATCGATATCTGTGGCGACCGTCTCGGAGACAATTTTCACATCCGCTACGACATACTGCGGCGACTTTTCGGGCACGCCGAACAGGGACCGCTTCTCCTGTGCATTCAAGGCCAAGTAGAAAACTTCGGGCTTCTGCTCGTCCACCCGCCAGCCCAGGACAACGGGATCCTGGGGTCCATACGTGTCCTTGCTGGAGGCCATCGGCGCAATCTGCGTCTCCCAGACATGTTTGAGCAGATACCCCTTCGGGTCGTTGTACTCGTTGAATCGGTTCTGCAGGTCGCCCGGTACCTTCGAATCGGGATCGGCAGGCGGATACTTTGGGGTCCAGTCTCGGCCAATCAGCTCGAATCGCGTTACAACCGGCGTCCAGTCCCTGCGCTGTACGGCAATGTCCTGTTGCGCCTTTGCCTTGTTATCCCTGTCAACGATCCGGATCCGGACCTGCAGTACCTGGTGCAGGGCGCCTTTTCGGACGGAGGCGCCATTCTCGGCCACAAAAGGGGCGAAGCGCGCAACGACGTCAGCGGGCGTGTCTCCGCGCGCCACGGCTAGATCGAGCCGGCCGTCTCCGTCCTCGTCAGACAGCGGTGTACCGTCCGCGTACAGGAGCGTTCCACCGGCTTGGCCGAGCTTCTCGCTCACAAGGATCTGGAGCTTGTAGGGCTTGTCGGGCCGAACTTCCGGACCGACGGCGCTGATGCGAAGCGGGATTTCGGCGGTCTTGTCACGATTCTCCAATAACGACACGACCTCGTCCTCCGATAGCGGACCCTGCTTGTTCGCCTCGGAGGGACGCGCTTCGACCACGATGCGGGTCGAGACCAGAAGGCCTTTTTCGACCGCGTTCTTGTGGAAGCTCTTCCACCATGGAAGGGCCTTGGCCACCAGTTCCTCATCCGTATGGGCGGCCTCGCTGTTGCGGTGTTCCCACATCTTGAGCATTAGCTGGCCGCTCACGAGGCGGAAATAGACCCGTGTCCGGTGGACCTGCCCTACGGTCTTCTTCTGGACATAGACTTCGCCATTCGTGCTCGGATCGCTTGGCTTGGCGCGCTCCTTCCAGGCCGCGGCCGCCTCCGCGTCCTCCTTCCAGTCCGGAGGCAGTTGAACGACTTCGGTGTACAGGCGTATCGGCTGCTTGTCCTCGGGGCTCTGGAAATCCTCCCAATACGCGTGTGTGACACCAAGTTTCTCCTGGGACTTACCGCGCTCGCGATAGGTCTGGATGGTGGCTTGCGGGGGCGGCTGTTTCGTCGACTCCCGGTGGAAGATATCGTAGATCGCCCAGGCGATCCGCTTCTCGAGATCGATGCCGTCCAGGGCCCCTGCTTCGGCACGGGCCCTTGGTGTCGCCGCCAGGACGACCAGGATGCACAGCACGGAACACTTCAAGTGGGTCAACTCCTTCGTCGGTTTCACCTTGCGGTCCCCCTTAACTGGGCATGTGATCAAAGCGACATTGCCAAGAACGGACGATCCGGGAAGTAACTGCCGGCGTCGACGCTTCTCATTTCTGCGGCTGTTGCGCCTTTGCCTTATCCGAATCCACCAGGTCAGGAACGATGGCATCCGCAATCGCGCTGGCCAGCAAGTTCCCAAAGACCTGGAGCCCGTCCGCCAAGCCCTTCAGTTCCTGCGTGGGAAGGTCCAGGGACCAGTAGACGTCCTTCGCGTCACGTGCGAGAGCCGAAAAAAGCCGATCTACGCCTGTGGGATCGAGCCGGTCTCGTTTCGGGGTATGCGCGGGATCCTGATTGTACGCATCTGCTTCCTTGTTATAGGCTTCGACGTCCTTGGCCAATTCGACTTTCGATCGATCCAGGCCGGCTTGAAAAACGCCTTCCAACGTAACGACGGCCTCGGTGGAGGTCATCGCCAAGGTCAGGGTAGCGTGAGGTTCCCTGCCAAGGCTCAGGCCGAACCCGTACCACGCCACCGTGGGCAACATCTTGGCAGCCTTTTCCACCGCAGCGTCCTTCGCGGATTTTCCAGCCTCTTCCAGGATGCGCTTCACCATCTGCTCGGTTGGCACGACCACTGCGGCGAAGTCAAACTTCGCCAAGTGATCAAGCCCCTGGTGGAAGGTGGCATCGTCGAGCATTTGCAGTTCGCCGCCGCCCTGAACCGGCAGTGCCTTGGCGATTCCCCACCAGGACGCACCGACAGGATAGATCTGCATGCCGAGCCCCGCTGCGAACTTCTTGAGGTGCTCCTCCTGCGATTTCCTGGCCTCGTCACCGGCCGCGCCGGCAGCCGGCACCATCCAGCAGGCGGAGGAATTGTTCACCGAACCGTCTGTTCCATGCGCGAGAAGCATGAAGGCCGAGGAATGAGCGCTCCTGAGGGATAACAGAAGCCCCTCATCAAGGCCCTTTACCTGCTGCAGCGTGCCCGGCTTCTTGGGGTCTTCCTTGGCTAATTGCTGAAACATCTCTTGAGGCAGAATCGCCTGGAGCGCTTCTTTCAGGCGCTCGCTGGTGAGTCGATCAGAGTAAATGTGTGCGACAAGGTATGTGGTCGGCCCGAAAGCCTGTTCGGGTAGGTGAGCGGGCAGCCCTTCCCCTTCCGCGCCGGCTACGGAGCCGAGCGAAAGAGCTACAGCGGCAATGCTTACGCACAGACTCCGCGCGACGAATGTGGCGTTCAAATGCATGTTCCTAATCCTCTTTAAGGATAATGGGAGATTCTAATCCGAATATGATACTCCTGCTGTAGAAGAGTCAAAACAATTCTTGGTCTCTATGCTTGGACTTCAGCAAGCTACCCGGCGGTTTTGAGAAGGGTTCGAGGGGGCTGACCGGCTGCGACCGAGGCGACCGTTGGCTTCATGGCGCCTGCCTTGGCCGATACCGCTCGCGCAGCAGCACGTGCGCTTCCAGCCATTGGACTTTCAGGGCCAGGGCCGCACGGCGGGTGGCCGTGGGCGGCAATGCCGGTCCGCCCACGAACCCCAGATCCGCCTGCCATCGGCCATTAACCATGGGCTCGACATGACTCGCGCGCCGGATAGCGAAATCGCCGGCGTCCAGCACGGGCGCGAGCGCGCCATCTCAGATGAACTCGACCGTGCCGTCCGGCCGGACCACGAGCAGATGTTCCATATGTACCTCCCCTCACCAACCGGCCTGCTGCCGGTCGTCCCGGCGCTCCGCTG
>BTVV01000174.1:0-10400 GCA_045863855.1 Planctomycetota bacterium | reverse complement strand
CACGGTGGCAATGCGGTACGGTTCCTTCTGAATCTCGGATTGGATACGCGCGCGCGAAAGCCCCAGCAGCGCTATCTGGTAGGTGTCGTCGTCCAGTTGCTGATGCGCCACGATCCGTCCCACGCCTACCATGGGAAACAGCGTGGGAACCTCCAAATAGGCATCTTCCCAACCCGGCTTCAAGCGCGCCATGGCCAGGAATTGCGGTCCTTTCAAGGCATCGGCGAGCATCGTTTTGTAGCGCGGCTCGAAAATGCGCAGCGGGAGGATCGTTCCGGGGAAAAGCACCACGTCGGGCAGCGGAAAAAGCGGAACCTCGAATACGGGCGGCAAGCTCGGTTCCATGTCGCGCTCTCCGATCGCGGAAGCGCGGTCACTCTAGGACGCTCCGTGGAGCGTGTCAACGCGTACGTAAACGCTCATTCGCCCAAAGCGCGCAGCAGCACCGTCGCGTATGCGCCCGGCGGCAACTCGAAACGAGCCACGCGCATCAAGCGCCCGCCCCCGCCCTCTTCCTTTTCGGCCGGTCCCAGTTCGAAACCGCGCGCCTCGACGAATAGCTTGCGCGGCGCTTCGCCAAAGAAAGGCCGCCGTACACCCGGAATGCGCAGATCTTCGAGCTTTAAGTTTTCTTCGGCCAGCACCTCGCTCGCCGTTTCGCCCCAAGGCGCGCGCAGTTCGGTCTTGCGCGAAAGCAGCGGAACGTTCAGGTCTTCCCACTCGGCGGGAATCGTCGACGCCGCCGGAAAGAGCATCACGCCGTATGGATCTTCGGCGACGATCCTGTCCTCGCGCCCGCCCTCGCATTGAGCCGCCAGCCCGCGCGCAACGCTGTTCCAGAGATGCGATTGGTACGCGTAGACGCAGATCTGCTGCAGGAAATACGGCAACTGCGTGAAGGCGCCGCGGTAATCCTGCGGATGACGCGCGAGATGCTCGAACGCTTTGCGCTCGGGACAATGCCGGAGCTTGGGCAGCACCTCCTGCCAGCGCCCCCACCCTTCAAGCAGCGCGCGCTTGAACGCTTTGACATCGCGATGGTCCTTGCGGTGCTCCACGGCCACCGCCAGTCGCAGCGCCGTCTCGAAGTCCCCGTCGATAAGGTTCCGCGCAAGGAAGCCTTCGCCATGCCGGGCCGAACCGAAGCGCTGATCGCCGAAATAATTCACGAAGCGCAGCGCCGCCGGCTCGCGACCGGGCACGCGCAGCAAAGCCGCGGCGCGGTCCATATCCCGGCTTTCTTCCGGCGTCAGCGACCGCACCACGATGCGAAAGCGATTGCCCGCCAAATCGCTCGAACGGATCGCGCGGGCGCAATAACCCAGGCGTTCGATCGACCAATACGGCCCGGCTTCGCGCTCCGGGGGCTTCCCCGAAAATTGCGCGCCGTCCAGCGTGAGGTGCTGCGTGCTCTTCGCGTGCTTGTCTTTCAAGCCCGCGTACGCCAGCGCCGCGTGGCGAATCTTCCAGTGCTTGGCGATTTTACCGATCGCCTCGGGCGTGCCCATCCCGGTCTTGGTCAGCCGGTACAGCGCGAACGGACCCGCGGTCTCTCCGAAGGTAAAGCCCGGATCGAGCACTTCGTCCACGCGGAAGTCGTCGGGCGTTTTCTTGATCGACATGGAAGTCCAAAAGTGGGTGACCGAACGTGCGCAGGAAACAAAAGCAACGTACGCATGCTAACGCACGCACGGCGTTACGACGAGAGGAGACTCGAAAACCGGCGGCCGATTACGCGTTCTGCGCCAGGCGCTTGCCGGAGGTGCGCGCGTCGCCGGGCAGGCGATGCCGGGCCGCGGCCAGACGCGCGGCCAACCGGTAGGCGCTCATGAAGCTGTCCGTACGCGCCTGGCCCTTCCAGGCGATATCGTACGCCGTTCCGTGGTCGGGCGAGGTGCGGATGATCTCGAGCCCCAGCGTCACGTTCACACCGGTGTCGAACGCGAACATCTTGAACGGAATACTGCCCTGATCGTGATACAGCGCCACGTGACCATCGAAGCGCGCCAGCGCGTCCCGCGTGAAAGCCGTATCCGGCGGCAAGGGGCCTTCGACTTGCAGGCCCAAGCTCTGCAGGCGCTGTACGGCCGGCTTGACGATGCGGATCTCTTCGTCGCCGAAGAGCCCTTCCTCGCCGGCGTGCGGATTGAGCCCCAGCACGGCCAGCCGAGGCGGTTTCCCGTCGCGCAGGATGCGAAGATTCTGGTTCATCAGCGTCGCCACGCGGCAAACTCGCTCCAGCGTAATCGAATCGGGCACGCTCCTGAGCGATTGGTGCGCGGTGACAAATGTGACGGCGATCTTCTCGCTGTACAGCAGCATCGCGATGTCTGGCGCTCCGGTGAGCGACGCGATCATCTCGGTATGCCCAGGGAAATCGATGCCCGCGAGGTTCAGCGCCTTTTTGCTGATCGGAGCCGTCACCATCGCCGCGCAGCGCCCGCTGCGGCAGGCTTGCACCGCGGCCTCGATGAAGCGCGCCGCAGCCGCGCCGCAGGCGGCCTGGCTGCGGCCCGGAGTGACCGTCGTACCTTTAAAGGTATCGGAGACATCGAAAACGGCCGGCGCATCCAGGTGTTCGGGAATGGCATCCAGCACCTGAGCGTCAAATGTTCGGCCGGTCCGCTCGGCCACCTGCCGCAGTACGGCCACATTGCCCATCACCAGCGGCACCGTGTGTTCGGGAAACTCTTTGAGCGCCAGCAGTTCCAGGCACAACTCCGGCCCCACGCCCGCGGCATCGCCCATGGTGACGGCGACGATCCCAGGGGTCGACGGTCCGGCTGAGCCCATGTTCGCTGCGGCATCGCTCATGCCTTCACGTTACGCCTTGGGAGCGGCCGGCGCAAGAGTCCTCCCGCCTCCCACGCTCTCGCGTTAGACACTCGGGACGCAAAGTCCTAAAACTACGCCTACGACCATGTCCGCCACCGTGCCCGCCAAGCTGCGCGAAGCGCTCAAGCGCTTCGGTTTCGATGCCTTCCGCGAAGGCCAGCGCGAACTAGTCGAAGCCGCATTGGCCGGACGCGACGCGCTAGGCGTATTGCCCACCGGCGGCGGCAAGTCCCTCACCTACCAGCTTCCCGCCACGCTGCTCCCGGGACTCACTGTCGTCGTCTCGCCGCTCATCGCGCTGATGAAGGACCAGGTCGATGCCCTGAACCGCCACGGGCACGCCCGCGCGGTGGCGTTACATTCGAATCTTTCCGCCGCCGAAGCGCAGGAAGCGCTGCGTGAAGTCCACGCCGGCGAAGCTGCGCTCCTGTACGTCAGTCCCGAACGCCTGGAATCCGAAGCCTTCCGCCGCCGCATCGCCGCCCTGAAGCCCAAACTCTTCGTCATCGACGAAGCGCATTGCGTCAGCCAGTGGGGCTACGACTTCCGGCCCAGCTACCTGCGCCTGCGCCCGGCCGTCGAAGCCGCGCGCCCCTGCCCCGTCCTGGCGCTCACCGCCACCGCGCCGCCGGCCGTGCGCGAAGATATCGTCAAGCAGCTCGGGCTGCGCGACGCGCTCGTCCAGGTCGGCTCGCTCGACCGCCCCAACTTGCGCTTCGAAGTCCATCCCTGCGGCCCCGGCGAGAAGCCGCGCCGCTTGAAGCGCATCCTTAAAGACCTCGACGGACAGGGCTCTCAGATCGTCTACGTCGGCCGGCGCAAGGACGCCGAAAGCGTCGCCGCCGATCTGAATCAGGTGGGCCTGCGCGCGACGTGCTACCACGCGGGCATGAGCGCCACGGCGCGCAAGACCGCGCAGGAACAGTGGCTCTCCGGCCGCCGACCCATCGCCGTCGCCACCGTCGCGTTCGGGATGGGCATCGACAAAGCCGACGTGCGCGCGGTGATCCATTACCAGCATCCGCCCGCGCTGGAAGCCTACTATCAGGAAGCCGGACGCGCAGGGCGCGACGGCAAGCCCGCCCAATGCATCCTGCTCTATGCGCCCAAGGACACTTCGCTGATCCGGTTCTTTCTGCGCAACCGCTACCCCGCCCGCGAAGAGGTTCAAGCCGTCTACGCCAGCGTCGATCCAAGCGGCAGCATGCTCGAGGAACTCCGCGCGCACGCCAGTGAACTGACGCCCGAACAGCTCAACGTCGCGCTCTTGGCGCTCCACGAACAGGATCTCGTCTGGCACGACGATAACGGCCGGATCTGTCGCGCCGCCGGAAATCCGCAGGCCCAGACCATCGACCTGAATGCGATGTTCGCGCGCAAAAACGCCGACTACGCGCGACTCGACGCGATGCTCGAATACGCCGCCGAATCGAATTGCCTGCGCAAACGGCTCCTGCACTACTTCGGCGAAACTTTCGCTGCCGATTACCGCTGCGGGAACTGTTCGGCGTGCAGCGGCGGAACCGCCGAAGTCGGGCACGCCGCCGCACGCGACGAAGCACGCCGCGTCCTCGAACGCCACCGCGCCGTCTTCCAGGCCGCCTGGAAACTCAACAAGGCCACGCTCGCCAGGTTCCTCTACGGCAGCGACGCCAAAAGCATCCCCACCGCATGGCACGCGCTCCCGGGTTTCGGCGCGCTCAGCCATTTAAGCATAAGCACGCTGAACACCATCGCCGAAACGGTCCTCGACGAGGACCGCCGGGAGCCGGGACCGGCGTCGGCCTCATCCAAAGCCCAGTCCCCGCGCGCCGAAGTTTCCGGCGGAGCCGCCGTCTTCTGGCGCGGCAAAGACCGTGCTTACACACGCGAAGAACTTCAAGCGCGGGAAGTCCCGCGCAAGCACGGTGTCCTGATGCTCGAACTCTTCGACGCCAATCCCGGGCGCTTCGCGCCCTCGCTGGCCGTCGCGGTTCTGCGCGGCGGCGCGCAGAGCCAGGAAAGCCGCACCGCCGAACTTCAGGCGCTCCCGCAGTGGGCGCTGCTCAAAGGAGTAAAGTACGAAAATCTGCTCGCCGATCTGCTTGCGATGTACGCGAAGGGTTATCTGGAGCCCCACGGCGGCAAGGGCAAACGCCTGGCGCTCAGCCTGCGCGGGCGCGAAGCGCTCCAGCGCACCCGGCCTGCCAAGGCCTGATCAAGCCTCCGGCGCCAGAAGTTGCAGAAAATTCGGTGCGATCAACGCCAGTAGCGTCAGCCCCAGGATCTCCAGCAGCAAAAAGCACAGGATCCGGTCCGTCAGTTCGCGCCGGCGCACCCAGCGCGTCAGTCCCGATGCCGAAAGGTTACACGCGCCGGCGAAGAGAATGCCGAAGACAAAGCAAAGTACCGCCGCCGACGTGCCCGGCGCGAGGATGTCCTGGAATCGCCGCGCCAGCAGCCCGAAAATCTGCGCGTTCACCACCGCCATCATCACCACCGTCGCCAGGTAGCCGATGCTGAACGGAATGCGCGGTTGCAGCGGTTCGCGTGAAGGCAAATCGACCATCGACTCGTGTTCCCGGACGGCCATGGGTTTCCCGCCTTCCCTTTATAGCACTACCCGCACGAATGCGCGTCCCGCGTTGCAGCTTCGCCCCTTCCTACCTATAGTAGAGCCGCCTCGGACGATTCGGACCCGATTCGCGCCCCAAGCGCCTGTTCTTAATAGGGAGAACCCCCGCCATGCCCGTGCCGGCCCTGCAGCCCATCGACGTCACCGTGCTTGGACCGGGCATGATCACCCAGCTCCAGATTATGCCCTCGCTGTATCAGCTCCAGCGCCTGGGTGTGGTGCGGAATCTGGCCGTCTGCGGCACGCGTCCCGGCACGATGAAAACGCTCGCCGAAGACCGCCGGCTCCTCGACGGCTTCCCCGGGCATTCGTTCGCGATGTACCCCGATTACCGCAAAGTGGACGCCAAGGGCAGCTTCCCCCACGCCTACCGCGACGCCTTGAAGGCGCTGCCGCCGCGCCAGTGCGTCCTCGTCGCGCTGCCCGATAATCTGCATTATCCGGTGATCAAAGAATGCCTCGCGGCCGATCAGCACGTGCTCACCGTCAAGCCCTTTGTCATGACCCACGCCGAAGCGCAGGAACTCGAAACCCTCGCGCGCGCGAAGGGACTCGTCATCGGCATCGAATACCACAAGCGCTTCGACGACCGCGCCTTGATGGCGCGCAAGCGCTATCGCAACGGCGAGTTCGGCGAACTCCGCTGCGGGCAGGCGCACCTTATCGAGAAATACTACTACATGCACTCGAACTTCCAGAACTGGTGCACGTGCGAGAACTCCGACGCCTTCACCTACATCGGCTGCCATTACGTCGATCTGGTCGCCTTCGTCACCGGCCTGCGCCCGGTCGAAGTCAGCGTCTACAGCAAGCCGCAACCGTGGCCCAACGGCAAGCTCGGCTACCTGTGGACCGACGCGCGCGTGATCTGGGAAAACGGCGCGACGCTAAACGTCGTCAACGGCTTCGGCTACCCCGACGAAGGGCCTGGCGGGAATACGCAAGGCATCGTGCTGCATACCGAAGGCCCCGGCGCCGCCGGCATGATCTGGCACAGCGACCAATTCCGCGGCGTGAAGCATGCGATCCTCAGGAAGGGCGGCGACCCCGGCGATACGGCCTTCATGGAGAATAACCCCGACTACTTCCAGCTAGTGGACCGTGGCGGCGCGGGACTCGAACCCGTCGGCTACGGCTACCGCAGCATCGAGTACATCGTCAAAGCCATCGCGCGCGTCGAAGCGGCCTGCGCGGGCCAAAACGCCGCCACAGCCCTACAGACGCGCCAGAGGCTGATGGCCGAACTCGACACCGCCGGGATCATGGCCACGCCCGCCAACAGCGCCTACAACGAACTGGTCATCGAAGCCGGCCGCCTCTCGATCACCCACGGCGCAAAGCCCGTGGTGATCGAATACGAACCCAAACCGCTTGTGCGCTTCAAGGAAGATAAGGACTACGCGCGATAAGCGCGCGTGTCAAAGGGCGCGGCAGCCCATTCCTAAGCATGCGTTTACGGGGTATAATAGTTCTGTATTCCAAGCCGAACGCACGCAATGAAGAAAGGACCCCGCCCATGCCGCACGCTACCGTCGAATCCGCCGCTTTCCTCGATGCGCTCCAGACCGAAGGCGGCGCGACGCGCCTGCTCCCACACGGGATCGCCTGCCAGGAGCACGTGGTCTACGGGCGCGGCGGTGACCACTCCCTGACGCTCGACCTGTTCGACCGGCACACCCGGCCCGAACGGAAGCGTCCGGCCATCGTCTTCATTCACGGCGGCGGCTGGGCCGGAGGCGACGCGAAGCAATTCTTCGGGCAAGCCGCTTACCTGGCCTGGAAGTACGGTTTTTATGCCGTAAGCGTGCGGTACCGCCTTACCGATAAAGCGCCTTTCCCGGCTTGCCTGCAGGACGTAAAGGCCGCCATGCGCTGGGTCCGGGCGCGCGCCGAGCGCTGGAAAATCGATCCCGAACGGATCGCCGTCGCCGGCGGTTCGGCCGGCGGGCACTTGGCGGCCATGGTCGCGCTTACGCCGGGCGTGCCCGACTACGAAGGCGACGGCGGCACCCCGGGCGTCTCCAGCCACGCCAACGCCGCGGTGCTCTTCAACCCCGTGCTGGACTTGTTCACCCGTGCCGTGCGCCAAGGTACCAAAGAAGCCGTCCGCAAACTCCTGCAGGCCGAAGTCGCCGACGCTCCGCAGCGCTTCAAGGATGCTTCGCCGCAGTTCCGCCTGCATCCCTCCGCGCCGCCTTGCCTGATTTTGCACGGCGCCAACGACACCACCGTGCCGCCGGAGCAAGCTACCGCGTTCCACTCCAGCGCCGCCGAACTCGGCGTCCCTTGCGAACTGGAGCTGTACCCCGACGTCGGGCACGGCTGGTTTAACAAAGCGCCGCACTTCTGGCCCACGCTCCAGCGCCTCGAGCGCTTTCTCGCCGCGCGTTTTCAGATGCAGGATTAGCCGGCGGAGTGCGCTTCCCGGAATCCGCATTTTCATCAAATAGTTGTTGAAACATCTATTGAGCGAAGGTATAGTTCGTCGGTTGATCGAGGACGACTCGCCATGCCCAACCGCACGCTTCAAGCCGAACTCAAACAGTCCCGGCCCTTCGCCTCGGCCGAAGAGGAAGCTTTCTTAAACCTGCTGCGCACGCACGGAGAACTGCTGGGACCGGCCGCCGCGCTCCTGAAAGGCCACGGGCTTTCGCATGCCCAATACAACATCCTGCGTATCCTGCGTCGCGCCGGCGACGGGGGCCTGCCATGCCTGGAAGTCGCCGCGCGCATGGTCACCCGCGAACCGGATATCACGCGGTTGCTCGATCGCCTGGAAGACGCAGGCTGGGTGCGCCGCACGCGCTCCGACGCGGACCGCCGCGTCGTCCTCGCCCGCATCACCCCGGCCGGCTCTAAACTCCTGGCTTCCCTCGACGATCCCGTCGCCAAGACCGTCCGCGGACTGCTCGGGCACCTGACCCGCGCCGAATTGCGCACGTTCAGCGAACTCCTCACCAAAGCGCGCCTGCACCCGGAGAACCAAGGAGCGTAATTAGGCCCGGCGCGCGGCGCCGGAATAATGAGTTGACTTCGCGCCATATAGTTGTTGGAACAACTGTTTAGGGGCTCTCAAGAAAGGGATACGCCATGAACGTCACCGCACCCACCCCCACCCTGACCTTCCGCCCGGCAGCCGAGCGCGGGCGCTTCGACCACGGCTGGCTCGACGCGCGACATACCTTCTCGTTCGGAGGCTATCGCGATCCGGCCTGGATGGGCTTCCGTTCGCTGCGCGTCATGAACGAAGACCGCATCGCTCCGGGCATGGGTTTCGGCGAACACCCCCACCGCGATATGGAGATCCTCACCTATGTCCTCGACGGCGCGCTCGCCCATCGCGACAGCCTCGGGCACGCCGAGGCGCTCCCCGCGGGATCCTTCCAATACATGAGCGCCGGAGCGGGGATCGAGCACAGCGAGTTCAACGCCTCCGACGAGCGGCCCGTGCACCTGTATCAGATCTGGATCCTGCCCGCGCAGCGCGGACTCAAGCCCGTCTACGGGCAACTCGACCTGAATCCGGCCGATGCGCACAACCGCTGGCAGGTGATCGCCGCGCCCATCGGGCACGGCGGCGCGCTGCCGATCCGGCAGGACGCGATCGTGAAACTCGCGCGGCTCGAGTCCAACCGTACGCTTTCGCACGAGCTTACCGGGGGGCGCGGCGCGTGGGTGCAGGTCCTGCGCGGAAACGTCACGCTGAACGGCGCGGCTCTGGCCGCCGGCGATGGCGCCGCCGCCGAAGGATTGGGCCGGCTGGAATTACAAGCCGGCGAGCATGCGGAAGTGCTATTGTTCGATCTGGCCTGAAGCGGCAGGATGGCCGCTCAAGAAGTCCAAACCCAAGCCCTCTTTTAAAAGGAATCGACCATGAGCAAGCAAGCCCAACCGAGTTACCCGATTCACGAACTGCTGGCCAAGCGCTGGAGCCCCTACTGGTACGACGAACGCCCGGTCAAGACCGAGGATCTGCGCTCGATCTTCGAAGCCGCGCGCTGGGCCGCGTCGTCCTACAACGAGCAGCCCTGGCGCTTCATCGTGGGCACGAAGGATCAGCCCGAGCAGTACGCCAAGGTGTTGAGCGTGCTCATCGAGGCCAACCAAGCTTGGGCGCAGCGTGCGCCGGTCCTGGCACTGGGCGTGATCGGCCGGAGCTTCGAACGCAACGGGAAGCCCAACAAGGCCGCCGAGCACGACCTCGGGCTTGCCGCGGCGAGCTTGACCGTCGAAGCCACCGCGCGCGGACTGCACGTCCACCAGATGATTGGGCTCGATCCCGAGAAAGGGCGCAGCGTCTTCGGCGTGCCGGCGGGCTTCGAGGTCTTCACCGCGCTGGCGATCGGCTACGCGGCCGATCCGGCTCAAGCGCCCGAAGCGCTGCGCGGGCGCGATACCGCGCCACGCGGGCGCAAGCCGCTGAGCGAAATCGTATTCGGCGGAACCTGGGGACAAGCATCGAGCGCGGTGAAGTAACGGCGTGCCTTTCGGCCTTTGGTTCTACGCGGCCAAGGTGGGTGGCGGCGCACTCCTTGCAGTGCTGCTGGTGACATCGCTTTGCGAATCGAATCCGGCCTGGAATCTGGTGCGCACGATTGCTTTAAGCTTGCTTATTCCGCTGGGCCTGACCGGAGGTCTGCTGGGCGTGCTTATGGCATTGGGCCGCTTGCGCATGCGCTGTCCATTTTGCGCAAAATCTGGCCCTGCGGGCGGCAGCGCGGACGAAGGCATGTCGATGGACTGCCCGGATTGCGGACACATTCGCTCGAGTGGGTGGATGAAGTTGAAACTGATTCGAGAGTTCGAAAACGAATCGCCGGATAGTTGATCGCGCCGGCCAACGTCAACTCAGATCGAAGTCCAGCCGTAGCGCGCAATGGTCGCTGGCACGGGCCTCGCGCGGACCGCTCAGCACCTCGGGCGTTTCGATCCGGACCGCGCTCGTGTACTG
>BTVV01000173.1:0-10536 GCA_045863855.1 Planctomycetota bacterium | reverse complement strand
TGCCAGTGTCCGCGCGTGAAGTCCGGGAAGGGCAGCGTGAGATTGCCATTGGCCACCGATATATCCGACAGCGGCCCGGGCGCGCTCCACGCCGCCGCGTCGTAACAATCCATGTCCGGCGGCAAGCCCTCGCGCATCGTCTGCACCAGCCGGTAGTTCATGATGTAATCGACACCGCCGTGGCCGCCGATTTTCTTGGCCAGTTCGCCGTACTTCTGCCAAAACGAATGTTCGTACTGCGACTTCAGTTCGTCCAGCGGCCGCCATTCGTGCTTGCCAGGGTGCCCGCCATCGATGTAAACGCGCGGGGGATAGTCGCACAGCGTGCCCTTGCTGCCCTGGATCAGGTTGAGCCGGCTATACGGCCGCGGAGTCACGACGTCATGCTGCAAAAGGATCGTCCGTCCGCGTGCCGTCTGGATCAGAGACGAATTCATGTCGCCGCAGGTGTACTTCTCTTTGCGCTTCGGGTCGTCGGCCGGCACCGTAGCGTCGCGGTATTCGTCCAACGCCGCCGACAGGCTGCTCATCGAGACCAGCTTGGTGAAGCGGTCGCCACGGTGCACATTCATGTACCACGCCACCGGGCCTAGGCCGTGGGTGGGATACAGGTTGCCCAAGCGGTCCTTGTGTGGCTCGCGCCGCCACATACCTTCGCCGGCATTACTCAACAGCAACCCGCGCAGCTCGTGGATGTACGCGGCTTCGCCGTGCGTGATCGTACCGAAGACGCCGGCGCGTACCATGTTCAAGGCCATCAACTCGGTCTGGCCGTAGCAGCAGTTCTCCAGCATCACGCAATGCTTGCGTGTCCTCTCGGACGTGTCCACCAGCTTCCAGCACTCGGCCAGCGTCGTCGCGGCGGGCACATCCACCGCCGCGTGTTTGCCATGCTCCATGGCATAGACGGCCTGAGGCGTATGAAACTCCCACGGCGAAGCGATGTAAACGATGTCGACATCGTCGCGCTCGCAGACCATCTTCCAATCGGCTTCCATTGCCGGCGTCGGCTGCCCGGCTTTCTCGACGCGCTCTTTCGCGCGCACGCGGTTGGCTTCGGACGGATCGGAGACCGCCACCACCTTCGCCCCGTCGCAGGCGAGCATCTCGCCCAGCAACCCATGTCCGCGCCCGCCAACGCCGACAAACGCCAGCCTCACGGTATCTTTCTTTTCAAAAGGCACACCCTGCATCGTCGCCCCCTGCGCGGGCGGCACGGTGGCCACGTATTTCACGGCCTCTTCGGTGGACTTAAAAACTTCCTTCATGAAGCATCTCTCCGATCAAAGGATCAATCTGGGATTACCTGTATGTCGAGCCCTTGTCCGCTCCTGTGATTTGATCTCTACAAAATCTATGCCTCCCCATCCCATTCACAACTTGGTTTCATCGGGTACCTGCCTGTCGAGCAAGAATACTTCCTTAGTTCACATTTCGTTGACACGTTTCGAGGCCATGCATGAGTACTAAACATATAGGGGGACACCACGGACCGATTCTTGCCAGGAACTAGATCAATGCTCCCCTCTCCTTCTCCGCTCTAGCGCGTACAAGACTGCGTCGCCTACATTCGCCGTAGCCCGCGCTGGCTGTGGGCGCAGCTCTCGAGGCCCTTGGACCAGCCTGGGAGTATCTCGCACATGTACGTCGCGCGTGCGCCACGCTTCTTTCCCGACGACATCGCCGAATGGGTGCGCCAGGGCTGTCCGCCTGCGGCTACGTTCGCGCAGTGGAAGTCCGCCGATCGTAAGCGGCCTGTGCTCCGGGAATAGCCTTGCACTTCTACGCCACTGGCCCCTCAGTGCGGACAAAAGTAGGCCACTCTTATTGGCCGTGTGTTCAAACCAAAGTACGCATGGACCAAAGCCGACGGCACGCGCGTCGAGAAGATTACAGAGGCGTGGTACATCGAGTATACCGATGCCACGGGGCGCTGGATCCGACGTAAGGCCGGGATCACCAAGGAGCAGGCGCAGGACGCCCTGCGTAAGGCCGAGGCCGATGTCCTGGCCGAGAAGAACGGGCTGCCCACTCAGCGCTTGGGAGATATGCTCGTCTCCATGGAGCTTTCGGCAGAGTATATCTTCCAAGAGCATGACTCATTACAGCGTAACTCGGTCATACGAAAGGACTCCACCCATGTGCTCAACCCTCTGCTTCTTCGCGTCCTTACTGTTGGTGTTCGTGGGGTTCCGCGCGGCAGCGGAAGAAACGGTCGCCGAGAACGAATGGGTTCGCAAATTGGCGACCATCCGCTCGAAGTTGCGCACAGGCGAAGTGCTCTTTAAGGATGACTTTGACCGCACCGAACTAGGCGACGAATGGGTGGTCGAAGAAGGCGCGTGGCATACCGCAAAAGCTGCCGGGCGCGAGAAGCCAGGCGTCATCGGCATCCCCGGCAAGAATTACCCCGATTCGTTCTTATGGACTAATCGTTCGTTTCAGGGCGATCTGGTGATCGAATTCGATGCGGCTTGCGAGAGCGACCCGGCCCACGACATCAACTTTGTGCTCAGTGGAAAGGCGCCTAACTATCCTCGACCCGAGAAACCGCTCTACCTGTTCGGGTTGGGGGGCTGGGGTAACACGCAAACCGGCGTCGAGCGAGGCCCCGACTATAAATGGAAGGCACTCACCGGGCTCTTTACCATCGAAAAGGATCGCACCTACCACGTGGTCGCTGCGCGTCTGGGATCCAAGTTTTATTTGTTCGTCGACGACAAGCTCGTAACCATGGCCTCCGACCCCGACCCGCTTCCCAACGAAGGCCAGTTCGCGCTGCAGGTCTACCAAAGCACCGTGCGCTTCTCCAATCTCGTGCTGCGTAAGCCGGGGAAGTAGTCCGCGCGTGGCGTGGGAGACGCCCCGTTCGCGTCCCGTGGCCACGTAGGTCGAAATTTCCGCGCGAACGAAGCCCAACCTATTTTGCGCGTGAGATCGGCGCATAGGCGCCTAATTTCTCGGCATAGCCGCAGTTCTTTGGCGGCCCCTTGGCGGTAGGGGTTGCAACGTTAGGCACCCGTTTGCAATCGTTTGCAGTATGCGCCGCCAAGATAAATTCCCGCAGCGTGTACACTACGCTTTGAGTTGCGCGCGTTTGCGCTATTCTGCACTCCCCTGCGCTTTTCGATTTGGCGTCCCCGGCAGGATTCGAACCTGCGACCTCCGGTTTAGGAAACCAGCGCTCTATCCAACTGAGCTACGGGGACGAGTACTTTACATAGAATACTTCACGCTAAAAGTTTGGCACCGTTCTCGAAAAATATCGGCCCAAGTCACTCTTGTAATGACTCTTGTAAGTGGCCATCTTCTACTCGCAAATGACTAGCAGCACAGGAAAATTATGCCGCAACAAAACTCCATCCATTGCAAACGGTGTCGGTCAAGAATGCCCTATCACAATTGAATCCGGTATCCCACCCCAGGCAATCCCGACGAGATATCCCTGAAATCCGCCGCAGAAAAATCGCTCTAGACTGCGCTGAATGCCTAAATCTTATCCTTGCCAATCCGGAGTTGTGTTTCAGGATTCGACCAAGACCACCGCTATTGATCTTATCCGCGTCCTACGAGCCCATCAAGAGTCGGCTGCTGACTCGCCGCGTAGCTTTCATTACAGTGCTCAAAATCGAGAACCCGAAAGTCGTCGAGGCTGATAAACCCCTTTTGCAACAATCGTCGCGCAGGACGGATTGGGGCGCAGACCCGAGAGTTGTTAGAAGTACGCAGCGTGATCGCTTCGCGTGGATACCCACTTTCGGTAGGTTCGGCGACGAACAGGCTTATGAGATCACCGTTTTCAGCGCAGGGACATTCAGAAGTACGGACACCACGATTGGCGGCAGTGGCACTTAAACTGCCTTAGAGCGACCGAAGCATTCGACTTGGCGCTATCCATGCGCTTCAATTTGTTCGGCTGATCTTTCGAAAACCTAACGGGGCTTAACCGGCCATGCGGACCTTCTGACTTTCCGCTCCAACAAGAAAGTCCTTCCTTTTCTGCTTGTATCGAGCGGGTATTCTAGAGTCATGGGCTACCGGCATACAACGCTGTTCCTGGCGACCTTTACGCCTTCGGTGCTTGGGCTGCGAAGGATGCTTATTTTTCAAGGCCAAAATCTATCTCGCCGCCCATGAGCCTCCGCCGAATATACGGCTGGTGCGCCGATCCCGAGACGTACCGCGAGCAGGCGCCGAAGCTCCATTGGCTGAAGACCCCTAGCGGCGAGAGCGCGCACGAACGCCTGCGCCTCGAACTGGACGCGCCGCGTACGCCACTGGCGCTGGTACCGCTGGCCTATGGCGAACTGCTCCGCTATGCGCGGCGCGGCCTCCTGCTCCCGCTCTCGCCCCTCTTGGATCGCGCGCGCGCACCACGCCCCGATGAGACGTTTCTCTCGCTCTGCCGAGTGGACGGGGTCCTCTACGGCATGCCTGACGACGTCGAGCCCTACGTACTGGCACGTTGGCGTGGGGCGGATGAGGCTGAGGATGCGGCGGCTTTCAATGGACTGAAGGAGTTCGAGCGCCGCGTTGAGCCCGGGCCCGGCGCGCTGCGCATCGCGGTCACCGGTAGCGCCTACAATCCGCGCATGGGCTTCCTTCTCTCGGCCTTTGCTGCGCATGGCGTACGCTGGGATCTGCCACTTGAGCGCTTGCTGCGCCAGCCCGAACCGCTCGCCGAAGCGTACGCCTGGATTCTTCACGCCACCCGTAATGGTGGCTGGCTGGACGAAGGTACGCTGACCCAGTCGTTCGACGATCAGTTCAAGGATCGCGCCGTAGAGCTCTTCGCGCGCCGCGCCTGCCAAGCGTGGGCCGGCTGGCTGAACGGTCTTCGCACATTCTCGCGCGCACAGGCGCGGGATGTCACGCTCTCGCGCTTTCCCGCGCGCAAGCACGCCGCCGGGAAGCATAAGCCCGTCCAACCGGTACACGGCAAAGCATGGTGCATCCCGCTGAATACCATCGAACCGGAAACGGCCCTCGAGGCCCTCGGCCGGCTGCTCGAGTCTGCCTTCGTTAAACGACTCGAAAGGGAGAGTACGATCTGCTTCACGCCATATCGCGCGCTTTGGAGTGATCCGGAACTCGCCGAGCGCCGGCCTTTATTCCGTTATGCCTCGAAGCTACTCGACGGCCCCTTGCTGATCTTCGACCGCACGGACGATGCGTGGCGGGCGCTCGAATGGGCCATTCGCACCGCGCTGGCCGAGCGTGCCGAGCCGGAGCGGTTTCTCGACCGACTGAGCGGGCGCGAGCGCGCTCCGGCGGGAAAGGGCGTGAAGCATCCGCTCGTACGGCAAGCCCTAGGGCAGATCGAAGCGAACCTCGGACAATTACGCGGGCGCGACGAGCTGGCTAAGCTCCTTGGCCTGACCCCGGACCATTTAAACCGAGTCTTCTCCCGCGAAATGGGCGAGAGCGTCGGCGCATACCTCATGCGGCGCCGACTGGAACTGGCCAAGACGCTTCTACGCGAGCCCGGTGCGTCTGTGAAAGCCGTGGCGCTGCGCCTTGGTTTCCGATCTTCCTCATATTTCAGCCGCGCCTTCAAGAAGCAATGGGGCGTACCTCCCATCAGCGCCCAGCGCTCTTGACGATTGGGTAGGGCCTTACTCAGGTGCCGTCTTGGGCCATACCTGTTCGTCGTTCAATCTTCCCAGCCACCCTGAGCGAGAGAATTCACTAAAACTGCCATTCTGGAATCGGCATGCAGGAATTGTGCACGTACCACTCCTTCGCGATTCCTTAACGCAGCGTATATGATGAGAGGAGAACAACCTATGTCCGCACGATCTGAAAGCGATGGCCGGTTCGGTTGCGGCCGGCGGCAATTCCTGAAGACAGGGCTCGCGGCGACGGGAGGATGGGCTTTGCTGAATTCATGCCTGTTGCGCGTGCCTGCGGTGGCGGCCGAGGGCAAAGACGTGCTGGGCGTCCAGGTGGACGATCTGCCTCTGCTGGGGCCGTACCTGCTTCCGACGGAAGCCCCCCATGAGCAGATCCGGATCGCCTTCCGCGGAACCGACGACAAGACCCGACTGGCCGCCGGACGACTGACGTACGGCCTCAAGAGTCCCGGCGAGAAGGAAACCGCGTTCACGGCTGCCGATAAGCATGTGCTCGAACTGAAGGACCTCGCGCCGGATGCGGAATACCAATATCGCCTCAAGCTGGGCGATTATGAGAGCCCGATCCACCGTTTCCGGACCTCGCCCAAGACAGGGCAGCGCGCGCAACGCACCAAGCTAGCGCTCTTCTTCGACTTCCACTGCCACGCGCCGCAGTCGGTCGAGGCCGGCGAGAAGGGTGCGGGCGATTTCTTCACGCGCTACGGGCACGCGATGGAGGACATTAAAAAGTTCGCACCCGATATGCTTGTGCTGGGCGGGGACATCGTCCAGAAAGGGAGCCGACGCGAGGAATACGAGACCTTCTTCCGGATTATGCGCGAAGTCTGCGCCAACGCGATCCTGGTGCCTTGCCCGGGCAACCACGAGTGGGTCACGGATAAGGATCTCTCCATCTACTCCGACTACCTTCCCGCGGTGGGCAACGGACCGGCATCGGACCGCGCGGCGAATTGGTATTTCAACTTCGGTGGCGTGGGCTGGCAGATGCGCCGGACCGGCATGGGCGGCGAGTGGCTCCGCAACAGCATCCGCAGTCTAAAGCAGCAACACGGCGCCGACACTATCGTGGACGTGCAACACCACCAAGTTTACCAGTGGGCTGCCAAAAGCACCGATTTGGGCAAGCAAGGCATCTGCGATATCTTCGACCAGGAAGGCGGCGTGCGATTATGCCTCTTCGGGCACCGGCACATCCACCAGCGATCGCTACCCATCCTTTTTCAGGGCTCCGGCCAAGCGACCACGAAAGAGAAGTCGGAGTATCCGGCGGACACGAAGGGCACCATTTACATGCAAAGTCCTTCCATGTGGTACCAGTACACCCAGGCGCTCGAAAACGATCTGGTTGCCAACAACGGGAAGCCGAAGTTCGAAGGTGAGTACACCGGTTACGGCGAAATGACGATCACGCCGGAGGCCCTCCTAACCGAAACGTTCGTCTACGAATACAATGGGACGACTCGCCATGAATGCGTGGACCAGTTCCGGATGCTGCGGCCGAAAGCGTAGGCGAATGGGGTTTATCGCAGAGTTCGCTGCGTGCACCGAGCAGGATGGAATTTTATCGAGGGAAAGGTTCTAGCAGGAACGAGCGATTGACTCTTTTCTGGCATTTTCGCGATAGCCCGACTGGTCGTCTTCCAAGCTCTGTTTATGGCCATGAGTCGCGAAATGGTTCGTCTCGCCAAGATGTGGCTTCGGGTGCGCGGCATGACGCGTTCGGTCTGTGGATAGGGTTAAATCGAGTGTCATTCCTTTAAGCATGCTCTACTCACTCTCCTGCATGAGAGTTTAAACAACCCGCCTCGCCGATGCTTGCATTCCACCTACGCCATCCTTGAAACGACAGAAATCCGACCAAACCTAACCATGCCTGCCCTCGCAGCCCTTCGGGTAGGTTTCCTTCCACCAAGCTTGGGCAAAGCCATAAAGCAACCTGCTCCGCGATCAATTGCCGGCCACGAAGCGAAACTCAATTTTCCAAATTCAGGCATCTGCGTTGGTGTACTAGTACGTGAGATTCCCGAGGGCGCTTGATATGAATTTGAATCGGAGGACGTTCCTTGCGAGCTTGGGTGGTGCGGGGTGGGCCTTGGCAAATGGGGCATTCGCACGGGCAGATGAAGAAGCGCCGCGGCCGAACATCATCCTTTGTATGACCGATGACCAAGGCTGGGGCGACGTCAGTTACAACGGTTTAAAGGAGATCCAGACCCGGAACCTCGATGAGATGGCAGCCAGCGGACTGCGCATGAACCGGTTTTATGCCGCGGCGCCAGTCTGTTCGCCCACGCGAGGCAGCGTGCTCACCGGACGGCATCCGTGCCGCTACGGCACATTTCAACCCGGAAAGCCGATCCGAATCGAGGAGCAGACGATCGCGCAGGCGCTGAAGGCCGCCGGGTACGTGACGGGGCATTTCGGGAAGTGGCATCTCAACGGGTTGAGCGGTCCGGGAAGGCCGCTGAAGGACGACGATCCGCTGAGTCCGGGAAAACTGGGCTTCGACGAATGGCTGAGCGTCTCGAACTATTTCGAACGAGATTGGACGTTCGGACGGAACGGGACGGGCGAAGAGAAGCTGCTCGGGGACGGCTCGGAAGCGATCGTCGCGGAGGCGCTGAAGTTCGTGGATCGCGCGGTGGCGGCGAAGAAACCTTTTCTCGCGGTGGTCTGGTTCGGAAGTCCACACGACCCGCACGATCCGTTGCCCGAAGACCGGCAAGCGGGTGGCGCGTACTACGGGGAAATCCTGGGCGTGGACCGCGCGATGGGCACGTTGCGCGCCGGGCTGCGCGCGAAAGGCGTCGCCGAGAACACGCTGCTTTGGTTTAACAGCGACAACGGCGCGAAACGCGGTTCGACCGGAGGACTGCGCGGTAAGAAAGGCACGCTTTGGGAAGGCGGCGTGCGCGTTCCGGGGCTGGCCGAATGGCCTGCGCGGATCAAGAAAG
Organism: Planctomycetota bacterium; assembly: GCA_045863855.1. Taxonomy (GTDB): domain Bacteria; phylum Planctomycetota; class SZUA-567; order H5-PLA8; family H5-PLA8; genus H5-PLA8. The sequence goes on along the minus strand of BTVV01000173.1, from coordinate 1,946 downwards.
GATCCGTCACCGGTGTGCCTGCGGTAACCAGCGACCTCTACCCCACTCTCCTGGAATTGGCCGGGGCGAAGGTGAAGGATCAGATTCAACCTTTGGACGGAGTGAGTCTCGTGCCGCTCTTGGACGGCAAGATGACCGAACGCCCAGAGGAGATTGGGTTCTGGGACGGGAGTTCGAAGATTCTCACCGACCTGAACTCCGGCCACGCGGCGTGGACCGGGAATCGCTTCAAACTGCACAAGGTAGAAGCCGGCACCTTCGAACTGTACGACTTGGTGGACGATCCCGCGGAGAGCAAGGATCTGGCGGCGACGAAGCCCGAAATCGTGCAGGCGATGAAGTCCAAGCTATCGGCGTGGCAAGTGTCGGTGGTGAAAAGCCTGAAACGCGGCGATTACGCGGCGAAGGGAAATTAGCCGTTACATGCGGAAAACGGCTGGCCCCTACCTATGGAATACGTATTCATTTCCACCTACTGATCGTACTTTCTGGCCCTTACTTACCGAACTGCTATCGCAGTTTGCCTTTCGCCATACAGGCGGAATTCGGCAAACCATAATCCGTAAGCGCTTAATTAAGGTTGGGTTTTTGCGTGTGATATCGTTCTTCTGCCGCGCCACTCTTTAGGTGGAGGCGGTACGTTGGCGCCCGCGTTCATGTTCGCGCCGCCAGGTTTTCGCCGAAAGTCGCCGTTGGAGGGATCGACGAAGAGGGCGGCCTGATCTTCGACCACCACGCAATTCTCGCCCATGTACTTCGGGTCTACTTCGCGCAGGTAGACGTTGCCGGCGATGGCGCCGGGCAGTCCTGCGGTGAGGCGGTCCAGGACATTGTCGCGCACGACCACGCCCTTGGGTGCGCTGGCTCCCTTTCCGCTCTGGCAGAAAATGGCGGTCGACCAGTCCTGGCCGCGACTGACGTTGACGAAAGTATTGTTGAGGAAGTGGATATCCTTGAGGTCCTTGCCGCCGACGCTGCCCGAAATCCACATGCTGGAGTTAACCACCGACTTGTTCTGCGAATCGATGACGTTGTTGCGGATGGTGATGCGCTCGGCGTTTCGATTGATCGCCAGCGTGTTATGCAGGTAGTTCCCTTCGATCAGCACGTCGGCACAGCCCTCGTAGACGTTGATCGTGCTGGAGTGCATGCCGTAGTGCTCTAGAATAGCATTACCGGTGATCTCGCCCTTCTTGCATTCGTAGTGGCGGATACCGCTTCCGGAATTCTTGATCAAATAACATTCGCGTATCGCGAAGCGGTTCACGCGGTTGAGGAAAATCGCGGTGGTCCAGGACGGGCAGTGGTGAATGTAGCAGTTCTCGATCGTGATGTCGTCGCAGTGGTGCGGTCCGATGCCGGCGTGGCCTGAGACGAAGCGAATCTCGCAGTCGCTGATCGCGATACCGGCGGAGCGATTGGCTCCTTTGGCAATGGACACCGCTCCGCCGCCGCCGGAGAAGCGCTGGATGAGGAAGCCGCGGATGGCAATGTACGAGGCGCCGTCGACGATCTCAATACCGGTAAGCAATTCGGGGAAGCCGATGTTGGTCGGCAGGCCGTCAACCAAGCGCTCGGGCAGGAGGGTGATGCGAAAGAGCTTGTCGCCGACCGGCGCGATACACCATTCGCCGGGCTCGCTGATCAGCTTGGGCGCATTGAAAAGCGCGTAGCTGGTGTTCGGGTAGGTCGAGGGCTTGAACTGGGCGAAGGTCAGGCGGTTGGCCGCTGGCTCGAATCCGGCAACGGCGGCGAAATAGACGTGATTGTTGCCGCCGTGGACGCCTAGGAACATGCCGTTGTAATAGCTAGGATCGGTCGCGGTGAGGTTGACGGGATCGACGACAGCGCTGAGCCCGTCCTTGGTCTCCAGACGGTTCTGCGTCTTGAAGAACCCCCCGGGCAAATCGGGGTAGAAGCGGTCCTTGGGCTTAGGCAACTGCGCG
>BTVV01000172.1:0-10819 GCA_045863855.1 Planctomycetota bacterium | reverse complement strand
GCATAAAGGGTGAACATGAAAAACAGCGCCATCAGGGTTTGAGCGCGCTGGGTGATATACACGGTGCAGACCGTGCCGATGGGGTGCACGACCCAAAGCAGCGCGACCGAAAAGGCGATGCCTTCCGCCGCCTCGCCATACCTCTCACGCAGCGCCGGCAGCCGCAGGATCGCGCGCGTCAAGCCGAACAACGTCCATCCCGCCAGGATGAGCACGATAAGACTGACGACGTGAAAGCCCCACGACTCCTTGCCGCTGAGCGCATAGCTGAGCGCATGGGTGTAGGAGGTGACTGGGCGGTCGAAGCAATTGGAAAACGGATAGCCGTAAAAGGATTCCCACGGCGGCCAAAGCGCGTGCGAATCCTTAAGCGGCGGCAGCACGCAAAGGTGATCGTCAAACACGAAGGCCGAATGCATAGCGTTGGCGTACAACGCCACCGCCACCGCCGCGAGGCACCACGGCGCCCAGCGGCGAATTAACGCCGCCAAGCTCTCGGGCTCCGCAGGCCGTTCCACGGGGTCAGCGTCCCCCGCTGCTGGGACGCGCGATTGGATGAGTGCCTCTGAACATGGCGGACTATAGGATACGGTCTTCGCCCCCGCTGGCAACGGTGGCAATTTCGGACGCGCTTAACCCGTCCAGTGCAGGTAGTGAAAGACCGTAGTCGCGATGACGCCGCACAATCCCAGGGTTTCCAGCGTAAGGACCTCCAGCCGCGAAGGAAGCTGCTCCGCGCCCCGGCCTGTGAAGTACGCTTCCAAAGCCGCCACCAGCCGGCCACCGATCAACAGGAAGAGCGAGAGCATGAAGAGCGTCACGTTTATCCAGAAGAGCGGCAGGTACTGCCCGGGCAGTTCGCCGACGTCGAACAACTCTTCACTCGGCGAAGGCGGCGAAAGCAGAAGCGAAATCGCCGTGAACACCGCGAGGCTCAGACACGCGAATGTCCAGCGAAAGGCCGCCCAACCGTTCTCCGGAAGCGAGTTGGCCACTTGTTCGGCGCCGCGATGAACATGCTCGCACGTCGCCGCCACGCGCGCTCGAAAGGTGGGATCGGGCCGCAACTCGGAAAGCGCTTCGACCAGCAGGTCTTCCTCGGCGCGCAGACGCTTAAGCTCCTCAGCGCAAGCAGGCGAATGCGCGATATGGGCCTCGATCTCTCGGCTCAGATGAGCCGGCAACGTGCCGCCCACGTAGTTGGGCAGCAGTTCGAGGGCCTCTTCCGCGGTCAACGCGACACCGGTACCGTCTCCGCCCTCGCCGAACGGATCGGTCCTGCCCGCCTCGCTTGGCCTGCCGTCCGACATGCTGGAGCGAATCCCTTCATCCCCGCGGGCCTGGAACCGGCCCACCGTCGAGCGCATTATACCTCTTTCAAGACGTTTGCCCGTGCCGGGAGCCTGCGGCTGAAGTTGCGCACGTGCATTGCGAATTCAGTCTACTTCTAATAGATGCCGCTAAATGCCAGTAGCTTCGGACCTGAATTCCGGGCCAAGACCGTTAGTTTTGTGGTGAACGCTAGGTTTCGCTAACTCCAGGCGATATATTAAGGATTCGTGTCAGGCGACGGAGCTACGGACATGGCCCTTTGGAACGGCATGCGCTTGCGCGTCTCCTTGGCCTTCGTCATCGCCATTCAATGCCTTCAGGCCGTACACGGTTATACGTGGTGGATGCTTTTCTCAGGATTGGGCTTGTGGTCGTTGAGCCTGCCGGTTTCGGCCACATACGGTGGAGCAGCCATCGTCCTGCGTGACGATGAAGCAGGCTATCGATACACCAGCATGTTCGCCCGCGTCCTGACCGCCGCCTTCATATCGGTTTCGCTGACCTTGGCCTTGGTTACTTGCTTTGCGCTGGGCATCCTGTTTTTAGGCTGCTTCGGGATCTTCCTCAAATAAGGCCTGTCCAAGCGGAACATGCGTGCCGCTCGTAGCGTCCAAGTCCCAGGGGCAGACCGATTTCCAGGGTTCCTTGCCGAAGCGTAATGCGGCGAGTACCATGGCCCCGCTGCAGGGATGCTTCGCTACGCTGGCAACGGAACCGAGTCGATGAGCACCGCGTTTGGGCCCAGTGCCTCGCCCTTGTCCCCGCTCACACCCGAGAGCCAGACTCCATCGCATGAAGAGGCGCCCCAGGCGCTGCGCCCCAAGGAAGCCGCCGCCGAGTTATCCCGAACGCAAAATCAAACCACCGGCTCCACCGTAACCGAACGCCTGGCCGCGTTGATCCACAATATCGAGAAGGTGATCGTGGGCAAACGCGACACGGTCAAGCAAGTGCTCGTCGGCCTGCTCGCGCGCGGACACGTGCTGATCGAGGACGTACCGGGAGTCGGCAAGACGACGCTGGCTCGCGCTCTCGCGAAATCGATCGACTGCAAGTTTTGCCGCATTCAGTTTACGCCGGATCTGCTGCCCAGTGATGTGGTGGGCGTTTCGGTCTTCGAGCAGCGCGAGAGCCGATTCAAGTTCCACCCCGGCCCGCTTTTCGCCAATGTGATTCTAGCGGATGAGATCAACCGCACGGCGCCGCGCACGCAGTCGGCGCTGCTGGAAGCCATGAACGACTTTCAAGTCTCGGTGGACGGCCATACGCACAAGCTGCCGCATCCGTTTATCGTGCTGGCGACGGAAAACCCGATCGAATACGCGGGTACGTATCCGCTGCCCGAAGCGCAGCTCGACCGTTTTCTGCTTCGCGTAAGCGTCGGCTACCCCGATCGCGACAGCGAACTGGCTATGCTGAAAGGGCACAAGCTCGCCCACCCCATCGACACGCTGGAACCGGTCATCACCTCCGAGGAAGTGCTGCAGCTCCAGGAACTGGTCTGTTCGGCCACGGTGGACGACGGGTTGTACGCCTACATCGTGGAACTGGCCCATAAGACCCGCGAGCATAAAGCGCTGGCGCTTGGCGTTTCGCCTCGAGGTGTCAAAATGCTCGCTCGCGCCGCACAGGCCCACGCGGTCCTGGAAGGCCGCAAGTATGTGATTCCGGACGACATCAAGCGCCTGGTGCTCCCGGTGCTGGGCCATCGCATCATTGAGAAAAACCGCGACGCCGGCGGCCCGCGCAAGGAAGCCGAGAATATTCTCGCCGAGGTCATAGAAGAGATCCCGGTTCCGATCTGAAGCCGCCGTCGCATTCCTTGCGCGGAGAGCCGCGCGGAGACGCCATGCCCGAGCCCCGCAATCGACGGTTGATCCGCGCCCTTCGCGCCATGGGCAGATTCCTGGCCTGGCCGCTGCGCACGATCCTGCGCCTGACCAAAGACGGTTTGCTCTTCACGCTGTTGGCCTGCGCCTGCGGCGCAGTCGCCTTCCGCAACGACGAACTGGCCAACATCCCGCTCCTAATCGGACTGGTGCTCTTCAGCGTCCTGACCACGGGTCTATTTCTAGGCAGCCGCTCGTTGAAGCAGTTAGGGCTCCAACGCCGCTGCGCCGAGCGAACCTTTGCCGGCGAGCCCGTCACGGTGACCTTGACGCTCAAGAATGCGGGCCGATTACCGGCGGGCGGCGTGACGCTGAGCGAGAGTCTGCGCGCGGTCACCCGCACCAAGGAATCCGCCAGTCCGTCGTCCGGCGAATCCCAGCGCCTGACCCTGGCGCCGGGAGGCACGGCGCGCCCCGGAGGCGCCGGCAGCGGCCAGACCTATGCCGTCGCGGTTATCGGGCGCGGCCTGGAGCCCACCCGCTACTCGCTTCTGGTTCGCCGCCGGGGTATGTACGAATACGGGCGCACGAGTCTCAGTACGACCTTCCCCTTCGGATTCTGGCGCTGCACCGGGGAACGCCGCATTCCCGGCCGGCTGGTCGTTTATCCCCGGCTCGGCGAAATCGACGGCGGCCTATTCGAAGAGCTGGAATTGGCGTTGACGCGCATGCGCCGCAGCAGGCCCAGCCGAGAGGAGCAGGACTTTCGTTCCCTGCGCGAATACCGCCACGGCGACAACCCCAAGTGGATCCACTGGCGCAGCAGCGCGCGCATGGGACGCCCACTGATTAAAGAGTTCGAAGAGCCTCAGACCCGCCGCGTGCTCCTGCTCCTGGACACCAATCTCCAACGCCTGGGTACGCAGCGCGGTCCGGCATTCGAACTGGCGCTCAGCTTCGCCGGAACGGTGGTGCGTGAACTAAATCGCCGCAATTGCCATGTCCAGGTTGCGACGCTCCCGCCGGGCGAGCGTCCCCTGCGTATGGAGATCACGCGGGAAAAGCGCAACCTGGATATGTGGCTGGAAGCATTGGCCGGACTGCAGCCGGACAATTCGCGCACGCTGGCCGATATGCGCGGTGCGCTGCGCAGGGAAGAGTTACGGCATGTGTACGTGCTGGTTCTAGGACTAGGCAGTCTGCGGGTACGCTGCGATCTGACCTGGCTGGCTTCGCTGGACAATGCGGTCAAGGTGCTAGACGTGCGCGGCGACGAATTTCGCCGCATCTTCCGCCGCGGCGGCGGCGCGCGCGAGGAGGTCGACGAAGACCTCCTGCTCGCCTACGGCGATGAAGAACTGGACGATCTGGCTCAAGAAGAGCTGGCGCTGATCGGCTGATGCATTTTGGGGAACCAAGGCGGCGTTTGGAACGTTAAAGGAAAGGCACCAGCCGACGGACGGCGGCGACGAACATGGACCTCTACCGCATCCTGCGCATTTCGATCTACCTGATGGTCGCCAGCGGAGCCTTGGCGATCTCGACGGTGGAACGCGATCTGCGCTGGCTGGGGCTGGTGCTGGGCGGCGGCGCCTTGGCGTATTGGACGGTGGATTCCGGGCGCGCCAGGCCGGTGCGGAGCTGGCTTGCTGGATTGCTGGGCGGCGTTTTGATGGTTCAGTTCATGGTACCCGCGCTGCGTTATTACGAGCAGAACCTCGCGTTTCTGCTGGCCTCGCAGATGGCGCACCTGCTGGTCATGATTCAAGTGGCGCTCTTCTTCACGGCCTTCCGCGCCACCTCCTTCTACTCGTACTGCGCATCCAGCCTGTTCATCGTGGTCCTCTCGGGCATCATTGATCACGGCCCAGACTTGCTGTTGCGATTGCTGGTCTTTCTGGCAACGACCACGTGGGCGCTTTACGTCCATGCGCTCTGGCGCGGCCGTACGGCATTCGAAGACCAGGCCGCCTCGGTCTCGAGGGCCCACTCCGGAGGCGGCCCCAAGCCCGAACCCGGGAACGCGTTGTCCGAGCGCGCGATCTGGCAAGGCCTGCAATTCACCGCGGCCGTTTCCGTACTGTGTTTGGTGCTGGGTTTCGCCCTCTTCTTCGCCTGGCCGAGACTCAGCGGCAACATGCGCAACATGTTCACGCAGGTCTTCGACCAATTTCGGCCGCCTCCTTCCGCCGACAACCCCGACGGCAAGACCGATCGGCCGAACGACCTGCTCCCGCGCTTAGGCCGCGGCCTGAATCAGACCATCGGCGAACGCGCCGTCGGACTGAATGACAACATCGACCTTTCCGACCTCAGTCCCATCTCCGACGATCCCACGCCGGCCGTCAGCGTGCAGTTCGACCGCCCGGTTCAGGACGTGGTTCAAGAGGAAGGCCGTCTCTACTTTCGCGCGGGCGCCTTCAGCATCTACGACAACAACCGGTGGTCACGCGCACCGCAAGGCGAAACGGCGCGCCCGGAAAGCGGCACCAATTACGTAGCGTTCTCGGAGGATCGTCCGGCCTTTCTACGGCCTGCGGGCGCGACTTCCTATCGAGCGACACTTAAGATGGAGACTCTACAAGGGCGCGTTTACGTCGCGCCCGCGCCGGTACGGCGGTTGTACGTCGACGCGTTGCAAGAGGACGAAGAAGGCGGACTGCATCCGCCGGGCCGGGCTATTCTGCATCCCGGCGACTCGTACGAAGTCGAAGCCTGGCTCCCGCCTCGTTACGGACCGCTGGCCGGCGTACCCGCACTCACCACCGACCGGCGCTACCGGACCTGGGATCTAGGCATGCAGAGCGCGGTGTACGCCCAGCAAATTCGAGCGCTGGCACACCAATTGACGGCTGAGTTGGGCTCCGATCTCCAGCGCGCCGTGCGTTTGCGCGACTACCTGCGCAGCAGCGGTCAGTACACCTATACGCTGCAGCTTAATCGGGTACCGCACACGTCCGACCATGCTGCGGAGTTCCTGCTCGGTACGCCCGAACAACGCCAAGGCCATTGCGGCTATTTTGCAACCGGGTACGTGATCCTGGCCCGCGCCGTGGGCTTGCCCGCTCGACTGGCTTTCGGATACGCCCAAACCGCGCCCAGTCATCCCACCTTGAACCGCGTCACTTTCCGCAATTCCGATGCGCACGCGTGGGCCGAGGTTTATTTCACGGGCTACGGCTGGGTTCCTTTCGATCCGACTCCGGGAAGCAGCGATGCGCCTCTTACTGCGGGAACCGGAGCCGATCCTCTGGGTCGCCCTTTGCCCCCGCCGGCACCGCTCGACAGCCCCTCCTCCAGCAGCGAGCGCGGTTGGGTAACGCGGAGTTGGGACTACTTCCTCAGCTACGACGGCGACACGCAGGAAGCCATGTATGGCCGGTTGGGCGAGAATGTGAAAGGCACCTTCGACGGCTTGGCCGATCTCCTCACCGGAAGCAATTGGGGCGGACTCTGGACGCTCGCCATCTGGGTCAGCGTGTTGGGACTCCTCGCCTGGGGCCTGGTGGTGTTGTGGCGGCAGCAGGAGGAGCGCCGCAATCCGCTCAATAAACTGCCGCCGCGCGCGCGGGCCGCGGTGAGCTTCTACAACGAATTGTTGCAAGTGCTGTCGAAGCGAGGGTTCATGCGCCGGCTTGGGCAGACCCCGCGGGAGTTTGCCGAAGCCGTCGTGCGGCGCGGCGGCCAGGACCTCGCGCCGGTGCTGACGGTCACCAGCCTCTTCGAACGCGTACGTTACGGCGGAGAAGATATCGGCGAGGCCGAACTGAACGATCTGCGCCAAGCGCTGGGCCGGCTGAGCGAGAAACTCGACGCTCAGGATAAAGCCGGCGCATCCGGCAAAGCGTAACTTCGCGTTACTCCTTCAATCCTTTTCCTTTACAAGCCTTGCAGACCGCCTTGCCGCCTTCGCAGTCCGGGCAATCCGGCGCGGCGCCCGGCTTGGGCACAGTCTTCTCACCTTTGCAGTCCGCGCACGGCTGCGTACCCGCGCCCTTGCATTGCGCGCAATCGACGCGCGTGGTCCGGTTGCAGGTTGGACAGTTGCCTTTGTTGGCCGGCTTGCCATCCTCCATGATGACCAATTCGCCGACATGCCCCTCGCTCCACTCGACATACTGGCCCCCGAAGCGATACCGCCGCCAAGGATTGCCGTCCTTGCCCGTCACCCATTCCCCCACACCTTTCTTGATGCAGGGCTCCGGGCAGGGCACCTTGCCCTTATCGCAATCTTTGCCTTGGCAGGCCAAAACGCCTTCGGCTTTGCATGCCCCACACGGCACGCGTTCCTTCACAAGCTGGCCTTCGCCTCCGCATTTTTCGCAATTTACCGTTCTCGCGCCTTGGCACTCCGCACAAAGCTTGTCCTTGTTTGCTTCGCGCCATTTCTCGCGGACCCGCTCGGCCGTCAGCCCGTTGCTTAATTCCTGGATCTTGTCCCACGGCACTTTGACATCCATCAGATTCTTGCCGACCTTGATACGCACGACGATCTGCTCGGCGTCGTAGGACGCAAGTTCGACCTTCTCCTTCCGCCCATCTTTATAAGTAAGCACCACTTCTTCGGCGGCCTGCGCATAGGTCCCGCAGGCCAAGATCAGCCACAACCCGCCGATTGCGATGCGAAGCATCATGCGTCGATCTCCCCAAAAGCCGTACTCAAGTATAACAAGTTCGATGCGTTGCACTTCTTAATTCCCGCTCCCTTGGCAAAGGCGACCATGGAAGGGGTAGCGCACCAATACTTGACCCGACTAGGTTACATTAGTATGACTAGGCGGCCTTGCGAAGCATTCGCGCAGCCCAGTAGTCATCGAGTACACTGCGTTTTCGCCACTGTCGATTGCCACCCGCACGAGGAGTTACGCATGCCGGAAGTTACGAAAGACCAAGTACTTGATGCATTACGCGCGGTCAAAGACCCCGATTTGGGCCGAGATATCGTGGCCTGCGATTTCGTCAAGGAGGTCAAGATTTGCGAAGGCACCGTAGGGGTCACTATCGAACTGACCACGCCGGCGTGCCCCGTTAAGGAACAGCTTAAATCCCAAGCCGATCAAGCCATCCGTGGCATCGCCGGCGTCTCGCACGTCGACGTGACCATGACGGCCCAGACGGTAGGCCGGAACGTCGGCGCCCAGGACATCCTGAAGGGCGTAAAGAACTGCGTCGCAGTCGGGTCCGGCAAGGGCGGCGTGGGTAAAAGCACCGCCACCGTGAACCTGGCGCTGGCGTTGGCACAGTCCGGCGCCAAAGTCGGCATTCTCGATGCGGACATCTACGGCCCAAGCGTACCGGGCATGCTCGGCATCACCGACCGCCCCATGGCCGACGACGACGGGCGTGCGATCCCGCCCATGGCATTCGGGATAAAAGCCATGAGCGTCGGGATGCTGGTGGGCGAAGATGCGCCGACGATCTGGCGCGGGCCCATCGCCAGCCGCTTGCTGCAGCAGTTCCTCGGCGCCGTCAACTGGGGCGAGCTCGACTACCTGCTCCTCGACTTGCCTCCCGGCACCGGCGATATCCAGCTCACGCTAACTCAATCCGCCCCGTTAAACGGTGCGGTGATCGTCACCACGCCTCAGCAGGTAGCAATGCGCATCGCTAAAAAGGGCCTCAAGATGTTCCAGCAGGTGAACATCCCCATTCTGGGACTTCTCGAGAACATGGCCGGCAGCGTATTCGGCACGAATACGACCGAGAAGGTCGCGCGCGAAATGGGCGTACCGTTCCTGGGCAGCATCCCGCTGGATCCGAAGATGGTCGAAAGCGGCGATCTGGGCGTTCCGCTGGTCGCGCTCGACAAGGATGCTCCGGGTTCGAAGGCGTTTTTCGAAGCCGCCGCCAGGCTCGCTTCGCAGCTCAGCATCAGCAACCTGCAGGAGAAATCGGTTCAGGACCGGCCCAAGCAGGTCTTGCTGGCCGAACAGCGCCCGCCCAAGATCGTCTGGGACGACGGCTCGGTGATGATCTACGATGCGCGCAAGCTGCGCCTCGCCTGTCCCTGCGCCGGTTGCCGTGACGAGATGACCAACGAGCGGATCGTCAACGAGCAGCAGATTCCGATGAACATCGCCATCGCCGAAGCGCGCCCGGTCGGCCGTTACGGATTAAGCATCGCTTTCAATGACGGGCACGGCAGCGGGATCTATACGTTTAATTACCTTCGTGAGCTGGGGCAAAAGCTGTAGGGCGCCATCGAGACCGTGATGCTGACCACAGAATCCCTGCTCGCCGTGCTCGACGAGGTCCAAGACCCGGACCTCGGACAGTCCATCGTCAAGATGGGCATGATCCAGCACATTCGTATCGAGGACAGCGGGACGAAGCTGGCGTTCACTTGCGAACTCACCACGCCGGCGTGCCCGCTTAAGGAAAAGATCGAAGCCGACATTCGTGCAGCGGTGGCCCAAGCATTTCCGGGAGTCCAAAAGCTCGAACTGACCCTGACCGGCAAAGTCAAAGCCGGCGCGATGGCGGCCCCCGGCGGCGAAAACCTCGTCCCCCAGATCAAGAATGTGATCCTGGTAGACGGCGGCAAGGGCGGCGTTGGCAAATCGACGCTGGCGGTGAATCTGGCTTACGCGCTCCAGGCCTTGGGTGCGCGCACGGCGCTCCTGGATCTGGACGTCTTCGCGCCGGCGCTGCCGTCGCTCTTGGGACGCCAGGAACGCCCCAAGCTGCAGGGCCAGGAAAAGATTCAGCCCTTGGTCCACAACGGCCTCGAAACGATGAGCATGGGGTATTTGGTCGATCCGCGGCAGGCGATGATCTGGCGCGGACCGATCCTGGGCGGCATCGTCTCGCAGTTTCTGCGCGACGTGGTCTGGAGCGAAGCCGACTACCTGGTCGTCGATCTTCCGCCGGGCAATACGGATATTCCCTTGGCGCTTGCGCAACATTGCGCCGCCGCCGGCGTGGTACTAGTCACGACGCCGCAGCGTCTGAGCCTCGATGAAACTCGGCGGCGCAAGCCGTTTTACGACCAGATGCGCGTCCCGCTGCTGGGGTTGATCGAGAACCGCATCGACCTGCGCACGCCGCATTCGGGCTTGGGCGCGGGCGCCCTGGCCGAAGAGTGGGGTGTACCGTTCCTGGCCGAACTCCCGTTCGCGCCGGAACTGGCGGTCTGTGCCGACCGCGGCGCGCCTTGCGTCGAAGCCATGCCGGACCACCCGATCGCCCGCATTTTGCGCACGACGGCCGAACGCATGGCCGCGCAGATCTCGATACAGCAGCAAGCCGCCGCGCCAGCGACCTGATCCCGCCCGTTGCCCTTCCGCGCGCTTCGATTAGACTTTGAACCTTGCGCCAGCAGCCCAACCCGGAGGACGTTATGCAAAAGACCGTCGCAGACCTCGAGCCGAAGGTCCAGCACCTCCTGAACGAGATGCAAAACGAAGTTCCGCTGGTGGAGCGCCCGTACAAGGCGTTGGGCGAAAAGGTGGGCCTCACCGAGCACGACATCATTGCCAACATTCGAGATCTGAAGGAAAGCCGGATTCTGCGGCAGATCAGCACCATCTTCGATACGCGCACGCTGGGTTACCAATCCAGCCTCGTGGCAGCCAAGGCGCCCGACGGCAAAGCTGATGAAGTCGCCGAGAAGCTGAACGAGCACCCCGGGGTCAGCCATAACTACGCGCGCAAGCACG
>BTVV01000171.1:0-10886 GCA_045863855.1 Planctomycetota bacterium | reverse complement strand
GATCGAGAATGCATACTTCATCCCCGACCGGGGCATCCGGCGGGCGTTGTACGCGGCGGCCAAGCGCGGGGTAGCCGTGGGCGTAGTCGTGGCGCAGCACAGCGACGTGGAGATCGCGGCGGCGGCCGGACGCGCGCTGTACAGCGAACTGCTCGACCACGGCGTGCGGCTCTTCGAGTGGCCGGGCAGCATGCTCCACGCGAAGACGGCCGCCATCGACGATGCATGGGCGCTGGTGGGTAGCTACAACATCGACCACCGCAGCCTCTTTCACCAGTTGGAAGCCGTGGCGGTGACGACGGAGGCTCCGTTCGTGCGCGCGCTGCGCGATCAGACGCGGGCCGATATGGCGCGCTGCCGAGAGCTGACGCTCGCGGATCACGAAGCGCGGCCCCTGAAGAAGCTGCTTTGGGAAAGCCTGATGTACCAGTTCCGCTACTGGCTGTGAGGGCCAGAAACGCTCGAGTCGCGCGGCGGATGTTCACGATTCACCGCCTCGTGCTCACTATCCGCCACTCGCTGTTCACGAATCACCACCTTTCGGTATTTCGTTCCCCGGCCTGTGCTTAACCTTTGTCATTCGACCTCAAACCAACTTGCCGATTGCCACAGGATCACGTATCCATCGAAGGCTGGAATTCCCAAATTGGGCCCAGGGTTGCCATGGCCTCCTCCCGCTCGCGATCGTCTCGTTCGGACAAGCCGGAAAAAACGGCCAAGCGCGGCGCCGTGCCGGCTGCGGCGGCCGCGAGCGGTCCGTCGGGGCCGCCGAAACGCGTCCGCCCGCCCTCACGCGACGAACAGCGCAATGCCGCCGAGCGCGCGCTGGTGCTTTCGGGTCTGCCGTCGCTGGCGGAGCATCCGGTGCCGGACCTGGAAGCCGCCGAACGCGCTCAGCCGGTGGTCGACCTCGAAGCCGCTCCGCCGCCCGTCCCGCCCCCGTGGCCGGAGCCGGATGGTTTCGTGGACCGCGGCCTGCCGATTCCCGAGCAGTACGGAATGGACCGGGTGGTGGCGCTGGTGCGCGACCCGCAATGGCTATACGTGTACTGGGAACTCAGCGGCGGGGCGCTGGAGCGCGTGCGTTTTCAATACAGCCAGCATGTCGTCGACGATGCGCGCTGGGCCTTGCGCGTGCACGCGACGCCGCGGTTCGCGCCGCGCGTGGTGGACATCGACCGCGATGCCGGAAACTGGTATCTGCGCGTGGCTCCGGAAGGCCGCTACCGCATCGAACTGGGGTTTTACACGCCCGACGGCGTCTTCACGGCGCTCTGCGCCAGCGCCGAAGTGCAAACGCCCTCCGGCACGGTCAGTCCGCTTTCGGACGAACGCTGGATGGTGCGCAAGCGCGACCTCGAAGCGCTCCTGACCGCCGGCGGCCTGGATTTGCAGCTCGAGGCGGCGCCGGGTTCGTCGGGCAGCGAGCAGGTGATGCAGTTCCAGCGCATGGAGCATCCTCGCGCAGGGGCGCTCTTCTCCGGCATGGCGCCTCCGCCGCCGCCCTTGCGCGAGGGATCGGCCTAATGTCCGTTCCTGTTTCGCCCACCGCTCATCCGTGCGAAGGAATCGCCCCCGATGGCTGACCCGCAAGGCTACTTGATGATGGTCCTCCACGCGCATTTGCCGTTCGTGCGCCATCCGGAGTATGAGGACTTCCTCGAAGAAGACTGGCTGTACGAGGCCATCGGCGAGACCTACCTGCCGATCCTGAACATGCTGGGCGGTTTCGAGCGCGATGGCGTCAAAGCCTGTTTCACCATGAGCCTGACGCCGCCGTTGTGCGAAATGCTCGCCGACCCGCTCCTGCAGGACCGCTTCCTGCGGCACCTGGCCAAGCAGCAGGAGTTCATCGTCAAGGAACTGGAGCGCACCCACGGGACGCCCTACCAGGAAGCCACGGAGATGTACCAGCGGCACCTGAACGAATGCCGCGAAACCTTCGAGCACCGCTGGGGCAAGAACATCGTCCAGGGTTTCCGGCACTATCAAGATGCCGGGCTCGTCGAGGTGATCACCTGCGGCGCGACGCATGGGTTCTTGCCGCTGATGGTCACCGAAAGCGGCGTGCGCGCGCAGATTCAAGTCGCCGCCGCGAACTACCGCAAGCATTTCGGACGCTCGCCGCGCGGAATCTGGCTGCCCGAATGCGCCTACGCGCCGGGGATCGACCGCTTCCTGCGCGAGGCGGGCATCGAATACTACTTCATGGATACGCACGGCGTGGCCTTCGGCACGCCGCGCCCGCGCTACGGCCCGTTCCGGCCGGTCTTCACTCCGCACGGCGTTGCAGCGTTCGCGCGCGATGTCGAGTCCAGCCGGCAGGTCTGGTCCCGCGACGAAGGCTATCCGGGCGATCCGAATTACCGAGAGTTCTACCGCGACATGGGCTACGACGGGGCATACGAGTACGTCCGGCCTTTCCTGCATAACGACGGCGTGCGGCGAAATATCGGGATCAAGTACCACCGCATCACCGGACGCGTCGAACTGGGCGCAAAGGAACCCTATAAGCCGTCGGTGGCCCGCGAACGCTCCGACAGCCACGCCGGTAACTTCATGTACAACCGCCAGCAACAGGCCAAATGGCTGAAGGACGTGCTCGGCGCGCCGCCGGTAATCGTGAGCCCCTACGACGCGGAACTTTTCGGGCACTGGTGGTTCGAAGGGCCGATGTTCCTCGATTACCTGATGCGCAAGACCGTCTACGACCAGTCCGACATCGTGCTCAGCACGCCCGGCCGCTTCCTCGACGAGCACCCGCGCCACCAGCAGCTCCAGCCTTGCGCCAGCAGCTGGGGCGACAAGGGCTATTACGAGGTTTGGCTCAATGCCGGCAACGACTGGATCTACCGGCACCTGCACGCCGCCGAAGTGCGCATGCAGGAACTGGCGCGGCGCTTCCCGCACCCGAATCCGCTCCAGGAACGCGCGCTCAAGCAGGCCGCGCGCGAACTGCTCCTGGCGCAAGCCAGCGACTGGGCGTTTATCATCACTACCGGCACCATGGTCGCCTACGCCGAGAAGCGCACCAAGGACCACCTGCACCGCTTCAATGGGCTATACTTGCAGCTCGTCGAGAACCGGTTGGAAGAGATGTGGATCGGCGAACTGGAGTGGAAAGACAATATCTTCGGCGAGATCGATTACCGGGTCTATACCTAGGCCCTTTAGGATTGCCGACTTTCGATTGGGGATTCAACGGCGCGCACGCGCCTAGGTTCCCGGCATCGCGGGCCGCCGGCCCGGGAGGTCCGTATGACCGACACCCCTAAACGCCCGCGCGGTCCCAGCGAATACGCGCAAAAGGACGATCAGGCGCGCAAGCAGACCGCCGAAGGCCGCAAGCATGCCGCGCCGCCAAAAAAGACCGGCTTCTTGTTCAAGCTGATCGGCCTCGTCTTCGTCGCCCTCGCGGGATGGCTGGGCTATCGCTATTACATCGGCAAGCCCGTGGACATCAGCGACCGCAAGGGGCTCGAAAAAGCCGCCGGCGAATTGACCGCCGACATGGACAAGGCCGCGCAAGCCGCCAAACCCGTGGTGGAAGAAGCGGCGAGCAAAATCGGCGAGTACTTCACCTACACGCTCGACAGCCTGCGCGAGAAACTGAAGGGTAAGCCGCCCGAAACGAAAGAAGAGATCACCCAACTGGTGGACGAGTCGAAGCAGATCTCCAGCGCGCCGCCGCCCAAGCCGCCCGATACCCCGCCCGGCAAGCCTACCGCGCCGCCCTCGAAGCTCGAACAGGCGCGCCTCGATTACCAGACCGGATCGCGCGCCTACGCCAAGGCCGACCCCAGCGCTGCGCAGCAGCAGGTCCAGGTTTACGTGCGCATCGCCGGCAAATACTTCGACCGCTCGCTGCGCGCGCTGGAGGAGGTACCTTCCGCGCAGCGCAACGCGGCCGTGGACGAACTGGAGCAGGCCGTCGCGCGGCGGCTTTACGACTGCAACAAGCGCAAAGAGATGCGCCCCGACTACGACCGCATGGCCGCGGATGAACTCAAGAACTGGCCGAAGTAGGCGTGCACGTTGGAGTGCGATTTTGGATTTTGGCTTTCGGGACGCATTGGCGTCTCGCCGGGAGCCGTTGAAAGTCTCTTCGAAGCGCTGGTGAAACTCGCTCCGAGGCGGAAGTAGATTCACCCGCCGCTTGGCTTTACGGCTCTTCGACCCCCGCTTTGGCCCGCCACTCCGCGGCTTCTTCCGCGCGGCCCTGCGCGCCGGTAGTCTCCGCCAGTTCCGCGTACAACATGCGCAGCAACGGAGCCTCGCCTGCGGCCTCCCGTTCGAACGCCTGCAGCGCCTCGCGCAGATGCGCCTCGGCCTCGGCGTAGCGCCCCAGCTTGAACAACGCCTTGCCCAGCCCGCGTTGCGCGTCGGCTTTCGCGATCGGCTCGCCGGGCATGCGTTCGGCGAGTCGCGCCGCGAACTCGAACGCTGCGCGCGATTCCTCATACCGCCCGGCCACGTACGCCTCGCGTCCCGCGTCCATCTCCGCGCGCCAGCCGTAGGCGCCGCCAAGCAAAAAGAAGAGTCCCGCCGCAGCGCTTATGACCAGCGCCCCCGCGTACGCGCCGCCCAAGGCCAGACCGGCCGTCAGCCCCGGCGGGCGCGCGTGCAAGCGCTCCCAGAGTCCACGGACTTGCACGGCCAGATCCTTCGGAGCGCGCAGTGGATGGCCTTCGAAGGCGGCTAGAAAGGCTCGCGCCAGTGCCGCGGCTTGCGCCGGACGCGGATACTCTTCCGCCGCGCCGCGCACGCTTTGCAGGTCTTGAGCCAGCACCCCCAAGCGGTACGCGCGACGGGCCGAGAGCGCGACGAAGACGCCGATTCCGGCGATCAGATAAGCGCCGACGGCGTAGCCGGCCCAGGCCAGCGCGGCTCCAGTGAGCGCCTTGAACAGCGCTTCCGAACGGGGGCTGCGCACGAACAGGACATGCAGCCAGAACTGGCCCCCGTCGAGCGGGAAGATCGGCAGCAGATTGAAGGCGTTCAGCGCCAGCAGAAAGAACGCGGCCTGCCGGACCAGTGGCTGCGGCTCGTAGAACTCCCATACCGCCAGCCCCGCGCCAAGCACGATGCCCGGCAGCGGCCCCAGCAGACTCACCAGCGCCGCCTTCCAGCCTTCCACATGAGGTTTGCGCCCCGTAACTGCCGCGCCGAGGAACGGAATGAAGAACATACGCACGTTCGAGTACCCGAAGGCGAGCATCCCGAGGTAATGGCCAAGTTCGTGGAAGAAGATGACGCCCACGAGCGCCGCGAGTTCTTCGGGAGCCACGCTGAGGAGGCCGGTGGCGACGAATAGCAGCGCGGTAAAGGCCAGCACCAGGACGGCGCGTCCCCAGCCTTGGCGCTGCGTATCCTGCTCGCGCATCGCTTCGACGATCTGCGCGCCGAAGGCTTCGTCTTCCGCCGCGCGCAGCGCCGCATCGACTTCGGCCTCGGTCGGCTCAAGGCCGGCGTCGCCCGCGCCGTGATCGGGTATGGAAGCCTGTTCGGTCATCCGCGCATCGTAGCGTGCAAGCGCCCGTTCGAAAGGCCGCGAACCGCCTGCGCGCGCGGATATGAAGTGCGCGTCAAGAACGCCCAAGTTCAGGGCTTTGCGCCCAACAGATAGGTGGGGACTTCAGCGCCAAAGGTCATGAACAGATTACCGCCGTAGGCTTTGAGACGAGGGATGGGAAAGAGCCGAATCTGGGACATATCGGGGACCTGCCAGTAAGACTGCAACTCACGGCCCGCGCCAGGCACCGCGACCTGCTCGATGCTTTGCGCATCGATGGTGCCGTGATTGGAACCGTAAGGGGCGATGAAGCCGATCGCGGCGATTTGTGCGGGATCGAGCGGGAGTTGTTTGGCCTGCAGATCTTTACAGGCGCCTTGACCGTAAACACAGACGAAATCGGCGAAGGGAACGATGGCCTCGGACCACGCTTGGGCGGTAAAGAATCGGCGCGCGAAGTAGAAGCCGAACGGTCCGGCATCCTCGACGCGCGACTTATGGACGACCTTATTGATCCCCGCCGAAATCATATAGTCGTATTTGCCGGCCGGACCCGTATAGCCGCCTTCCGCGAAGGCTTTCTTGAGTTCGTCGGTGGCCGAAAGGTCGTTCCAGGGAAAATCCGAGCCCTTGGGCGCGACGAAGACCACGAAGTCGACGACGTGCGCGGGCTTGCCCTCGTACTGAAACTTGAAATGCGGTCCGCCGATGCCGTTGGGGAAGTGCGGCTTCAATGAAACTCTGAATGCGTTCGCCTGAGGATCGCCGGCGGTCTTTACCGTCACGATCTGGCCCTCTTCGGCCCACAGACATTCCGCGCGCAGCGCCTGCCCGCCATCCTTGCCTTCTACCGCCGAATACCGTGGCGCGGGATAGTGATAGCCTTCTTCTTCGATGAACGGCGAAGACTTCCGAATGTGCTCGGGCATGGGTTGCACGGTCACCGGACCGTTCTTGCGCCGGTAGCCCGCTTCAAACGACTTGGAGATCGAGTAGCCATGCGCGAATGTGCAGACTTTGGCGCGGTCCTCGGGCTTCGAGAAATCGGCGACGACCGAGACGGACTTCACCTGATCGGCCGCGAATTTCGGAAATGGCTTGCCGTCGCCTTTGGCGATCAGTTCCACCTGGTCGATCAACAGCACGGTCTCTTCGTCCTGCACCAAGTCATCGGGCATCGAAATGAGAATCAAGCTCATCGGCTCCTGAACCCAACGCGTGTAGTAAATGACGGGTAAGTCTTTCGTGAAATTGGGGCGCCTGAAGTTTCGCATGAGCGGCGCATTCAACGAGATATCCAGACTTTGCCAGGAACTCTTATCGCCGGCTTCGATCAGTTGCGGATCGCAGAGCACATCGGAACACCCGAGCTGATTTACGGGACTGCCCACGCTGATTATCGCGCGGCCGCTGAGCACCTTGACCTTGAGGCGCACCGCGTCGGCTTCGGGCGGCAAGTGCGGGCCCGAAAGCGTCCCCAGTCCGATATGACTCGCCGGGCCGCCGTTCCACGAAGCTTTGTTCCAGTCGAAGCCCTTGCTTAAGGTGACCTTGAGGCACGCCTTGCCGAACTCGGTCTGGTCCGAAAGCTCGATTTTCTTGAGCGCGTCTACCGGCGCAGGCTTCCGGGGCTCGCTGGATTCAAAGTCTGCCAGGACTTCGATCACGCGCTCGCTCGCCGCAACGGAGGAGGCCAGGAGCATCAAGAACAGCGAGAGCACCGAGGCGGCGAAGCGGGCGTTCGTGCGTTCATGGGCTGGCTTCATGCGCGTCAAAGCTCCAGAAAAGGGGGTGGTACGGCCTGCTTAACTTAATCGTCCCGTCTTACCCAGTTGGGATTACACCATAGAAAAGCGCCGCCTCTATGGTTAACTCGTGCTTTATTGACACGACAAACCCAAAGTCTAAGCCGACTGCACACATGCCATCGCGCAATCCCAGGAAGTAGAACTTGGACGGCCCATAATCGTAACCTTCAGCGACGGCACGACCCCGGCGGCCGGTCGCTCGTTGCGAAGTTCAAGCCGCCAAGCCTCTGGAAGTACAGTCTGCATAATGGGCTGCTCGACCCCACGGCTTGTGCTTGCGTTCGAGGCGTGCAGGCGGGAAGGTGGTGCATCTTAGCATTGAGTCGCTGGACGGTCCGCATGGAGGCGGCGCGGGGGAGTTGCACGGAAGTATGGCCGAAGAACGCAGCGAAGAAGAGAAGCTCGCGACGTTGCTCAAACGCGAGCCGCGGTACAAGCGGGAGGCGTACAACTTCGTCCGCGAAGCCCTCGATTATACGGTCCGCAAACGCGGCAAGCGCGGGCACGTGACGGGGCGCGATCTGGCCATGGGCCTGCGCGACTTGGCCCGCGAACGCTTTGGCCTCATGGCCAAAACCGTGCTCAATCAATGGGGCCTGACCGAAACGGCCGATATCGGCGCGCTCGTCTTTAACATGGTCGAAGAAGAACTGATGATCAAGCAGGACTCCGACCGCCGCGAGGACTTCGCGAACGTGTACGACTTCGAAGAAGCTTTCAATCACGAATTCGAGATCGAACTGGATTGACGATGAGCGAACCGAAGACGGTGCTGGATCTCCTGGAAGCCTCCGCGAAGGCCCGTCCGGCCGAGAGCGCGGTGCTGAGCGCAGACCGGACGCTGACGTACGCCGAGTTACTCGGCGGCGCTCAGAAGCTGGGCGTGGCGTTCGCCGCGGCCACGGACAAGCCGGTGATCGCGCTCTTCCTGCCCATGACACCGGCCTTCGTCACCGCGTTTTACGCGGGCTTGTACGCGGGCAAGGCCGTCCTGCCGCTGAACATGCTCCTGGGCGGCGAAGATCTGGCCTACATCCTGCAGGATTCCGGGGCCGATACGATCGTGACGATCAAGCTCTTCGCGAAGAAGCTCGAAGGCCTGCCGGCCAAAATCCTGACGCTGGAAGAGTTCCCGCCGCCGGCCGCGCCGAAGCCCGCGCCGCGCCCGCAGCCCGAGGACTTGGCCACGTTGCTGTACACCAGCGGGACGACCGGCAGGCCCAAAGGCGTCGAGCTCACCCACCGCAACCTGTGCTCGAACACGGTCTCCGATATCCAGGCGCTGGACTTCAAGCCCGAATACCGCGTGCTGGCGTGCTTGCCGACGTTCCATACCTTCGCGATTACCGCGACGATGGCGGTGCCGATCGGCGCCGGGGGGTCGCTTTTCTGCATCCCGCGCTTCGAGCCGGAGGCCTGTCTCAAGGCGGCGAGCGATGCGCGTTGCAACACGCTGGTGATGGTGCCGTCGATGTTCCGCGTCCTGACCAAGCTCCAGCAGCGCAAGCCCGTCCCGCTCGACTTGAAGCTCGCCGTCGCCGGCGGCGAACCGCTGCCGCATGATACGGCGGTGCAGTTCGAGCAGGTCTTCGGGATTCCGCTGCTGGAAGGTTACGGGCTGACCGAAACGAGCCCGGTAATTGCGTTCAACGTGCCGAACAAGCACAAGCAGGGCACGGTGGGCCAACCGATTCCCGGCATCGAGGTCAAGATCGTCGATCCGGCCAGCGTGCAGGATTTAGCGACCGGTGAGGTGGGCGAGATCTGGACGCGCGGTCCGCACGTGATGCGCGGCTACCGCAACAAGCCCGAAGAGACCCGCCAGGTGCTCACCGCCGACGGTTGGTTCCGCACGGGAGACATGGGTATGCTGGACGCCGCGGGCTACCTGACCATCACCGGCCGGCTGCGCGAGATGATCAAGGTGGCCGGCGAGATGGTCTTCCCGGCCGAGGTCGAGAACGCGCTCCTCAAGCACCCGGCGGTCGCCGAGGCCGGTGTGGTGGGCGAACGGCATGAGCGGCGGGGCGAGACGGTCAAGGCCTTCGTCGCCCTGCACGAAGGCCAGCAGGTCACGGCCGACGAACTGCTGGCGCACTGCCGTAAAGATTTGGCTCCCTATAAAGTGCCGAGGGAGATCCAATTCCGCCCCGAACTGCCCAAGGGCCCTACGGGAAAGGTGATGCGCCGATTGTTAAAGTAGCGTTCGGCAGCTTCCGAAAAGACGCTAGCATACCGGTCCATCCTTGGCGAAACGCACATGCCGCATAACTTCGGGTTCGTGCTGGAAGGGCGGCTGGCCGGGATGGAACGGCCGGGCACGAGCGCTACGTTGCGCGAGGATCTCGAGTTTCTCAAGGCGCAGGGCATCGGCGCGATCGTTTCGTTGACGGAGACCCCGCTGGAAAGCGCCGAAGTGGAAGCGGGCGGCTTCCGGTACCTGCATTTACCGGTAGTCGACTTTTCGCCGCCGACGCTGGGCCAGGTAAAGCGCGCGATCAAGTTTCTGGACGAGATGGAACGCGAGCGCCGGGCCGTCGTGGTGCACTGCGGTGCGGGACGCGGACGAACCGGAACGCTGTTGGCTTGTGCGCTGGTCCGGCAGGGCCGCCGGGCCTGGGAAGCGATCGAGGAACTGCGGCGCTTGCGCGCGGGGTCGATCGAGACGCGGGAGCAGGAGCAGATCGTGAAGCTGTACGAACAGGTCTTGAGGAACGGATAGTGGCACGGAAGGCCCCCAAGTCTTTCGAACAAGTCGCCGTCGAAAATGCCCTGGCCACCGAGGACCAGGTGCAGGCGTGCCTGCGCCACCAGGAAACTCAACGCAAGGATGGCAACGACGTCACGCCCATGGAAGAGCTGATGCTCGAACTGGGCTTCATGACCGAAGAACGTATCCGCGCCGTGCGCACCGCACTCGACCGCATCCAGCGCGACGAACAGAAGGGCGAGCCCGTCCGGATCGGCAACTACGAGATCCTGGGCAAAATCGGGGACGGCGGGCTGGGCACGGTCTACAAAGCGCGCCAGATCTCGATGTCCCGCGACGTGGCCTTGAAGGTCCTGCACAAAAAGTGGCTGAGCGACGAAGAGTTCAAGAAGCGCTTCCTGCTCGAAGCGCGCCTCGCCGGCCGCCTCAGCCACCAGAACCTGATCCAGGTCTACGACGTCGGGCGCGACCGCGGGCTGTACTACTTCTCGATGGAGTACATCGACGGCGAGACGGTCGAGGACATCATCGAGCGCGAAGGGCCGATGGACGTCTCGCGCGCGATCAACATCACCGTCCAGGTGCTGCGCGCGCTCACGTACATCAAGAAGTTCGACATCGTCCACCGCGACATCAAGCCCAGCAACGTGATGATGAACCGCGGCAGCGTGGTCAAGCTGGGCGATTTCGGCTTCGTGAAATCCAAGCTCGACCACGTCATCAGCACCGAAGGCGAAGTGCTCGGCACGCCGGATTACATCTCGCCCGAGCAGGCCATGGGCGTCGAAAACATCGACTGGCGCAGCGACCAGTACAGCCTCGGCGCCAGCCTGAACCACATGCTCACCGGCAGGCC
>BTVV01000170.1:0-10934 GCA_045863855.1 Planctomycetota bacterium | reverse complement strand
TGGGGAGCAATGGGTCGATCCCTGGGAACTCCTGGTCAAGCGCGGCGGATTGAAGGACGTTAGGGCCCGTTACGAAGTCCACAAGCAGGTTGCGGCTCTCCGAAAGGAACGCCCGGCGGCTTATCCCGCCAAGCCCATGGATGGAATGGAGATCGTGCGTAAGCCGAATAGTGGCGCCTATTGGTTAGACAAGATCAGGAAAGGCGATGGCCGAGGCAGGCAATACGTCTTTGCGCCCAAGTCCTACGAGCCTTCAAAGCCCTGGCCACTGATCGTGGATCTGCATGGGGGCGGTTCGGGGGATGCCGCCGAGATGGCGTACCATTCCATGTCCTGGCATTGCAATGGCTACGCCAACGAGCCGCACGTGGTCATAGTGCCCATCGCGCGCAACCACGTGATCAACTCATGGAACGTCAAGGAGAACATGCTGGACGTAATCGACGGTATCATGCAGACGTGCGAGCGATTTCATATCGACAAGAAGCGCATTTACCTGACGGGCGGTTCAATGGGTGCTCAAGGCACTACTCGATTCTCCTGGGTGGTCCCGGAACTTTTTGCCGCTTTTTGCCCGTGCGCCGGAGCTTATTGGAACGACCATCCGGTGCCCGATCTCTCCGGCAAAGCGTTTCTAGTCCTCCATGGAGCGAAGGACGAGGGCTTCCGGAACGAATCGCTAAAGGTTTTTCTGGAGAAGATCCGGAAGGCGAATGCGGAGGTTGAGTACGTGAACTTGCCGAACGCGGGGCATCTTCTACCCGAGGAGGATGTATACCCGCCCATGTTCGCATTCTTCAAGAAACGCGCGAACGATTTTACGCCTGACCTGCGCCTCGTCCGCCGTCTGATCGAAGAGACCGTGACCGAGAAGCCCCACGGGCGCAAGTAAGGCATTCTGCGCTGAATATCCTTGGTGGCTCAGGTTCGAGGCGGAAACGTCAGGGTACCATGGGGCGAGCCAAGCTGGCGTGAACTGGGTTACAGATTACCCAATTTAGACAATAGGGCGAAAGGCGAACTGCAACGGGAATTGGGTAAAGTAGGGCCGGAAAATACGATCAGAGATTAGGGAGAGGACACTCTTCAACTTGAGTTTTAGCGCCCGGCCTAGGTCTTCTTTCGCCAGATTCCGGTCGGCGGAAATCATCGTCGCGGCGTACGCGAAGCTTTTGCCCGGGCGAATCTTTTCGGCCAGCGCCCATCCTTCTCCAGCGCCGGGCAGCATAAAGCTACCTCACGAACACCAGGAGCATCGCAACGGCGCTCAGGAGCGCGCCAGCCAAGGCGCTCATGCTCAGCCGTTCCTTCCAATAGAAGTGCGCGCAGAGGTTGTCGAGCAGCACCACGGAGCATCCCGAGACCGGAAAGTAGATCGTCCGCGGCACGGTGCTGAGCGCGAGTAGAATCGTCACCAAGTTGACGAGGTTGTAGAGGCCGATCAAGGCTCCGACCGTGATTTCGGCGCGAGTGGGCTTGTGGCGCTTGTAGGCGATGGCCGCCGCGCCCAGCACGCCGGCCGTCAGCGTGATCGCGAACAACACTTCCAGCATCTGTCCGTCCAAGTCCAGGTGATGCACGGAACTGATTCCGACGTGACTGAGGCTTTGGGAGAAGAAGACCAGAAAGACCAGTGCAAAGGTGCTGAGTGTGCCGGCGCGTTCGGGCACGCCTTCGCGTGTACCGGCGGTCATCAGGACCAAGCCCACTAGGGAGAGCGCGACGCCCGCCGCCTCCGTGCGCGTGACCTGCTCATTCCAAAGCCATAAACCCAGGACGATCGGAAGCAGGATGGAGACGCGAAAAGCCGTGAGTACCGCCCCAATGCTGGCCTCACACAGCGCCTGCGTGAAGACCAGCATCGCGGTGATGAAGAAGACGCCGGTGAGCGCACCGAGTTCCAGGGCTCGGCCGGTGGGGAAGCCCTCACCTCGCACGCCCAGCCAGACGCCCAGGGCCGCGGCTATGCAGAGGTAATTGGCAGCAACGACCGTGGGACCGTGGCATCCGCGGCGCTGCGCCCATTTGAATAGTTGCCCGAAGCCGAAAGAGAGCATGCAGGCGGCGGTCAGCCAGATCGCGGACAGGGCATGGGCCTCCAGGGAGAACGCCGCGACGGTAAGTGGACCAAGGGAGTGTAATGCCCCGGCGCGGGTCCGCGAGTGGCGCTGGACGGGATCAACACGGAGTGGGGACCGGGCGCGCTACGCTACGCGGCGGAAGGCTTCACGAAGGGCTGGCACATGAAATCGGAAACACGCTCGCCGCGGTACACGGCGCATTGGGGCGAGTTGCCGTGCGTACGTGCTTAGAAGGCCCGTTTAGTGGACTAATCCCGAAAACTTCGAGCGCGTACGTCGGGGCATAGCCGCATGCACCGCTTATGTGCTTCCGCCGGCCATGACCTGCTTCGGCCCCTCCTGCCACGCCTTCGCCTCGTCCAAGCTCCGAAAGACCCCCGGCTTCACCGGGCTACGATGCAGGTACACTTCCAGCATATGCCGTTGCCCGAACGTCGCAGCGTCGGGAGCCGCCACTACCCAGGCCAGTTCGAACTTGGCGCTTTGTGCGTCCAGCGCTTCGGCGAGCATGCGTAAGTCGGTAGCCGAAGCAGCCAAGGCCGCAGCCTGGCAATCCGTATCAGTGCCAGCCCTCCAATCCAAGCAGTTCCCTCCGTGCCGCATCACCTGCCCGGCCCAGCTTCGCAACAAGACCGTCCGGCGTTTGCGCTCGCCACGGCGGGCCCTTTTTCCAGGGCGGCGCGTAGCCCACAATGATCAGCCGCCGCATTCGACCGTCGGGCCGCGTCGGCATCGCACGATGCCAGAGGTTCCCGTGTACAAAAACTACGCTGCCCGCTGGCACGAGCAGCTTGACCTGGCCTGGAAGGTCTGCGGTGGAGTTCCTCGGCGGCGCCTCGGTCAGCCGAGTGTGGCTCCCCGGAATTACGCACAGCGGACCGGTCGCCTCGTCCAAGTCGTCGAGGTACACCAGCGCGTCCACGATATGGGGGAACGGAAACCACGGTGGAAGCGGCTCCGGAATTAACTGTTGGTGCGCGTGCCAGACCGTTTCCTGATTCGGCTGCCCCGGCCACGTGATCCGCGTGATCGTGTCTCGAATCGAAACCGCAGGACCCAGCATTGCACGTGCGATCGAATGCAGCGCTTCCCACTCCAGAATCTCCCCGAAGCTCGCATGACGGTCCATGAGCTGGCGCATGAACAGCCCACCGAAGCCTCCGCCGGTGTGGATCGAGAAATGCCCCTCGCGGCGCTCATTTTCCATCAGTTCGTCCAGCCCGCGTCGCATCCGCGCCAAGCCCGCGGCGTCCAGGAAGCCTTTGCGGACCAGATATCCGTCGCGCTCCAGGCGATTCAGTTCCTCCCTTGTCGCAACTACGCGAACCGGGCGAGGATCGGGAAGCGGGTTCTGGCCGTGAACCACGTAGGGGATCTCGACGCATCGTTTATCCAGAGCAGAGGCGGCGGCGGTATCAAGCGCTTCGACGGCGTGCATGGCGGATCTCCTGGTGGCGTATGCGTCGCGTACAGACTCACCAAACCACGGTGGGCCGCCGGACGCAATCGCGCAACTACGCAATCTATTTTTGTATTTGCGCAATTCGGTCCCCGCGCGTAAAAGCCCGACCATGCGCACGCGCGAACCGGCCGTTCGAGTGGCCCTCCTCTTCGACATGGCTTGGGGCTACTTCCGCGACGTGATGCGCGGCATCATGGACTATGCCAAGCCCGGCCGCCCGTGGCTCTTCCGCATGCAGCCGCTCGTCGGCGACGCTCCCCGCGCGCTTCTCGACGGGTGGGCCGACGCCGCCTTCGTCGCCGTGCAGCGCGAAGCCGACGCCGAACTCATCCGCCGCTGGGGCCGCCCCGCCGTGAACATCACCAACGGCATCGACGCCCCAGACCTCCCGCGCGTGGGCATCGACGAACGCGCCGTTGGGCGCATGGCCGCTCGACATTTCATCGAACTGGGCTTCAAACGCTTCGCGTACGTGGGAAACCTAAGCCTGCATTACGCCCTTGAGCGCCTCGCCGGATACCGCGCGGAACTCGAGCGTAGTGGCCTCGACCTTCAGGTCGGCGAACGGCACTGGGACGCCCTCGTTCCGTGGCTGCGTGAACGGCCCCGGCCCTGCGCCGTCTTCTGCTGCACCGACGGGCGCGCGTGGGAAGTCGCCGAACTCTGCCACGGCGCGGGCCTGCGCGTCCCCGAAGACCTCGCGCTGTTGGGAGTGGATAACGACGAATTCCAATGCGCGCTGGCGCACCCGCCGCTCTCCAGCATCTCGCGCCCCGCTCGGCCCATCGGACACGCCGCCGCACGGATGCTTCACGCGCTCCTGCGTGGCAAGCCAGCGCCGAAGCGCCCGTTCCTTTTTCAGCCCGAGCGCGTCGTCGTCCGCGCTTCCAGTGACCTCGTCGCCATTTCCGATCCTGCCGTCGCGGCCGCCCTGCGCTTCCTGCGTGACCGCGCCGGCGAACCCATTGGCATTAAGCACGCGCTCGCCGGCACCGGCGTCTCGCGCCGCACGCTCGAATCCCGCTTCCGCGCGCTCCTCGGTCGCGGGCCCGCCGAAGAACTTCGTCGCCTCCGCCGCCTCCGTGCCGAAACGCTTCTCGCCGAATCCGAACTCCCGCTGGAAGCAATCGCCCGCAGCGCCGGTTACACGCGCCTCGCCGCCTTCTCTGCCGCCTTCAAGCGCGACGCCGGTGTCCCGCCCTCGCAGTGGCGCAAGCGCCAGCGTGGGGGATGACCGCGACGCAAGTTGCTTGCACGTTGCTTTGCGAATCTCGCGTACGACCGGTGAGGTGGCCTTCGGAAGGTCCTTTCGCGGGTCTTCTCAGCAATGGAGAGCAGGCCCGCGTACGTCGATCCCATCGGTGTCCTACTCACCGTAATGTTTAGCCGTCGTGTGCGCAAAGAAGGTGGAGTAATTCCTTCCTCCCAGTCGGTGGCTTTCACCACCAGAGAGGAGGAAGATGGACGTGATGCATGGAGGGTGTGCGTCGGAGGCCGAAGAATCCCACCCTCGCCGCCAGTTTCCCGGTCCTTACTCCAACCGATATCGGTGCTTACGTGCCCTCCAACCGCAGGGGTGGGGAGCACTGAGCCGGCGTTTCAGAATGGCCTCAGGTCATGTTGCTTCTCGCGATTCGAAAGCGTGCTCAAGCATACACATTACGGAACGGTTCTCGACCGGATTGCGGCTGAAAACGCAGCAGGTTCGGAGTCATTCCCAAGCTCCGATTAGCCGCGCGTTTTCTGGCGATAGGCGCTGGGCGAGACGCCGGCGTGCTTCTTGAAGCTCCGCGTGAAATGCGCGGAAGAATGGAAGCCCACCAGTTCGCCCACTTCTTTTACGGGGATGGCGCTTTCTTTCAGTAGCCGGCAGGCGTGTTTGAGTCGCACCTCTTGGATATACTCGATCACCGGCTGCCCGGTTGCTTCGCTGTACAGCGAACTGAAGTAGTTGGGGCTGAGGTACACCAATTGCGCGATCCGTTTCAGCGTCAGCGCTTCCGCGTAATGCTGCTCGATATGGGATTTCACCAAATCCACCATGCCCAGCAGATCCTGGTGCGCGGCAAAGAGGCCGTGCTTCTCGATATGCCGCGCAATGCGTATCAGTGCTTCGGCGGCATGCGCGCGCACCATCGAACGCCAGGCGCGCGGGCGCACTTGGGCTTCTTCCGTGGCTTCTTGCAGGAGCCGGCAAATGTCCGCGCAATTAAAGATCGTCGCGCCCGAGATGCGCTCGAATGTGCCTTCGAGGTTGTATGACGAAGCGTGAATCTTGATCACTTGGTTGTACAGGCCGAACCAGATCATCTGGTACGGCCGTCCGGCCAAGTGAATGCGTTCCTGGTGCGCCGCGTTTGGCGCAACGATCGCCACATCGCCACGCTGGACGAGATAGCGCTTACCCTCAAGGGCCAACTCGCCACACCCCGCATATCCAAAAACCCATTCAATGGTCCGGTGGCTCTGATAGTCGGCTATTTTGCCGGGTAATTCTTCGCCGGGTGGGTCGTCGTTCGCCCGGGCAGGGTAGGGACCAATCGCCGGCTTGCCACCACCGCTTCCGGGCACAATCCAGTTCTCTGCGCCGGAACATTCCAATAGGGGCAGTAACTGTTCGGTGAGAACATCCAGTAACTGCTGAACCTCCCAGTGTTTCTGGATTCTTAACCACGTTTCGGATTCGGCTCGGGCTTGAATCATACGAGTGCTGCACCAGTGAATTCCGATTCGTCGCTAGCCTGAACAAAACGCCACAACTTGACTTGCTATCTATAGCCATCGTACCTCCAAGCGCCATAAAATAGAGCAGGCGGAATCGGAAAACTTGTCATTTCTGGCCGGTGTATTGAGCGCAGAACCGATCCTCCCGGAAGGGTTTACGATCAGGCCGGCGGTCGGGAGTCTCCGGCTGCGGCGTCCCAGGAGCACGAATGTCATGACGAACCGGATTCTGATGCTGGCCGTGCTCGTCCTTTTCGTGAAGGGGGCTGGAGGGATGCTCTACGCGGCGGAGACCGAGACGGTATTGCCGGAAGGGGTGCGCGCTGTTTGGAATCTCGACAAAGCTTGGCGCGAATCGACGCCCACTCGGGAAAGCGTCTGCTTGAATGGGCTGTGGCGCTGGCAGCCGTTGAAGCTCCGGCCGTTTATCGAAGTCATCGAGCGCGAACTGGCGGCGCCCGAGACGAAAAAGAACGCGAAATACCAGGAGGAACTGAGCCGGCTCGCCAAGGCGGTCCAAAACCAGAACTCCGGTAAGGCTCCGAAAGAAGAATATCCTGACGCAGTGAAGGCGTTGAAGGCAAACTTTCCGGAACAATGCGATCGCTTGCAAGAGGAGCGCGTCGTATCCGCGAACACCGAGCAGTGGGGGTATTTCAAAGTGCCGGCGCCATGGCCGGGCATTACCAACTACATGATGAAGGATTCCCAAACGCTGTATCCGCATCCGGCCTGGAAGGATGAGAAGACCTCCAGTCTGACCGGGGCTTGGTATGAACGCGAAGTGGAAGTGCCTGCCGCATGGGCCGGCCGTCGAGTGGCGATCAAGGCCGCTTACGTGAACTCGCTGGCCCACGTCTACGTGGACGGCAAGAAGATCGGATTCATCAAGTTCCCCGACGGTGAGTTGGATTTGACGGCGGCGCTCAAGCCGGGCGCTAAGCATCTGCTCAGGATGCAAGTCCTAGCGCTTCCGCTTCGGGACACCATCGCGAATTTTGGCGACACCAACGCGCCGAAAGAAGGGAAAGCGGGCGTCGATCGGCGCGGCTTATGCGGCGATGTTTTTCTGGAAGGCACGCCGTCTGGAGCGCGTATCGCCTGGTTCCAAGCGGAACCGTCGGTACGCAAGGGCGAACTGATAATCGCGGCGCATACGGCGGACTTGGATCCCGCTCGAACGTATAAGCTAGAAGCCAAGATCAGCGAGGCAGGGCGCGTCGTGTCGACTTTGGCCAGCGATGCGTTCCAAGGAGCTGCCGCGCAAGACGGTCCCCTCACATTCGCGCGGCCGTGGAAGCCGGAAAAGCTTTGGGACATTCACACGCCACAGCATCAGTACGAACTGGAACTCTCGCTGCAGGATGATAAGGGGAAAGCTCTGGACACACTTGCGCCGCAACGCATCGGCTTCCGGGAGTTGTGGATCGACGGACGCGACTTTTACCTGAACGGTAAACGAATTTTCCTCTCCTCGGTTCCCTTCGATAACGCGCAGGTGGGAGCGGCTTGGGCGAACTACGAAGCCGCGAAGGAATCCATGCTTCGTTTGAAGCGCTTCGGTATCAACTACGTGTATGCGCACAATTACGGTTGCCAACCGGGTGCGCATCTGAGTTTCGAGGAGATCCTGCGAGCCGCCGACGACGTTGGCATGTTGTTCGGTCTCTCGCAGCCGCATTTCGGGCACTACGACTGGGAGCAGCCCGATGCCGAAAAGTCGAATGGGTACCGCGAGCACGCAGCATTCTATGCGCGAGTGGCAGGTCTGCATCCGTCGATGGTCTTTTACGTCACCAGCCACAACGCAACCGATGACGGGCACGGCATGAACCCAGAAAAAATGGGTCTTATTTACAAGCCGGCAACAACCTGGACTGAGAAGGGGCGCGCGAAAGCCTCGCGAGCGGAAGCGCTCATTCGGAGCGTCGATCCTAGCCGGATCGTGTACCACCATTCCTCAGGCGGTTTTGGCGTCATTCACACGCGAAATTTCTACACCAACTTCGTCCCCGTTCAGGAAATGTCCGACTGGTTCGAACACTGGTCTTCGAACGGCGTGAAGCCCGTTTTCACCTGTGAGTACGGAGTGCCCTTTACATGGGACTGGGCGATGTACCGGGGTTGGTATCCGGCCGAAGGTCCGCCGAACGGAAAACGAGTCTTCGGTAGTGCGAAGATTCCCTGGGAGTTTTGCCTGGCCGAATGGAATGCCCAGTTTTTCGGCGATCGCGCCTACCGCGTGAGCGAAACCGAAAAGAAGAACTTGCGTTGGGAAGCGGAGCAATTTCGGAAGGGGCAAAACTGGTTCCGCTGGGATTATCCGGCGGTCTTGGGCTCCAGCGACTTTGCCGAACGCGAACCTGTATTCGCGCTCTACTATGCCGAGAATTGGCGCGCGTTTCGAACGTGGGGCATGTCCGCCAATTCGCCCTGGGAACACGGCATCCTATATAAGCTGAAGCCGGGGTTTCAGCGTCCCGCTCGCACCGATCTCAAAACGGACTGGGATCGCTTGCAGCGCCCCGGGATCAGCCCCGACTACATTGCTGATGGGTACTCGCGCTGGGATCTCGCATTCGACCGCGATGCGTGGGTGCCCACCGAGGGCGCGCTGGCGCTCGAGCGGAACAACATGCCGCTCTTGGCCTATATCGCCGGAAAACCCGCTTCCGTGACCAGCAAAGACCATATCTTTACCGCCGGAGAGACGTTCGAAAAGCAGGTGATCGTGATCAACAACTCGCGTCAGACGGTGGCCTTCGAGGCATCCTGGAGCTTGGCATTGCCTCAATCGGTGAACGGCGCTCAGAAAGGTAGCGTCGAGACCGGCCAGCAAGCCCGCATCCCGCTGATGTTTCAATTGCCGAACGACTTGAAGCTTGGCGAGTATGGCGTGAACGCAAAGGTAGTCTTCGAGGGCGGCGAGACGCAGGAAGATACGTTCCGCATCCGAGTCATCGAGCGTGCGCGGGATCCCCAACCGCAACTGCGCATCGCGCTTTTCGATCCGAAGGGAGAGACGACCAAGCTGCTCTCAGATCTGAAGGTGAAGGGTCAGACGGTAGATGCCAAAACCGCCTTGGATGCGTTCGATCTATTGATTGTCGGCAAGGAGGCGCTGACGCTGGACGGTCCGGCTCCGGACCTGAAGCGAGTTCGGGACGGTCTGAAAGTGATCCTTTTCGAACAGTCGACCGAGGTGCTGGAGCAGCGCCTCGGATTCCGCGTGGCCGAATACGGATTGCGTAATGCATTCGTCCGCGTGCCCGATCACCCGGTATTTGAAGGGTTAGCCCAGGAGGATCTGCGCGATTGGCGCGGATCGGCCACGCTCCTCTCGCATTACACCAAGTCCGAACGCTCCCGGGATCAGAATTACGGATTTGTCTTTTCGTGGTGCGGGCTGCCGGTGACGCGCCTGTACCGTGCCGGATGTCGGGGAAATATCGCGTCGGTCTTGATCGAAAAACCTGCGCGTGGCGATTTCCTCGCCTTACTGGACGGCGGATTCAGCTTGCAGTACAGCCCGCTGCTGGAATACCGCGAAGGCAAAGGCGCGGTCTGGTTCTGCCAAATGGATGTTTCTGGCCGTAGCGAAGAGGATCCGGCCGCGCGTCGTCTGACCAGCCAATTGATCGCCCATGTTTCCGCATGGAAGCCTGCCACACCCCGCCAGGTGTCTTACGCCGGCGCTTCCGAAGGTCTGAAGCATTTGAAATCGGCAGGCATCCAGGTTTCCGAGTACGCGGGCGGAGCGCTTTCACCGGATCGATTGCTGGTGCTGGGTCCGGATTGCGGCCAGCAGATGGCCGCGCATAAGGATGCCGTGGCCGCAGGAATGCAGGCGGGCGCCAAGGTCCTGGCGATTGGATTGGAACAAAAGGATATTCGAGCATCTTTGCCAGGCGCCATCGAGACGAAAGCCTCCGAGTACATTTCGTCGCAATTTGAATTGCAGGGCTTGTCTTCACCCTTCGTGGGCTGCGGACCGGCGGAGGTCCATAATCGCGATCCGCGTGAAGTGCCGCTGGTGACGGACGGAGCCGAGGTGCTGGGCGGGGGAGTGCTCGCAACGGCGGGGCAATTAACGTTGATCCAACTCACCCCGTGGACTTGCAACACCAAAGCGTTCAACACCAAACGCAATTTCCGCAGAACCAGCAGTTTGCTCGCGCGCGTATTAGGCAATCTGGGTGCGCCCAGCCAGACGCCCTTTATCGAGCGTTTCTCCACGCCTGCCAAGCCTTCCGATCAGCGCTGGCTAGATGGTTATTATCTTGATGTTCCGGAAGCGTGGGACGACCCGTATCGCTTCTTCTGCTGGTAACGTACCAAGCAATGAATCCAAGGAGCTGTGCATGGCCGCGCGCTTGATGGGAATGCTGATGCTGACGACGTTATGGGGTGTTGGTTCCGCTCCCGCCGCCGAAACCGCGGCCGCACCGAATGCTTCGCTGCTGCCGTGGTCGGCCGGTAAGCACGCCAGCGACGTGCCCAAGCAGCACGTGGAAGCGGTGGAGGTTGCGCGGCACGAATACCTCGTGCGCCAAGGCGGGACCATGGACGGCGCCAATTGCCGCTCACCCATGGGTACCTACGAAGCCTATGAGCAGACTTGGGAATCCAACCGTTCTGTTCGCCTCGAGAACATCGGCGCCGCCGAT
>BTVV01000169.1:0-10970 GCA_045863855.1 Planctomycetota bacterium | reverse complement strand
AACGCTTTCATCCGCGCGCATGAACGGGGACGCGCCGACTGAGGGATTGGATTCGGGAACGGCCGACGGAAGGCGCAGCCGCGCGGCGGCGGACGGTTACTTGGCGGCGGGCGCGGCGGCGTTGGGTTTCTCGGCGCCGCCGAAGATCGGGAAGAGGTAGCCCAGCAGGAGCCCCACGGCCAGGGCCATGGCCAGGACGCCGGCCCACATGATCCAGCGCGGCCGCGCCGCTTCGGGTTTCGGACTTCCCGAAGCGGTTTCGCTTTCCGCCGGCTCCGATGCCGCTTTGCTCATGGCGTATCCTTCTTCTTCATCTGCTTCTTATTCTTCTTCACTTCGGGTTTCACCGCCGCGCCGCGCCGGCTGCGCGCGGCTTCGACTTCGGCCCAGTAGCGGCGTTCCTCCGCGCTTTGCGGCTGGAACGGCTGGAGCAGGAACGGCGCGATCGGCGTCGGCTGGCCCTGCTGGTCCAGCGAGACGAACGTAACCAGCGCGCGGAAGATCTTAACCGGATCGCGGGTCCGTTCGAAGGACGTATACGTCGTCAGCGAGGTGTGTCCGACGTGGACGAGCAGCGCGCGGACTTTCAAGAGCGAGCCGTCGCGGACCTGGTGACGGAATTCGACGCGGTCGATGCCCTTCGTGACCAGGCTGGCCTCGGGCTTGAGGTGCGCCATCGCGCCGATGTAGCTGTGTTCGTCGAGCCATTCCAGGAGCTTGCCGCCGTAGAGGAAGCCGTGGTGGTTGAGGTGCTCGGGACGCACGAGGATCATCGATTCGACGGCCATTCAGTTCATCCCGCCGTCAAGCACCAGGACTTGCCCGGTGGTGTACGCGGCCTCGGGGCGGCAGAGGAAGGCGACTTGCGCGGCGACTTCTTCGGGCCGCGCGTAACGTCCGAGCGGGATGGCCGCGGCGTGCGCGGCTTTGCGCGCTTCGTCGTGATGCGCCGTCATCGCGGTCTCGACGTAGCCGGGCGCGACCACGTTGGCCGTCGCGCCCCAGCGCGCGCATTCCAGCGCGAGGCTCTTGGCCAGTCCGTGCAGCGCGCCCTTGCCGGCGGCGTACGCGGCGCCGTTGCCCAAGCCCACCACGCCGGCCAAGCTGCCGACGAAGACCAGGCGCCCGGTCCCGTGCGGCGCCTTGCGCAGATGGCGCAGCAGCGCCTTCGAGAGCGCCCAGGCGCTCAGCGCATGCAACTCCAGCAGCCGCGACCATTCTTCGGGCTTGGTGAACAGGAGGGGTTTTTCGAGCATCGCGCCGGCCGCGTGAACCAGCGCCCTCGGCGGCCCGCACGTAGCGGCGACGGCCTCGACGAGCTGCTGGGCCGCGCCGGGCTGGGCGAGGTCGGCCGCGAAGGCTTGCGCGCCGGGGAGTCCGGCGGCCAGCGCCTGGGCTTCGGCGGCGCGTTCGCGGTACTGCAGCGCCACGCGCCAGCCGCCTTCGGCCAACGCGCGCGCGCACGCCGCGCCGATGCCGCGCGAGCCGCCCGTGACCAACGCTATCGCTTCGGAATCCGGCATGGCTCCAGAATAGCGCGCCTTAGCGCGCGCGCCATGCCTTCGCGAAGTTCGCGGGGCCGGGTGAGGGACAATGCGCAACCGCGAGGCCCAATGCCGAATCCGCGCGGCGCCCGGCAACTGCGGCGCTTACGAGCACGCAGCCGGCGCGGCTGACCTCGGGTGCGCCTGCGTGTGCCGCAAAAAATGGGCAGCGTTCATGGCGCACCCGCCGGTCCGGGTTGGGGCAGGCGTTGCTTCGAGAGGCCGAAGGCGGCGGCGAAGGTGGCGAAGGCGAGCATCAGGAAGGCGCTGAGCAGATAAAGGATACTTGGTTGGACGCGCAAATTCGGGCGCTTGGCCGCGTCCGCTGCAGGGGTAGCCGGTCCGCCGGCGGCCGAATTAAGGGTGAATTCCGCGTCCATAATTTTTACCTCGCGTTTACGAGCAGGCGCCGCGCGCCGCGCGCCGGACTGACGCGTTGCGGCGACAGTTTGGGGCAGCGCGCGTATCGGGCGTGTAAAGGGCGCGCGCGGCGGCCGGTTCGCCGCGGGGCGGAAGTGACACGTTTCGGATGCGCGTGCACCATGTCCGGATGCTGCGCAAGTGGCGGGCCGTTCAGGCGGCGGCGGGCGCTCGTCGCGGGTGCGCGCTTCGAGTAGGCTGGGGCTTCGCTTGCGGTATCGACCTTTCAGGAGCGGCGGTAGCTATGGCCCAGCCCAACGTGCTCGTGCTGATGGTGGACGGCTTGCAGGGCCGGTTTTTCGATCCGGGGCATCCGTGCCGGATGCCGCATCTGCGCGCACTTGCCGCAGGCGGCGTGCGCGTGGCGCGGGCGTATTCGATCAATCCGATCAGTTCGCCGTCGCGGGCGAGCATGCTGACGGGCCTCCTGCCGCACAACCACGGCGTGCTGGACGTGATCCACAGCGTCGCCGACGACCAGTCGTGCCTGCGGCGCGAGAAGCCGCACTGGGCGCAGCGCTTCGCGGCGGCCGGTTACCGCACCGGCTACTTCGGCAAGTGGCACGTCGACCGCCCGGAAGACCTGGAGGCGTACGGCTGGCAGGCGAACGGTAGCACCGACGGCGAATACTACCGCAACCGTACCCGAGTCTCGGACGGCGGCGGGGGCGAGTTCGCGCTGCGTAAGACGCTGGACGTTCCGCGCGGCTACAAAGCGAGCATGCTGTACGGGGTCGCGCGCGAGCCGGCGGAGGCGCGCACGCCGGGGCGGACGGCGGCCGCGGCCGCGACGTTCCTCGAGGAGTCGCTGAAGAGCGGCAAGCCGTGGTGCTGCTTCGTCAGCCTGCCCGAACCGAACGAGCCGCCGATCTGCGGGAAGGACGTCTTCGATGCGTACGATCTCGGCGATGCGCGGCTGCCGGAGAACGCCGACGACGATCTGGCCGGGCGGCCGGGGTTGTACCGCAAAGCGTCGGGATTGTGGCAGGCGCTGAGCGAGCGCGAGCGGCGCGAGATGCTGGTGGGGCAGTACGCGAGCATGACGGAGATCGACCGGTTGTACGGGCGGCTTCTCGCCAAGCTCGACGAGAGCGGGCAGCGCGAACGCACGATTGTCGTCTTCACCAGCGATCACGGGAACCTGCTCGGCGCGCACGGTCTGATCGCGCACAACGTCTCGGCCTTCGAGGAAAATTATCACATCCCGATGATTTTCAGCGGCCCGGGCCTCGCGCGCGGCGCGCTCGCGCACGGACTGGTGACGCTCCCGGATCTCGGCCCCACGCTGCTCGACCTGGCCGGGCTGCCGGCCCTGGGTGCGCCCGATTCGCGCTCGTTCGCGGCGCTCTTAAAGGATCCGGAAGGCGAGGCGAAGCATTTTCAGACGGCCTACGCCGAATATTTCGGCGCGCGTTACACGCTTACCCAGCGCGTCTGGTGGAACGGGAACTGGAAGTTCGTCTTCAACGGCTTCGACGAGGACGAGTTGTACGATCTGGCGAACGATCCGCAGGAACGCCGCAACCTGGCGCGCGATCCGCTGCATCGCGGCAAAGCCGAGGAGATGATGGCGCAGGTCTGGAAGCGCGTGCGCGATACGGGCGACAAGACGCTTTGGGAATCGCACTGGCCGGGCGTACGCTGGGCGCACGTGGGGCCGCTTGCGGCGGAAGCGTAGCGCGGGCGGAGCTTACCGCGAAGCGCCGGCTACATTTTCTTGCGCTTGGCCTCGGCGTCTTTTTTCCACTGCTTCGCTTTGACGTACGCGGCCGCGCGTTCCCAGGTGAAGGCTTCCAGCACGCCGTTGATGGAGTCCCGGTTCGCCTCGGCGAAGGAGGTCACGATACCGGGCAGCGGTTCGCGGCAGGGCGTGTAGAACGAGAGCCAGAGCGCGCCTTCCTGCAGGACGGCCGGATCGCCGCTCATGGCGCGGAAGGCGAGGATCGTGAGGCGGTCGTTGAGGTAACGGCCGATGTCGTCGGCGAGCCCTTCGCGGCGGCGTTGCTGGGCCCAGCTTGCGTATTTCTTTTGCATCGCCTCGAATTCGGCCTGCCACTGTTCTTCGCTGAGCCGGGTACGGGCGATGGCCTTCGCCACGCGCGGGGCGTCGCGGGGGCCTTCGAGTTTCAGTTCGGGGGTGGGGGCGGGCGCTTCGGGAGCGGCCGGTTCGACGGCCGGGCAGACGGGCAACAGGAGCAGCGCGAAGCCCGCGGCGCAGATCCAGCCCGGAGACGTTCGGTGCGTCGAGCGCATGGGGCGCCTCGCTTTCACCCGCTTCAACGGTATCGGCAGGAAGAGGGCAGGTCTAGAGCGGGTGGGGGGCGCGTATTTCCCCCCTGCTTGACGCGTTTCGCGCGGCGTGCTATTCCGTGCCTCGGTTCCAACTCTTTCCAGCGAGGCGCGCGACGCTCATGCGGTGTCCGTTTTGCCGTGTCGATCAGGATAAAGTCGTCGACAGCCGCGCCAGCGAGGACGGCCAGACGATCCGCCGCCGCCGCGAATGCCTATCGTGCAACCGCCGCTTCACCACGTACGAACGGATCGAAGAGAATCCGCTGCGCGTGATCAAGAAGGACGGCCGTCGCGTCCCGTACGACCGCGATAAGCTGCGCCGCGGCATCGAGCGCGCGTGCTGGAACCTTCCGATCAGCGCCGAGCAGGTCGATCAGGTGGTGACGAGCGTCGAGAGCGAGGCGTTCGAGCAGTTCGACCGCGAGGTGCCCAGCCAGTTTCTGGGCGAACTGGTGATGCGCGAGCTGCGCAAGCTGCACCAAGTCGCGTACGTACGCTTCGCGAGCGTCTACAAGGAGTTCAAGGACGCCAGCGAATTCATGGATGTGCTCGAAGAGTTCCTCAAGGGGCGCAAGCTGGGGCCGAGCAACGGGGCGCCGCCCAAAGCGGAATGACGCCGTTCGCCGCCTGAAGGGCCTTGGGTTCCGGCCGCCGCTCGATTAAGGTGGTTCGCATGCCGCCGCGCCCGCCGACCTTCCTGATCACCGCCGGACCCACGGTCGAGGATATCGATCCGGTCCGCTTCATCTCCAACCGCGCGACGGGGAAGCTGGGATTCTTGACCGCACAGGCCGCGCTGGCCGGCGGGCACCGCGTGATCCTGATTCACGGGCCGGTGCCGGAGGAAGTCGAACGTTCGCTCCCCGCGCGTACGGCGGGGCTGATGAAGGTCGCGGTCCGCTCGGCCGACGAGATGCACCGCCGCGTGCAGCGGTATCTCCA
This sequence comes from Planctomycetota bacterium, assembly GCA_045863855.1. Taxonomy (GTDB): domain Bacteria; phylum Planctomycetota; class SZUA-567; order H5-PLA8; family H5-PLA8; genus H5-PLA8. The sequence continues at coordinate 5,772 of BTVV01000169.1, read as the reverse complement.
GGACGCTCAAGTGGTGGTGATGTCCGCCGCGGTGGCGGATTTCACGGTCGAAGCGCCGTCGAACGCGAAGCTGAAAAAGCGCGAGGCCGGCCTGAACCTGCGCTTGAAGCCAACGCACGACATCCTGGCCGAACTGGGCGAGCAGAAGCGGACGCAGCGCAAGGACCTGGTTCTGATCGGCTTCGCGCTCGAGACGGGCCGCGGTTCGACCGAACAAGCCCGCGCGGCCGAACGGCTGCGCGAGGCGTATCGCAAGCTGACGACCAAGAACCTCGATGCGCTGGTGCTCGACACGCCCGCCGCGATGGGCGCCGATGCGGCCGAGTTCCGCATCCTGCGCGCCGCTCGAGATGAAGGCAACCAGCAGCGGCTGACCAAGCGCTTGCTGGCGCGCCGGCTGATCAAACTGGGCCGGGAGCTATGGTTGGAGCGGCAGCACCCGGCCTCCCACTAATTAAGGTAGGGGGCGGCGTTTCGGCCGTTTGGATGCCTGTTCGACCGCTGAACAATCCTTTGTTGTTCATATAACATTCTTTTTGTAAATGGTTTATACGATTTTAGTGCCTCCGAAAAATTATTACGTAGACGTAGAATATTCTGAATAGGGCTCCTCCCTTGGCGTCGATATAGCTGAAGAGGGAAGCGGGCGGCAGGGGCTGCCGAAAACGAAGCGGGAAACGGGAAAAGGAGTGAGAGACATGCGCAACCAACTGACGATAACGATGGGCCTGGCTCTGGCGGTGGCGATCTTCGGGGCGACGCCGAGTTCGGCGCAGGCGCGGGACGGCGGATTCGTGAGCGTGAACTTGGGCGGCGGCGGACATTACCATCGCGATACGTACCGGGCGCCGGGGCATTACGAATACCGCATCGAGCGCGTGCTGGTGCATCCGGCGCATACGGAACGCGTCTGGGTGCCGCCGGTGGTCGAACACCGCCACGACCGGTTCGGGTGCCATTACAATGTGGTGGTTCGCCCGGGGTATTACCGTGAGATCTGCCACCCGGCGCGCTACGAAGACCGCCGCGTCCGAGTCTGGGTGCCGGCGCCGATCCATCACCGCGAGGTCTACCACCACGACCGCCCGCGGCTGAACTTGAACGCCTTCTTCAGGTTCTGAAGCCTGCCGGTAAGGCCTCCGAACGCCCGCGCCCCGCGAAGACCTCGCGGGGCGCGCGCATTTCAGGGCTTAGAGCCACTCGCAACACCACCATCGGCCGTTTGCTTGCGGCAGTGCTTCGCGGGACTTCATCAGGCTCAGGCGCCGGATGCTCGCCCCGATCCGGCCACTTCGCCTTCGTTGTCCCGCTTGACGGGCGCGGCGCAGCCGCCTTGACGCTGGTTTTGTTAGCGGCTCTTAGGTAGATGGCGATTGGAGGGTCAGGCCGGCCACTCGGGAATTACTGGCCCTTCGGCATTTCGCCGACGTTCTCGTAGTGGTTCTGCTTGGAATAGACTTCGGCCGATCCGCGCCGGCTTCCGCAGCCGGCCATGGAACCGAAGCCGACCAGCAACGCCAGGATCATCAACAGCTTACGCATGCCCGTACTCCCATTTTTGAGCCACCTTCGAACATACTCGCCGCGGGGGCCCCTGTCCAGTATGGCATCGACGCACGGGAGCATCCGATCCATCGAATTTATCCGCCTGCTTGCCGCGGGGCGGCGCGTCCATACAATCGGCGCAGGTTGAAGTCCCAGTCCCCGCAAGGAGTTCCACGTGAGCGACCCCGCATCCGCCGCACCGTCCGAGCCGCTCGAACCGGCCACGCCTGGCGATCCCGCGCCCGAAGCGGCTCCGGCGGCGGCTCCGACCGAGGCCGGTCCGCGCATCGCGCTGCTGGGCGAAGCGTGGGTGGTGGCTGGCGTGGCCCAGACGCTGCTGGACCGCGATTTCCGGGTCCGCGTGCTGGTCCCCGACGAGACCACCGCGGAGGCGTTAAAGGGCGTCAAGGCTTCGGCCGACGCGCTGGAGGTGCTGCGCGGTTCGCCGGAGCGTTCGGAAGATCTGCATAAGCTCTGCCAGGATGCGCGGGGCGTGGCGCTGCTGGCGCCGATCGAGCTGAACGGGCGACGCTGGCGGCGCGAGCGGCATCTGGACGAACTGAAGGCGCTGATCGCGGCGGGCGAGGCGTGCAAGGTCGAGCGGATCGTGTACCTCTCGACGGTGGCCGCGGACTCGAAGTCGCGCGTGCCGTGCCTGCGCGAAGCGGTGCAAGCGGAGTTGCTGACCCAGGACGCGCATATCGCCGACTTCGTGCTGCGCGCCGCGCCGCTGATGGGCCCGGGCGACGGCTTGGTCGGTCCGGCGCTGAACGCCGCTCGGCAGGGCAGCCCGTTCATGCTGGTCTGGGGCTACGGCGATACGGCGCTGCAGCCGCTGCATATCGAGGATCTGGGCCGCTGCGTCGCGCGCTGCTTCACGCGTTCGCTCGACGATCTTCGCCCCGGCGTTTACGCCGTGGCGGGCCAGGAAGCGATGACGCACCTGGAGTTGCTGGATCGCGTAATCGAGGCCGAGCGGCGCTTCAAGGTGAAGGTGCACCTGCCGCTGTTCATGCTGCGGCTGGCGCAATGGGCCGGTGGGGGAGTCGGGACGCCCTTCGGCGAACGCGTCGCGCTGCTGACGGCGCCGTTCTACGCCGAACGCAACGACGCTCCGAAGATGCTGGGCCCTCACGCGCAGCTCAAGAGCCTGGCGCAGACGCGGCAGGAACTGGCCCCGACGGCGTAAGAAATCCGCGGCGGATCGATCCGAGCGTTTAGCCATTTATGCTGGAGCGTGAGACGTGGCGCGCGGCACGTGGCCGAACTGGGGTGTGGGTGAGAAGTCGACCGGGCGTGAAAGCGCAGCGCCGGCGTGAAGCGTACGAGCCCTCGGAACCGCAGCCAGAATCGTTAAGCCGAAAGCGGCAACGGCCGAACCACGGGCTTCAGGACGCGCGGCGGTACTTTCAACAGGCCACAGCGCAGGCAGGTGAAGTTCGATTCCTTCACCTCATGCCGCGTCGTGCATTTGCACGCGTTGCAGTACCTGTTTTCGTACGGATGGCGTTTTCGCACGGCGACCTCCTTTCCCCCTCACTCCTCCTTCAGTAGCAAGCTTCAGACCAGCCTTTACAAGGCGCAGGACCCCTTCATGCGACATTCACTTTAATATCACCTTTCCACTGGAAGTCAAATAAACAAAACAAATATCGCCATAGACCAATGACTTATTAGGATAATGATGCTTTATTCGATAATAAAATAGGCGAATAGGGCTCATAACAATTTATCCACATCCCCTGATGGATTAAGATCAGGGTGTTATCCACTAGACATAGGGCTCGATTAGAACCAAAACCCCTATGCACCATTACTGAATCACCCTATCAACGCGCTACAGCACCATGCGCGTTCACTGTTCTTATCGTCTGCCGACCGGATGGTATTCAAGATTTCAGCCGATTTTTGAACGGGTGACCATTCTTGGCCACACTTTCTAAGTAGGAGGAGCCGGCCGGAACCAGGCAGGATTGGCAACATGCAGCACTCTTTTCCATACGAGTCTTCCGACCAAGCACCGGCAAGACTTGGGCGTGGAGCGGCGTCTAACTGAGCGTCCGCGTGAACGGTTTCGGCGCCTGTTGAGGCTTTCGGTGCGGATGCGCTCGCGCCCGCGTTTAGGCGATACAAAGAGGTTGAAACTCCGCTTCCGGGAGCACGGGGGGCGAGGGGCGCGATAGAGTGATGGCGGCGGCAACGGAAAGCCGGGTGAGGCGTACCAAGTAGGCGGGAGCCGTTCTGGAAATTCGGCGGGAGACGGGTCGCTTGGCGCAGGCGCACGAACCGAACGCGGAGGAAGGCACGGCCGGCGGATCGAGCTACGATCCCGCCGCGGATACCGTTCCGCCCGCGCCGGGTTCGTCGGCGCGTCCCGCGGATGCGAACCCCGACGACCGAGCGGGCAAGGGCAGCACGATCCTGCGGCCGACGGGCCTGCGTTCGGGGTCGGCGCACGAGCCGACGCCGTTGGACAGCACGAGCGGGACGCAGGAGGTGCTGCTCTTCAAGGACGGCAAGACGCCGGTTCGCGAAGCTCCGCAGGAAGGCAGCCGCCGCGGCTCGAAGACGGGACCGGGCGCGGGCAAGATATTCGGCAACTACGAGATCGTCGAAGAGATCAGCCGCGGGAGTTTCGGGGTGGTGTACCGCGCGCGGCAGCGCGGGCTCGACCGGGTGGTGGCGCTGAAGGTGCTGCTGGCCGGCACGCACGCCTCGCCCGAGGCGGTGGCGCGCTTCCAGCGCGAGGCGAAGGCGGCGGCGAAGCTGAAGCACGCGGCGATCGTGCCGATCTACGAGATCGGCGAGGAGGGCGGGCACCACTATTTCGCGATGGAGTTCGTGGAAGGCTCGCCGCTTTCGCGGCTGATCGCGGACAAGCAGGTCTCGATCCCGATGGCGCTGCAGATCGCGGAGACGCTGGCCGACGCGATGCGGGTGGCGCATCAGGCGGGCGTGATCCACCGCGACATCAAGCCGTCGAACATCATCGTCGATCCGGCGGGGACGCCGCACGTGACCGATTTCGGCCTGGCCAAGCAGGTCGATCTGGACACGCAGTACACGCAGTCGGGGACGACGCTGGGGACGCCGGCGTACATGCCGCCGGAGCAGGCGCGCGGCGAAGTGGAGAAGATCGACGCGCGCAGCGACGGGTACGCGCTGGGCGCGGTGCTGTACGAGATGCTCACCGGACGGCCGCCCTTCGCGGGGCGGTCGCTGCTGGAAGTGGTGGTGGCGGTGATCAACGAGCCGGTGCGCCCGCCGCGGCAGCTCAACCCGAAGATTCACCGCGATATCCAGACGATCGTGATGAAGTGCTTGGAGAAGGATCCGCGCAACCGTTACGCCTCGTCGGAGGAACTGCGCGACGACATCCAGCGCTTCCGCAGCGGTGAGGCGATTCGCGCGCGTCCGGTGGGGCTGCTGCGTTCGCTGGGCCGGCTGGTGAAGCAGAATACCTGGTTCCTGACCGCGGTGGCGACGGTGCTGATCGCGGTGGGCGTCTCGACGTGGGAGATTCAGCGCGCGCGGCAGGCGCAGCAGCAGGGTGCGGAGCAGCTCGAGATTTTGAGGAGCCGCCTGGAGACCAAGCCGCCGACGTGGAAGCCGATCTGGTGGTTCCCCATCGCGGACGGCGACGAACTGCACCGCGAGGACGCCGAACAGTACGCGCAGGGGTTCCAGCACCCGCGCGTGCAGATGCTGGAGAAGACGGAGAGCGGCACGCGCACGGTATACCCGCCGCAGAATCTGGTCAGTCCGGCCGCGCGGACGATCATCGGGGACTTCCGCGCCAAGCTGCGCCTGAAGTTCGATCCGGAGGGTCTGGAGCATCCGCTGCGCGTGGGTCTGTTCAGCACCGACAGCCAGATCCCGTTCCTGCTGGAGATCCAGTCGGGCCGGCTGGCGATCGTCGCGCCGGTGGATGTGCATCTGCGGGCGAATCAGCCGGGCGTGGCGGCGACGCTGCAGGCGAAGGCCGAACGGATCGGCCCGCCGCTGAGCGCCGGCATCTACGAAGTCAACATCGCGCGGGAAGGGCTGGAACTGAGCTTCGAGCTGGTCTGGCCGGGCGAGAAGCACAAGCAGACGCTGTGGATCTGGGACCTGGGCCTGGCGCACTGGAAGTTCAAGAACGCGCTGCTCACGATCCGCGACATGCCCAAGGACTTCGAAGTGGTGGAAGCGGTGGTGCAGCGCAAGGTGTACCCGCAGCAGCTCGAC
>BTVV01000168.1:0-11218 GCA_045863855.1 Planctomycetota bacterium | reverse complement strand
GTGGGTGAGCTTGCGAATAAGAGGCGCTCGTGAGCGTACGCTATGCATGGGCGCGTACCGCTTCCGAAGCCTGCAAGTCCACGGTCGCTTCGGGTCACCACATTTGCCCTCATCGAACTCGAGTGTCCCGCACGCCTCTTGTGCCTTCGGCACCCACACAAACCTGCGGTTTGTGCGGGCCACCCGCGCTAAGTCCACGGAGGTCGCACATTCGACTTTTCCGTTCTCGTCAGCCCGCGCCACCAGCCCCAAAGTCCAATGTCATGTCCCATGTCGCTCGAATCGCATCGTCATCGAGCGAAGTGCCCAAATTCTGCCGAAAACTAAGCAAGGCGAATTCGTCCACAACGCCTTCCCATGCCGATAAGGCTTCGCGCAAAGACGAACGATACCACTCGTTCTCTGGGAACTGAGCGGCGCCGGTCAGATGTTCCAGGGCCGTTGCTCGCGCTTTGGAGTCCAGCCGTACGTTTGCCGCCACCGCCAAGGCGTAACGGTTCGTCGAATGCAATTCGAAGGAAAGGCCAAGATGCTTAAGCCAGCGATAAACCTGATCGCTCATGGACCAGTAATCGATCCACTCTTTGCGGTACAGAATCGGAGGCGCGTGAATCGTACGCACGCGGTCCATGAATCCATCGATCCGAGTTGCGCCTTCTGAGGAATATTCGCCGTCCAAGCTTGGATCGGCTGGATCGTAAGCATTCCAATGCCCTTCCCGTAAGACACGAAGGTCGGCGAGCAGGCTTCTTCCGATCGGCGCAGGCAATTTGATGATTCCGAAAACGCCGGAGGACATGCGCACACTCCTAGGGGGCGGGCGTAACCATTCTCCTCGCAACCGCGACGCGGAAGGTCACGGAAAGACGCGCCTTTTTTCGAGCCCATTCGACCCGGCTCGCCCTTTTTGACACGCCTCGAACCGCGTCAAAAAGAGGTGTAAACTTAACTGTAAAGCTAGCTTTACACTTTACACTTACGCTTTACAACTTTACACTTAGCGCACGATGTGGCGCGAATATAGCGCTTCGTATAGCTTCGCCGGCCTTACGCTTTGCACGACTCACTTCGCGCAGCACAGGTGAACTATCACACGCCCCGCTCCCCGCGCCGTTATGCCTTCGGCTCGTCCGCGCCCGCGCCGGCCTCCACCCGCTGCAGCAGCGCGAAGAGCACGAACGCTCCGCACCATAAGCCCAGCGCCAGCGACGGATCGAACGTTGCCCGCGGCGCGCTCTGGACGTACATCACGAACCCGCCGCCGCAGAGCAACACGGTCCCCAGCACCTGCCACTGCGCCGGACGAAGGCGCTGCGCCAGCACCGTAAGCGCCGCGCCCGCAAGAGCTAACACGATCGCCAACGCCTTCGACGGATCTTGCCCCACCGGCGCTTCCAGCGTCGGCGTCTTGCGGAACTGGTCCCGCGCCGGCTTCGCTTGAAGCTCCGGATCGGCGTAGCGCGCGAAGCGCTCCTCGACCAGTTGATCGAAGAGCGGGTCCGGCGACTTCGGCGTATCCGGTTCCAGCACCTCGACTTCCAGGATCATCACCGGCAGCATCGGCAGCCGGTTCGGGTTCAGCCGCACGCCGTCGATGCGCTTCAGCGTCTCGTGTCCATCCACCACCCGGGCCAGGACTTCGAAGTTTCCCGGCGGCCCCAGCCGGCCCGTCTGAATCCCCAGCATCGGCGAATGCTGCTCGGCCCGCAGGAAGACCACCGCGCCGCGCCCGCCGCTCGTATCGCCCGGCGCTTGCGGCTGCGGGAACTTCTGCTTCAGCAGCGCCTTCTGTTCGAGGCTGAGCGGCTGCGAACTCGTGCTCGGATGCCCCAGCTCGATCCAACGTCCGCGCTCCACGCCGTTTACAATGGTGCCGACGTAAATCCCCGATTCGCAAAGCGTAAGGAAGTGGCGCAGCAGTTCCGGCGCGCCGTACGGCGAAAGCCCGACGCGGATATACCCCAGCGTCGTCTTGAAGCGGACGTGCTTCAGCAACTCCGGATCGGCTTGCGGCAGGAGCCCCGGCTCGAAGGTCGGCCCCTCGCCGGTCTTGAGCGCCGTCTTCTCGGCCACTTCGGCGCGCGCCGCGAACACGCCGGCCAGCACCGCACAGATCAGGATCACGCGCTTCATGGACGCGCCTCCCAGCCTTCGCGCGCCAGCGTAAGGTCGGCCAGGCGCGCGGCTTGCGGCGAACGCGGCTTGTTCAGCCCGCCGTCCACGAAGGCGTGATGCATCCACAGCGCCGCCAGAAACGCCGGCCCGACCAAGTGCGCCGCCACGCGCAACGGTTGCAGCAGCCAAGGCAACGCCAGAAAGACCGCCGCGCCAAGACCTAAGAGGATCGGATAGAAAAGCGCCAGGTTGCTCAGCACCTGCCCGCGGCTCCATTCCGAATGCTGCGCGCGGACCTCCGCGGCCTCGACGGCCACCGCGAGCGTCAGATATTGCAAACCGTGGACACAGCCGAAGCAGAGCAAGCGCGTGAAGAGATCGTAGCTTCCGGCCTCCGGCACGAACCACAGCGCCTGAGCGGCCAGCGGGACCAGTGCGATCGGCGGCCACCAGCGCCCGCGGCGCACCTTCGCCAAGAGCCCGCAGGCGACGATTCCGGTGAGCGCGCACCCGAAGAGGAGCGCTACGAGCAGCCCGACGTCCTCCGTGACCGGAAAGCGCGGAATCGCTTCCTGGAGGCTCCCGAACGAGAGCGGCCGGTCGCGCGCTTCGGTGCTCAACAGCGCGTACAGCATGCCAAGATACGAAGCGGCGTTCACGCACAACCCTTCGGCCCGCGAAGGGTTAAATCCCGCGCGGCGCAGGTAAAGCAGCGTCAAGCCGGCCGTCTGCGCGGCGAAATGGAACGCCATCCAGGCCATCGCGGCCTTGCATAAGCAGGGCAGCACCGTATCCGGATAGCGCACGGAGATCAGCATGGCCGCCAGCAGCGCCAGCGGCCAGATCAGCGCCGTGATCGGAAAGCGTTTCACGCGCTCGACATGGCTGTACAACGGCCAGCTCACCGCCGCGAAGTGCGGGAAGTCGAAGAGGATCGCCGCCGCCAGCAGCCAGCCGCTCCCGGCCATGCCGACGGCCTGGTACGTCCCCGCGCCGACGACCGTCAGCGCGATCCAGACCAGAAGCCCTAGGCCGCCCATCAGGAGTCCGTCGATCCACGGGGAGACGAAGAAAAGCGTGCCTTTCGGCGGAGTCTCGGCAAACTCGGGCGGCGTTTCGATCACAGAGGGTTGCGCCAAGCTGGGTTCGAGGGTTTGCACAGGGGATGCCCCGGCGGTTGCAAGCATTGTAATTCTTCTAAGTGCTAATCGGACTTCCATTTTGGGTGAAATCGCAGGCAAAGGGCTTGACAGAATGCGGAAATGACCCTAAGACTCAGTGCTCGCAAGGTAGGCTCTTATCTATGGTTGTGCGCCCTGGGTCGGGGTGCTCGGCGGATGTTAACCGACGAGCCCCGGTGGCGCCCCGAGCGTGAGACCGGACGAGGAGCGCACGCATAACTTCATGGCACTCTTCGACTTCTTCAAGAACTGGCGTAGTACGAGCAAGATTAAGGGGCTTGAGGCACAGCTCCAAGGCCGCCCCACGCCTCAGGTTTACCTGGAGCTGGCCGAAGCGTACGAGGAAGCCGATAATCCTCAGCGCGCCGCCCAGATCCTGAAGCTCGGCGTGGCGCGCTTCCCCAGTTCGCCCGAGATCGGCCGCCGCAAGGCGGAGGTCGAGAAGGTCGAGCGCGAGAGCGAAAAGCGGCGCCTGAAAGAGAAGATCCAGACTCATCCCAACCCGATTCTGTACGCGCGGTTAGCCGAACTGTACAAGGCCGACAGCGAGATCGATCAGTGCATCCAGATCTGCCAGGCCGGGATCAAAGCCTTCCCGCGCTACGGTGGGACGTATCTGGTGCTTGGGCAGATCTACATCGAGAAGCAGAAGTGGGAAGAAGCGCAACAGAACCTCGAGAAGTCGGTCGAGCTGGACAAGTACAACTACATGGCCCTGAAGCTGTTGGCTCAGGTGTACATGCAGTTGGGCCGTCCGGCCGACGCGGCCCGCCGCCTCGAAGACATCCTTTACTTCGCCCCGGGCGACGAAGCGATTTTGGAGTTACTGCGCAAGGCCCGCGAGACGGCCGGCGAAGTGGCCGCGACCGCCGACACGCAGGACTTCAAGGAAAACCAACGCGGCAAAGGAGTTCCGACGCCCGCAGGGAGTAACAGCCGAACCAAGATCGTGGGCCGCTTGGCCGATCAGCAGGCGCGCTCCACCGCCGGCGCCCGCGACCGCGTGCTCAACGAAGGCATCCAGAACCTCCGCCAAGTCGCCGGCGTGACCGGCGCGCTGCTCGTCGACCAATACGGGCTCGTCGTCGCCGCCGACCTCGACTCGACGCTGGACGAAGGTCTTGCCGGCGCTCTGATTACGAACGTCTACCGGACTTCGAGCGACAACAGCATTCAGCTGGGCGTTGGCACCTTCGAGGAAGGCATGATCGAAGGCGAGATGGGCAACATTCACATCGTCCAGTTCGGCGACATGATCCTGGCGGTCTTCGCCAAGCACGACGTTAAGATGGGACTCCTGGAGAAGGCGATTCGTGACTTCGCCTCGCAGGTCGCCCAGTCGCAGAACTCCTGATCCGGGAAGGCGATGCGATGCAAAGTGTCCTCGCGAAGCTGAATAAAGTCTCCGGCGTGCGCGGCTGCATGATCGTCAACAAGGATGGGATCGTGGCGGCGAGCGACTTTGGGGTCGACGTGGACGAGAACAGCATCGGCGCGGTGGCGTCGTCGATCCTTGCGGCGCTGGAAGCGGCGATCAAGCGCATCCAAGTCGGGCGGCTCAAGAAGTTTATGGTGACGGGTAACGAGAACAAGCTGGCCATCGTCGATGCCGGTCCGGCGCTCTTGCTGGTGCTGCTGCAACGCGAAGCCAATATGGGCATCCTGAACGTCGAGATTCAGGAAGCCGCCGCCGCCGTGGTCGAAAAGGCCAAGATGTAGTCTCGCGATGCGCGCTTCGCGAACCCCCGCGCCCCTGTTCCGCCTCCTGCATCTCTTCGTATGTCTAACCCTATGCGCGACTGCAACTTCCCATGCCGGTGAAGAAGCCGCACCGGCCGCCGGCCGCGACGAGTACCGCGTGCAGCCCGGCGACGTGCTTACGCTTTGGGTCTACCGCCAGCCCGATCTGAACGTCGAGATGACCGTCTCGCCGCGCGGCGTCTTGCGCGTCCCGCTACTGGGCGCGGTGGAGACGGCCGGCCGCAGCCTCGACACGCTAACTCAAGAGATCGCCAAGGGTTTGAAAGAGAAAGCGCACCTCCTGGAAGCGAACGTCACCTTGGCGGTAAAGTCTTACGCGCAGCGGCAAGCGTACGTGCACGGCGCAGTCTATCTGCCCAAGGCCGTCGATCTGCCGAACGACCGGCCGCTGACGGTGAGCCAATCGCTGGCGCTGACGGGCGGACTGCGCCCCGAGGCTCAGGCGACGGAGATCCGCGTCACGCGGCAGCCGCGCGAGGGCCCCGCGCAGCAACTTCGCGTCAACCTGGAGCGCATCGCCGCCGGCGGGCACGTCGAAGAAGACCTCGCGCTGCAAAGCGGCGATGTGGTTTTCGTGCCCGAGGAGATGGGCATCTTCGTGATCGGCGGCGTCAAGAAGCCAGGCTACTTCGTACGCAACATCTACCGGCAGGACAGGCCTTCGGGAACGCTGACGGCCAGCCAGGCGCTGGCGATGGCGGAGGGGCTCGCGCCGGGCGGTCGCGCCGCCGAAGCGCGCGTGATCCGCCGCGTGGTGTCCGGCGAAAAGCCGGAGGTGGTTTCGGTCGACTTGTTCAAGTTGCTGGCCTCGGTTCGGCCCGAAGACGACGTGACGATGGCGCCGGGCGATACGCTGCTGGTGCCGCAGTCGGAAGGCGTCTATGTGCTGGGCGACGTGCAGGAAGGCGGCGTCTTCTATCCGCCGGCGGGCGGGAAGCTCACCGTGACGCGTGCGCTGGCGCTGGCCAAGGGCTTCGAGAAGTTCGCCAAGCGCTCCGACGTCCGTGTCGTGCGCCGGTCCGGCGTGACGCTGATCGACGTGGACAAGCTGACCGAGAAGGCCGGCAGCCTGGAAGGCGATATCGAACTGGAACCCGGCGACGTGGTCTTCGTGCCGAAGGGGTTCTGAGGCGCACAAACATCACGCGCTACCTTTGTTCCGATCCGCGTAATCCGGCATCAGGTTGGTGTGCTTTTTTCCCGCGATCAGCTTCGCGCCGTCGCTGAAGCCTTCGGGGCGGTTCTTGAGTTGTTCGATCATGCGCTTGCGCCACACGCTCACGCGGTCCTGATACCCTTCGGAGCGGATCAGGTCGCGGCACTCGTTCGGGTCCTGGCTCAAGTCGAAGAACTGTTCCACGCCGGTCTGCGTGAACCAGATGAACTTCTCGCGCCCGTCGGTGAGGTACTGCATCGCGTTGGTGGGGTGGTAGCACGGCGCGTGCTCGCCGTGGAGGTACTCGCGCCAAGCGGGAGTTTCGCCGCGCAGGAGCGGGAGGACGCTGCGCCCGTCGCAGCTTTCGGGAACGGTGGTACCGGCGGCGTCGAGGAGCGTGGGCATGACGTCCTGCAGGCCGACGACTTGAGCGGGCTTCGCGCCGTCCCGGCAATCCATCCAGCGCGGGGCTTTGACGAGGAACGGTACGCGCGCCGAGGCTTCGTAGGCGAAGGTTTTGCGGAACATGTGGTGATCGCCCAGCATCTCGCCGTGGTCGGAGGTGAAGAGCGTGAAGCAATCGTTCCAGAGGCCCATACGCTGGAGCGCTTCGACCAAGCGCCCGATCTGATCGTCCACGTGGTTAATCAGCCCGTAGTAGGCGGCGCGCGCGCGCTTGAGGGCATCGGGCTGCATGCGCACGCGGTAGGCGTCGACCTTCGCGCCGCCCGGGCCGGTGGCCGGCGTGCCGGCCGCGTCGACCCAATCGCCCACGGCGGCCGGAGGCAGATCGAGTTGCATGTAGCGGTCGTAGTAAAACGCGGGCGGGCAGAGCGGCGGATGCGGCGCGTGGAAGCTCACGTTAAGGAAGAACGGCACGGTGGGATCGCGGCGCTCGAGGAATGCCACGGCCTCGTCGGCGCACCAGTTGGTGAAGCTTAGGCGTTCGTCGAGGTGCGAGGGCCGTCCGACCCAGCCGTTGGGATCGACGCCGTGCATGGCCGAATTATCCCACTGCGTGACGCCGTGCCGGACGAGGAAGCGCTGGTAATCGTCGAGCCCCTCGTGGTGGTGCATGGGGTGGGGCGCATCGGACCACGCGGAACTCTGGAAGCCGAAGCGCCGCCGGTTGGGCTGCAGGTGGAGCTTGCCGATCAGGTGCGTCTGGTAACCGGCTTGCGCGAGCTCGCCGGCCAGCGTGTGCGGCGGGTTCCAGCTTGGATCGTTGGTCATGCCCACCATCCCGTTGCTGACCTGATTCTGCCCGCTCATCAGGATCCGCCGCGCGGGAATGCAGCTCGGGACTTCCGTGTAGCCGTGACGGAAGTGCGCGCCGGTCCCGCCCAGTTCGTCGAGGTTGGGCGTGGAGAGGACCGGATGCCCTTCGAGACCCAAGCAGTCGCCGCGTTGCTGGTCGGTGGTGATGAGCAGGATATGCGGGCGCTTCGCGGGCATGGGCGGTCTCCGGCATGCAGTGGAATTCAAGGCCACCCTAACGCGCGCGCGGGTTGCGCCCAAGCGAGTTTTACGACTCGCCGGAGCCCCGAAGACGAGTAGCTTTACCCGCCATGTCCGCGGTTTCCGCCGAAACATCCGCGCGCCCAGGCGCGCGCTTCTCGTTCGCCGATGCGCTTACGCTGGCGGCGTGTTTCGTGGTGCTCGCCTTCGGACTCGGGCGGTACGGGCTCTACGAGCCGCACGAGGGCCATTTCGCGGGGATCGCGCGCGAGATGGCGCTGACCGGCGATTACGTGACGCCGCACCTGAACGGCAGCCCCTACCTGAACAAGCCGCCGCTGGTGTACTGGTCGATCGCGCTGAGCTACCGCGTGCTGGGCATCGGCGAAGGCGCGGCGCGTTTGCCGCTGGCGTTCTTCGGCTGGCTGGGGCTGGTGATGGCGTGGCATTGGGCGCGCCGGCTGTGGGGCGCGCAGGCCGGCCCGCTGGCCGCGGCGATGCTGGCCGTCTGCACCGGCTGGTTCATGTTCACGCACCAACTCCTGATCGACGTCCTGCTATCGACTTTGATCCTCGCCGCGCTGTACGCGCTGTGGCGGGCGATGTGCCAACCGGAGTCCCGCAAGCATTGGGTCTGCTTCTGGGCGCTGCTGGCGCTGACGTGGCTCGCCAAAGGACCGATGGGTTCGCTCTTCGTGGGCCTGGCCTGGCTGGGCTGGTGCGCCGCGCGCGGGCGTTGGGATTCCTTCAAGCGCTGCGGCTGGACGTGGGGCGTGCCGCTGATGCTCGCGCCGGTGGTGCTCTGGGGCTGGTTCGTCGAGCAAAGCAATCCCGGCTTCGTCTACCACGTCTTCGTGAACGAACTGCTGGACCGCTTGCAGGACAAGCGCTGGCCGCCGGACTACAAGGTCTCGCAGGTGAGCGTGGCCGGTTATCTGGCGGTGACGGCGATCTGGTGTGCGCCGTGGACGCTTCTGGCGCCGTGGGTCGCGCGCTTCGCCTGGAACGGCGCGAAGCAGGCCGAAGACCACGAGCAAGAAGAAGGCGACGACCGGGCCGATCGCGAACGCCGCGACGCGGTGTTGCTGCTCGCGTTTGGCGCGCTGGGGCCGGTGTTCTTCTTTCTGCCCGTGCCGTCACGGCTGGTGTACTACTGCCTGCCCACGGCGCCGGCCTTCGTGCTGCTGACGGCCGGATGGTGGATGCGCTTCGTCGACGCGCGCGCCGAACGGCTGGAGCGCCAAATTCCAGGAGCCCTGTTGGCGCTGACCGGAGCGGCGATCTTCAGCGCGGGCTTCTGGGTCACGCCGCTGGTTGCACGGATTCCCGATATGGCGCGCGCGCCGGAGGCGCTGGCGCTGATCCCGTCGATGGCGTGGCTGCTGGGCGCGGCGTTCCTGGCCGGCGGCGCGGCGCTGTGGGGCGGACACCCGCGTGCGGCGGTGCTGGTCCTGTTTCTCGGCATGGGCCTGGGCTTCGTGTGCGCGGCCGACGGCTTCGCGGCGTACCAGGACGTGCGCAGCAGCAAGCGGCTGGTCGCGGAGTTGGACGCCAAGCTGGGCGCCGGGACGCTGTGGGTGTTCGAGGGCAGCTACGAACTGGGCGCGGCGGGGGGGCTCTCGTTCTATCTGGGCGCCGACGCACAAGGCCGCCCGCGTACGGTGCGCGTGATGCTCGACGATCCGCGCCGCCCGCAGCCGGTCTTCGCGAATTTGCCGCGGCACTACGGGATGCTGCGCGACGAACTCCTCGCGCGCTGGACGTCCGAGGAGGCGGTGGTTTTCGTGACCGATCCGATGCGCCGCGATTGGGATGCGCCAGAGCAGCGGCCGCTGGCGTATGTGATGGATCCGGAAGCCGAACGGCGGCGCGAGCTGATCTTGAAGCGCGCGGAGTGGGGCGTGGAGATCCTGGGTGCGCCGCTTGCCGAAGAGTACGGCTTCCGGCGGGTCTACGCGAACGCCGCCGCCAGGCGCAAGCTGGGCTTGCCGTAAACCCATTCCGATACGAGCAATCGGGGCAAGGCGGGGCGGGTCCGGCTACGCTTCCGGGGGCGGCTTGCGCAGCCAGCATTCGTGCAGCGCCATCAGCGCGCCGAGCGCGAAGGCCGCGCCCATCAACAGGCCGCCGGCGAGCACCAGCCCAGTCCAGTTCGCGCCGCCGAACTTCACCGCCCACCAGCCGCCGATATCGAGCAACACCGAAGCGAAGCCCGCGCAGATCACGCCGGCGCGCAGGCGCGCGGAGAAGCTGGTCAGCGCCACCGCGAAGCCCAGGCCCAGGAACATCAGGCCCATCCCGAGCAGGTGAATGTGGCTGAGCATCAGCAGTTCTCCGGTACTCATGCCGGTATTCTCGGTTGCGAATTTCTTGACGCCCGCATAGGTGTCGAGCGGCGACTTGGGCTTGGAGCCCTTGCCGACGGCATCGGGGGCGTGGCAATCGAAGCAGCCGCGGTTGAGCAGGATGTTTCCGATCTTGGCGTAATCCTTCGTCGCGGGATTCCAGTACTCGGCTTCCGGCGCGCCACGCATGTCCCAATCGAGGACCGCGGCATGGTCGGCTTCTTCTTCGGGCGTTAGCTTGCCCGGATCTTCCTCGGCGCTGAAGTACTTCTTCATGCTGCCCAGCACCTTGTTGCGAAAGCGTGTGGTCCCGGGTTCGCCGTGGTAATGCAGCGCGATGTCCCGCGCGGTGGGCACGAGGTCTTCCTTGCCGTCGGCCCGATCGACGGTGTGGTGCAAATACAGATGCGCGACGCCGAAGCCGCAGCTCAGGACGATCGTGAACATCGTCACGAGCGCCTTGAACGGTCCGTCGAGCTGGCTTAGCCGTCGCACGCGGGTTTCCTTGGGGACTTGATTCACGCCGGACAGACGGCGTCGAGCTTCTTGAGCATCGCGGCGTCGAGTTTCACGTCGAGCGCCTTCAGGTTTTCGTCGAGCTGTTCGATGCGCGTAGCGCCGGTGATCACGCTGCTGATGCCGGGCTGCGCGGCGCACCAAGCCAGCGCCAGCGACGCGCGGGAGCAGCCCAGTTCTTCGGCAAGGGGCTTGAGCTTGCGCACACGCGCGAGATTCTCCTCGTTACGCACCGCGTCGCGCAGCCACGAGATCTGCGCCAGCCGGCTGCCCGGCGGGATGCCGTCGTCGTACTTGCCGGTGAGCAGCCCCGAAGCGAGGGGACTCCAGACGACCAGCCCCATGCCCTGCGCGTCGGTGGCCGGGCGGACGTCCTTCTCGACCTTGGCGCGGACGAGCATGCTGTACTGCGGCTGTTCGACCTGCGGCCCGTACGCGTTGCGTTTCTCGGCGATCTTCCCGGCTTCGCGAATCTGCGCGCCGGTCCATTCGCTGGTTCCCCAGTACAGCACTTTGCCTTGGCGGACCAGATCGTCCATCGCGCGGACGGTTTCTTCCAGCGGGGTCTTTTCGTCGTAGCGGTGGCAGAAATACATATCGAGGTAGTCGGTGCCGAGGCGCTGGAGCGACTTGTGGATGGATTCGAAGATGTGCTTGCGCGAGAGGCCGCGGTCGTTGACGTCGTC
>BTVV01000167.1:0-11388 GCA_045863855.1 Planctomycetota bacterium | reverse complement strand
CGCCGACGCGGAGGAGCACCAGACCAAGGCGAAGCTGGCCAACCGGATCGCCAAAATAATCGCCCGGCGGAAACTCAACCAAGGGGAAGCCGCTAAGGCGCTGGGCATTGACCAGCCCAAGGTCTCCGCTCTGCTCAGGGGCCGCTTCAGGGGCTTTTCGGTCTACCGGCTCATGCGCTTCGTCGCCGACCTGGGGTGCGAGGTGGAGATCGTCGCCAGGGAAGGGGGTAAGCGGCCGGGAAAGATCGTCGAGGAAATCCCGGTGCATTCGGGGGCAGACTGAAGCGCCTTCTCCTGAACTGACTACCTTATCAAGCCGGCTTATCGAAATGAATGATGCTTAGGGGACAACCCAAGTCCACGAGAGGGATAAGCGTAGAAATTCCACCGTCACGACGTGCCGTAGGTACTGAAGCCGATATGATCCGCCTACTCCTGAACGATGGCGTGATAAACGTCCGGAGTCTCTCCTGCAAATTGAATAGGGTGCCTCTCGGGCGTGAATGCGCTCAGCATAACCACGATGTCGCGACAAGCGGGCGGAACCGTGGTTGTGACTCGGATGCCGGATTCGGGCTTGTAGCCAGACCACGGGCTGATGAGCACCCGAAGTCGCCAAAATGCATTGATCATGTCATCCGTTGATTCGAACTGGCGTGACCAATGCATGAGGGCCTGTTGAATTTCAGCGCTGACCTGGAGTGTCTGTGTTGGCCACACTGCCAAGCATTCCCCGGCCTGCTGCAGGATCTGAGTAGGGGATCTAGCCGGTTGCATTGCCATCTCGCGCCAGGCTTCCAGGGCGGCGAATGCGCGCTTATTCGCTTGATAGGGATTTAAGGCGTTATCGTACGGGCTGGATCGAAAATAGTCGCGCAATGCATCTAGCCCGGGTTCGCTGGGCAAATGGAGCGCCAGGCGGCAGATCGATTGAATATGCTCCCGATTACGGACTAAGGTCACTAAGGACATCAGGTCTAGCGCAATCGGGTTCGCCGGCAGCAGTTCGCTCATGGAGCATTGGATCGGCAGACCCATGGCATGGAGTTCAGTTCGTAAATAATAGGCACGATCGACCGTATCGGTCACGATGCGAAGATCTCCAGCCTTTCCGCCATCCCGGATCGTCTGGATCAGCAGGTTCTTGATCCGCCGCATGTGCTTGATCCAGCGCCCCTGCTCCCAGGAGACACGGCCCAACCGGACCCGTTCGGTGGTTCGCGGCCACTCGTTGCCGTGGCTGGCCAGATCCTCCTCGCTAATTTGGAAACTCTTGCCGTACAGGTCCACGAATTCGCGCCATGCCGAGTGGTCTTCCACGACCACGGTTACCTCGCGCTGCGGCGCCGTATAGTCCTCATGACCCAGGTACGCGGCGAGCGTGGCGGCCTCGCCTCGTGACAGCGGGGATGATACGACCCCGACCAACTGATAATTTCCAGTGTTGGATTTTAGACTCGGCAGGTTTTGCGAGTTAAACAGGTAGTCGGGATCGTCAACGAATTGGATCCCCAGTTCTTGAAGAGTCTGTTCTGTCTTCCAGTGGACCCACTCCATCGAGGTTCTGTTTTCGTGGGAATCGCGGCCACCTAATAGTCGCACTTCGACGAAGGCCGCAGCCTTGGGAACATGGCCTACCGTTGCGCCAGCGCGCTTCAAGTTCCATACCAGGGTCTTTCGATTTAGTGAAATCAGGCTGGAATAGTCCTCGCGGCCTATGACCTTTCCGGTGTCTTTGAGTTTCGGCACATCTCGTAGGCTGATTGCACGCCAATCCTGATGGATGGCATCTCTGGCGTTGAGCACCGAAGCGAGGTAATTGACCCGGTTTAGGTCGTTGCCTATGACGACCGACGGCCAATCGCGTCCCTTTATAAGCGCATAGGTCAACCGGCGGTCCTGGACAGCGGAGTGAATTAGGCGCACAGGGATCATGGCAACTCTCCCTCCTAGCATGAGTGAAATAGCGTGGGACGGGCCGCCGTACTGGCCGGCCCGTCCCCACGGTTACGCGCTGGGGGCAGGCGTAGCGAGCGGGAGCGAGCTAGGCGCCTGCCCCAGCAGCGCGTCCAGTCCACCTCTATCGCTACCCCCCAGACCAGAGTCGCTCTGTGCGAGCGATCCCTGTGCAATACAGAACATGCTGTGCACGTACAACCTGTCCATCATCTGTTCGAACTCGACTCTCTTACGGATTCGATTATCTGCTACGGTCTCGTGCCACGATTCAGGACCGATGGGTGAGTGACGAATCCAATCGAATTTGTCAGCCTCTAGCACCTCTCTACTGAGGTATCGGTCCCACCGCGCATCCGTGTCGAGCCATCGCGTGGCGAAATGTCCGCGCACGGCGTACCTATCTATGGTTGCCCAATCCTCCGTGGCGTCCCACAGAGTACGTCGGATCAGCCCTAGGTCGGTATCCCGATAGTAGTAGAGTTTCGGCCAGACCCATTTAACGAACCATTTGACCACGTTCCACTCCGGCTTCGACTTTCGACTCTTAACGGTTTCGATTATCCAGGCGATGACTTTGTCGGGCGCGATTAGACGGATTTCGTGTTGCGACCAAACGAATTCGATTCCCAAGAATTGTGCGGATCTGTGACACGGTGGGACGAGCACGGTTTCGATCTCGACTCTAACGGTTAACGATTTCGATTCGGACTGCAGTACGGATTCGGCGATTCGCTCCTGGCCCGGCCGGAGCCAGAGGGCGAGGTTGTCGCCGTAATGAACGACGGTGGCCCCGGGTAGCGCTGCGACGAGCGAGTCTACCAGGGGCCGAAGGTACAGAACGCAGGCGACAGCCGACAGCGCCGAGCCCTCCGGGATCCCGCGCCGAGTTTGGTGCAGTGCTTCAAGGTACGCCAGGTCTGCCGGCGTAGCTTGGCCGGATAGGACCAACCCGCGACGAACCTCACGGATCCGGGGATGGCGCGGCCTGGACCGGAATGCGGCTTCGATCCAGAGCATCGCCATCGGGTCATTGACGACCGGCCAGAGGCAGCGCAGCAGGCCGTCCACGGGCAAGCTGGCGAAACAACGGCGCACATCCGCCAGCATCAGTACGCCGTAAGGCTGCTCACGGATCGCATCCTCCAGCGCCCGGACGGCATCATTATTCGAACGACCCCGGACAAACCCGTAGCAACACGCATGCAGGAACGGCTCGATCTTGGGGTAGATGAAGTTGTACAGCGCCCACTGCCAGAGGCGATCCTGATCCCACGGCGGAGTGAGGATCCTATGGCCGCCCTTGGATTTTGGGATCGTTGCCAACCCGCATGGCTCCGGCTTCCAGCCGGGCCGAAAGAGCCGCTCGACCAACTCCGTCGCAAACACTTCGGGACCAACTCGCAGGATACGTTGCTCCGTCTGCGGACTTAGGTCCGTAGCTGTGCACCGGACCTCGGTGTCCGCGACAATCTGGAGGCTCCCGACGATCCGGTCGATCATCTCACGCCGCAGGAGGGCGTTCGTGTCGCCGATAGTTTCGGGTAAATCAGACATCTGAACAGTTCCTTGATCGGACTTTGTTATTGAAATGGCCATTGACTTCGACTACTGGTCCAGCAGTTTCACCTTTGCTACCAATGCTTCCAGTTTGCCCTCGATTTCGAACATCAACTCCCCAATCGCATTCTTCACGTCCTTGCTGACCTTGCTGGCGTCGCGCAACAATGCGGACTTTGACGCCTTCATCGCGCTGCGGAACGCCTCGATCTGCTCGCAGGCGGCTCGATGGCCCCGTAGACGGAGCACTTTCTGTGAGCCGACTGGCCACAGGTTCGCGTGTTGTTTCCGGAGGGTGGAGATTCGCTCACGTACGCGAAATCCGGTCAACTCACCTGCCTCGATCTCCGCGAAAATCTGGCGCTGGAGTTTGAGCCGTTTCCCCACGCGCCGGCGGATCGCGGGATTCGTCTCCATCTCGCGCCGCTCAGCCGGGCTCGCGTCGAATGCCAGCAAGTTCGGCAGGTCGCGAACTTTGACGCCGATCCGATCCGCCAACTGGGCCTGCTTGATCGACCACCGATCGTGCAGGCGCACCAACTGCAGCAGGATGGCGGCGCAATCGATTCCTTTAAAACTCCGCGCTGCGAGTTGCTCCAAAACCGAGCTGCCCCAGCCGGCCTTCTTCTGCTCCTTCTTGGCGAGACCGCCAATCTTCCAGGCTCGGGTGACCGACAGCGTTTTCCGACGGCGTGATTCTTGTTTGAGATCCATGACTGTTCCTCTCAATCGATCGCCTATTGTTCATTGCACAGAACAGACGTTGGAATTACGCGCCACCGAACCGTTGCACATTTGGGAAGATCTCCGGGCTCCGACCATATTTCCGGACCGGTGCCAGTAGATCTTTGCCTCGCGCGATGCGCGTCACCAAGGTCGAGTACGGGATCCCGCATGCCTGGGCGGCAACTCGAATGTTGGGAGGTAGATTGTACGATATCAGCAGATCCGCGTGGACCGAGCGGCGGACGGGTCTAGGAGGGACAGCAATTACACTGTTGGTCTGTTGCATTTGATCACCCCTTAGGATGGCTCCGCAATCGCGCCGCTTTAAACGGGGGTGACCGGGTAGGCGAGCGCGACTGCGGAGCACAACTATCGGGCTGATCCCGATCACCCCTGCTTTTGCAGTTTCAGGGAAAGAAATCAGGTTGTCACGGATGTGGGATTATTAAAGACGAGCGATCAGCGCCATAACCAACACAGCGATAATAGGTTGCAAGACCACAATTATGCTTAAGCACATTATTAAGAGTGGAGGTGCTGGCAGGCCGAAAAGCAGATCAAGGGAGATTGAGGACCCGAAACGCTTCCCTTAAACGTATGCTGCCAGCAATGCCTCTACCTTGGCTGCCCTTGTCAACAAGACTAGCATCAAGGTTGCGGAGTCGTTTTGAAAGAGTCCTTTCGGTTGCTGGCCGCCTCCTTGCTTTCCCGCCTCCATCCGTCTCTGCACATCTTTGTAGGGGGAGGATTTTGTGATATTGCAAGACCTGGCGCAGCTCCTTCATGGTCAGTATCGGATTCCAGTGGACAGTTGCCACATTCTCATGGTCTACATGAGCTAGGAACAGCGCGGGAGCCGGTTCGAGTTGGCCATGGTAGGAAGAGGATTTTCCTGGAGCTCCGGGCGGCGCATAGTGCCATCCATCCCTGTAAGGCTTCCAATTCAGCTTCTTGCCTCTAAAACCGTATTTTGCGAGCGTGTAAACAACCGCGGCGTCACCAACATCTTTCACATCTTCAACACCCGAATTCGGTGCATGCTCAGCCAGAATCGTGTTCGCGAGAACAATCAACTCTGCGCCGTTGCAAGGAAGCACTAAGGATTCATATTCCATTCCAGTCACCCCGAAGTGCGATCCCATAGTACTCAGATTAAGGTTGTTCTTCACCTCTATATTCGCTTCACATTTGCGTCATAATCCCATGGTCTGTGGACAATCTATTCAACTACAACTCCAGGAGGGCGCATTCGCTAGTGCGCCTACGACGCTCAGTGGGTAAATTTCGGACCCTGAATACAAGCGCTTCGAGCAGGGCGTGCCAGATCCGCAGCGCCGCGCCTATGCATTTGCGCGGGAGCGGAGTCCCTGGGCACGCGAGCCGTATTATTGAGCCGTGCCGTCCTCCGCCTGGAGCGGGATGCGCTCCGAGCCGCGCGTCGATCTTTCGGCTTGGAGCGTTAACACGCGCTGGTTTGTATCCGGGGCTTAGTCCCATATACCCACCGCACCCACCTGGAATTCAAAAGGCGTCTTACGTTCGGCTAGCTGAGTGACCATGCACGCCCGGAGCGTTTAGGCCGAATGAGCCGAGCGCATCGACACGGATTTCGCTCCGGAAGTCCTCCCGAAAGCCCGCTCAACTGGTCCGTCTCGTACGAAGAATGCGGCGGTTCACTGACACCCGCCCAGGACGCGACGGCAGCTTCCGGCAGGGTCCGGATTCGCGCGAAATCGTCGCCCTGGAGGCTATTTTTTGGGGATTATGGACGCTATAATTCGAGCGATGGAAACGAGGTGTCACATGGACGATGACGTGCCCGACGGTTACGCGGAGTATCAGGAAGAAGCGCGCGAGCATCGCCGTCCGCGCCGCCCGTGCCCCAGCCAAATGCCCACAAACGAATGGCTCAAGGCGCTCGCGCGCGGCGGCCAGGTCGGTGCGCTCGTCGATGCTTTGTCGAGTAGATGGATGTCCTGCGTCGAGACGGCGAACGAGAAAAAACGCCTGCTGGAAGAGGTAATCAAGTCCAACGCCGACAAAGGTTTACCCATACTCATTGATGCTGTATTTCGCTGCATGATCGAGTACGACGCGCGGCTCCTGCTCACTCGGCAGTTGCTGATCGCCGAGCAGATGGCGCAGTACAATGGGCAGGAAGACGTAACGCTCCGTCCGTCGCCTGCGGTGATCGAGGAATTGGGCAAACTTTTGCGCATGGAAATGCGCCTAGTTGATCTCTGTGAGCGATACGCGCGAATTATGCACGTGCAGAAACTCGCCGGCTTTAAGCCACTGCTTCAGCCGCAGAATCCGGTGCCCTCCGCGCCGTACAAACCGCCTGTGCCGGAAACCCGCGCTCCCCAGTCCCCTCAGCCAACGACGATCTGTGCCCCGGAGGTGTCGAATGCCTGTAAATCGAGACAAGATCGGCCCGCCCGACCCGTTTCAGCCCCAGTCGGAACGCATGCTGAAGGCGTACCTCATTGATCTGCGTGCTGTTTTAGAGCAAAACGGGATCGTTCAGCGGCGCGGCGACCATTACAGACTCCGATACCGAGAGCTGGATTCGGCGTCCGGATTTCGGGTGCATCGATCGCTCTGGATCGGCCGGGATCCCTACGTGGCTGGTGCGGTCGCCGCCTTATTACGGCGCTGGAAAGACGAGCGTAAAGCGCGCTTGGCCTTGGCGGAGCAGCGTCGCGTCTCGGAGGCTAAGAACAAGCGCCAACAGGAATTAGCTCAAGCCAAAAAGAAATTGTTGCTTGGCTTAGTGAGCGGAGGCGGACGCGATTACATTCGAAAAGTCATGCGGGAATTCGACGCTGCGGCTGCCAAGGGCACGTGGGCAGCCATTCAATTCGTCAACGAACTCTCACTTCAGGCGCCCCCTCGATCAGGTAGGAAAACCGGCATGTGCCTGTGGTAGGCGCCGTCCGGGCACACACGGAGGGGCTCTCGCAGGATTTCTGGATAATTGCGCGCTCTATTGAAGTGCGCACGCATCTTGCAATTTCCCCCTTCCGCCGGCATCGTTCCAAAGACTGAATTATTAATCAGGCCATAATATGTCCGACTAGTGGCCGTTCAGCCTACTTGAGGTCATGAAACCCACCAACGCCAAAAGGCTCTGCCTGGCCAGCCTCTCCGATTTGCGCAAACGTGTGGTCGCCGCCTTGCTGTCTGGGACCACCCAGACCGAAGCGGCGCGGGTCTTTGGGGTTACCCGGCAGACGGTGAATCTCTGGATGGCCCAGTACCGCCTCGCAGGCGCGGCCTCACTCACCTACGCCCATCGCGGACGACCCAAGGGGAGCGGACGTCTCAAGCCCCGCCAGCGCCAGCAAGTGGCGCGCGCCATTCTGGACCGTCATCCCGATCAGTTGAAGCTGCCGTTTTATCTTTGGACGCGCGAAGCGGTCCGCACGCTGATCCAGCGGCGCTTCCACGTGACGCTGGCGCTTTCGAGCGTGGGCCGGCTGCTCAGGCAGCTTAACTTCACGCCGCAAAAGCCGGCGCGCCGGGCACGCGAACAGAATCCGCTGGCCGTGTGGCATTGGATGGAAGAACGATATCCGGCGATACGGGCCGAGGCGGCGCGCCGGGGCACGGCCATCCTCTGGGAAGACGAGATGGGCCTGCGTTCGGATGACCAACTGGGCCGAACGTATGGCTTGCGCGGGCATACGCCGGTCGTGGAGGTGGCGGGAAACCGCTTCAAGTGCAACCTGATCTCGGCGCTGAGCAACCGGGGCCGCCTGTACTTCAGCGTGTTCAAGGGCGCGTTCACTCGGGACGTGTTCTTGGAGTTTTTGGTCCGTTTGCTCAAGCAGGTGAAGCGTCCGATCTTTCTGATCGTGGACAGCCATGCGGTGCATCGGAGCAAGGCGGTGGAGGCCTTTGTAGCCCGCCAAGGGGGCCGCCTGAAATTGTTCTTTCTGCCGACGTAAAGCCCGGAATTGAATCCCGACGAAATGCTCAACCAGGACGTGAAGACCAACGCGGTGAGAAAGAAGCGCCCGGAAAACCTGGACCAGATGATCGGCCAAGTTCGCGGATACTTGCACCGGCGGCAGAAACAACCGAAGCTGGTAAAAAGATACTTTCGGCACAAATCCGTTCGTTACGCCGCAGGCTAACCTGTCTGACATTTACCGGCCGGGGTAATAGCGTAGCCTAACCTACCCCCTAAAATGGCTCTGATTTTAGTCATGCTTGAACTTCGTACACAGCGCCCGGATTCTCGTGCTCCAACGATACCCCTTTGGGAGGCAAAAAATGGCCCGCCCATAGCCGTGGTCGCTGCATGTCGCGGTTTACCCTCGCATTTCGCCGGTAGTGAAATGTGGCAGTGAAGACTTTCTTGGATCAGCCAGAGTGCTCTCGACGGGAGGCGTTTAAGCCCATGCGGGTCGCCACCTTCAGAGAAGGCCGCCCTGGTGAATCACTTCATTCGGCGCGCGGAGGCTTCCTCGGCAAGCGCGAGAACCGGCAAGACGGCTGCGAGCGCGTCGCGATCACGTCGTTTTAGGATGGCCTCCAAACGCAGTCGCGCTTGAGCTTCCATCTGTGGCCACGCATCGCCGGACGTTTCCTGAATGAGTTCGTGAGCGGCGACGCCCAGCGCTTCGGCGATCCGCAAGACCAATTCCAGTCCCGGCTCTGTATCCCCGTTCTCCAACCGCGTCATGTAGCTAATGCTGAACGCGGCCCGGCGCGCCAGGTCCGCTTGTTTCATGCCCTGACCAACTCGCAGTTCCCGGACCCGCCGCCCGAAGTGCTTCACGACTGCTGCACGCTGCAGGGAGGACTTCTTCCTCCGGGCCTTCGCCTGTCTCGGCATGACACCCCTCCTCGCACGGAATCGATCCGGGCAGGAACAGGTGCACACACACGATACAAGTAGTCAAACTACACGATTGTAATTATCGAAGCCGATGGTATACCCCTCAATGTGCGTGGGAATGCGCCTTATGACGTGCTTCGTCCTTGGCGATGGAGAATAACCATGCGGCAGCGCAATGGAGGAAGAAACGAAGAAGACGAAGAGAAAGAAGGCGGAGGCTGGGGTTGGTTCTGGCTTGTCGTGATCATCGTAGGCTTCCTGTATTTTCGTACTGGCGGCTACAGCCACACGTCTCAGGCGGACGGGGAAGGCGGGTTTTACCGCACGTTCGAAAGCGAGAACTACGAGCCCGGTTCCGTCGGATACTTCTGGGCGAACGAAGAACGGGCGGCACGTGGCGTACCCGGCGCGGTAGCGAGTCCGGGGCTTGTCTATACCTCGCCGCCGACAAACAGCGGGCTCGGCCAGATACAGGTCGAGCAGTCAGCGGCGACGGCGCAACAACAAGAGCGCATGCTGAAGTTGCTGGAACAGCAACAGGCGGAGATGGAGCGCATGCGCAACGAAATCGAACGGCTGCGAAACACGAAACAAGTAACGGAATATTGAAGTAAGGAGGCAGCTTGCCGCTCATGCCATTGGGTAATGGATAGTTCGCCGGGCATGCATAGCCCGCCGCAATCGGGCTGTAGGATGTGTGAGTAAGCCGTCTACTCAACGTCATGGAGAGCCCCGAAATGTCATCGCCCGACGAACACCTGAAGCGTGAACTCAGCTCTCGGAGCGAAAAGGCGCAAGCGGAGCTGAAAGGGTTCAGTAAGGCCGAGGTCCACATCGCCCTCATCGGTGAAACGGGTGTAGGCAAGTCCAGCCTTATGAACGCCATCGTCGGGTCTAAAGTTGCGGAAACGGGCGGCACAGGGGAAATCACTCAGCAGGCGCTGAGAGTGCCGTACAGGGACACCGGGCTGGTGTTCTGGGATCTGCCTGGCTGTGGGACGCCGAATCACCCACGAGAGTGCTACATCGAGAAGCAGGGGCTGCTGGACAAAGATAAATATGATGTTTTCGTCCTGATCTCCGACAAACGGATTCGGGAAGGGGACGAAGAGCTGTACCGGAGACTGTGGAAGGAGAATGGCCGTCCTGTCTTCGTCGTGCGGACGCACTTTGACCAGGTGGTCGACGAGACTTCCGAGGCTGAGGCCCGTAAGTTAATCGAGAAGGACATCCGCAAGCAGCTGAAGGTCGACCAAGACCTGTATCCTTACATAGTGGCCCTGAAGGGTCCGTGCAGATACGACTTGGGCAAGCTGGTCGAGGACATCACCAATTCGCTGTCCGGATGGAAGCATGATAAGGCGGTGATGGTAGTCGCCGCCTTGACGGAGGATCTCCTCAAAAAAAAGCGCGAAGCAGTCGAGAAGATCGTTGATCGATGCGCGCTCGTGTCAGCGGCCAATGGCTTGAACCCCATACCGGGACTCGACATTAGTGTCGATGTCGGCACGCTGGCGATAATGGCGCGCTTCGTTACTTCCGCTTATGGGCTACGAGACGATCAATTAGAATATAGGACTCGTCACATCCCAACTGCTGGTGCAGTGCAAATTGTTCATAAGATTGCGAAGCCCGTTGTCGAATACTTGGCCAAGGAGGCCATCATTGCCTTGTTCAAACGGTTTGGGACAAGGGTCGCGGCCAAAGCGGTTTCCAAGTGGATTCCCATCGTTGGCCAAGCGGTCGCCGCGTACCTTGGTTGGCAACTCACCAGATACTTTGGAGGGCAGCTAATAGACGACTGCGAGAAGGCGGCGCGCGAAGTGAGCGAGTTCCTAATCAGTCAGAACGCCGAACCAAACACTGCTCTGGACCGTCCGGGCGTTTAGGCGTTTCGAAGTTTTGTTCTCACCCGTCATCGCCCACTAGAAAGGCTTTTAATGGGAGCATCTTTAGGAAGTTGGGCGTCGGTTGAGCAGCGAAAGAATGCTCATGGGAAGGATCGCATAGACTAGGAAGTCGTGCCTGCGCTTCCGTAATTTCGCTTTTCCCAAAAGTGGAGGACTTACCATGTTTCAGGACGACGAACAGTTTCATAATCCTGATCTACATTTCAAAATCGAAGACCTGAGCACCGCGAATTTCATCGAATTCTGCTTCATTTGCGGAGTTACCGGCGTTCTTGTCTACTCGTACCTCACGTTCCTCTTCGGGTAGCGAGACGCACTTCATAGCAAACGATAGCATGCGCCCACCATAGGTGATCCAGCCAACCTTAAGAAGCCGCTTGGCGCGGGATG
>BTVV01000166.1:0-11563 GCA_045863855.1 Planctomycetota bacterium | reverse complement strand
GTTACGGTCAACGCCGGATCGATGATACGCAAGCCCTGCGGCAAGGTTGCAAGCGCGGCAGCCCCGCTCAGAAGCGTCACATCGTAGAGCCCCAGCGGCAATCCGGTAAGGTTTATGCCGCAGGAAAGCGTCGTCGTGCTGATGCTTAGCACGCCGGTCGCATAGACCGTGTTGGATCCATTGGTGATCCTCACACCGTAGGTCGAGTAGCTCGGAGGACCCTGTGCGGTACCCGTCCACGTCGGGAGGTTGCTGCCGGTCAGCGTCAACGCGACGGTTGCGTTTTGGTCCGCTACGGGGGGAGTGACAGCTAAAAGTTGCGGCGGTTGAAGCACTTGGAAGCCGCCGGGGAGCGTCCCCGTGCCGCCGCCATCGGGATTGGTGACGACGACATCGTAGGCTCCCGAAGCCGCACCTGCCAGGTTGAAAGCCGCCCGCAGTTCGGTTTCGGAAACGAAGCGAATTCGCGATGCCGGAATTTCGGTGGCGTCGAGCTTCAGCTTTACCGTCGGCGGTGCTCGTTCGAATTCGCAGATATAGCCCTGACTCAGATTGTTCCGGTCATTCCAGAGCCCTCCCGCGAGCATTTCCACATAGTCTTCGTTGCCGGAATTGTTCGGTTCGCCTGCGTACCAGTTCGTATAGGTAACCGGCTCTCCGTTATCCCAAACGAAAGTCCCCTCCAGGACAGCGTCAGTAGCACCGATCCAGACCTTCCCTGTCGAGAATAGAGAGGCGACGAAAGCGTTCTCTTCGGCGGAGTTGATCGTTACCAAGTGGCCGCCCAAGGCTTCGCAGTTGGCCTTGGCAGTCGTCCAAGTGGCCGCCGTAGTTACATAAAGGTAGGCATGCCCGCCAAAGACCACGGCTTCCGGCGGTCCCGGTTCGGCCGAACTTTCGAAGAATGCCGTACCGTCGATCCGGACATCGCTCAGCGCCAAGCCCGGGTAACTGCTTGAAGGATTGATCGCCGTTACCGTTACCTGCCCCGTCGTGAAGGAGAAGGCATAAGGAGCGGCCAAGGCGGTGCCGCCCAGGTCCTCAGCGCCCATGCCGATCGTCACCGTATACTCGGTTAACTGGGCCAGCGGAGCATTCACCCTCAACACCAGCGTGTTCCCGTTCCACTCGGCTGCATACGGAACCGCCGGATCAAATGCTATTGCCGCTTCGACACTGGCGCGATTCATCGCTTCGCTGAATTCGATCTCGACATCCACCGCTTGATTGACACCCGTCGCGCCGTTTGCCGGAACGGTGCTCACTACGATCGGCGTCTGCCCGTCAACTGTGAATTCGGCGACAAAGTCCCCTCCGGCCGCCGCATTGCCGGACGGAAGCGCGGCGTCGTACTCTCCATCCAGCACGCCTCCGTCGCTCGCGGCCACGCCGTCGCCGCTCAACACCAATACGCCGCGCGCCAGCCGTGCCAGGAGCAGGCTGCGGCCTTCCAGCACCTCCACATCGTAGACCCCCGACGGAAGGCTCGACGCGTCCACTTCGCACGTAAGCGTCGAGCCGTCGCTGGAAATCGCGCCCGAACAAACCGCTTCGTCTGAACCCTTTACCAGCCGCGCCATCAGCGGCGCCACGTGCACCGCGCCGCCGAAGAGCACCCCGCCGCCGCTCGTGGCCGTATGCCCGTTCCCGGTCCGGTCGGCCGCAGTCGGCCCGGCCTCGTTGAAGTCGTAGCGGAAGATCAGGTCCGGGTCCGAGACCGGCCCGAACATCGAAGCACGAATCTGCGCCTGCGTGCGCGCCACCTTCCAGTAGCGCACCTCGGCCATCTTACCCTTGTAGTAGCCGGCCCAGTCCCAACCCTGGAAGCGTCCCAGGTTCATCTGGTAGTTGGAACCGGCTAGTTTGTAGGGAAACGCTTCCTCGCCCTGCAGCACGCCGTTGACATACAACCGTTTGACGCCGCTATTTCCGTCGGGGTTGGGTTGGAACGAGGCGGCCAAGTGCTGCCAGGTACCGAACGGATAAGCAAAACCGCTTCCGTGTTCGAGATCGAACATCGGCGTGCCGGCATCGGGAACCGTGTGAAAGCGCGCACCAGAACCTGACGTGAGCTGGAATTTATTCCATTGGAACGGAGCGTTGCTACGTTTCGAAAGCACCCATCCGCCTGTATTGGGCTGCACCCACGCCTCCAGCGTGATCGCCGGAACGTCCAGCGTATCGGCGTCGGGAATGCCGAACTGGTCGTCCACGCCATCGAATGTCACGGTCGGCAGCGCCGTAGTCGAGCCGTTAAAGATCGGAATGTTTTGGCCAAGCAGGGTCAGGCTCAATGGCCCCGGCCCTGTCGCCAAGGTGGGCGCGACGCTCGACAGCACCACCCCGTCCCGTCCGGTCGAGTTGCTTGGGGTCGCGGCGGCGAACGGTCCGGTGCTCTTCAGGCGCAGCCGGTAGCGGTCGTCGAAGAAGGTCCCGCCGTCCGGCACGAAGCGAATCTTGTTCCCGCCCAGCACCTGAAGCGCGCCGCTCACCGTGGCATCGTCGGCGGTGCCGAACAAACCGTCCGGGCCCGCGCGGGTCACCGTCACGCTGGAAGCGCTCACCGAGCCGGCGTGGAGGTCCCGCGACAGTTCGGCCTCCACGAAACCTACGGCGCTGGAAAGTCCGGTCACGTTCAGCAGCGGGGCATCGAGGCGGATCGAGACGGTGACCGGGGTGCTTGTCAGGTTTCCGTCGGATGCACGGTAGGCGAAGGTGACCAATCCGGTCGTGCCGCCAGGCGGCGTGTAGTCAAACGAGCCGTTGCTCTGGAAGCTCAAACCCGGCGGGGCTGCGCCTTCCAGCAGTGCGAAGAGCCCCTGCCCGTTGGGATCGCGGTCGTTGGCCAGGACGCCTTCGGCCGCGGAAACGGTCAGCGAGCCGCCCTGCGCCACGCCGTAGCCATCGGCCACTGCCATCGGCGCGCGCTGCGATAGCGCCAGCACTTCCGCCCCCGAAAGAGCGCGGTTGTAAATGCGAACGTCATCCATTTCGCCTTCCGGCGTCACGTGCGAGCCGAACGGGATCCAGCCGAAATGCAGGTCGGAGCTGTGTTCGAGCGCTCCCGGCGCGCCTTGGACGCGCCCACGTTCCTGGCCATCCACATACAGCACGCTCAGACCCGTCGAGGCGTCAAAGGTGCCCGTGAAGTAATGCCAGTCGCGCGAATAGGCTGCGTTGGGCTGCGAGTCGAAAACGTGCACGTTCCCTGACCCGGCCCGGTCAACCCGCCATTGCAGGGTGCCGTCGGAACCGCTCCAACGCATCAGGTACCCTGGCAAGTTGAACCCGGACTTCCGGACCAGATCGGCGACGTTCCCGCTGCGCGGATCGGCCACGCGCGCCCAGAAAGCCACCGTGACTCCGCCGCTTGGTTCCAGTGAGGCATGCTGCGGAACCTTCACATAGTCGTTCATCATGTCGAAGATCACGCCGCCGCCGTTGTACCCCGTGCCCCACATGGTCCCGTTGACGAGGGTTCCGTGGTTCGCATTCGCACTGGAATCGGCCGCCGTCGTGCCCGTACCCTCGTCGAGCTTCCAATGGCCGATCAGGCCCGCGGTCACGTCGTTGCCCACCGCGAAACTCACCATGACCGTCTCGGATGCCTGACCGTCAGCCACCGCGTGGTAGGTGAAGCCGTCGCTGCCGGTATAGCCCGGCGCGGGGGTGTAGAGGAAGGAACCGTCGGCGTTGAGGGTAAGCGCTCCGTGCGCGGGATCGGTGTCCTTCACCGCGGAGAGTGCCGCGCCGCCCGCATCATGGTCGTTGGCCAGTACGCCCGAGGCCGGAACGGACAACGGCGTGTCGGGGGTTACGAGGAAACTGTCAGGCTGCGCCACCGGCGGCCCCATGGCGGCCAGTTCGGTCACGTCGGCCATCGAGAGCGCCCGGTCGTAGACACGGACGTCGTCCATGAGTCCAGGAAATACCTGGCTGGTGTTCGTGCGCTTGGCGATCTGGAACACGCCCGTGGTATGCGCCATCGTGCCGCCGGTACCGTCGTATGTGCCGCCCACGTCCACGCCGTCCACGTAGATGGTCATGTCCGTTGTGTTTCGCACGGTGAACGCCAGATGCGTCCATTGCCCCTCCACCGCCACGCCAATGGGCGAATGCTTGCTTCGCCGAGCGCCCGAGCCGGTTCCTGCCCCGCTGCCCAGATGCATCGAAACGCGGCCGGTGGAATCCACATGAACCCAGAAGCCGGCGTAAGTGGAAGGCGAATCGTCGGTCGAAACAAGCACCGTGTTTCCACTGCCGGCGTCTTTATAGATCCAGGTCGCGAAGGTGAAGGGCGTTTTCAGGTCATTCAGGATGTCCCCGCACGTCACGTGGCTGGTACTGCCGTTGAAATCCAGCGCCCCGCCAGCGATCCCCGCCGCCCAGACCGGGCTGCTCATAAGCGTGCCGTGGTGGTTGAAGCCGCTCGAATCCAGTGCGGTGGTTCCGCTTCCGTCATCAAACTTCCAATGCGCCACCAATCCGCCCACGTTGATCGTGACCGTAGCCGGGTCCGAGTCCTCCGCGCCGTCGTTCGCCTTGTAGGTGAAGGTGTCAAGGCCGCGATAGCCGGCTGCCGGCGTATAGCTGAAGGAGCCGTCCGCGTTGAACGCAAACGCCTGCGCGTGGCTCGGCGGCGTCACCAGCGCTGCGCTCAAGGCTTGCCCGTTCAAGTCGTAGTCGTTGGTGAGCACGCCCGGCGCGGCGGCCGAGTAGGACGCGTCCTCGGCAATCGAAAACTTGTCGGCCTCGGCTTGCGGCGGCAACGGTCCGATTAGCGCCGCGATCTCTGAAGCGCTCAGCGCACGGTCGAATACTCTCAAATCGTCCAATACTGCTTTAGGCGAGACATCCGCGCGGTGCCCTATGGTTGTCAGCGGAAGCGGAATAAGGTTGGTTGTGCTGTCGATAAGCTGTCCGTTCACGTACACGAGCGTGTTTGTACCGGTACAGACATAGGTAAGATGAATCCACTTATTGAACGGCGCCGTGTAATTGAAGGCGTGGTTCCGGTCCGGCTCCGCCGGCCAGTCCGTGATCCCCACCTTTTTGGTATGGTTGTACTGTTCGAGCTGAACCTGATAACTGCTGCTGCTTAACAAGGCCGCCGAACTTGCCGTACCGCCCGGCTCGCGTTTCACGAACAATGAGAACGTCCAGGGATGCGGTTGATGGGGCATGTCTATCGCCACATGCTCATCCACCCCGGCGAAGCGCAGCCCGCCACCCTTCACTCCCGTCGTCCACTCCGCTCCTCCACCCAGCGTCCCCGAATGCCCGTTCCCGCTCGAATCCGCCGCCGTACCGCCCGCGCCTTCGTCGAATTTCCAATGCGCCACCACCCCGCCCACGTTGATCGTGACCGTCGCCGGGGCCGAGTCTTCCGCGCCATCGTTCGCCTTGTAGGTGAACGAATCCAATCCGAAATACCCGGGCACAGGCGTGTAGCTGAACGAACCGTCGGCGTTCAACACGAACGTCTGTGCGTGACCGGGCGGCGTCACCAGCGCCGCACTCAACGCTTGTCCGTTCAAGTCGTAATCGTTGACCAGCACGCCCGGCGCGGCGGCTGAATAGGGCGCGTCCTCCGCGATCGAATACTTGTCGTCCCTGGCCTGCGGGGGCAGCGGGCCGATTAACGCAGCAATCTCTCCGGCACTCAACGCGCGGCCGAACACCCTCAAGTCGTCCAAAATCGCCTTGGGCGATACATCGGCGCGATGTCCGATGGTCGTCAAAGGAAGTGGTATCACGTTAGTAGTGCTGTCCACGAATTGCCCGTTCACGTACACGATCGTCTGCGTTCCGGTACATACGTAAGCAAGATGAATCCAACGATCAAACGGCGCCGTGTAATTGAACGCGTGGTTTCGGTCCGGTTCAGCCGGCCAGTCGGTGATCCCTACTTTCTTGGTGTTGTTATACTGCTCTAATTGAACCTGGTAGCTGGTGTTGCTCAACAGGGCAGCCGAGCTGGCCGTACTTCCCTG
This sequence comes from Planctomycetota bacterium, assembly GCA_045863855.1. GTDB lineage: Bacteria > Planctomycetota > SZUA-567 > H5-PLA8 > H5-PLA8 > H5-PLA8. Next base: position 5,570 of record BTVV01000166.1, on the reverse strand, counting down.
TTCGCGCTTCACGAATAGTGTGAACGTCCAAGGATACGCCTGTTGGGGCATGTCAATCGCCACATGTTCATCCACACCGGCGAAGCGCAGCCCGCCACCATTCACTCCATGGGTCCACTCAGCTCCACCACCCAACGTCCCTGTATGCTCGTTCCCGCTCGAATCCGCCGCCGTACCGCCCGAACCTTCGTCGAACTTCCAGTGCGCCAGCAACCCGTCGCCCGGCGTGGGCTCCCCGGTTACCGTAAAGCCACCCGCCAAGAGCGCCGTGGAACCGTCCGGGTTCGTCAGGTGCACGTCCCAAAGGCCGGTTTCCGCGCCCGTAAGGTCCACATCGAAGGTCAAAGCACCGCCCGAAGTCACCTTCACCGCGCTCGCCACACGATCGGGCTGCCCAGCCTTCTTCAGGCGTACCTGCGGCTGTTCCCGGCGGTCGAATTCGCAGACGTAGGGCCGGACACTGGCGGCGCTGCTGCCTACGTCGTTCCAGCGGAAGCCCCACCAGTACACGCCGTACGGCTCCTGTTCGCCAAAGTTGGAGGGTTCTCCCGCGGCCCAATTGGTGTAGGTCACCGGCTCTCCGGTCACCCAGACGTTGGATTCGGTGTGCGTCGGGTCGTAGAGCCCGATCCAGCCGTTCATTCGCCCGCCCAACTTCCAGACAAACTGGTCTTCCGAGGCATCGGCCAAGGTCGCCAGATGCCCGCCCGCCGCCACGCAGGCGCTCCGCGCGGACTGCCAGTCCGTACCGGGTATATGCGGCCGGTAATAGTGCCCGCCGAACGGCCGCGCGCCCGGCGGATGGGCCACGGCGCCTTCCAGGAACCCCGACCCGTTCAAGGTCACGCCTTGGAGTGCGCTTGCGTTCCAGCCCGAAGCCGGCGAGACGCTCGCCAAACCGGGACTTGATCGCGCTTGCGTCGTGAAGGTGAAGGTCGTCTGCCCCGAGAGCCTGTTGCCCGCAGCATCGCAGGCATGGTCCGGGTCGAGCGTGATCGTGTAGGTCGTGGCGGGATCCCAGAGCGCGCCGGGGGTAAAGGTAAGCGTCCGGTTGTCCGTCCAGGCCCACGACCCGGCCACGCTTCCGCCGCCGAGACTCGCCACCGCATCGGCCGGTATCGTCGTGTTCATCGGTTCGCGGAACGTCACCATCACATCCTGCCACGGCGGCACGCTCGCGGCCTCGTGCGCGGGCAAAACCTCGGCCACCACCGGCGCCACCACGTCCTGCATGTGGTAGCGCAGATCCGTCATGTCCGTGCCATCCGTATGCTTAAACGAGAGCGAGAAACGGTCGTTTCCCGTATTCTCGAAGTGCTTCAGGAGCAACGCATGCCAACCCGTCTGAAGCGCAACCGTGTGGTTGAAAACGCCCGCGCACTCAAGCGCTGCCGGATTCCCATCTATCCAGATCCAGGCCTCATCGTCCACCGAGCCGCTCAGCCGCACATCCCGAGCGCTGGGCACATGGAAGTACAGCGCCCAATACCCGACGTAGCGATCCGCCACGCCGTTGACCCAATCGCCGTCGGCGTCGTCGAGGATCGTCCAGACCATCGGGTTCTCGTTGGTCGCGACCGCAATGCCCATGCTCTGCCCGGGGCGCGGCTGCAGTGCGTACTCCGGTCCATATCCGGCAAAGAGCATGAAATCCCAGAGGATGCTCTGCCCGCTCGTCGGATACCCCACGATCACCTTGCCGGCCGTTGAGCCCAGATGCAGCAGTCGCTTGACGGGGCCGGCCGGCAGCGGCTCGCCACCGACGTGCAACGTCACCGTGGCGATGTTCGAGTCGCCATCCGCGTCTCGCGCCAAGTATGTGAAACTGTCCGCTCCTTCGTAGCCGGGCGTCGGCGTGTACGTGAAGGAGCCGTCCGAATTCAGGCTGAGCGTTCCGTGCGCGGGGTCGGACTGCTTGACCGCCGTGAACGGATCGAGGTTGGGATCCTGGTCATTGGCCAATACGCCCGGCGCGGCAATCGTCTGCGAGGCGCCTACGATCCCGTAAACATCATCGCGTGCCACGGGCGGCGCCGGATCGGGCGAAGCAAGCGTGTAGATTTCAGAAGCAATTAAGGCGCGGTCGTAGACCCGGAAATCGTCCAACGCGCCCTTCATCCCGCCATCGGCGTGGCTGATCGTTTGCAGGCCCAGGGCGGCCGACTGCGCGATCGAACCCTGCGCGACGCCATTGACATACAGCGTCGTCCCGCCGCTCGTACACACAAACGCGAGATGAACCCACGTTCCCACCGGGGCCTGATAGTTAAAAACTTGGTCGAACGAACCGTACTTGGTTAACCCGACCTTGTCGGTCCCGTCGTACTGTTCCAGCCGCAAAGATCCGGTACTCGAGTGTGTAAATTTGGCATTTGAGTGCGTAGAATCCTCGCGCCGCACCCACAACGCCGCCGTCCATGGCGTCGCGATATCGGCCATGCCCACCGAAAGATAGTCGTTCACGCCGTCGAACTGGACCGCGTTGCCTAGGAGGCCCAATGTCCAAACCGTGCCATTAACCAGCGTCCCCGTATGCCCGTTCCCGCTCGAGTCCGCGGCCGTCGTGCCCGCACCTTCGTCGAAGGTCCAATGCGCGATCGGACCGCTCTGTGCAAATAGGGTCGAACACGCCATTAAGGCCACCACGGCCAGCGGCGCAATCGAGCGGGAGAATGTGGGCGAGCGGGGCTTCATTCGAATGTCCCGTCCCCGCTGCTGGTTCCACCGCTGGAGGAGGATCCCCCGCTGCTCGAACTCGCTCCGCTAGTGGTTGCCGACGTGGAATTGGAGGTGCTGGTGGTCGATGAATTGGATGACGACGCCGAAGTGCTGGAGTTCGACGAATTGCTGTTCGAACTCGAAGCACTGCTGTTCGAACTGCTCGACGCCAACCCCGTCGTGTTCCCGCCTAGGACCAGTACCCGGTATTTGTCGTCCGGCAATACCGCGCCCGATATGTCCAGCCGAGCGGTGGTCGGATCGATCAATTCGACCGCAGCCGGCACGATTTCGACCTCGTTGCCGTCGTTGAACGTTCCATCGCCCCCCGAGCGCGTTACTCGAATGGTCCCGGTGTTGATCGTGCTCGCGCGAATCGGCTCGCTGAAGGTCACGATCAATTCAGCCGGCGGCATATTGGGCGTGCTGTTGGGGCCGGGTGTAACCGCCACAATTCGAGGTCCAGTTAAATCGCTTTCGCGTTTACCCACGCCCGAAGAAGTCGAAGACGGCTCCTGCAGCGGCTCGGATTTGAAACTGTGGCCAACCTGCACCGAAGCGGGCGTCTTCGGTGCAGCCAAGACAAACAAGCCCACCGTGAGCAACACTGCGCCCAATACCACAAGCAGCTCAACTCGGCTTATGCTTGAATACGGACTTCGCATCACGTGAATGAGCCCAATTTGAGTGCAGCTTTTGGCAGCCCTGATTCAGATCGCCCAAAAGGCTGCAAGCAACCTGTAAATAGACTATCCGAAATGAAGGCTAAATAGAACTTCCAATCAAGTTGAAGGGTGAAACTTTTTCCTGCTATTTGCACTAGTGCAGGAGTTCAGTCAATATGAGGTTGCTCCATTGTTGCATCCGGTTGTCTGAGCAGGAATTGTACTAGTTGATGTAGCACGCCAAAGCATTGATTCTCTATTCATACCCACTGATATATAGTGAATCGAAGGGTATAGGAGCGTTCTGTTCTTTGCTGGGTTCCAATTCCGAAGCTCCAATGATGCTTTTTCGATGCAGAAGTGCTTGGTTGACACACCTTAGGTTTCAATCCATGCCACCAATTCGGGGCCGGTCAAATCGGGTAGTACATGCACGGTGGTTCCGCTGCTAGCCAACCGTGCCTTTGCGTCTGTTGGGTTCAGGAGCAGATTTCGTCCGTCGATGGGACCCTCGAAATAAACATCACTTGGTGCCAAGGTGGCGACAAGCTCGGGCACATCGCCTGCGTGGACGATACCGGGCACGATCGCATCGAAGGGCAAGTGCACAAAAGGCGTGCGAAGAGTATCCAGCCAACTTATCAGTGTTCGAGTGGCGTGAACTGCGCGTACCTGAGGTTCGAAAAGTGCAGCCAGCAAAGCAAGGAAACCCGCACCGGGCTCCCCAATGGCGGCCGGTGGAATGGGGGGACCCTGTGTATCGGGACTGCGAGTTCCGCCTCGATGCGGCGGGCTTTCAAAACCCGGCGGATTCAAGCGAGCAAACGAATCGCCCCAAATCATCACGGCATTCCATTCCGCGATTTTCTGGGCACGCAACGCCATCAGCACCGCACGCAGATCGAACAAGCGGTTGCCAAGCTGAGTGCGTCCCAGCATAAGTTCGCTCGACGCATGCTTTGTGGCCGGACCGTACCAGCTTCGGTCTTCATCAGGCGCCGTTTCCCCGAAGCCGCGCAGGTCGGGCAAGCAGACGGTCGCGCCGCGCTCAAGCAAGTGAGCGATTGAACCGCCGCGCTCTCGCAAGATCCGTGCTTTACCCTCTTGAGCGAAGGCAACTACCAGAGGACCGCCGCTGGCTTCGCGAGGACGAAGCAGTAGCAGAGGAACTTCAATGCCCGGTTCGGTCTCGACGATTAGGCGCTCCACCGGCGTACTCCCGCGCCAAGTGGCAGCAGGGGCCAGGCGCAAAACGGGAATTCCGTGTTCGGGAAGCCCAAGCACTTGCGTGTAGCGTTCGCGCAGATAACTCCGTCGAGCATCGCTTTCGCAAGCCGCCAATGCTTGGATTGCTTCCGCAATTCTCGCCTCGGCTCGCACCCGAGCCTGGAGTTGCGCGGGCATCCGAGTCGAGTTTTCGGGCAGGACGTTCAACTCTTCCGGTTCGCGCACCGCCGTGTATTCGGACCGCGGTGGCTTCATCCCGAACCAGCGCTCGAAGAGCGGATACAACTGCGCACGGTGATAAGCGCCGATCTGGTTGCAATGAGTGGCTTCCGGCGGGCGTTGCGATACGCGCCCGGTACCTTTTAGGCTGCCCAAGCGGTCGGAAACTCCGTGCCATTTGTAGACGTCTCGAAGGCGAGCCCAAACCGGATCGAGATCTGCATGCCATTCGAATTCGTGCGCGTATACCAAGGCTCGCGGCACGGCAGCGCCGACGATGGTCCACGGCAAGAAGCCATCTCGCGCGCTAAGGCGTAAATTGCGCGTCGATTCCCAACCACCGCTTCCGGTGTATCGGAAGCCGGCGGCCGCACTCGCGTCGTCGACGACCGATTCCGGTTGGGGCCCGCCGAAGTTGAACGGGGCCACGCAGGTGATCCGCGAATCCAGCGCCGCCGTCACCGCCGCGGGATCGCCCCCGCCGGCCACTGCGCCCAGAAGGATGACGCGCGCGGGATCGGCGTTATCTTGAGCCAGCAGCACATCCACGCCGCGCTGCAGATCCCCTACGTACCTTCCGATCAGGCTCTCTCCGCAAAGAGCGAACTGCATGCCCAAATCGTACCTGAAGAAATAGGATTGCCGTCCAGGGTATGGGGTATGCAGACGCTCGCCATATCCGATGAGGTCCGGAACCAAAACGTAACAGCCGGCGCGCGCCCAGGTCATGCCCATCTCCTG
>BTVV01000165.1:0-11771 GCA_045863855.1 Planctomycetota bacterium | reverse complement strand
CCGCGCACAACAAGGCGATCCTGCGCTACCTGAAGGATGACCCCGAACTGGCCTTCGACAGCCTGATGTCGCTGGCCGGCGCCGATAACGGCTGGACGCTCTGGGTCGTTTACCCTCTGCACAGCTTCAAGCACCTGCATAAGGTGATCGTCAAGGCGGTGCTGGATCGCGACCACGCCGAAGTGGATACGGTCAGCGACTTGTGGGGCGCGGCGGATTTTTTCGAGCGCGAGGCGTTCGACTTGTACGGGATCAAGTTCATGGGCCACCCGGATCTGCGGCGCATTCTTAATCCGCCGGATTGGGAAGGGCATCCGGGGCGCAAGGATTTCGAGTATCCGAAGGAGTACCAGGGGATTCCGACGACGCGGCTGCATCAGTATTTCGCCGACGCGGTGCGCCGCGAGATCGCCGCGCGCGAAGAGGAAGAGAAGAAGCTGGTGGACCGTTTGACCGCCGAAGTGAAGAAGGAGATGGCGGAAGAGGCCAAGCATAAGCCGGCCGCCGCCGGAGCCGAGGACAAGAAGGAAGGCTGAACGAAGCCAGTAACGTCGAGGCCGTACGCCGCGCCCGACCGGGGCCGCGGCCAGCCACGGGAACGAGCCGCATGTCCGATGCACAAAGCGTTTTGACTCCGTCGGGCAGCACGCAGCGCGTGCATGCCGAGGAGATGGTCCTTTCGATGGGGCCGCACCACCCGTCGACGCACGGTGTGCTGCGGCTGGAGGTCGTGACCGACGGCGAAGTCGTCGTCAGCGCACGCCCCGACATCGGCTACCTGCACCGCGCGATCGAGAAGATCGGCGAGTACGTCGATTACCGCCAGTTCATGCCCTACACCGACCGCGTCGATTACCTCTGCTCGATGAATTCGAACTACGCCTACGCGCTGGGCGTCGAAGCGCTGGGCGGCTACAAGCTTCCGCTTCGCGCCGAACTGCTCCGCGTGCTCTGCGGCGAACTCAATCGTATCAGCAGCCACATGATCTGCATCGGCGCACTGGCGATGGACATGGGCGCGTACACCCCGTTTTTGCACGGGATTTGCCACCGCGAGCGCGTGAACGACCTGTTCGAGGAAGTCTGCGGCGCACGCTTGACTTACAACTACTACACCATCGGCGGGGTTAGCTACGACGCGCCGCCCGGCTTCATCGAGAAGTGCGACCGCTTCATCGATTACCTGCATCCGCGCATGGTCGAGTTCAACGATTTGATCACCGGAAACTCGATCTTCCAGGAGCGGCTTTGCAACGTCGGGATCGTCTCGCCCGAAGATGCGATTAACTGGGGGCTTGTCGGGCCCAATCTGCGCGGCAGCGGCGTGAAGTGGGATCTGCGCAAAAACGAACCGTACAGCATTTACGACCAGCTCGAATTCAACGTGCCCGTCGGCGACGGCGGCGATCCCAACGGCTCGAACCCGCAAGGGACGCTGGGCGATTGCTACGACCGCTTCGTGGTGCGCGTGAAGGAAGTCTTCGAGTCGCTCAAGATTCTGCGCCAGGTGGTCGACAAGCTGAAAGAAACCGAGAAGCTGCCCGCCGACCATCCCGACCGGCAGTATCAGGCTAAGCTTCCCGCGCGCCTGAAGATCAAGCCCGGCGAGGTTTACGTGCGCAGCGAGAATCCGCGCGGCGAGACGGGGTACTACTGCGTGAGCGACGGAACGGATTGCGCGCTGCGCCTGAAGATTCGCACCGGCAGCTTTTCGGCGCTAGGCATCTTCGAAAAGGTAACGCGCGGCTTGATGATCGGCGATGTGATCGCCGTGATCGGCAGTTTCGACATCGTGCTTCCCGAAGTGGATCGCTGAGCCGCGAGGCTGGGTGCGGAAAATTAACGGAGGAGTTCCTGTGCGCAGATGGAGTAAGTGGTTCGCCGTGTTGGTGTTGGCGTGCACGCTGGCCGGGTGCGGCCGCGGCGGCAAGCAGTCGGTGTACGAGAAGGCCAAGGACATTAAGACGAAAGCCGACATGGAATCGGCACTGGGCAAGCCGGACGAGATGAACGCCGGTGGCATCGGCCCGTTGAGCGGCGAAGTGTGGAAGTACAAGTGTTCGGACGGGATCGTGGTGGTGACCATTGCCGGCGACAAGGTCGTCACCGTGGTCACGGCAGACAAGTAAGCGCTTTCAGGCCTTCGAAGCGGGCTTGCATGAAACGGCTGTCCGTGCTCGATCGGGCACGGACTGCGAACAACTCTTAGAGCGGGACGAGCACCGATGGTTCCTTTGTACGAGTGGTTGCTGCAAGGCGAGGCGAGCCGGTGGGTGGTGGATGCCATCGTCAAGCTCTTTGGCATGGTCTGGATACACGTCCAGCCCGAGACGGTGGCCGTGGTGATCGCCGCTCTGATTCCGGTCCTGATCGCCTTCGGGCTGATTCAGGCGGTGGCCGGCGGGAGCACGTACATCGAGCGCAAGGTCGCGGCGGACATTCAGCGCCGCGTGGGACCGAATCAGTGCCAGCCCAGCAATTTCCTAGGCGCGGTCTTCTCGGAAGCCATCGAACGCGCCGGCCGCCCCAATGCTCGGCCCGGCGAGAAACTCTTCGCCCAAATCGCCGCGCCGCTGGTGGGCGTCTTCAAACTCCTCGACGCCACACTGGGACGATGGCTGCCGGGGTTGCTGATCTTCCTGGCCGACGGCATCAAGCTGATCATGAAGGAAGACCTGGTCCCGGCCGCGGCCGATAAGCCGATGTTCAAGCTGGCGCCGACCATCGTGCTGGCCTCGGCCTTTGGCGCGCTGGCGGCCTTGCCGTACAGCGACCGCTTCTACATCGCGGACTTCAACATCGGCGTTTTCTACATCGCGGCGATTACCAGCATCGAAGCGATCGGAATCCTGATGGCAGGTTGGGCCTCGAACAACAAGTGGGCGCTCCTGGGCGGCATGCGCAGCGCCGCACAGATCGTCAGCTACGAAATCCCGGTGGGGCTGGCGCTCCTGACCGGCATCGTGATCAGCGGCACGATGTCGATGCAGGGCATGACGGTCGCGCAGTTCGGCTTCGACGGGGCCGGATGGAGCGAAGGCTGGGCCTGGAATTGGAACGTCTTCTCCAGCCCGTTCATGTTCGTGCTCTTCCCGGTCTACTACCTTGCGGCGCTGGCCGAGTGCAACCGCACGCCGTTCGATATTCCCGAGGCGGAATCCGAACTCGTGGCCGGCTACCACACCGAATACTCGGGGATGCGCTTCGCGTTCTTCTTCATGGCCGAGTATGCGATGATGTGCGTCACATGCGCGATCGCGGTGACGATTTTCCTGGGCGGGTGGTCGACGGGCATTGCGCCTCTCGAAAACTGGGCGATGCAGGTTCGGCCCGGTGAGATTAATCCCGCCACGGGCTTGGTCGCTACCGCGCCGATCTTCAGTATTTGGGGATCGCTGATGCATCTGGCTGCATTCCTGATCAAGACCTACGCGCTGGTCTTCGTGATGATGTGGATTCGCTGGACGCTCCCGCGTTTCCGCGTCGACCAGATGATGACGCTGTGCTGGAAGAAGCTGATCCCGCTGGGCATGTCCTGTCTGGTGGGTGTGTCCGGCTGGATGCTGGTGCGCCCTTACGTCGCGGAAAAGTACGGCGCGGATGCGCTGAACAACGCCACGGCGGGGATTTCCTGCGCGGTCTGCGTATTGAGCGCGATCGGAATCATCTGGTGGTTCGGCTTCAAGAAACTTTCGCCCGACGAGCAGAAGTCGCGCAAGTTGCTGGTGGAAGGCAACGTGATCGCGCAGGGCACCAAGTTTTAAGCAGGGCGGCCGCCGGCAGCGGCGTGCAGGAGAACGGCAGCGATGATCGACTTCGTTCGCGACATCTACGACGGCGTCAAGTCCTTCATGGTCGGCATGAAGGTGACCGGCGGTTACCTCGGCAAGAACATGGTCATGGAGAACATCGGCGGAAAGGTCGACGACGACATTGCGCCGAATACGGTTACGTGGGACGGATCGGCGCAGACGCGCGGCGAAGTGAAGGTGGCCGACCGATTCCGCGGACACCTGCACAACGACATCGAGCGTTGCATCGTCTGCCGCAACTGTTCGAAGGCCTGCCCGATCGACTGCTTCTTCATCGACGGCGAAAAAACCGTCTCGAACAAGTGGCGCCCCAGCCGCTTCGACATCGACATCCTCAAGTGCATGTACTGCGGGCTGTGCGTCTTCGCCTGCCCGACCGGCTGCCTGACGATGACGAAAGAGTGGTGGGGTTCCACGCGCGCCGGCACGCCCGACACCACGGGGGGGCGCTCGAATTTGCACGGCCTCATCCGCGAGTTCGGCGTGGGCTTCTACGCCGACGACGAGAAGATCAAGACCGAGAAGATGCGTATCCGGCTGGCCGAAGAGAAGCGCATCAAAACGGCCGAAGCCGCGGCCAAGAAGGCCGCCGCCGCCAAAGCCGCGGCTGCCGCGAAGCCCGCCGCGGCGCCAGCTGCCGCCAAGCCAGCCGTTGCGCCGAAGCCCGCCGCCGAAGCCAAGCCGGCCGAAGGTACCGCGGACGCCAAGCCTGCCGGCGATGCACCGCCGCCGGCCAGCTAGAATTCGAGCACGCACGATGCGAAAACAGCCCGGCTCAATCGCCGGGCTGTTTCGTTTGGAGCCACTTTTGCGCTTACGCCTGCACGATGCGTTGCGTGCGGCTAAGCATCTTCCCCGATTAGTGGTTGAGTTGCTTGCAGGCGTGTGGCAGGCGGCTATATTCGGCTGCTTCATTTGCTTCTCACCTCAGGGATAGGCGGGCCGCGCCGAGGCGCGGGCTGCCGTGGTCCGGGCGATGCATTCCATGCTGGCGACCCTGCTTTTTTGGATCGTGGTGTTGATGACCGTGACCGCCGCAACCTTCGTGGTAGTGGCGCGGAACATCCTGCATGCGGCGTTCGCGCTGGCGGTGGCGTTCCTGGGTGTGGCGGGGATCTATATCTTTCTGCATGCGGACTTTCTGGCGGCGGTGCAGCTCATTGTGTACGTCGGCGGCATTATCGTGCTGGTGATGTTCGCGATCATGTTCTCAGCGCATACGCAGGAAGGTACGGTCGAGCCGCGCCGGACGTGGTTGGCGCTGGGCGGGGGCGCGCTGGTGGCCGGGGTGGTGCTGGCCGCGACGATCATGTTGATCAACCGGCTGCAGGTGCCGCTGGCGGAAGCGAACGCGCACGCCGATGCGGCGTACCGCACGACGGTCAGTGCCGCGCCGGGCGAAGTCGCGCTGGGGCACGTGCTGCTGGGCGAGTACCTCCTGCCGTTCGAGGTGGCTTCGATCTTGATCCTGGCCGCGCTGGTGGGCGCGGTGGCGATCGTGCGCAAGGAGACCCGCTGACGTGGACGCCTTCGCGCAGAGCCTCTTGCTGGCCGACCGGGGCCTGTTGAGTTCCGGGCCGGACCATCTGTTTAACTACCTGATTCTGGGCGGCCTGCTGTTCGCGCTGGGCATCTTCGCGATGGTCAGCCGCAAGAACGCGGTGGGCATCCTGATGGGTGTGGAATTGATCCTTAACGCCTCGGGCATCAACTTCGTCGCCTTCGCGCGCTTCAACGGACATCAAGCCGGTTACCACGGCTTCGACGGGCAGATCTTCACGCTGTTCATCATCGTGCTGGCGGCCGCGGAAGCGGCGGTGGCGTTGGCGCTGGTGCTCGCGGTCTTCCAGACGCACCGGAGCATCGAGATGGACCGCGTGGACGAATTGCGGATGTAGGTTGGACAGGCACCCACGGACGACGGAATACGTATGGACGCCCTCAGTCAAGTCTACGGCACCGAAATCCAGGTACTCACCTGGGCGCCGTTGGCGATTCTGTTCCTGCCGCTGCTGACCTTCGCCATTCTGCTTTTCGCGGGACGCAAGCTGGATAAGGGCGCCGACTACCTCGCCATCGGGCTGATGGGCATCGCGTTCCTGCTTTCGGTGGTGCTCTTTACGGTCAATCTGCGGGCCGGCGGAGCGGACCACGAAGGCTGGGCGCAGGCGCAGGCCAAGCCGTTCGTCGTCTCCGCGTCGTGGATGAACTTCGGTCCGGCGGGCGTATTCTCGCTGGGGCTCTTGGTCGATAACCTCTCGACCTTCATGGCGCTGGTGGTCACGGGCCTCGCGACGCTGGTATTGATCTTCAGCATCTTTTATCTGCACGGCGATACCATGTACCGCCGCTACTTCGCTTTCATGGGCTTTTTCTGCTTCGCCATGCTGGGCATCGTCTTCAGCAGCAACCTGCTGATGACCTTCGTCTTCTGGGAGCTCGTCGGCTTGGGCAGTTACTTCCTGATCGGGTTCTGGTTCTACAAGCCCACGGTTTCCAAGGATCACCATTACCAGGAGTTGAAAGCGCCTTACGCGACGGGCATCGACGAACGCTATTTGTCGCCGGCGCACGCGCAGAAAAAAGCCTTCGTCATGAACCGCATCGGCGACTTCGGGTTCATGGCCGGGATCATGCTTTTCCTGACCACGATGCTGTGCGTGGCCAACCAGGCCAACGGCTACGCGAATTCGCCCCTGGATTTCGGCACGCTGTACGCCGCCAAGTCGGCCGGGGCCTTCGACCAAGTCACGATCAAACTCTTCGGCTGCGCGTTTACGGGGGTGGAACTCCTGACGCTGGCCGGGATCCTCACGTTCATGGGCGCGATCGGCAAGAGCGCGCAGTTCCCGCTGCATTCGTGGCTGCCCGACGCGATGCAGGGCCCGACGACGGGCAGTTCGATCATCCACGCCGCGACGATGGTGGCCGCAGGCGTGTACATGACCGCGCGCATCCATCCGCTGCTCACCGAGGGTTCGCTCTTCTTCGTCGCCATGATCGGCGGGATCACCGCCTTTCTGGCCGCGACGATGGCGATGGTGCAGTGGGATATCAAGGCCGTCCTGGCCTACAGCACTATTTCGCAGTTGGGCTACATGATGATCGGGCTGGGCTCGGGGAATTACACCTCGGGCGTCGCGCACCTGTACACGCACGCGGTCTTCAAGTGCATGCTCTTCCTGTGCGCCGGCAGCGTGATCCACGCCTGCCACCACCTGCAAGACATGAACCGCATGGGCGGGCTGCGCAAGAAGATGCCGCTCACCTTTATCGCCACTTGCGCGGGTGTGCTGGCAATCATCGGCTTCCCAGGGTTCAGCGGCTTCTTCAGCAAGGACATGATTCTCGCCGCGTCGCTCGAGAAGGCGCTGGGCGAAGGGCGGCTGCACTGGGCGCCGTACGTGCTTGGCCAGCTCACTGCGGCGCTGACCACGTTCTACATGTGCCGGATGCTCTTCTGGTCGTTCTTCGGCGAGCCGCGCGACAAGCACGTCTACGAGCACTGCCACGAATCGCCGCCGATCGCGACCGTTCCGCTCCTGATTCTCGCGGTGGGCTGCCTGGGTTTCTGGTGGAGCAGCCATCTGATCGGCGGGGACCTGATTGCCTTCGGCACGCCGAAGCTGGAGGCACCGTACGTGGATAAGCAGGGCGAGTTGATTCAAAAAGCGCAAGGCTGGCTGAATGCCACGATGACGTCCCCTGTGCGTGGGGAAGAACTGCGGCACATAGTGGAAAGCGGGCATGGGGCCGAGCACTACAAATTGCACGGGGTCGCGCACGTTTGGGCGACGGGCTTGTCCGTGTTGGGCATGGTGCTGGGCGCGCTGCTGGCTTGGCTGATGTACGGTTCGAAGAAGATCGACGTGGACCGGCTGCTCGAGCGGAATCCGGCCACCTTGGGATTGGCGTGGCAGCTCTGCGCGCAGCTTTGGTTCTTCGACCGGTTGTACCAGGACGGGATCGTGCCCTTCGCAAAATCGCTGAACCGGATGTTCTACGTCTTCGATTTTGGCGTGATCGACCAGATCCTGGTGGACGGGTGGGCGTACTTCGTGCGTTCGATCGCGCGGGTATCCAGCGCGATCGACACGTGGTTCGTGGACAAGTGCGTGGATGCGTTCGGCGTGGCGACGTGGATGCTGGGCACGGTGGCGCGGACGCTGCAGGCCGGACGGATTCAGTACTATGTGTGCCTGACGTTCGGCGCCGTGGCGGTGGTGCTGTTGGTGCTGATGATGGTGTAGTCGCCGGAGCCCCGCATGGGGCGTCCGGAGCTTCTCGTGGAGTCACGACATGTACGAGTTGATGGACTGGCCGCTGCTTTCGCTGTTCACCTTCGCACCCGCTTTGGGGACGGTGGTGGTGCTGCTGATCCCGTCGCGCCGCGCGGACATCATCAAGACCGTGGCCTCGGCGGCCGCTGCGATCCCGATGCTGCTGGGCGTTTACGTCTTCTTCGCGTACCGCGACACCGGCAACATCACCTATTACGAATCGCATAAGTGGATCGACGGGCTGAATGTCTGGTACCGCATGGGTATCGACGGGCTTTCGGTGCCGATGATCATCCTCTCGGGCATTGTCGGATTCATCGCGGTCGTGGCGAGTTGGGGCATCGAAAAGCAGGTGAAGGGTTACTTCGCGCTGATCCTGCTGCTCCTGACGGGCATGAACGGCGTCTTCGTCTCGCTCGACTTCTTCCTCTTCTACGTTTTCTGGGAACTGATGCTCCTGCCGATGTACTTCCTGATCGGCGTCTGGGGCGGCCCCAAGCGCGTGTACGCGGCGATCAAATTCTTCCTGTATACGATGGCCGGCTCGGTGCTGATGCTGGTGGTGCTGCTGGCGAGCTGGTATTGGTCCGACGGGAAGTACCTCGAAGGTCACATCGACCGTAAGACGCAGGAAATTGCAAGCCTGGTGCGGCAAGACAAGGAAGGCGCAAAGGTCGATCCCAAGGAAATCTCCGACGCGAACGGCTACCTTGCGGCGATGTACCAGCGGCTCAACGACATAAAGGCGCGGCAGGTCGAGACGCGGGTGAATGCGTACCGGGACTTGCAGCGCGTGGCCCCGCTGGGCGGCGCGACGGCTGCGGAGACGCGCCGGGCGCTGACGCGAAACGGGATCGACTGGACGCCGCATTCCGACGATATGTTCGCGCTGGCCAATCAGGTGGACAGCAACCTGAAAGGATTACCCGGGCTGATCAATCCCAGCAACGCAGACTGGTTGGCCTACGAACGCACGCGCGCCGAGATTCTCGCCGATATTAACCTCGGCCGGACCTTCGACCTCAGCGAACTGAAGCATCGCTGGCCGCTCTTCCTGGGCGATTTCCAGCTCTTCCGTTTCCTGCCGCCGATGAGTTTCAGCGCGGTGATGTTCCTGTTCCTCTTCGTGGCGTTCGCGATCAAGGTGCCGGTCTTCCCGTTCCATACGTGGCTGCCTTGGGCGCACGTGGAAGCGCCGACGGCGATCTCGGTGATCCTGGCCGGGATTCTGCTCAAGATGGGCGTCTACGGCTTCTTCCGGATCAGCTACTCGATCTTCCCGACCGAAGCCGTCAATTACGCGGTGCCCTTCGCGGTATTGGGCGTGATCAACATTTTGTACGGCGCGTGCTGCGCGATGGCGCAGGACGACATGAAGAAGCTTGTCGCCTACAGCTCCGTCAGCCACATGGGCTTCTGCATGCTCGGAATGGCCGCGCTGACGCAGTGGGGCATGACCGGTTCGATCCTGCAGATGTTCAACCACGGCACCTCGACGAGTATGATGTTCCTGCTTGTCGGCGTGATCTACGACCGCGCGCACCACCGCGACATCAACAAGTTCGGCGGGTTGGCTCAGCGACTGCCGGTCTACGCGGGCTTCATGACCTTGGCGCTCTTCGCCAGCATGGGGCTGCCGGGCTTAAGCGGCTTCATTAGCGAAGTGCTCGTCTTCCTCGGCGCGTTCCGTTCGGACATGGGCCGCTGGAGCAGCCCGTCGTTAAGCTTCCAGAGCCTTACGATCCTCGCGGTGCTGGGCGTGGTGCTTACGGCCGCTTACCTGCTCTGGATGATGCAGCGCGTCTTCTTTGGACCGCTGAACGAGAAGTACAAGGACTACGCGGATATGAACGGGCGCGAGTTGTTCACGCTCGTGCCGCTGGCGGTGATGGTCATCGCTTTCGGAGTGTATCCGCAGCCGTTGCTGGACCTCACGTCGCAGACGGTGCCGAAGCTGGGCCAGCACATCATGGCCAGCCGTGGTATCGCGAGCGCCGAACTGCGGTCGGTGGCCAGTGACGGGGAGCCGGACGCGACGGAAGGCGTGGCCGCGCACGGTGCTGCGCCGAGCGCTCCCAGGACCGGAGCCGCGCCGCAAGGTGACGAAGCCCGGCTGGAGCCGGCGTTGGCGCCGCGGGCCGAAGAGACCGGTGATTTGCGCGCATGGCGGGAAGTAGAAGATGCCGTGTTGCGCACCGCCGCCGTTGAGCGCGAGAAGAGGTAAAGAGCCGCCCCATGCCCCAAGGCTTCGCCGAACTGCTCTCCCGCAATGCCACCGACCTCGGCCTGATCCTGCCCGAGGTGATGGTGGCGCTCGCCTTCATTTTCGGGCTCGTGGTGGAATTGGCGCTCCCTGCCAGGGATGCCGAGAATGCCGAACGCCGCAAGACGGGCACGTATGTGCTGCTGATCGGCCTGCTTCTTGCGCTGTGGGTCAATGTAAACGACATGAAGGCGTACGTCGGCAGCCTGGATCAGGCGGTTACGGTTTATTCGACGGGCCGAGACGGCGCGACCGTTACCGTTACTCGCAACACCGACATGACCAGCCAAGACTTCATTTACAGCAAGATGGTCGTACGCGACTCGTTCGGCACCTTCGTAAAATTCGTGCTGCTGCTGGGCACCATCGTCACAGTGCTGATCGCGCTGAACGCCAAGGAACTCGAGTCCAACGGTCGCGGGGAGTTCATCCTGCTCCTGGCGGCGACGTGCCTGGGCGGGATGTTTCTGGCCAGCTCGACCAATCTGCTGATGCTGTACCTTTCGTTGGAATCGCTCTCGATCGTAAGCTACGCAATGGCGGGCTTCCTGCGCTGCGACCGCAAGTCGAGCGAGGCGGGCCTGAAATACGTCATGTACGGCGCGATGGCCAGCGGGATCATGATCTTCGGCATTTCGTACCTGTACGGGCTGACGGGCACGCTGAATCTCGACGAGGTCGCTGCGCAATTCCGCGGCCTGGAAGCCGGTCACGCTCCGCACACGCGCGGCGCGTTGGCGGCGGTGCTGGCCATGGTCTTCGCGGGGCTGCTCTACAAGATCGCCGCGGTGCCTTTCCACTATTGGGCGCCCGACGTCTACGAAGGCGCGCCGACCACGGCCACCGGATTCTTCAGCGTGGTTCCCAAGGCCGCCGGATTCGCGGTGCTGGTGCGAGTGATCGCCGCCTTCTTCCCCATCGGTGACATCGATGACCAAGGCTTCAATTTCCTGACCGCCGAGAAGATTCTCGCCGTGGTGGCAATCCTTACGATGACGATCGGGAACCTAGCGGCGCTGGGCCAAAGCAACGCCAAGCGCATGCTGGCGTACAGTTCCATCGCGCACGCCGGGTACATGCTGGCCGGGCTGGCTGCGCTTTCCAATGCCAACGGAGCGGCGGCGGTTCTCTTTTACCTTGTCGTGTACCTGCTGATGAACCTCGGCGCCTTCCTGGTGCTGGTCGCGCTGGAGAACATACGCGGAAGCTGCGATCTCGATAAGCTGCGCGGAACGATCCGGCGCGAACCGTTGCTGGGCACGGCGCTGGTGATCTTCCTGTTCAGCCTCACGGGCATGCCGCCGCTGGCGGGTTTCATCGGCAAATACCTGATCATGCTCGAACTGGCATCCGCCGGGAACTGGCTGCTGGTGGTCGTGATGGGCCTGAATAGCGTGATCAGCCTCTATTACTACA
>BTVV01000164.1:0-11773 GCA_045863855.1 Planctomycetota bacterium | reverse complement strand
CCATCGTCTGTGAGAATGAAGCGCTGGCCGCCAATGGACGCAGCGAACGACTCTTCGACGATGGTACCGCAGGCGCTTTCGAGCGAGTTGTCCTCTCGATTCATGTCGGGGAAAAGTCCATAGGCGTTTGCACGCTCGGTGTCGGGCATGCCAGGAAGGCTCAACCACGCCAGCATCGACGTGGCCGCAAGATTTCCCGCGCGTTGGAGTAACCATCGGTTTGTCGGGGAGATCTCTACATCTTTGATCTTCATCCGGGAAGGGTCCTGGATGAAAGGCGCGTTGCATGCGAAGGGGAGGGCTGTTTCTACGCCTGTTGGGAGGACGACGTGAAGGCGGCCCTTTACGCCCAATACAATTTCAACCTTGCAAGGTGGGAAGTCTGCTCCTGCCTCGTCAGAAACCATTCGCTCCTGTCGGATTTCGGCCTGTGACTCTTCTGGAAAAGGTTCGGCCTTCGAGCGGATCAGAAGGAAGGCCGGGCTGTTATCATCGCCGAGCTTTATCCATTCGCTATCGCGCACGGGGCCAACGTCGATTGCCCTCCAATGAACTTCTACGTCCCCCACGCGCATTCGGCGAATTCGCTTGAAGAAGAGGAGTGATAGCGGGCTCCTTTGCCACTCTTCAAGGTTTTTTTCTACTTCTCGTCGGCGATGCTCGTCTTTGATAGCGACGCGGATGCGAGTCTTGCCGTCCGAACGGTCTCCATTTTTCGACCAGCGAGGCTCAGTGAATCTACGGTGATCAAAGCAAACAGAGAGAGACGGCGTGTATACCTCGACGCAATCGCCTAGACTGAAAGTGCTTTTGAAGCCAATACCCCGGAATCCGATCGTGTGTAGATCGCGCTTGTTGGAATAGCCAAATCGGCACAGCGATGAAAAGTGATCCTCGCTGAAGTCCTCTCCGTCGTGCTCGAAGACAAACGCGCCGTCCTTGATCCGTACAGCGGCCTCGCGGGCACCGGCGTCATCAGCGTTCTGAAGCAACTCGGAAAGAACGTGGCGCGGGCTCTGAACTTGTTTGAAGAGCTGGTGCCAAGGGCCAGCGAGATCGGGGTCGCTTTCAAGCTGATCCCACCTTGCGGAGGCTTTCTTCCGAATGCTCTCGAAGAATGGAGGGCTTTCGATCATCGCGGCGACTCCGCGCGCCCGATCAGCTCGTCCAGGTCGTAGTTCACGCTGGTTACGCCGAAGTCCGGCTCGCGTCTGAACGGCTGACGCACGTAATGAACACGGTGCCTATCCCCATCAAGGAATTCCACGATTGCCAGGATGAAGCTCTCTGGCATATTCAGTGAGTAGAGGATTTCATTCTTTGTGACGGTGATGGTGGCAGCACCGGCGACGCGTCCCTTCACCTCGATGAAGCGCAACTCCCCGGTGCCCGGCACGCGGCTTTCGACATCGTAGCCGAGCTTCTCCAACTCGCGGTCGGTGGGATCGAAGCCGAGACCGCGCTCGACCTCAATTACGATGGCCCGCGCGCGCGCGGCGGAAGCCTGTGTATCCACCGGGTTCAGGGACACAGGGGCCGGACCGCCCGCAATCTTCGCCAGCATCCCCATCGGCACCACGATCAGCCCGCCCAGGACCACCGGCGGCTGCGCGGAAATCTGGCCTTCCAGACCAAGCTGCTCCAGGCGCTTGTGCAGCCGGCCCGATAATTCGTTGGCGCGGCGCCGGGCTTCCTGGCTGTTGAGCTTGGCGTTGGGCTTCCCGGCCTGCTCCTGAGCCTTCAGGACTTCGGCGCGGTGGTCCCAGTGGTTGATTTCCTTGGTCAGCCGTTCCTGCACCGCCGCCTTGGTCTTGGCGATCCATTCCACCCTGCGGCCTTTGACCTCCTTCAGGTGCTCCGGAACCACGTTGCCGATGGCGTGAGCCTGCGCCTTCTTCTCCAAGTCGCGGGTGATCCAGGCGCACTCGGGCAGAGCCAGCAGGGCGTCCACGCCCGGCTCGGCTTCCATTAAGGGCCTGTAGTCCAGGTACGGTGCGTAATGCAGGTGCCGCGCGTTCCCGGCTTCATCGAGTTCCACGTACAGCATGCGGCGGGAGATCGTGCGGCGCTCGCCGCTGCGCGTCACGCTGGCGTCCTGGATGGCGTGCTCCAGGTAAAAGAGCATGCGCGGTTTCGTGCCCGGATCGCGTTCGTCCACCAGGACCGAGCCGCGCCGGAGTAGGTCGCGGTGGCGTTCCGTGGTCAGGTCGAGCGTGGCGTCCAGGAGCGGGTGGCCCGGACAGACAAAGGCTGCCAGAGGCTGGCCCTGCGGCGCGATCAGGTCCTTCTCAAAGGCGACGCGCTCGTAGCGCGGCAGGACGGCCTCGCCCACGCCGATCAGCCGGTCGAGATTGCGGATCGGCGCGGGCACGTGGGTGATTTCGTAGCGGCGTGGCTCGCGCTGCTTGACCGTCCCGCCCAGGCGTTGAAATGCCTCCAGGAAGAAGGATTCGATGTAGTGAGGTTGGAGCCGCCGGGCTTCGGCGCGTTCCATATCTTCCCGGACCCGCCGGACGCGGCTCGCGTCCATAGTGTCGGTGGCGAGCGCCCGCTCTTCCAGCAGGTCCTGAATCTGATTCTGGTCGAACGCTCCGGTGATGACCTGGTTCAGCCGCGCCCTTACTTCCGGCTTCTCCCCGTAGCGGACGGCTTCCATCAGAAGTTCGCGCAGGGGCTTGCCCTGGAACTGGAGCTTGCCCAGCACGTCGAAAACCTGCCCTCCCAAGGCCTTGCGGGCCTCTTCGAGCTTCTCCAGCAGTGTCCGGTACACGTCGCCTTCCCGCGTCTCGTCGGCGATCAGGTTCCAGAGGTGGCAAACTTCGGTCTGGCCGATGCGGTGGATGCGCCCGAAGCGCTGCTCCAACCGGTTCGGGTTCCAGGGCAGGTCGTAGTTGACCATCAGGTGGGCGCGCTGGAGGTTGATACCTTCGCCGGCGGCATCGGTGGCCAGCAGCACCTTAACCTCGGGATCGTGGCGGAAGGCTTCTTGCGCCTTTCGGCGGTCCTCACGCCCCATCCCGCCGTGGATCGTGACCACGGCGTCGGGTTTGCCCAGGAGCGTGGAGATCTTGTCCTTCAGGTAGGTCATGGTGTCGCGGTGTTCGGTGAAGAGTACCAGCTTCTGGCCTGGCGACGGCTTCGGCTTGGGTGGCGCGTCCTTGCCGTAGGCGGGCGTATCTTCTGCGGCTCGATTCGCGATGGCAGCGGGCGTGAAGATCTCCGTCAGGAGCGTGGTCAGTTCGGCCCACTTCTTGTCCTCGCCGCCGCGCCGGACCTCGTTGGCTAGGTTTTCCAGCTTCTTGAGCGTGACGATCTCGGCCTTCAATTCGTCAATGGTCCGCGCCGCAGTGGCCTGGTCCACGATCTGCTCTTCGGCCTGCTCCAGTTCCTCGCCCGGCGCGTCCTCTAAATCTTCCAGGTCTTCGGCATCCATGGCGGGTACGTCGGAGGCAATGGCGTCCGCGATGGCCCCGCGCTGCAGGATTTGAAGTTCGCGCTGGCGGCTCTCCAGGCGTTCCTTGCGGCGGCGGAGCGATTGGAAGATGGCTTCAGGCGAAGACGCCAACCGGCGCTGCAAGATCGTGAGCGCGAAGCCCACCGTGCCGGCCCGCTTGTCGTTCATGAGCGCTTCGGCGCGGTTGAACTCCTCGCGGACGTAATCGGTCACCTGCTTGTACAGGCGCGCCTCGGCGTCGGTCAGCTTGTAGGGCACGGTCTTGGCGATGCGTTCCGGGAAGAGCGGCCGGCCGTCGAATTTGAGCAGCTTTTCCTTGACCATGCGGCGCATCAGGTCTGACACGTCGGCGGTGTGCGCGCCGTCCCGGAACTTACCCTCGAAGCGGTCGCCGTCCAGCAGAGCCATGAAGAGCTGAAAGTCCGCTTCCTTCCCGTTGTGTGGCGTGGCCGTCATCAGCAGGAAGTGGCGGGTGATCGTGGAGAGTAGCTGTCCGATCCGGTAGCGCTTCGTGTACTTCACTTCGCCGCCGAAGAACGTGGCGCTGAGCTTGTGGGCTTCGTCGCAGACCACCAGGTCCCAGCGGCAGTCGGGAGCCTTGAGCTTGTCCTGCACATCCTCGTTGCGGGAGAGCTTGTCCAGCCGCGCGATAACGAGGTTGTTCTCCATGAACCAGTTCCCAGTGCGCGCGGCTTCGAGCTTGTCGTTGGTGAGAATATCGAAGGGCAGGTGGAAGCGCCGGTACAACTCGTCTTGCCACTGCTCGGCCAGGCTGCCGGGGCAGACGATCAGGCAGCGGTGGAGGTCGCCGCGGACGATCAACTCCTTAATGAAGAGTCCGGCCATGATGGTCTTACCCGCGCCGGGATCGTCGGCGAGCAGGAAGCGCAGGGGCTGGCGCGGGAGCATGGCTTCGTAGACGGCCGTGATTTGGTGCGGGAGCGGATCCACGAGCGAGGTGTGTACGGCGAGCACGGGATCGAAGAGATGGGCGA
This sequence comes from Planctomycetota bacterium, assembly GCA_045863855.1. GTDB lineage: Bacteria > Planctomycetota > SZUA-567 > H5-PLA8 > H5-PLA8 > H5-PLA8. Next base: position 7,324 of record BTVV01000164.1, on the reverse strand, counting down.
GCCTGATACGATGGGCTTCGGAAACAAGACGGAACAGCGCGCCGTCCCCGTCGAAGCTCCATGGCCGCCCAACTTCGACGACTTCAAGTTCGGGTTCGTCGTGACGGTACAGCAGGCGCTGATCCACGCGCCCGGTGGGGTCCTTGTAGGTCAGCTCGATGGCTTCCGACCCATGCCACTGGACGTTGACCACGGTTACCTGGGCGTTTGGCAGGATGCCCTTCACAGCGGCATTCGGTAGGAGTTCTTCCAGCTTCGCCATGCCCGCCCCGCAAGTTCAATAGATGCCGGCCAAGGCCTTGGGCGAGGTATTCTCGGCCAGCCTGGACTTCGGCAACGCAGCCGCCCGAAACTGGAATCGCTATGTGAATCCCGCCCAAAGTTGGACGGGTTATAACCCGCCAGGCACATGGTGCAAGCGGCAGGGCGAGGGCTTGTTTCACGGTACAGGCCCCTCTGGGGTTACAGGCCAGTTCCATCGCTCGAAGTCCGATAACCCTGCTTATGTGTAGCGCATCCTTTAACCGACTGAGCCAGGTGAATTGGCCGGTCACCCGCCAAGATTCCGGCCAATTCGCCGACCAAGTTCTTACCACGGACAGGATCTCAAAGAGATTGACCGGAGAGCGCGGAAGCCTTCCGGCCAAACATCGCACAGCGCCCATTGGCGTGCTGGCTAGAACGGTTCATGACCGGGGAAGCTGCCGTCGCGCTCCCCGGCCGACTTTGGCGGGGCATGTTCCAATAACTCCGCGATTTGAACGTCTGCGGGCATGTCATTTGGCTCGACCCATCCCCCTTGCCGGATTGCGAGAGATGTCGGCGACGCCCGGGCCTGAAACGAAATGGATTCCCTCTATTTTTCTTGTGGGCTCCTGGGATAATTGGATCGGGAGTGCTAACCCCATTGCGAGGAGGTCCCGATGCCAACCCTGGAAATAGCTCTGACGGATGACGTGGATCAACCCGTGGTTCGCGAAGGCATGATCGGTCTAACGCCGGTATTTTACGGCAATGGCCGTGAGTCCGCGCCGTGCGCGATGCTGACGGTCAAGGATCGTGACGGCAAGGTGGCCAGCCGCTTCTTGTTGGTAGTCAACGGCCGGCATTTAACTCTGGAACTGCAAGATCGCTCGAAGCCGGTGATGTCTGCCATTGAGAGGAGTCTACTGGCGGGGAAGGCATAGCGTTCTGACCATGCGGCCTATTTCCTGCGCCGGGACGAAGCCTCTTCCGCAAGAGCGAGTACAGGCAGTACCGCGGCAAGCGCTTCGCGGTCGTGGCGTTCTAAAATCGCGTTTAGGCGCCGCCGTGCCTGCGCCTCCATCGACGGCCACGGATCGCTCGGCGTTTCCAGAATGAGGTCATGTACCGCTACGCCCAACGCATGGGCGATCCGAACGACCAATTCGAGGCCGGGCTCGGCATCGCCGCTCTCTAGGCGGGTAATGTAGCTGAGACTGAACGCGGCCCGGCGTGCCAGGTCGGCCTGTTTCATACCCTGGCCGGTACGGAGTTCCCGAACCCGCCGGCCAAAGTGTTTTACGACCTCGGCACGCGACAGCGAGGTCTTCTTCCGCCGCCGTGCTTTCGCCATTTTCGGCATGGCACCCCCTCTCGATTGGGATCGAATCGAGCAGGAACAGGTGCACACACACGATACAAGTAAGTGAACAACACTATTGTATTTATCAAAGCCCCAGGTATACACCACATGGTGCGTAGGCGTCGTGAGGTGTTACCCCTCGGGGAAGGAGAATTGCCATGAGGCAAGAGGGGGACGACGAGGAGATCGAGGAACCCGAAGAAACCAAAGGCGGCTGGGGTTGGGGATGGTGGATCCTGCTCGCCGTGGGCTTCTTTTACTTTCGTACGGGTGGCTACGGCAACAGCACCGCCCAGACGAACGGACTAGGCATGCCGTACCGCACGTTCGAGAGCGAGAATTACGAACCCGGTTCCGTCGGCGCCTTCTGGGCGAACGAAGAGCGGGCGGCACGCGGGGTGCCTGGCGCGGTAGCGAGCCCTGGGCTCGCTTACTCGCCCCTGCCGGCGAACAGGGGGCTTGGTCAGGTACAGGCCGAGCAGTCGATGGCGGAACAAGCCGCGCTCGTTCATCAGCAGGCTCGCATGTTGAAATTGCTGGAGCAGCAGCAGGTCGAGATGGAGAAGATGCGCAACGAAATCGAACGGCTGCGGAACTCGAAGCAAGCAACGGAGTATTGAAGTACGGAGGCGGATTGCCGCCCCAAAATCAACAAAGCCGGCAACGGGACAGACAGGTTTACCTCAAGTAGTTGCCCATACCTGAGTGTTGAACTTCTGTTTGGAACATTTGCGGGAAAGCCTTGGAGAGGGACATACCCATGAGCGAAATTACCAAGAAGTGGGAATCTCTTGGGGGCAAGAGTGGCTTTCTCGGGGATGCAGTCGCCGAAGAAAAGTCCTGTCCTGATGGAGTCGGGCGGTACCGCGAATTTCAACATGGTCATATCTATTGGCATGAAAATGCCGGAGCCTATGAGGTACATGGAGCCATTCGAGACAAGTGGGGTGAACGCGGTTGGGAGAAAGGTAATCTTGGCTATCCAATATCTGACGAGGAGGGAGTGGCTCAAGGTAAGGGGCGAAGGAGCAATTTTCAGGGGGGAACCATCACTTGGGATCCTGAGAAAAACGCCTGCGAGGTGGAGGAGTTTCAAAATCAATATGCAAAACATTACACTAAAGACGATTTTTGGGCCAAAGTGTCGGCGTACGCCATGCAGGCCGGCCGTCAAGTTCTTGAAACGGCACTAATTCTATATTACGTACTCATGGATTCAGACACCCCAGCATGGGCAAGTAGCTTGATTATAGGTTCCTTGGGATATTTCATATTCCCTGTAGACATTATAGCAGACGTAATTCCCGGTTTCGGCTATACGGACGATTTAGGCGTCCTATGTGCCACGCTTGCGATCGTAGCCAGCCACATTAAAGAAAAGCATAAGCAAGATGCCGCTATAAAAATCAAAGAGTATTTTTAGTGCCGCAGGAACAAGGTTACCTAATAGGGCTAGCCGAAGGCTTGGAAATCACGACCTTAGGGCCCTCCATTGAGCAATTCCTGGCTTGGGCTCATGGATCGGTAGAACTTTTGCGCAGCCATAGTACACGGGCCCAATCCATTTCTTGCCGACGCGCCATTTGCAGGTAAGTGCGTACCATAGAGGAAGTTCCAATGCTGGTCGTTTTGTCCTTCCACCCGATTAGATGAGGGAAACTTGTATCGGATTGTGACCGGCAATTTCTATGTACTGGAGCGTGAATTTCTGACCGAGAAGGAGAGCGCATGACCAGTTTGGAAGCGGGAGAGGCATTCAGAACGATCGAAGCGGCAGGCCGCCAACATCCAGAGTTCTCAGCACTGCGCCGCAACTTTTATGGCGCCGCTATTCGGTATGCGCATATTAGAGCCGAATGGGCTCTGCTAAGCATTTCCGATCGAGCCGATCGAAACGAGTCACGCACCGCGGCTCACGACGCTTTCATTTCATACTGCAATGCGTTGAGCCAGTATATGAGCAAGGCAGGCTGGGATACCGAGTGGCGAGAGAAGTTGGGCCAAGACCGGAAGGACCTTGGCGATTTCGCCTGCTTCGTTCATGCGTTCCTTGGCCTCAGCGCCAGGTAGGCGAAGTAACCTTACGGGAACGGGGATCCGAGATGCCCCCACAGGCTGCTCGGGTCGATGGTCAGTCCTCGATTCTATAGGTCCGTGCCAATAGGAGGAGCGTGTAATGATTCCTCGTGGACTTAGCGCCCAAGAAGTCATTTTCCTGGCCAGCAGTGCCGTGCTATTGCAGGCCTGCGGGATGGCGATCTTGGGTATCGTCGTTCATTTGCTGAAAGATGTATGGCGTCCAGGCGTCGGACCGGATCGTATGGACCTCTTCTTGTATAAGTGTACGCCTGTTTGGTTTCATCCCATGCTAGAGCGGTCCGAAAACCGTTCTGATGCCGCTTTCCAACTGGTGATTGCCAGCGTAGGTGCGACACTAATGCTCGGGCTGTTAATTTAGGAGCTCGACTGATTCCTCGTGTATTCCGCCAGATTGGACCTAGGAGCCGTTGCGCCCGTATCCAGAACGCAAATCGAGTAGAACAAAGTAATCGTAGCCTTGAAAGTAGAGATGCTGTAACCACAATACCTGTTCCATGGCCGTGAGGGTAGGGGATGGGCCAAAAGCGAAGCTCCAGGAAACATCGTAAGCGTTCGAGAATCGGCGTCTGGGCGTTATTGGGGCGCGGCTGAGGGCTGTGTAGCTGGTTTCCAGAGGTGCGGCAGAAGTTCGTCGATCTGACTGGCGGGGTGCGAGCTGATGCGGGTCAGGACGTCGCGGAGGTAGTCCCAGGCGTTGAGGCCGTGGCGCTCGCAGCTTCGGACCAGCGAGTAAAGGATGGCCGCCCGGCGTCCGCCTTCGTCGCTGCCCATGAACAGGTAGTTCTTCCTGCCGAGGGCGATTGGGCGCAATGCGTTCTCGGCGATGTTGTTGTCGATCTCCAAGGCGCCGTCTTCCGTGAATCGCTGGAGCGCCTCCCACTGGTTCAGGGCGTACGTCAGCGCCTCGCCCAAGGGGCTCTTGGGCAGCGTGTCCAGCGCACGAGCGTCCATCCAGGCTTTCATGCGCGCCAACACCGGCACGGAATAGGTTTGGCGCAACTGCAATCGCAACGCGTAGGCCGACGCCAGCGCGGCTGCGCGCATGCCCCACGGCTGTTTCCGGGCATCTTCTATCATCGGCCGGGCCACATGCTCCATGCGATAAAGCTCCCGGACCAGTTCCAGCATCTGGCCGGCCCGCGCATCGGTGTCCTGCGCGTCAAAGAAGTATCTGCGCGCATGCGCCATGCACGCGACCTCCTGGATGCGCGAGCCCGCCAGGATGCGATTGTAACCGGTATACGCGTCCGCCTGCAGATACCCCTCGAAGCCTTTCAGGAACTTCTCCGGCCCATCGCGGCTGCGGCTGGGCGTGTAATCGAAGACCGTAAACGGATGCGTTTCGTCGCCGCAGTAGACCCAGAACCGGGCTTGCCGAGTCTTCCCGCGCCCGGGCGCCAGCACGCGCACCGGCGTATCGTCGGTGTGCAGCTTGCCCGAACGCAACGTCAGATCGATCATGCGTTGGTAGAGCGGCTTGAGCAGGTCGGCAACCGTCGCCTGCCAGCCGCACTGCGTCGAACGCGCAATCTCCAGCCCGTGCCGCTCGAAGATGCTTTCCTGCCGGTAGTTGGGCTGGTGGTCGCCGAACTTCGAGACCACGTTCCACGCCAGCAAGCCCGGGCCGGCCAGGCCTTTGTCGACCACATTCTCCGGGCCGGGCGCGGTGAGGGGCTTCTCGGCGCACTTTTCGGCGCAGGCGTACTTGATCTTCGTGTGCTCGATGACGAACAGGCTCGCGGGGCAGAACTCCAGTTGCTCGCTGACTTCCTCGCCAAACGGCTGCATGACCTCGCCGCAGCATGGGCAACGCCGCTCGTTCTCGGGCACCGTGTACTCGATGCGCTGCCTGACCAAATCCGGCGGCAGTTTCCGGCGTCCGCCGCCGTGACGCTTGGTTTCCTGCTGGTCCTGCGCCTGGGCTTCCGGCGGCGCCGCCTGCGGTTCAGGTTGCGGCAGGGGGAAGAGCAGTTGCTGGCCGGAGGGTTCGTGGGTCTTTTCGGAAGAGGCTCCAAAATAGCGCCGAACCATCTTCTCCCAGCGATACTTGAACAGTTCGGCGCGGTGGTGCTCCTGCTCGGCGCGTTCATGCTCTTGAACGAATTGCCCGTGCTCTTTCACGACCAGCGCCTTCAGCGCGTCGATATCGTCGGGCAGTTCGGTGGGGTTCATTGAATTGGAAGACGTACGACATTCCATTTTCCTGCAAGAGAAACATCAAGACGAGGAGCCGGCAAGCATGAACCGCTTCTGCCGCTTGGCGTCTGCCAGCTCGATGCCCTCCAGGATCAGGGTCAGCTCGGCCGCGCTGAGTTCCCGTTTCGACAGAGGGCGAAAATACCCTTCCTCCAAACGCTTGTAATGCAGAACGAAACCGCTGCGATCCCAGAACAGAATCTTCACGCGGTCGCGGGGCCTGTTGAAAAAGACGAAAAGATGGCCGCTCAGAGGGTCTTGCAGCAGCACCGAGCGCGTCATCTCGGCCAACTTGTCGAAACTGCGCCGCATGTCAGTGGGCTGCGCGCAAAGAAAGATCTTCACCGCCGGAGAGAGCATCAGCACGGAAGGCCGCTCTCCAGCGCTACCGCCAACTCCACCACCCGCTGAATCGAAACGCCGCCGCCGATACGAAGACATCGGCCGTTTCGCAGCAGTACCTCGCAGTCGCCCTCGGGCTGGCCCCGAACGACGACGCCAGCGCCCATTGGGGCTACCGGAAGCCGGACCGGCACGAATCCGGCGAACTTTGCCTGCTTGGGCCGTCGTGCCTGGTCCCGCCGAGCCAGTTCGCGCTTCCACCAGGAGAAGTCGGCGGCCATCACCCCATGCCGTCGGCAATACTCTGCCTGGCTCAGCCCGCTACCGCCCCACGCCTTGAGATGCTTGCGCCAACCCTCTTCCCGCGCCATACGCCGGGCCGCCATCGCGCCCTGCTCCTCTGCTTTCCGTGCCATGCGCCACCTCCCGCCGCAAAGCATGCCACGGACATCGACCTTGGCGAGATGGGCATTTTCGGCTTTCAATTACCCACAAATTGGCCTGACGGCTTAAGAGAAAGTCGGAAGGAGACGATTTAAACACGGGCACCTATGGACTTGCAGCGGCCCCCTGCCTAATGGGGGGCGGAGGTCTGCCCGTGGATTCATGGATTGAGAAGGAGTTGAAAGAATGCATTCTTCCTGATGTTCGATTGAAGAGACGACTGCAGGGACTTGTTAAGAGCTTGTCCGATGGGCTTGGCAAGCCCATTCCGCTCGCCTGTCAGGATTGGGCTGGTACAAAGGCAGCATACCGATTTTTCGACAACCCACGCGTAGATGAATTCTCTATTCTAGCGGGCCATTTTGAGGCCACGCGCGCACGTTTCGCAGCCACGTCGGGAATTGTTTTCGTAGTGCACGATACAACCGAGGTATCCTACAAGCGGGAGCACCCTGAACTGATTGGTAAAACCAAAACGATCTGCGCAGGCAAGAATAAGGAGGGACATCCGCGGCTACGTACCTTATGCGGCGTGCTTATGCACTCCAGTCTCGTGCTGACCTCCGAGGGAATTCCGCTTGGTATTGCTGCCAGCAAGTTCTGGACAAGGAAGAAATTCAAAGGAGCCAATGCGCT
>BTVV01000163.1:0-11835 GCA_045863855.1 Planctomycetota bacterium | reverse complement strand
ACGTTCACGCCATCGTACTTCACGTTGGAAAGCTGGTCGCGGGTCGTGAACGTCTGCGCGACGACTTTCCCGTTCGGGTACGTGATGGACGTGCGCCGGTCGGCGGCGTCATAGGCGCTGGTGGTCGTGTACGCGACACTGTCCACGGTCAGCTTCTCGCTCGTCAAGCGGCTCCCGGAATCGTACGTCCGTTCCACGAGCGTATTGTACCGGCCGCAGTTCGCCGCGGTCAACCGGCTGGCCAAGTCATACGTCGCGCGACGGCCGATCCGGGCGCATGAAGTACCGCCCGCGGTCTCCGTGCATCGCACCCATTACGGCGGCGATCCCAACCTGATCAAGCTCGACATTCGCGCCATGCGGACCGTGCGGCTGATCGCGTAGCGCGCGAGATGGACGTTGTTCTTTGAAATTCAAAATCCTTGACGCATCCGCGCGCGAGAAGTGCAGCCGAGCTTGTTTCGGAAATTTCACTTTTCGCGCGCCTCCGGCTCTTTGGGAGGGTTAACAATGGCCTGGGCCGCTTCAGCCGCTTCAATCCCCTGATTCGCCATGCGAGGAGGGCTTGCTTAGGACGCGCAGTCAACCGCTACGCAGTCTTCGGCTACTGAACCCAAGTGACTCTAAGTGAGACATGAAGTCACATGCTTCGTTCTCTAGTCGGAATCCAAACTGTATTGGCTGCGAATAATAGTACACTTGATTGACCAGCTTCAACGCATCAAATTTATCTATTCCTTGCATCTTGCTTATGAACTTAATGGCTTCCACTGTTTGGGCTCTTCGTCCACAGTCATACACCTCTACTGTAATCATAAGATTCTGCTCTTGTAGTCGTTTCAATCCCATTATTAAGGATCTACGCGAACCTCAAACTCTGTTGGGTATCGAGGAACACCCTCACCCAGACCTCCACGCTGCCCCTTTACTCGAACACATTTTACATTATACGATTGACCCAACGCGCGAATTAATCCACGAATTCCTCCCACGCCAATCATATTTGCACCAGGACCCGCCACATGTCCCCCTTCAAGAACGAGGCAACAGTCATCGATGTACATTGCACCCATGTACTCAATGGTACCTGCTGGGGTTTTTACTTCTAAATGAACTGCTTTATCTTTTCCCAGCGCACCATCAATTACTTTGAAAACCGGGGGCTCAGGAGGAATTACTTCTACGCGCGGAGCCTTGGTCCCAGGCTGCGTAGGTGAAACAGGCTCAGGAGTAGTGGGACCTTTAGATGTAGGGTTGCTAGACGAACCCTTTCCCTTGCCCCCACCTTTAGGCATATGTCCGGCAGCTAAACCACCAAGGGCAGCCGGTACATAGACTTCGGTTAGGGATTCACCAAGCTCTTCGTCTTCCTTCGAAGTGTCTTGTCCGGTGTCCTTCTTTTTTAATCGCGCACGAATAGCCGCCTCTAGTCGAAATAATGCAGCTGGTGGAGCAGAAATCGTATCAACATATTCGTCGACTAATTGCTTTGGTACTGACCTGGGATCGGATTTCATCCTAACAACTCTCTCATATATTACCATATGAGGTTGCGTCCCTACTCGGGTCATTTCCATCGCTTGTTTTGCTAAGTCCGCGGCCTTCTCTAGCGCGCCAAGTAATACATCTCCAAATCCAAGCCCTAATGGGTCTATACCATCATAGGAGTATAAACTCTGATGCGTCCACCCACCCAGTGGATCGCGGCTTACGAATCGGCCGAGGTCATGCGAAAGGTAGCGATGCTTCCACTGCCCCAACCCTGTCTCCGGGTCCACTCGGTGCCCTTGGAACCAGAACGGATTCCCGATCGCCGAAACGCTCCCCGCCACGTCATCGCCCGTGAACCACGTCGCGTCCGTCCCTGCTCCCGTGATGATGGTCGGTTTGCCGTACGCATCGTAGCTCTTCACGGCCTCGACGATGTTCCCCGAGGCGTTCGTGATCGCATGGACGGAGTACAGGTGGTTGGCGTGGTAGTAGTATTTGGTCCCCGCCGCATTACGCATCATCAGGACTTCGTCGAGATAGGTCCCGAACACGAAAAGCCGGTTCAAGACGCCGGTACTCTTGGTCTCTTCTGTGTCGTAAACGGCCCGCACGTGGACACCGGTCTTCTCCTCGAAGCGCCGCAAGACAGGCTCGGAGAAGACTTGATCGACCGAGGTGTAAACCACGACGACCGGGCCGCCACTGTCCCGGCGCAGGAACCACACCAGCACGACCGCGCCAAGGAGCAGGAAGACAGCACCAATCAGCCTTGTCAGGAACCGCATTCGCTCAGTCATGTGCAAGATCTTTCGTTGACGAGAAGTCCATTTTCTCCTCCATCGAAAATGACCGTCTGCTTGAGATCATCGAAAGCGATACAAGAACAGACCGAGAGCGGCTGCAATGAGAATGAGAACCGGCTCCGGTACTTTCTTCGTTTTCCACAAGGTGAAATAGACGCCAACAGCGATCAGTAGGGTCGGCACGTCGACGATGGATCGTTTCCCGAGCACCAGAACCGACCCGGCGATGGATCCGATGGCTCCGGCCGTGACCCCGTCGACGAGGGCGACGATGCCGGGGCGCGAGCCGTACTTGCGCATCAAGGGCGCGGGGACGACGGTGAACAGGTAGCACGGGAAAAACGTGGCAAAGGCCGCGACGCACGCGCCTGGGAATCCTGCGACGAGATAGCCGATGAAGCCCGTGGTGATGACGACCGGCCCCGGCGTGATCATGGCGACGGCCACGGCATCGAGAAATTGCTGGTCGTTCAGCCACTGGTATTCGTTGACCACGCCGCCGAACAGGAAGGGAACGATGGCCAGCCCGCTGCCAAAGACGAAGGCCCCGGCCTGGCCGAAGAAGATGCCGATATCCCACAAAACGGAGTGTCCTACCTTGGCGGTACTCACGACGTTTTGGGAAGACGCCTGCTGAGACAGGAACCACGCCAGAGCGCCTGCGGCGGAAAACAAAACGCACGCCGTCAACACAACGGGCTTTCGCGCCGATTCCCAGCGGCGCTGTCCGACATAGACGAGCCAAGCGAGAAGTCCAGCCGTCAGGATCAGAGGGATGCTCTCGTGCTCGGTCAGGAACGTGACCACGCCCAGCACGCCGAAAATCGTCCACAGTAACGCATCCCCACGGACGGTCTTGGCCGTGAGCTTCTGCGCACTGCGGGCGATGATTCCGATGACGCAGGCACCGACGCCGTAAAAGACCGCCTGCATCCATGCGAGCCCGCCGTAGCGCTGATACGCCCAACCCAGCGCCACGACCATGAGAAAGGACGGCAAGGCAAAGGCCACGCCCACCAAGGTCGCGCCCAGCACGCCGTAGTGGCAATAACCGAGGTAGATGGCCAGTTGCGCCGCCAGGGGACCGGGAGCCAACTGGGCCAGGGTCAGACCTTCCTTGTACTCGGCTTCGGAAATCCATTTTCGGTTTTCGACGAGATCGCGGTGCATATACTCAACAAGCGCGATGGGGCCACCGAAACCGATCGAGCCCAACTTCAGGGCGTAGAGTGTCATCTGCCCCAGCGAATAGGACGGAGCGGTCACCGGGGTGGATTCTTCCTGAAGTTGTTGAGGCGCGGCATCATCCATATCACAACCTAATCCAGAGACTTGACACGCAGATCGTCGAACTGCGTCACGGCATCCGCTTTCGTCCACAGACCCACCCTCCCGGCATCGAGAAAGGTTTCGTTCTCCACTTCGAACAGTTCCCGGTCGTTCAGGAAGACTTCGATGAGTTTGCCCTTCACGATCACCCGGAGCGTGTTCCACTTTTGATGAGGCACTTCCGTCTTGACGCCGTAGGCGTCGCCTTTCCCCCGGACGCCGATGTTGCCGCGCTTGCCGTTCTCGGTCTTGTAGGCGACCACGTTGCCCTCCAGGGAGTTGGCCCGCACGACGTAGTAGTTGTCCCTGTCCCGGTAGCGGAAGACCAAGCCGCCGGAGGCGTCGGCTTCACCGCTGATCGTTCTGAAGCGCACGGACAGATCGACGTTTCTGGCCATGAAGTCTTCCCTGACCAAGTGCGGATATCGAGCATTGGTCGAATCGTCGCTGAGCTGTGCCACGACCCTCGCGCCGGACGGAGCGCCTTCGGCCTGCTGCACCTGCCACTGGACAGGGCCTCCGCCGCCGGTCAGCGCCGAAGTGAATCCGGCGGGTACCCTGCCGGGTTCATCCTTCTCGAAATCGAAGACGAGCGCGTCCTGTGCCGCAGGCGGAGCCTTGCCGTCACCGGTCGGGTCCACCGAGCGCGAACGCAAGATGATCCAGAACACGGCCGCGCACGCGATGACGCCGATGATAAGGGATATGCGCATAAAGGTTCCTTTCATGACGGCCTCGCTCGATAGTTCTGCACGGCGGAACGAGTCGCCTGCGCCAAGGCGGGCAAGGCGCTGTCCGGGAATGGGAAAACCGAACTGACGTTGATCTCGCACAGGACATACGTGTCCAGGCCTGACGCGTCCTTGGGCCCGTAGAGGAAATCCGCGTCCCAGATCACCGGCAGGGTCCGCGCCTCAAGTTGGAGTTGGCGCAACAGGGCCGGAACCCACTCGTCTTCCAGTCGCCTCTTGAGCGCCTGGAACTCTGGCTTGTCCGGCGGGTAATACAGGCGCGGTCCGGGAGGCGGCGCGTCCTCCGGCGGCGAACCGGGAGGCGCGGGATAAAGGGCGTTGATCGCCTGGAAGCCGAACCCCTCGACCTTGTCGTGGACGAGGTAGCAACGGATCATGCCCTCCGCGAGACGCCCTTGATACGCCTGGTCGATCATGCGTCCGGCTCCATGAAAGTACGCTTCGCAGCGGGCGATGAATTCTCCGAGCCGCACACGCTCCTCGACACAGCCCCGCAGGGCGTGGCGAACGCGTACGGACATGTCTTCCGGACGGACCTTCGCACCCTCCGCATCGTCGTCGGCGCGTTCGATTCTCCAGACACCGTTCCCTCCGTTACCGCGATACTGCTTCAGCACGCGCGCCGCGCCGCGCGCGAGCCGCACGGGAAGCCTTATCCTCAGATCCTCCAGGGTGGCGTAGAGGTCGACGTCGCTTCCCCAGCCGATTCCGCGTGTGCGGTACAGAACCTCCTTGGTGCCCATCTTCAGGATCGCGTCCGGGTGGGCGCTGACAAAGACCCCGGCGGCGGCCACCACCCGGAGCATGGCGTCCAAGGACGAGCGGTCGCGTCCGGCCTCGATGGGATTGACCCACACCAGCACGCCGTCGACCCTGACCAGCTGCTCGCGGACTTCGTCGGCGAACTCATCGGCGTACACGGCCGGTCCGGCCGAAAGACCTGCCGCTTGGAGTGCCTGGGCGACCCCGCGATAGCGGCTTGCGGCCAAGTCTGCGCTTCGCCTCGCTTCCCGATTGCCAGGCCAGAGTATGGCCACCCTGCCTGCGGCATGGCTCGTCATAAGGATTTCCTATGTTCTTTTCCCATCAACGCTTGGGATCAACAGCCAGATCATCGAAAGAGGTGGCCGCGTCCGCCTTTGTCCAGAGGCCCACGCCTCCTGTTTCAGAAAGCGTCTTGTCCTGGACCCTCAAGAGTTCCTTTCCGTCGAGGGAACACTTGATCTCGTCGCCCTTCTGCTCTACTCGGATCGTGTGCCATTTCGCCGGATCGGCATCCAGGTCGGCGCTATCGAGCTGGACGCGGCGGCCGTCCTTGACGTAGTAAAGGCGGAAGTTGCCCTCCAGAGGGTTCCAGCGCGCGACGTAGTAGTTGTCCTTATCCTGGACCCGCCAGATGGGGCCGCCTCCCTGGTCTTCGCGGCCCGTCCCCGCCTTGATCTTCACCTCGATCACGCCGTCCTGGAACTTCACACGGTCGCTCCAACAGAGATTGAAGGTGCCGCCCGCACCTTCCTTCGTGTCCGTGAGCGCGAGGACGTTCGGCTTCGAAGCGGCATTCTCGTCCGCCCTGACCATCCAGGTCGCCACGGACCCGCGTTGGTTCGTGCCTTCCGCTTTCCAGCCTTCCGGCAACCGACCGACGGTATCGTCGTCGAACGGCCATTTACGAGTACGGGTGCCATGCCGCTCGGACGAGGCGGGAACGAAGACGAGTTCGATCACCCCCGAAGCCTTGTCCATGTCTCCCGTACGGTCGTGGACGGACACCGCCATGCGATAGGCCCGCGCCGGATCGAACGCCGTGTCGTCCGCATGCCCGGTATCGAGTTTCCGTTTGAGTTCAAGCGTCCACCAACCGCCGGCCCAATCCCCTTTAGCGCTCACATCCGCCGCGCTTCCGTTGGGCGTCCCCGGAAGGTACTGCGGAACGCGATCACCTCGATGTTCCTTCGGCGCGGGTTGCTTCTTTTCGGCAGTATCCCCGGCGTCCTCCGGCCGGGCGATCCAGATCGTCTTCCCGTTCAGGGCCGGGTACGAGTTGGCCTTCCCATCGGGCTTCTCCAGCGTGTAGTGGTGGGTCTTGTCCATGGCCTGGCCCTGCGGGTTGGTCCGCGTCGCCTTCCAGTGCCAGATGTCCCACACCGCCGGGTCACCCGAGAGCATGTGGCCGCTGAAGACGCCGGTATGCTCGAAGGCAAGAGCGAACATGTCCTCGCGCTCCGGCCCTGTTTCGTAACTTTCTTTCTCCGCGTTCCAGATCCAGGGTTTGTGCGCCTTATCGTCCCTGGTCTCGTCCTTCCAGCGGATGAGGAAACAGATATCCTCCTTCGTGCGCACGGATTTGATGGTTACCGGGACGCTACGGTTCTCCGTCTTCGGCCAGACGACGCGCGCCTGTACCTCAACAGACCGCGCATCCCGCCAGGCCGCATCGTCGGCCCTTCCGTCGATGGTCGGGGCATCGGCGACGGGCGATGACTCCAACCGTGGAAGCGCGTGGCCGAGCCCCTCTCCGACGACAACGACACCGACTGCAAGGCGCTTCGGAGACCGTCCCACGGAGACGGTGCCGACCACCTTCCGTTTGGCTACGTCCACGACGCTGACGTCGTTCGAGCCGGTATTGCTGATCACAGCAAGACGGCCGTCAGGAGTGAAACCGATCCAGTTCGGGTCTTTGCCGACCTCGATTCGGTCTTTGACCTTGTGGGTGGCCGTGTCGATGACGGTGATCGAGTTGGTGGTTTGCGTGGTGATCCAAAGGCGTGAGCCATCGGGGGTTACGCCCAGGCCGTGAGCGTCTTTCCCTTGGGACGCGAACACGGGCTCTCCGAGGGCAATTCGATCCACAACCTCCTTCTTCTCCAAATCGATCACCAGCGCGCCGTTCAGCCAGCGGATGGTCTGATAGAGCTTGCGCCCATCGGATGTGGCGGCGAGGACGCGCGGGAACGCCAGCAAGGGAACCTCGGCGGTCACCTCCCAACTCCGGGCGTCGACCACCACTACCTTCATGTCTCCTTCGCTGGTCACGTAGATGTGCGAGCCATCCGGGCTGCGTAACGCGATGTGCGGTGCTCGGCCGACGGGAAGAACCTTGGCAACCTTCTTTTGTTGCACGTCGAGAACGGCGAGCGCACCCTGCCCGTTCAGCGTCACGAAAAGATGACGTCCATCGGCGGAAACCTCGAGCTGGTTCGGCATTTTCCCGACCTCGACGGTGGTGGCGACCTCGTTTCTTCTAGGATCGAGGAAGGACACCGTGCCGTCCCCTTCGTTGGAGACGTAGACGGCGGTGCCATCAGGTGCGATGGCGACACCGTGAGGCTTAGTACCCGTCCGCACGTGCGCCACAAGAGACTTGGACGACGGATCGATGACCGACACGCCGTCTCCCCCAAAGTTGGTGACGTAGGCGCGTACGGCTTGGTTGGCGGAGAGCTTGACGGTTGGCTCTTCTCCTCTCGAAGGTGACACGCCCCCGGCTATCATGAACATGATTGCCAGGGCGAATGGGGCATGTAACGGACGGCGCATGTGCGTTCTCCTTTTCATGTTCGATTGTTTTGGACGTCGTCGCCTTCATTATTCGACACGGGCAAGCGCAGGCGGAAGCGGCTTCCGCCTCCGACCTTACTTTCCACTTCAATCGTTCCTTCGCATGCCTGGACCGCCCACTGGGCGATGGAAAGCCCCAGACCCGCGCCACCGGTGAGCCGCGAACGTGCCTTGTCGACTCGATAGAAGCGGTCGAATATCCGGTTCAGGTGTTCGGCTTCGATGCCCGGCCCTTGGTCGATAACGTCGATTATCGCCTGCCCGGCGTCCATGCCCGCCACGAGACGGATCTGCGAATCCTCCGGGCTGTATTTGATGGCGTTGTCGAGGACGTTGAGAGCCGCCTGGCGAAGCAGAAGGGGATCGCATCGGGCGAATAAGTCGTCCTTCCCTTCGACAAGCACTCGCTGCCTCTTTTCCTCGGCAAGGACGCCCAGGTAGTCCGCCATCTCCTGCGCGAACCGCTTCAGGTTCAGAAGTTGCGGCCTCACCTCAATGCGGCCGCCGTCCGCGCGCGAGAGGGTAAGCAGCGTCTCCACGAGACGGGTGAGGCGGTCCGCCTCCTCGAGCATGCTGCCGATGACCTCGCGGTAGGCCTGTTCGTCCTTGGATTCGCGGAGTCCCACCTCGCCGACGCTGCGAAGCGCCGTGAGGGGAGTGCGAAGTTCATGGGCCGCGTCCGCCGTGAAACGGCGCAGGGAGTCGAATGCCCGTTCCAATCGCGCCAACGTCTCGTTGAAGACCGCTCCGAGCTTGCCGAGTTCGTCGTCCGGGTTCTCTATGGGAAGGCGTTCGCCAAGGCGCTCGGCCGTGATGGTTGTCGCCTGGGCCGCCATCTTCCCCACGGGCTTCAAGGCACGACCGGCAAGGAAAAAGCCGCCGCCGCAGGCGAGGAGCACGGCGACCGGCAGGCCGAACCCCATCCCGGCCATGAATTCGCCCAATTCATGGCGCAGGCGGGCCTCCGAGCGGGCCACCCGGATCGAGACGGGAAGTTCGCCGATCCGGTACGGGGCGCTGCGAATCCGCAGAACCGCGCCCGATCCCGTAGCGACGGATTCCACTCCGCCTGCGCCGAGGTTCCGGCCCTCGCCCGTGTCGGATGGGAGAATGGGCTCCGGCGGTCCTTCCCGGTAGAGCACCACCCCCTCCCGATCCAGGACCTCGACCCATCGCTCGCCGGATTCGTTCTCGTCGTGATGGTGCGGCTTGCCGCGATCCCTGCGGCGAATCGCGCCATCCGCGCCCCGTTCGAGGCTCTCCTCGACAGCCTCGATGTCGTCGTGGAGTTGCCGGTCAAGCTCCGCGTAAAGGTTCTGCCGGAGGAAGAGATAGGTTCCTCCGGCGTAGGCAAGCAGGATCGCGGCAAGCACGGCGGCGTACCACAACGTCAAGCGAGCACGGATGCTTCTCGGCAACCGACGCGGGCTCATGTTCCACCCTCCCGCAAGACAAAGCCCACGCCACGAACCGTGTGGATGAGTTTCACCTTCCGATCCTGGTCCACTTTCTTTCGCAATCGCGCGACGTGGACGTCGATGACGTTGTCGAGAGGGGTCGCGCGGGATATCTCCCTCCAGACGTCCCGTGCAAGCATCTCGCGCGAAACCACCTGCCGGTGGTAGCGCAGAAGGTACTCCAAGAGTTCGAACTCGCGCGGCGTGAGGTCCAGGGGCTCGCCGCCACGGCTGGCCGTTCTCGCGACCAGGTCCATCTCCAGGTCCGCCGCCATGAGTCGCGGCACGCTGTCGGCGCGCCCGCGCCGCAGGAGCGCCCGAATCCTGGCGACGAGTTCCGGGAAAGCGAAGGGCTTCACCAAGTAGTCGTCGGCCCCGGCATCCAGACCGATCACCCGGTCCTCGACCGCGTCCTTCGCGGTGAGAACGAGTACCGGCGTCTGGATGCCGCGCTGACGCATGGTGGAGAGGATCTCCAACCCGCCGCGGCCGGGAAGCATCAGATCGAGAACGATCAGGTCGAAGGTCTCGGCATTGAGGCGGAAAAAGCCTTCCTCGCCCGTGGTCGCGACGTCGACGTCGTAGTGTTCGCCTTCGAGACCCTGCTTCAGAGCTCGCGCGACTTTAGGTTCGTCTTCGACTACGAGGATGCGCACCTTGCCTTTTCCTCCTACAATTCAACCATTGTGTAGATCCCGTTGCGACGGACCTACTGAATGTTTTCTGACTTTGGCGTCAGGTTCGGGGAATGGACGGACTCCGTCCTCCGCAAAATCTCATCGCGAGGCCGAACAGAGGGTGACCGCGTCGGTCAGCAATTCGGAGATCGCTTCGGCGCAGCACGACCAGTCCAGGGCGTCCAGCCGGAGGCGCAGCGCCTCCACGTCCTGGGCCGGCGCGGGCGTGGGCAGCAGCCCGGCCGCCAGGAGCTTGCGCGTCTGGTAGATCTTCATCGCGCCACCTCCGCCAGCGCGGCGTAGAGTTCCAGCGAGCGGCGCTGCACGCCTTGGGCGGCCAGTTCGAACAGCTTGCGGCTCATCCGGCCCAGCGGCTTGGGCGCCGCCACGCGCGCGGTGGCCTGGCCCTCGTAGCAGCGTGCGTCCACCAGCAACCGGGCCGGGGTATGGCGCGGGTACGTCACCAGCACCGTACCGGACGCGGGGTCCACGATCTGCACGCAGCCCGAACAGCCGCGGATCTCGACCCGGCGGTCCAGGTACGCGAAAGGCGCCGCGTAGGTGCGCCCTTCGAAGCGGACCGTGCAGTCGTGGTGGAGCCGGGCGGACTTCACCAGGTCGAACGGCTCGGGCAGGACCGCCGGCAGCGGAGTCAGGTACGCCCGCTCGGCTTCCCAACTCGCGCAGACGCTTTGGCCCGTGGCCGGGCAGGCGAGCCGGCAGGCTTCGGCCTCCAGCGCACGATCGGTGTGACGCTGCAAGTCTTCCAGCGACTCGAAGCGCCGCGCACCCAGCCCGAGGTTCCTCACGTCGCCGGCGCCGCGTTCGACCTTGCCCTTCTGCTGCGGGCAGCGCGGTTCGCAGGCGTCCACATGGAACTTCAAGGTCCGGGCATACGATCGGTAGACGGCGTTGATCTGGCCCCAGGGCCCGGCGCCCCGCGCGATGGCGGCCTTCTCGTTGTCCACGCGGTTGACGGCCGCCACGCCGCCCAGCCGGCGGTACGCTTCGTTGTGGCAGTGCAGCCACGCCAACTGGTCCTTGCGGCGGCTCCAGACCAAGGCCTTCTTGCGGCTGTGGCTGAGGCGCATGAGGAAGCCGTAGAGCTTCGCCGGACCGTCTGCGTCGCCGAGGTCCACGGTCGCCTCGACCCAATCGCTCTGGGTCTGCGCGCCCGGCGGCGTCTCGATCCGCCGGAACGGGCGAAGCTTGGGCGGCGGGAAAGCAGCCCGCACGTAACGCAGCACCGACTTGTACGAATGCGCGTAGCCGTGTTCGGCTTGAAGATACGCGTGCAAGGCTTCGACGTTCGGTGGCCGGTCCGCGCCCAGGCTCTCGGCTTGCGCCGACCACCAGGAACGCACGACCTCTTCCAAATCCAACCGTTCGATCAGGTGATCCTTCTGGCGTCCGTCGATGGAGCCTTCTGCGGCGCGCTTGACGTGGTAACGGACGGTTCCTTCGCTAACGCCCAAGAGCTTGGCCGTAGCCGTGTTGGGCTGGCCCTGCCGATGCATGACGTGTAACGCCACGAGCTGTTCCTTCCCGAGTTTAGCCAAGGCCGGGTCTCCGCCACGGCCCCCCACGGGAACGCAGCATGCCCAACCCTGGCGAGCCTGTCGAAAGGCCGCGCGCGCACCCGCGCGCTCGGCCCCCCAGGCTCGTAAGACTTCACGTCCCCTAACTCAGGAAAGTACACGGCCCGTGACACCTCCTGGGCCGCGCGCCCTTCAACAAGCTCGGCGACGCCGCACGCTGGCTGGTC
>BTVV01000162.1:0-12139 GCA_045863855.1 Planctomycetota bacterium | reverse complement strand
GCAAGGAAAGTTTGCTCACGAAGTCATTCACCATTCGGAGCGTCTAACTCAGCCCATGATTCGTGGACAAGACGGGACGCTGCGACCCGTCGACTGGCCCGAGGCATTGCGCTTTGTCGTCGATGGCCTTCGCGCGGTGCAGGGGCGCCACGGTTCCGGCTCACTTGGCTTTGTATCCTCGGCCCGCTGCACCAATGAAGAGAATTACTTGATGCAGAAGCTCGCACGCGCCTGCTTCGGAACCAACAACCTGCATCAATGCGCGGGTCTGTGCCACGATCCGACCGTGGCCGGCCTGGCCATGACGCTCGGCGCCGGCGCCATGACCAATTCGATCGCGGATATCCGCCATGCGAAGTTTCTCTTCGTGATCGGGAGCAACACCACCGAGGCGCATCCGGTCATCGGGATGGAGATGAAGCGCGCGGTTCGCCAAGGCGCTCGACTGGTGGTAGCAGATCCACGGGATATCTGGCTGACGCGTATTGCCCACCGGCACTTGCGCCTGAAGCCAGGGACCGATGTGTGGTTACTTAATGCCATGGCGCATGTGCTGGTTTTCGAGGACCTTTACGACCGCGAATTCGTGCGCCGCTCGACCGAGGGATTCGAGGAACTAAAGGCGCACTTGCGCTCCTACGATCCCGTGAAAGCCGAAGCCGTGACGGGGGTTCCGGCCGAGGAAATTCGCGCGACAGCCCGTGAGTACGCCCAAGCGTGTCACTCGGGCATCTATTACACCCTGGGAATTACCGAGCATACAACCGGCGTGGACAACGTGTGCGCGCTTTCCAACCTCGCTTTGCTGACGGGGCATTTGGGCTATCCGTCGACCGGTGTGAATCCTTTACGCGGACAGAACAACGTCCAAGGGGCGAACGACAGCGGCGCCAGCCCGGATTACTTTCCCGGCTATCAACCTGTTGAGCACCCCGAGGTGCGGGCGAAATTCGAAGCCGCTTGGGGAGTCACCCTTTCCGCGCAGGTGGGCGAGAATCTCAACCAGATGATGCGCCACTTGGGCGGCTCCATTCGAGGTATGTACCTCATGGGAGAAGATCCGGTTATGTCGGAACCGGACCTCGATCGCTTGGAAGAAGGCTTGAACGCGCTCGAATTCCTGGTCGTGCAGGACATTTTCATGAGCGAGACGGCTCGTTTCGCTCACGCCATCCTGCCGGGCGCCTGCTTCGCTGAAAAGGAAGGCACGTTCACGAATACCGAACGGCGCGTGCAGCGCGTGCGCCAGGCCGTGACGCCTCCGGGAGCAGCGCGCGCGGACTGGGAAATCCTTGCCGATGTAGCGCGCACCGCAGGATCGCCTTGGTCATTCCACTCGGCGGCAGAAGTCTTCGACGAAATGGCCGCACTGTCCCCGCGCTTCGCCGGTATCAGTCACGCCCGCCTGGATCGGGAAGGTGGACTGTGCTGGCCCTGCCCAACGCCCGATCATCCCGGAACGGCGTATCTGCATGCGGCCGGTCCACTGCGCGGAAAAGGTTTGCTTAAGCCCATCACGTACCGGCCGCCGGCCGAAGCCGCTACCTCGGCCTACCCGCTCGTGCTATCCACGGGAAGGACCCTATTTCACTACAACGCAGACACGCAGACGGGACGTGCGTCGGGAATTCGAACCATTCAGCCTGAAAATTTTGTGCAAATTCACCCTCTCGACGCCGCACACCGGGGCATCGACGACGGCGAACAGGTCGAAGTAACTTCGAAGCGTGGCGCCATCCGGACCTGCGCTCTCATTACCGAAGATGTACAGCGCGGATGCGTCTGGATGCCATTCCATTTTGTGGAGTCCAAGGCCAATCGGCTGACGGTGGCGGACGGAGATGCGGTAACCGGAACGCCGGAATACAAGGTTTGCGCCGTGGAAGTCCGGAAACTTGCTGGGGACCACACCGTCGAGGACGAGTTTGCGGGACCGTCATGAGACAATCAAGAGCTTGGAGCCGTTGACCGGTTTCCACATCATATCGGATAGCGCGCGGCTGACATCTTGGAGCGAATGGGCGGTAACATGCGCACGGAGCGTGATCTGGGCGGGCTGCGCGAGGGATTCTTGAATGTCGCGTCCCGTCACGTTGGCCACGCTAAGCACATCCCACTCCATCCACATATGCTCATGATACTTCAGGCGCAGCAGGCTGATCTGGTCGTCGGTATGCATGGGCGCAGAAGCCTGGGGTGAGGCCGGCCAACAAAGGCGTCAGGAGGGTGCGGCGGTCGGCAAAGTTCTGGCGGCTGAGCAGGCGCGGGAACAGGCGCCGCATCGACGGATCGGAGTGCAGCCAGGCTTGGTAGTGGTGGTCGGACTCGAAATCCAGAAGCTCCTGCATCCCGCCCAGACAGAGGACTTCGCGGTCGTCCATGTCGGGTGGCGGCCCGCGTCGCGAGGCGAGTTTGCCGCTTTCTCAGGGGATAGCGGCATGGGCAACACCTCGGGCATGACCAGCAGCCGCCCATTTTAGAGAACGACTTATGGCCCATGCCGCCCATCATCTACGACAACCGGACGTCCGGCACAATTTCCAATATTTTAGCGCACAAGACTGCCAAATATGACGGCGAGGAGGATATTGAATTGATTATGCGAATGAAACGCCCTAGCGACCCGGGTTGAAGGACGTAGGCTTTCTTATCGACGCCAGCAGTCTGGGGTGAGGCCATGCAAGCCATCATTAGCTGGCTAGAACAGGTTTTCACTGGACTACCCCTACCATTTCTGGAGGTCTGGGGACGTTTCAGCTTCCTGGTGGGTTCGGTACTTGCGATTTTTGCATACTGCGGATTCACATTCCGGCAAGGTTCGCGTTGGGGTTGGGGGCGCGAGCGTCAAGCGTGGAACACGCCGGCCTTCCTGAGCATGCCGCTGACGTTCATACTGATTATTGGCAGCGGATATCTCGGCTCGTTCGTCATTCTGGTTCCCGGCGCTCAGACCTTCGAGTCACTGAAGGATCTGGTGGTCTTTTTGTGCATTGTGCTATTCGGATATCCGGCCCTGATCACGGTGCCCTTTGCATATGGCCTATCGGATTTGATCGAAGGGGTGCCGCCCGAATACCTGTTGAACTGGCTGCCGGGGTATTTCATCAATCCGACTTGCTTCTGGATCGCTTATCAGTTCATTGGCAAGGATCCCGACTTCCGGCGCATGCGAACATGGGCCGGTTACGCTGCGTTCGTCCTGGTTTTCATGATTCTGGAGCCGGTGCTATGGGGCTACCTCTGTTCTTCGGAGTTTCCGCCCGCGATTTCGTACCGCAGCATCACTCCGGCGCTTTTCTTTACCACAGGCATCACCTGGATTTTGGCGCCGTGGGCTATGTTGGCGGCGCTGCCGTTGGCACGGCGCGCGGGGCTCTTCTGGGCCGAAATTCCCGGGCACGTCAACGAGCGCGGGCTGTGGCGCGAGACCCATTCGTGGGAAGCCGGCGAGAGAGACGTTCATGCCGGATTGGCTGCGATACGGCGCTGGCCCATTCGTATGGTCCTGCTCCTGCCGTTTATCGCGCTCGTACTGGTCATGGTGGGTCTGACGGCGTACGTGACGCTTACGGGCGCGGAAGATCACGAGCGTATGCTGACGATGCGGCTGCATCACGAGATATCGGAGAATATCTCTTCGCAGTTGCACGATCATTTGGCGCTCACGTCGAAGACGTCCACGGAGTCGGTCGAGGGGGACCTGTCTAAGCTCCTGCGGAACCTGCCCGTCGCTCAGTACGGTCGTGTTCTGATCGTGGACCGCCAGGGGCACACCATCGCGTCAACGTCCGAGCCCGGCGATAGAGCCGGAGCCGTCGCAGTGGAGACGCTCAGGCGTTTGCCGGGAGGCACAGCGGGATTGACCCAGCCCGTTTCGTTCCAATTCGACCACGTGACGGAAAAGCCGCTCTCGAAAGAAGCCTGGTTGGCTCGGGCCACGGCGTTTCGTTCCAACAACGCGGAGCATCCCGATTGGGTAGTGATCACGGCGCTTCCGGAATCGTTCTACCTGGCTGGCGTTCGCGCAGGGAACAGCCGTTCGGCGATGGTCTTTGCCGTGGCGTTGCTGCTGAGTCTGGCAATCGCAGCGATGCTCGCTTCGATGGTCACCGAGCCTATCCGGAGGCTGTCGAACGCCACGGTCGCCTTGGCGGGCGGGGACCGCACGCTGCGTGTGCCGGTCAGCCGATTGGAGGAGTTGGACAACTTGGCCGAGGCGTTTTCGCACATGTCCGACCAGCTCCGAATATCGTTCGACCGTATATTGAGCCAGATCGAGGAGCGCAAACGCCGCGAACGCGAATTGGAAATTAGCGAGAACCGCCTCCAGCTGGCAGTTAAAGCGGGCAAGTTCGGAATTTGGGACTGGGACGTCGCGCAGGACCGACTGATCTGGGACGAAGCGATGCACCGCATGTACGGAGTGCCGGTGGAATCGTTCGGAGGCAAGTACGAGTCGTGGAAGCGGTGTGTCGTTTCCGACGATCTGGCCGCAGTTTGCGGTGCCTTGGATGCGGCACTGCGTGGCGAGAGGCCTTTCGATACGACCTTCCGTGTGCTTCGGCCGGACGGTTCGCTGCGGCACTTGCGCGGGGTGGCTCAGACAATCCGCGGCGAACACGGACAGACAACACGCGTGGTTGGCATTAATTGGGATATAACGGAGCAGATGCAATCGGAGCGGGAACGCCAACAACTGGAGGCGCAATTCAGACAGGCGCAAAAAATGGAGTCGATGGGGCAACTGGCGGGAGGAGTGGCTCACGATTTCAACAACTTGCTAACGGTCATTCAGGGCTACGCGGAACTGCTGCGCCGCCAGCTTCCCGAAGGGAGTCCGGAGCAGGAAAAAGTCCGCGCCATCATGCAATCCGGCAATCGCGCCGTTGCGCTGACGAGGCAGCTCTTGGCATTCGGAAGAAAGACCGTCCTGGAGCCGAAGGTTTTAGATCCGAATGCGGTCGTACAGGGTATAAGCAAAGTGCTTCGCCGGTTGATCGGCGAAGATATCGAGCTGCGGATAGTTCTGGGCGAACACGTGGGTTTGATTCAAGCCGATCCGGCGCTTTTGGATCAGGCGCTGATCAATTTGGCCATTAACGCACGCGACGCCATGCCCTCTGGAGGCACGATTACGCTGGAAACGCGGAACGGCCATGAGAACGAGGCGGGTCAAGCCGGACGCGGCGATCTGCCATCCGGTCCATACGCGATCCTCGCCGTTTCCGATACAGGTCAAGGTATCCCGGAAAGCGTGAAGTCGAACATCTTCGAACCTTTCTTCACCACCAAAGGACCGGGCAAAGGAACGGGGTTGGGTCTCGCCATGGTGTACGGCTTCGTGAAGCAAAGCGGTGGGCACGTGTCGGTAGATAGCACGGAAGGGCGAGGCTCCTGCTTCAAACTGTATCTGCCCTGCGTCGAGCTTGTGCATAGGGCCCCGGATGATCCGGTGGCTGAAAGCAAGACGCCACGCGGTCACGAAACGATCCTGCTAGTAGAGGACGAAGTACCCGTGCGAAGTCTGGCGCGCGAGTACCTTGAATCCTGCGGCTATCGCGTCCTTGAAGCCGGAGACGGAGTCGAAGCCATTAGCACCGCGGAGTCGCACGGCGGAGCGATCCAGCTTTTGGTGACCGATGTGGTAATGCCGAATATGGGAGGCCGACAACTGGCGCAGAAGTTGGCCATCACCCATCCCGAAACGCGGGTGCTGTACGTTTCGGGATACGCGAACGACGCTGTACTGCGCCATGGCGTCGAAGCGGCCAACTTAGCGTTTCTGCAGAAACCCTTTTTACCGGAAGACCTCGCACGAAAAGTACGCGAAGTGCTCGATGGATCGCCACAGAATGAGCGACATTAGTGGCGCGCTCTCCTACTCCACTAATCTCTACGGCCTCTGCTTGCCGATATCCATTCTCACGCGCGAGCGCCCGATCCCTTTCCAACTGTTTGAGCAATAACAGGCCCAAACCGGATTGATCGACTGTGCAATAGGTGTTCCTTTGCGCCTCCCCCACGGAGCGCCGAAGGTCCTGTCGGACTACCAAGACGCCACCCTCAACGCGGCCGCACCTGAACGACACGTGTTCGCAGTAGCCCTGGATGCATTCGAAGCGGGCCGGGAATGGGTCTGGGCGGTCGTTATTCAAAACAAAGCGTCGTTTAGGTGAAGCTGCCCCGTTCATTGTTAACCCTCCCAAGGAACCGGAGGCGCGCGAAAAGTGATATTTCCGAAACAAGCTCGACAGCACTTCTCGCGCGCTATGCGATCAGCCGCACAGTCCGCATGCCGCGGATGTCGAGCTTGATCAGGTTGGGGATAGCCGCCGTAACGGGTGCGATGCGCGGAGACCGGGGCGGCACTTCATGCGCCAGGATCGGCCGTCCGCGCGGCGGCGAGGTCTGAGGGGTCGGGGTTACGGATTACCGAATGAGGGCAGGAAGGCATAAGGCGAAGTGCGACGGTAATTCGGTAAGGTAGGGTCGATAATACGATCAGAGATTGGGAAGGGACAAGGTAGCCTTTACACGCAGGTTGCGCTGCACGCCTCTTTCTGGTATCTGCCTCTCCTTCAACTTTGGAGAGGAGACTTCATGTCCGAGGTGCGTGTTGAACCTTACGAGATTCTTGCCGCCGACCTTGGCCCCGAGAACCCGCTGCCGAATTTCCGCGAAGCTGCCGAAGACTTCACGCTCGGAGTGAAGGGCGACCTGCCCCAAGACGAGCGTAAGTATATCGGCTGGCGCGCCGCGTACCGCGTGTTGCCGTACCGGATGCAGGACGGTTACAACCGCGTGAAGAAGCCGCGCACATTCAAGTCGGTGGTGCTGGAGAACGAGCACATCAAAGCCGTCGTGCTCCCGGAACTCGGCGGCCGGCTCTGGTCGTTGTTCGACAAGGGAAGCAATCGTGAACTGCTCGACTGCAACAAGGTCTGGCAGCCGGCGAATTTGGCGCTGCGCAATGCCTGGTTCAGCGGTGGCATCGAGTGGAACACCTGCGTGCTGGGGCATTACTTCAACACCTGCGCGCCGGTTTTTGCGGCGATGTTGAACGCGCCACATCCCGCTCTGCGCATTTATGAGTGGGACCGCGTGAAATGTTTCCCGTACCAAGTCGACCTGCACCTGCCGCTGGGCTCGAAGTTTCTCTACGCCCACACCCGCATCGTCAATCCGCACAAGCACGAGATCCCCATGTACTGGTGGACGAACATTGCCGTGCCGGAGACGCCGGACACGCGCGTGCTCGTCCCCGCCGAGACGTCCCTGACGCATTCGGGCAACGATCCGCTGGAAGTGCTGCCGATGCCGCTGGTCGGCGGGAAGGATTTGACGTACGTCACGCAACTGGCCAACGCGCGCGAATCGTACTTCCGCATCCGGCCCGAGCAACGCAAATGGATCGCGGCCTTGCGTGGCGACGGCGGCGGATTCATCCAGGCGTCCACCAGCCGTCTGCAGGGCCGCAAGCTTTTCTGCTGGGGCATGCGCGAAGGTGGCCGCAACTGGCAGGATTTCCTCGCCGTGAAGGGCAGCCGCTACCTCGAAATCCAGGCGGGCCTCGGAAAAGTGCAGCCGACCTGCATTCCCATGCCTGGAGGTGAGCACTGGTCGTGGACGGAGGCATACGGCGCTGCAACGTGCGATGCGAAGAAAGTTCATTCGAAGAACTGGAACGAGGCATGGAAGACCGTCGATGCGAAGCTCGAAGAGATTCTTCCAGCCGCCGAAGTCGAACGCTGCCACCTGGAGTTCTCGAAGATCTGCACACAGCCCGGCACGGAAATCATCCAGCGCGGCAGCGGCTGGGGCGCGCTGGAACGCAAGCGCGCCGCGGCGCAAAAGCAGCCGGACAACGTTCCCACGGAACTCGCCTTCGACGCGGATTCGCTGGGCGGGGACCAGAAACCGTGGCTCAATCTGCTCGAATCCGGCGTCTTCCCGGAAGGGGATGCCGCGAGCGCCGATTTTGGCCAGATGATGTGCCAGCCCGAGTGGAAAGCGCTGCTCGAAAAGTCCGTCGCGATGCCAAGGGGCAACCATTGGCTCGCGCAACTGCAACTCGGTATCGCGCGAATGGAGTCGCAGGATCTCGCGGGCGCGAAACAGGCGTTCGAAGCATCGCACAAGCTCAAACCCAACGGCTGGGCGCTGCGCAATCTCGCAATCATCGAACGGCGCGACAAGAAGTATGAATCGGCGTGCGACTTGCTGTTCAAAGCGTGGGAGACCGGGCCGAAGATCACGCCGTTGGCCGTCGAATGCACCGCACTGATGGTCCAAACGCGCCGTTTCGAGCAGCTCAGCAAGTTCGTCGCGGCGCTACCACAGGCCGTGCGCGAACACGAACGCGTCCGTATCGCCGCCGCGCAGGCCGCACTGCTAGAGGATAAGCTCGATGCGGTCGAGCCGCTCTTCAAGTACGAGTTCTCGACCATGCGCGAAGGCGAGGACACGTTGGCGCGCATCTGGTTCGAATACCATGAGAAGAGACTCTCGAAGCAGGAAGGCCGGCCCATCGATGCGGAGCTGAAGGAACGCGTGAAGCGCGATCTTCCGCCGCCGGCGAACATCGACT
Source organism: Planctomycetota bacterium (assembly GCA_045863855.1). Lineage (GTDB taxonomy): Bacteria > Planctomycetota > SZUA-567 > H5-PLA8 > H5-PLA8 > H5-PLA8. Next base: position 3,552 of record BTVV01000162.1, on the reverse strand, counting down.
TCCGCATGATCGTCGACGAGTCGTTCAAAGGCTGACTGTACCCGACCCCATTCTGGTCTAACTTCCTCCCGAATTAGTTTGCACCGGATGTTCGGCGTTCGCTGGGGTGTCTTGCCGAATGGGCGCCGGAAGTTCTCGACGAGGCGCTCGGCGTTCTTCGGATCGGGGCGTTCATTCCGCTACAACCCCCGCACCACACGCTTCAACTGCGCCTTCAACGCCCCCCGGATCTGCCGCTCCAGGATGCGCTTCTGTTCGTCGGTGAAGATCGCCTTACGGCCGCGCTTGCCTTTCTTGGCCATTTCAAATCCCTCCCAGCACCCGTAGCCGCTCCAACGCCTCGCGCTTGCCCAATCCCCTCAAAGCCGCCAGCGCCGCCACATGTGACGCCCGGGGCTTCGTCTTGCCCGATTCCCAGAAGTAGACCGACTGCGCCCCGTCCAATCTGGGGCGAAGAGCATATCAATAGCTATAGTACGCACGTGTGCTGGCATGGTGAAGTTTGATCTTCAATTTAGGGCTTCAAGGTTGTTTTGGGTTTGTTCGTCATTAGACTTTGGTAATAGTTTCGAGCGGGGTCTACCAGCGATTCGTTGGTGGCGAATCCAGTGCGAAAGGGCTGGTCGGTGCGGTTTTCTTCCTGGTACCTGATCTGCTTACTCACCTTGCCTGGTGCATGCCTGGCGGAGAGTTGGACCACGCCCGAGCAGGTCAATATCCAGGGCAGCGCGGCTGCCACTCCCAGCGGGTTTAAGCCGTACCTCGCCACCGACGGAGCAGGCACGTGGCTGGCCGTGTATGCATGCGATCATCCCTTGGATGGAACGCTGGGCACGGACTACGACATCCTGGTTCTGAAGAGCACGGACGACGGTCAGACGTGGTCGGATCCGGCACCCCTTAACACCAACGCTGACGGTGACAGCGGGGAAGATCAGCATCCGCGTATCGCGTACGGCGGTGGCGGGCAATGGATAGTCGTCTGGCAAAGCAAGGACGACTTGAGCGGAACCATAGGGACCGACTGGGACGTACTGTATGCGGTCAGTTCGGACGACGGAGCCACGTGGTCCGCGCCTCAGGCCATTCACTCCAATGCAGCAAGCGATAGCGGCGACGACGAAGAGCCCGAATTAGCCACCGATGCGGCCGGCCGCTGGGTGGTGGTGTGGCACTCCAACGGCGACTTGGGGGGAACAATCGGTGCCGATTACGATGTGCTGTACGTCCGCAGTGCGGACGGCGGCGCTGCTTGGTCCGCGCCCGCAGCGCTGAACGGAAACGCCGGCGCCGACGGCGGAAACGACCAGAAACCCAGCCTAGCGACGGATGCCGACGGCACGTGGATCGCGGTCTGGCAGTCCAACGATTCACTCGGCGGGACGGTAGGAACCGATGGGGATGTCTTGTTTGCCAAGAGCACGGACCACGGCGCCACGTGGAGCACCCCGCAAGCGGTCCACTCGACGGCTACCAGCGACGTCGTAGGCGATACGACCCCTTGCGTGGCTACAGACGGGGACGACGTGTGGCTGGTAGTGTGGGAGTCGAACGATCGTTTTCCGTTTGTGCGTAGTGCCGATGACGGAGACACGTGGTCGGATCCGTCCGACATGCTTCCGCCCGTTATTGGATTTACCTATTCAACACCTAGGGAACCGTACTTGGCTTCTGACGGTTTGGGCAACTGGGTTTCGGTGCATAAAGCGAGTTTTGTCTCTATCACTCCCGTTTACCAACGCAGTTCTGATAACGGTATGACTTGGGGCGACGCCTTCAAAATGCAGCAGGCGTCCGTTTCTTATTCGGCTCAAGCTCCATTTGTGTACAGCAATGGTGCGGGCACCTGGATCACGGCGTTTAATTCGACCCGCGAAGCCGGTCTGGCGAACTACTGCCGGAGCCTGGATGAGGGCGAATCCTGGTCCTATGCGAAGGCTTTCACCTTAAGTACACCCAAGAACATGGGGGATGCCGGCGCTTCCCTAGCTCATGACGGACAAGGCACTTGGATTTGCTCGTGGCATGGACTGGATGATTCGCCGGCAGGCGCCGTGGACATACTTTTTGGACGCAGCGTGGACGATGCCGATACCTGGCAACCCACACGCATTTTGAACAACGACCCCGACCGCTATGGACGCGGGCATATTGACTCCAAGATCGCCGCAGGCGGAAATGGAGCATGGGTGGCCATATGGCGCATCAACGACCTCCAGGGCGAGTCTGCATATAGTCTCGATAACGGCCTTACGTGGTCTTCACCTCAGTTGCTCTATGATCGTGGCAGCTTCGGGAATTCCCTACTTTTGTCGCTGGCTACCGACCGCGAAGGCACCTGGATCGCGTCCTGGAGTTGGGGTCCCACCCGAAACATTCGATATCGCAAGAGTACGGATAATGGCGCCACTTGGACGACCGAAGCGAATTTAAACGCTGAGACCGCAGCCATTCACGACACCTACCAAGAACTTGCGGCCGGCGGCAACGACGTCTGGATTGCCGTCTGGGAGCGGGGCGCCAGCGGCACGGGTAATCCCATTTACATGGCCAAGAGCGCGGACAGCGGCGATACGTGGTCCACGCCTGCCGCGCTTCACGCTTCCGCCACCGGGCAGTTGCCTCAAATAGCTTCGGACGGCCAAGGCATCTGGGTGTCCGTCTGGCGAACGAATTCACCGGATCTTTTTTTCAGCCGCAGCACGGACGATGGCGACACATGGTCTGAGCCGGCTTCGATCTACCCGGGCAGCCCGCCGAATCCTCAATCCTTCCAGCCTCCACGCGTGATCGCAGACGGGCATGGAAACTGGCTGTGCGTCTGGCGGCAAGCCAGTCCTTCGGCGCTGTGGTACGCGCTGAGCAGCGACGACGGAGCTACGTGGTCGGCGCCGGCCACGCTAGCCACTGGAGGCTTTGGACCGGGAGAATTGGGCGTGCACGGTCCCAATCATTGGCGCGTGGTTTGGACTGATTTTGACATCAAGACCAGTTCTTTGGGCGTGGATACCACTCCGCCTGCCGTCACTGGACTGTCGCCGCTCCCCGGCGCATCAGGCGTGTCGCCTGAGCCAATTGAAGTTCAGTTTAACGAAGTCATTGCGCCAGCCACCCTGAACGCGGGCACGGTGGAACTATTGAGGAGTGGCGGCGACGGTACGTTCGGAGACGGAAACGAAGTCGAGTTGGCCTTGGATTCGGTCATGGCCTACCCGCCGAACCGATTCCAACTCTCCTTTGGTTCAGCACCTATGCCCGCGGATCTCTATCGCTTGAAGCTTTCCTCCGGAGGAATCGCCGATGCGGCCGGCAACGATCTGGATGGCGAATACCCGGGCCTTGGCGGCGGGTTCCCCTCGGGCGACGGTACGCCCGGTGGGGATTTCGAAGTGACATTCGAAATAGCGAATGCTGCACCCGTGGCAACACCTAATGAGGTAACGACTACCGATACGGTAGACTACGTTCTAACGCTCAAAGGCACGGATGCGAATCACGATGATCTGACGGCAAGCATTTTGAGCGTACCGACGAAAGGTGACCTTTACCAGA
>BTVV01000161.1:0-12239 GCA_045863855.1 Planctomycetota bacterium | reverse complement strand
TCTCGCTGGGCATTTCGCTGAACCCGATTCGCGAGTCGCGGCTGGTCGAGGTGCTGTACGAAGGCCCCGATCCCGAGCACGCGGCGATTCTGGTCAATGCCGTGGTCAACAGCTTCGAAGAAGAGTTCAACGCCACGCGCCTGCGCCAAGCCGAAGGCAACGCCAGCAGCCTGACCGGAAGCATCGACAAGATCGAAAACGAGATGCGCGGGTACGAGCGCCAGATCCAGGACTTCATGGCCGTGCACGGATTGGTGACGATCAACCCGGACATCCATCCCGCCAACATTCAGCTTAAGGAACTCGCGCGGCGCGAAGCGAACCTGCACGCGGATTTGCTGGAACTGGAAGCGCGTTCGGAGCGGCTGGTCAAGGACAGCGCAAACCCGGAGGAACTCCTGAACTTGGAGGCCTCGGACCTGCAGTACCGTTTTTCGCGTTACGACGAAGTGTACGTGCAACTGCTGGCCAAGCGCATCGAGTTGCAACACTTAAAGGATAAAGAAAGTCCCGAACTGAAAGTGGTCGAGGAGCAGATCGAATCGGTGCAGGCCGGGCAGCGCCGGCTGGCCAATCAGATCATCGAGAGCGTGTTGTACAAGCTTCACCACACGCGCCGGGCGCTGGAGAGCATGCGCAAGGAAAAGACGCTGCTGGAGAAGGAAGTTCAGAAGCTGAACGAAACGCTGGTGGCGTACGAACGCCTGAAATCGCGGCTCAAGGAGTCGCAGGACCGCTTCCAGGAACTGCTGACGGGCCGGGCGCGCGGCGAAGTCTATGGGCGCATGAACGTGGCGCCGGTGCTGATCGTCGAGCGTCCCGTGGTGGCGCGTTCGCCCAGCAAGCCGCGGGTGCTGCGCAGCCTCGCATTGGGATTGATCCTGAGCCTGCTGCTGGGGGCGGGGATGAGCTTGATCCTCGAATTCTTCGACGACTCGATTCGCAGCGCCGAAGAAGTGGAAGCGTTTACCGGAGTACCGTGTCTATCCATCGTGCCTAAAATGGATGCCACCGTATCCGAAGACGAGCGCATGGCGTTGGTGCTCACTCAGCCCGAGTCGAATGTCGCCGAAGCCTTCCGCGGATTGCGCGCGACGCTCGATTTGCAGGTGCCGCCTCCGGCCGAAGGCGGCCGCTTGTTCATGATCACCAGCGCGCAGCCCGGTGAAGGCAAGACCACGATCTCCTCCAACCTCGCCATCGCGCACGCGCAAAACGGCCGCAGGACGCTCCTGATCGCCGGCGATTTGCGCAAAGGCTGCGACCTGACCGCGCTGGGCGTGCCCGCGGGTTCCAAAGGATTGATGGATTACCTGACCGGCGTGATGACGGCGCAGGAGGCGGTTACGGCCTGCAAGGTGGACTCCCTCGACGTGGTCGCGGCCGGCGTGGCTCAGGGCAGCCCGGCCGAACTGCTCGGGAATAAGCGCATGCTCGAGTTCCTGAAGTGGGCGCGGAAGCACTACGAAGTCGTGCTGCTCGACAGCCCGCCGCTTTTGGCCGTGGCCGACGCGCTGATCCTGAGCCCGCACATCGACCATGCGCTGGCGATCGTGCACGCGGGACGCACGGGACGCGGGCAGGTAACGCGGGCTTCCCTCGTGCTGCAGCAGAACCGCGTGCCGGTGGTCGGCGCGATCCTGAACGACCGCACGGGCTATGTTCAGCGCGGCAACCGGGGGTATCCGTACCCGTACGAAGCATACCCTTACCGGAAATGAACGTTCGCGGGTTGCCGCTTGCCGCCGCCGCGGGCTTGCGGTCAAATACCGCGCCTGCGGCTCAAGGAAAGATGTGACATGCGGGTGGTGACGGGAGCCAACGGATTCATCGGCGCGAATCTCGCGGCCGCGCTGCTAGCGCGGGGCGAGCGCCGTATGGCCGTGGTGGATGTCTTCGGCGCAGCCGCTCCGCGCTATCCGGATGCGCTGGGCGAGGCCGAACGCGTGGAGCGCGACGCGCTCGAACCATGGCTCGAACGCCACGGCGCGGCCGTCACCGGGGTGCTGCATCTCGGCGCGTGCAGCGATACTACCGCCACCGATCGCGCGTTCATGCTGCGCAACAACCTCGAATACACCCGCATGCTCTGGAATTTCTGCACGCGCCGCGCGGTGCCCTTCGTCTACGCCTCCAGCGCCGCGACCTACGGCGATGGCGCACAAGGCTTCGACGACGAGTCCGATCCGCGGCAGCTCCGGCCGCTCAACCTGTACGGCGAATCCAAGCAACTCTTCGATCTGTGGGCGCTGGAGCAGGAGCTGGCGCCGCCGCGCTGGGCGGGGCTCAAGTTTTTCAATGTCTATGGCCCGCGCGAGACGCATAAGGGCCGCATGGCTTCGGTGGCCTTCCACGCCTGGAAGCAGATCCGCGCGGAAGGCGAAGTGAAGCTCTTTCGTTCGCATCGCGAAGGCGTGCCCGACGGCGGACAGCAGCGCGATTTCGTCTACGTCGCCGATGCCGAGTCGGTCTGCCGGTATTTCCTCGAGACGCCGGCTTCCGCCGCTTCGCCCAACGGGCTGTACAACGTCGGTACCGGGCAGGCGCGCAGTTTCGCCGACTTGGCCCATGCGGTCTTTGCGGCGCTGGGACGCGAGCCGCGGATTCGCTTCGTGCCGATGCCCGAGGATCTGCGCGAGAAGTACCAGTACTTCACCCAGGCGAAGACGGCCAAGCTGCGCCGCGCCGGGTACGCCGCGCCTTTCGCGAGCCTGGAAGGCGGCGTCGCCGATTACATCCGGCAACTCGAAACCGCGGAGACGCTGCGCGCCTGATGTCCGCCATCCCGGAACCCGCGTTGGAACGCGTCCAGGAACTCCTGCATGCGATGGTCGGCCGGCGCATTGCCGTTATCGGCGACGCGATGCTCGACGTGTATCTGCACGGCCGTGTCGGGCGCATCTCGCCCGAAGCGCCCGTTCCGGTCTTCGAGGTTCGGCGCGAAGAGCGGATGCTCGGCGGCGCGGCCAACGTGGCGAAGGGACTCGTCGCGCTCGGCGCGAAGGTCAGGCTCTGCGGCGTGGTCGGCGGGGATGCGGCTGGCGACACCTTCTTGAGCGAAGCTAGAGGGTTGAAGATCGACGTTTCCGGCGTGCTGCGCGATGCGCGGCGCCCAACGACGCTCAAAAGCCGCGTCGTTGCGCGCAACCAGCAGATGCTGCGCCTCGATTGGGAAGAAACGCAGGCGCTCGCGCCCGCGCTGGAACGGCGGCTGCTCGCGCGCGTGCGTAAAGCCGTGGCTTGGGCCGACGCGGTGGTGCTCTCCGATTACGCCAAGGGTACTTTGACGGCCGCGGTCTGCCGCACGGCGATCAAAGCCGCCGGCCGCAAGCCCGTGATTGCCGATCCCAAGAGCGGTCCGTGGGAGCGCTTTCGAGGCGTGCGCGTCTTGAAGCCCAATCGCCGCGACGTCCTGGCCGTGATGGGGTTAGGCGCTGAAGACGAACCGTCCGCCGCACACGCCGTGCGCGTCATGCTGCGCAAGCTGGGTGTCGGCGCGGTGCTCCTGACGCGCAGCGAGCAAGGCTTGACGCTGGCCTGCCGCACTTCAAAAGGCAAAGGTGTCGAGGTGCATCGCTTGGCCGCACGGCAGCGCGAGATTGCCGATCCGACGGGCGCCGGCGATACGGTGGCCGGTGTGCTTGCGCTGGCCCTCGCGGCGGGTGCGGCGTTGCCCGAAGCCACCTGGCTGGCCAACGTCGCCGCCGGCATCGAGGTCACCAAGTTCGGCGCGGCAACGATCACCGACGAAGAACTGCTCGAGGAACTCCGCGGGCGCACGCCGGGTTGCGAACGCAAGGTCTGGACCCGCGCCGAAGCCGCAAGATTCGCGGCCGGCCTGCGCAAGCAAGGCAAACGGCTGGTTTTCACCAACGGCTGCTTCGACATTCTCCACTTCGGCCACGTGAGCTACCTGGAAAAGGCCCGCCAGCTCGGCGATGCCCTGATCGTGGGCGTGAATTCCGATGCGTCGGTCAGCCGCCTGAAAGGTCCGGGGCGGCCGGTCCAGCACGAGCACGACCGGTTGCGCATCCTGGCCGCGCAAGCTTGCGTGGACGGCGTGGTGCTCTTCGACGAAGACACGCCGCTCGAACTGATCCGCGCGCTGCAACCAAGGGTGCTCTGCAAAGGCGCCGACTACAAACGCAAGCAGGATGTGGTGGGCTGGCGCGAAGTGGAAGGCTGGGGCGGACAGATCGCGCTGATCGAGTTCGTGGCCGGCCGCAGCACCACGCGGTTACTCGACCGCGCCCGAAGCTGAACGCACGAACGCAACGCTTGCGCTTGGGCGGACTGGTTTGAGGTATCGCGGGCGTCCCTTCCGCAGGTCTTATTTCATCTACGGCAGAAGCGAACTGGCTTTCGTCAGCTCTCGTCGCCTTCCGTCTGCCGGTACAGGCGATTCGAGAGGAAGCTCTCCGCGAACAGGAGCGCCAGCACCAGCAGCAACAGCGGGACAGGCAACTCGCGTCCGGCGGCGGGCTCGCCTAAAACGGTGCCGGCCTCGCTCAGGTCTCGGACGATCTGCGCGGGCCACGGCTTGAGCCGGGCCAGCGCGGACTTGGCATCCATGGAAGCCAGATCCGACTCTTCTGGCGCGGGGTTGACCGCCACCAAGCGCACGCTTTCGGCGCCGGCCTGTGCCGGCTTCCAGGCGATGCGATGCACGCCGGGCTGTTCGAGCTTGGGCAGGTGGACGCGCGCGCGCGGCGGAGCGCCTTCCCGCTTTTCGGTTTCCGCGTTCAGTGTGATCTCCGCCGCCTCGCCCGGTGGCTTCCAGCGCACGCGGCCGTCGGCCGGCGGTTCGGGCAACGGCAGCGCCAGCGCGCGGCCCAGCCGCGCCTGCGCTTCCTCGCCGCGCCCCGAAAGCAACCGCGCCGCTTCGAGCGCGAAGGTCACGAAGACCTCGCCTGTCTTGGGCAGGTCGCTGGCTTCCGCGTCCGGCGCCAGCGTGCACAGCAGCACGCGGCCGCGGCCGTAGCCTTTCTCGAGGACCATCGGCGATCCGTCGTCGTAGGCCAGGACGGGCACGCTGAGCGTGTCTTTCAGTTCCGGTACCACCTTGATGAACTCGTTGACCTTCAGGCCGCGCAACGCCGAGAGCACGCCCGGCGTGAAGCGCGCAAGCAGCGGGTGGTCGCTGGCAATGGGCCGCACGCCCTGCGGAGCCGGGGGACGCTCGCGCTCGAGCGGCCGGCCGGGCAAGAGGCCGCGATGCGGCGCGAATTCCGCGTAGCCGTGGCGGCGCAGCTCCGCTAGATCCATCCGCGCGCCGGCCCAGACGAAAAGTCCGCCGCCTTCAGCGACGAACGCTTCGAGCGCCTCCCACGCCGGTTCGCCCAGCGGCCCGCAGTCGGCGAGGATCGCCACTTGGCACGGCGCGAGCGCATCGGCGTTCAATTCGCGCGCGGCAATCGGCGAGACGGCCAAACCCGAAGCGGAAGTGGCGGCGGCCGACGAAAGCGCCGCTTTGAGAAAGAAGCCGGATCCGCGGTCGCCTTCCCCGCGCGAAGGCTGTTCTACCAGCAGGGCGCGCGGGGGCCGGCCGGCCAGATACGTCGCCGTGCGCGTCTGATCGCTCAGCAGCCCGTCGCCTTGCGCCAGGGTGAGCGCCACCGAGTGCGGACCCGGCGCTCCAGCCGGAAGGTTGAAACTCACGGGTACTTCCGCTGCGCCTTTCGGATCGACCGACTGCTGCGCGACCTTGACTCCGTCGAGGTACAGATCCAGCGGCGCGGCGCGCTGCGGATCGACCGGACGCAGGAGCGCCGTGAGGGTCAGGGTTTCCTGTGCCGCGACCGTCGGCCCCGGAATGCTCAGCGCCGTGACCGCGCCGTTGCGCGCATCGGCTTCGCCCACATCGGCTACGATTAAGACCGGCGCTGCCGCCGGATCGTCGAGCGTTATCGAGCGTTCGGAAAGCCGGACCCAGTTTTCGGCCTGCAAGTCGGTAAAGAAGACGATGCTGCGCGACAACACTCCGGCGGGTTCGCGATCGAAGACCCGCCGCGCCGCCTGCAAGGCCGCCGCCAAGTCCAGTCCGCGCGCGGTGGGCTCCGATCGCTCCAGCAAGTCGCGGACGTGCAGGTGATCCAACGTCAGACGCGCCTGGCGGTATTCGACGTCTTCGGTCGCCAGCAACAGCGCGACACGGGACTCCGGCGCCAGCCGGCCCACGAACTCCATCGCTTGCTCGCGGGCGCGTTCGAAGCGCGTCGTGTTCTGGTCCTTGAACTGCATGCTCAGCGATGCATCGAGGACAAGGACATACTCGCCGCGCGCCAGCCCGGCCAACCCCGCGCCCGCGAACCACGGGAACATCGGGCGCGCCAGCGCCAAAGCCAGCAGCGCGATCGCCGCGACGCGCAGCAGCAGCAGCAGCAGGTGCTTGATCCGAAGCGCGCGCGAACTGCTGCGCTGCGAAGCGACGATGAAGCGCAGCGCCGGAAAACGATGCACTACCGGCTTGGCGCGGCCGGTCAGATGAATCAGGATCGGCAGGCCGCCCGCCAGAAGCCCCCACAGCATGGTTCCCGTCAGGAACTCCATGGCGCGCCTACCTCCCGCACCGGCGTGTGAGGTAAGCCATCAGCGCTTTGTCGAAGCTCTGCGAAGTGTCCAGGGGCACGAAATCCACGCGCCGCTTCGTGCATTCGGTGCGGTAGCGTTCGAGGAAAGCATGCACCTCTTCGAGGTAGGCTGTCCGGATCGCGGTCGGCTCAGCCACTTGGGCCGCTTCCCGCTCTTCCACATCCTCGAAGCGCGTCAGTTCGTCGAACGGAAAGTGCGCTTCTGCGGCGCTGAAGATCTGGAAGACGATCACATCGTGCCCGCGATAGCGCAGGTGGCTTAACGCATCGAGCACGCGTGTTTCGTCGTCCAGCAAATCGGTGAGCAGAACGACCAAGCCGCGATGCGGGATCATCTCGGCAATGCGGTGGAGCTGCGCGGCCAGCCCCGTCGGTCCCTTGGGCAGCGCTTCGCTGAGTACGCGCAGAATCGAAAGCAGGTGGCTGGGCTTACTCTTGGGCTTGAGGTACGCCTCCAAGCCCGACCCGAACGTGATCAAGCCCACCGGATCCTGCTGATGGATCATGAGGTAAGCCATGGCGCCGGCGAGGTACGTGGCGTACTCGAGTTTGCTGAGCGCTTGGGCGTCGGGTCCGGAATAGCCCATCGAAGCGCTGACATCGACCAATAGATGGCCCATGAGGTTGGTTTCGGCCTCGTACTGCTTGACGTAATACCGGTTGGTGCGCGACCAGACCTTCCAATCGATGGAGCGGATATCGTCGCCGGGCACGTACTTGCGGTGTTCGCTGAACTCGACGCTGAAGCCTTTAAAGGGAGACGCGTGCAGACCGGCAAGGAAGCCTTCCATCACGAACTTGGCTTTAAGGTCGAAGCGCTGGACTTGGCGGATGATTTCGGGGCGCAAATAAGCTTCGGGAGCGAGCGTGGGCATATGAATATGACGCCTCGCATAGACGTCCTGTACTGGGGCTCTGCGAAATTCGCAAAGGGCGTCGAGACATGAAGATACGAAGACTGGCCAGGTTTGCCAGCGGAAGGTGGACAGCGGCCGGGCGGGAAGGGATAATTTAAACAGGTGGTTGCAGCACGACGAAAGGAGCAGCGGGGCATGAGCACAATTAGAGGATTCGTTTTGGCGCTGGGATTGATCGGCGCGGTGGCGGTTGCGGCCGAGGGCGATTTGCCTGCGGCGCCGGTGGAGGATGCGGTCAAATTGACCAAGTCGGGCTTGGGCGATGAGGTGCTGCTGGCTTGGGTGCAGGCGCATCGTGCGTATAGCGCGTTGAGCGCAGCGCAGATCGTGGGGCTTAAGGAAGCGGGCGTTTCGGAGCCGGTGATCGCGGCGATGATTCAGCGCGGCGGGACGCGGGCGGCGGTGCAAAAGGTTGCTGAGTATGAGGTTCCGGTGACCACGAGCACGCGCTCGGCGAGTAACGTCATCAGCCAGGCCGATTACGAGCGCGCGAAGCAAGAGTATCGGTCGACGGAAGCGGCTACGTATACGTATGCGCAGCCCGCGGGCAGCACGTACGAGACGGTTCGCTACTCCTATCCAAGCACGAGTTATATCTCGGTGGGCTTGGGCTACTCTTCGTATCCCTATTACTACTACGGCGGGTACTATCCGCGGTACTACGGCTATTCGAGCTGCTACTACCCGCGGTATTACTCCAGCGGCTATCGGTACTACGGCGGCTTGGGGTACTACGGGCGGGGCTACTACGGCGGGCATCGCCATCATCACCATCACCACCGCCATCGACGCTAAAGGATTGACCGGCGAGATGAACGAAAAAGGGCTGCGCGAGCAGCCCTTTTTTGTTGGCTAGTGGCTTAAGGCATAGACCAGCGTATTTACGGCCAGACGGTAAGCGGCATCGCCTTTGACGCCTAAGCTGAGGGGCATAGGGTTGCCTTGCAGTTCGCAGCCGAGGTTAAATCGGCTGTACACAATGAGCAGGCGCTGGTTGACGGTTACGCCTTCCAAGTACGGTTCGCTGCCCAGCTTAGGAAATTTCGCGGCAACGCGTTCCTTATAGGTAACGTGCTCGATCTTGAACGGCGCCTCGAAAATGCCGTGGCTGAGCGGGAGGCGTTCGAGGGGCTGGTCGGGGTAAAGCTCTTTGCACAGTGCGCGGAAGGATTCGTCGAACTCGTCGCGCCCGCACCAGGGGTCGGCGAAGAGGAATCCGCCGCGGTCGAGGTACGCACGCAGCGCCTTGATCTGCTCGGTGCCGAATTTGAAGCTGCGGTATCCGGTCATATAAAGCGCCGGGTAGTCGCCGAGTTCGTCGCTGCCGCTGAGGACGCGGCGGACGGCGACTTCGGCGGGCATTTTGGTCTGTTCGCGCAAGGTCTTGGTGAGGTTCGGGATGGCCATGGGGCCGGGGTTCCAGCCGCCGGCGTGGTAGAGCTGCCCGACAACCAGCGCACCGCGGGGCAAGCGGTCTTCGGCACGGGCGGAGACTTCGACCTTCACGTCGTCGAGCTTGTCGCGCAGGCGTTGGAAGCCTAAAGCGTAGGCGACGATGTTGACGCCCAGCTTCAGCGCCTCGTCGTGCAGGATCACGTTCTCGTTTTCGCACTGGCATTGGCCGCCCCAGACGCAGCTTACGTCTTTGGGCGCGTAGAAGATCGCGGTGCGGCAGCCGAGGTCGACGCCTTCGAGCATGTACAGTTCGCCGCGGGTGAGCGTGTGGCGCGAACCGTAGACGGGATGGTCCGGGGCGAGGCGTTCGAACGCGGCTTCCGGGTACATCTTGAGCACTTCCTGCTTAAACGAATCCTCGAAGGGCTTGCGCCCGCAGCCGGCAACGGCGACCAGAAATCCGCCTTGGTCAAGAAAGCCGCGGAGCTGGGTGCGGAAATCGGGCTCGAACTCGAAGGACTGGCTGCCTTGCAGGTACAGCACCGGGCCGAGGGCCAGTTCCTTCGTGTCGCTTTGGGTCCCGACGATCTGGTAGGTCATCGGGGTTTCGAGATCCCGGGCGGCGGCTTCGGTGAGATTCTTGGCGTCGTAGGGATCTAGATTCCAGTGGTGCCCTTTGTCGTAGCGGAGTTTCTGGAGCGCGATGGGCTTGCTGCCTTTGCCGAGAAAGAGCATGGCGAACTCGGTGCTGCCCATCTCGCCGCTCCACGATCCGTCTGGGCTTTGGGTGCGGACGAGGAACGCCGCGCCTTCGCGGTACCAGTCGTGCCCGCCCATGGTGCGCTGGGCGAGGAGCATGCCGACGCGTTCGAGCCCGTAGAGGTAATAGAAGAGGTAACCGTTGTGGCCGGGGTTGGTGCGGACGGAGAAGTTGTTGGCCAGCCATTCGAGTCCGCGCGAAAGCCGGCGGTCGGCGAGTCCGTGCATGTCGCAGGCGTTGCGCCCGTTGAAGAGCGTATCGCCGCAGATGAAGAGCCCGGAGCATCCGGCGACGGTCATGCTGCCCCAACTGCGCGCGTCGCCCGGGTAGTAGCTCCAGCCGCCGTCCGCGTTCTGCCCGCCTTCGACGTAGCGCCGCGCGCGCTCGAAGACTTCGCCGGGCACGTCGAGACCCATATCCCGGGCGGCTTTGAGGCCCAGGAGCGCGAACTGCGTGCGGCTGTTGTCGCCCCAGCCGCCGTTGGGGAACTGGTAACGCAGCAAGCGGCGGCTCAAATCCGCCGCGACGCGCTGGAAAGCCGGATCGCCGGTCATTTGGAAGAGCATCAGGAGCAGGCCGCCCTGGTAAGAGCCGAGGTACTGCTGGTCGGTGAGCAAGGTGGCGCGCTCGGCGAGGTTGTTCAGGATGGAGCGCACGTCGGCGTCTTTGGGCGAGACGCCGGCATTGAGGAGGGCCATGGCGGTGAGGATGCGGTATTCGATCCGCGCGCCGGCGTAGTTGTAGGTGCGCAGATTACGGCGCAGGGCCTGCTTGCCGCGATCGAGCGCGTTGCGGACGTCTTCGGGCGTGACGCGTTCGGCCGCTCGCGCGCCTTCCATCGCGAGGATTCCGGCCAGCAGGCATGCGCCGGTCAGGCCCAGTATCGAGCGCCGCGGATGCAAAATATCGAGCACTCCCCTCTGCGCGCCTTGATCCAGACCGTAAATCCAAGGCTGCGCGGTCGTACCCATTTTCAACGGCCTGCTTAGGCATTCTATGCCAGAGTCCGCGCCGCTGCTTGACCCAACCCCCGCCGGTCCCCTACCTTACGGTTCGGGAATGAGGCCGAAAGCGGGCGTTACCCATTAGACGCCCGCACGGCTCCATGCAGGACCGCGAAAGCGGCGTATCGCTTCCGAATAAGGGGCTGGTGGTTTGTCCCGCCGGATGCGCTTGGCGCGTCTTCGGTACGGGCAAGCTCCGGTCCCTGCGAGGCCCCGACGGATGAGCGCAGAGCCCGGCCAGAAGGTAGTGCATTGCCGCGAGTGCGGGCGCGTGAACGCCGGCGTTGGCGACGCGTGCGCGTGGTGCGGCGGCGCGCTGGTTTCGGTGACCGCGGCGCTGTCGAGCCACCGCAAGCACCCGCAGGTCCTGGCCGCGGCCGTCACGTTCTGCGTCGGGCTGTTGCTGATCCGGGTGATCCTGGTGCTCATGAATCCCGGGGCTCTCCCGCCGCTGGGCAGCACGTGGGGCGACCCGCTGCTGTGGCTGGAGGCCCTCTGCTTGTGCATGACGGCGCTGTACTTGGTGCTGCGGCAGGAGGAAGGCGATTTTCGGGCGCTCTTCCTGCTCACGGTGGCGCTTTTCGCGGTCGCGGAGGTGCTGGCATGGGTGGCTCAACGCTTTGCCTTGGCGCCGGTGCGCGATTTTTCGACGCTGATGGCCTTCGCGGTGGCGATCTACAGTTCGTTGGCGCTGACGGCGGTGGCGTACGACCCTTCGACGGAGGCGGTGCGTGCGCAGCGCCGCCCGCTGGTGGCGGCGGTGATCGCGGTGCTGGTGCTGGCGGTCTTGCGCGCGTTCGGCCCGTATCTGGGCGGGACGGACCATACGCCAAGCCGGACGCTGCGCGAGATGGCGGGGTTGGGGGTGCTGATCGTGACGGCGGGCTACCTGATCTACTGCCAGATGCGCCGTCCGGACCGGGCGCCGCCTGCGCGCCCTGTGCCGCTGGCGCTGGACGCCGACCGCATCCGCGGGGGCCTGAGCGCTCCGCACGATCCGCCGCGGGATCCGGACGCTCCCGGCGCGTGAGGCTCGCGCGCTGGGCGCTCCTGGCGGCGCTGGCTGCCGGCGGTCTGCACGCGGCCGACGAACTGGCCGAGCGCGTCCGCGAAGCGCATCTGCGGCTCAAGCAATTCGAGGAACTTTACCGCAGCGAAGCGGACGAACGCGCGCGGCACGCGGCGCTGGAGCGGATCGTCGAACGCGCGGCGTGGCTGGAGCAGGTGGGCGGGCTGTCCGAAGCGCGCGTCGACCAGATCCTGGCCGTTGCGCGGCTGCAGATGCGCGGCGAGAGCCTGCCGCCGCGCTACGGCTATCTGCTCGGCCCGGGAGGGACGGTGCGCGCGGAGCTGACCGCGCAGCCCTGGCCCGCGCAAGAAGTTCCCCCGAACGTGAAGCTGGGCGCGCATCAAGCCTGGCTGGTGCGGCTGACCAACCGCGGCGACGCGGCGCTGAAGCTGCTGCCGCCGTGCGTGCTCGAACAGCCGGGCGTGAGCGCGAACCGGCGCGAAGCGCTGGCGGCCGAGCGGCTGCCCGAGGGTATGGAGGCGCTGGCGGAACTGGCGGCGTGGC
>BTVV01000160.1:0-12484 GCA_045863855.1 Planctomycetota bacterium | reverse complement strand
AGTCCGCAGGCGTGCAACTCACGGCGTTTCCGCGAGTCACGCCGCGTGAAATCGGCACTTCCGTTCCGATGCCGTTCCGTTCCGCTGCCACCTCGACGGTCCGGCCGGCGCCAGCCCCACCGGTTGATAGCTCGCCGCCCGTGCAGAGCATGGAAATTCACGCCCAACCCACGCGAATAATCCACCACCACAGCCACCGCCGAGACGGTATCCCCCACGCGGACGAAGCGCCGATCAATCTGGCTAGCCGTACCGCGAAAACACCACCGCCACCGCCTACGAAGCGACGGCGCCCGCCGCCACAATGGGTTTACCAGTTCGTGGACGGGGCAATCTGGATTGCGTTTGATAGCCGCCTGGGAAACTTTGAGGCGCCCGGAAACCGGGCGCTCCAGCGATGCGTGGATGAAGAATTCCACCGCCGAATAGCCGCTGGGCAAAACGCAGAGCTATTGGCAGGGCGCGCACGCAAGCTGGAAGATCAACCGATCAACCATGTCGAAGCCGAACGCCTAGTGAAGGCATTGGGCAAGTAGCAGAACATGGATACAGACCGAGCTTACTTTGAATGGCTTCGCGCGCCCGTCCTGGACCGCGCGCGCCGGATCGTTCGTAACGTGCTCTTCCTGCCTATCAATGCGAAGCTGGAGGGCCGCGCCGTTCTGGACCCGCCGCGGGAAGAGTTCGTCAAGGAATGGCTGGAAAACTATTTTCGCCTCGCCGAGCCCAACACCCGTGCAGCCTACGAAATGCTGCTCGCCGAAGCCTGGGAACTCGCCTTCAGAATGCGATGGCTTGAGCGCATAGGCGAGAAGGAGCCACACTACATCCAGGTAACCGACGCCGGCGCCACTGCTGCCACCGTAGATCGCGCGAATAGGCAGGCCAAAAGCATCAAGCAAATTGCCAGGGAGCGGGGACAGCACGAACGAACCGTCGCGCGAGCGCTCCGAGACAAAACGCTTCCTGCCCTGCCGGCCCCCGGCGGTAAATGGTACCTCGTTGACGAAATCGAAGAGCCCGACCGCGGCATTTTGCAGCCTTCGCGCAGCCTTTTGCATCACCCCACAAAAACGAACGTAGAGTCGATTCCATGAAAGAGTTCCAGCCCAAACCACTCCGAACCCGCGTTGTCACGCCAGAAAGCAGCGCCGGGAGAAACATTCCCCCAGGCGCCGTGCCGCCGACTCCCTTACCGGCCGAACCTGACGACGACGAACCAAAGCCAGCGCGCATGCGCGACCACAATCCGAAACCCAAAAAGCGGCGTTTAAACACCGCATTCAGAAAGGAACCACCCATGCGAGACTTTGAAGTAGGACCCAGCCGCGCCGAGCGGAAATTCACGGCCATGCAGCGTGGCCTTGTCGCGCGCGCTGGCTACAGGCACGACACCAGCGGCGACGGCATCGAGCCGATGCGCCTTCGTCTCCCCGAAATGTGCCAGGAGATGCTTCGTTCCGCAGGATACACCCCGTGGCGATTGGCACCGTCCGACGCCGTTCGCGAAGTCCTCAGCCCCAATTTTCAATACCGAGCCGCCGCAGCCAACGCCAGCGGGGACCTGCCCAACCTGCTTTCCGCATTGGCCAACAAGGCGCTGATGGAAGGCTACAACGCCTCGCGCCCAACCTGGCGCAGCTGGGCGACCGTTACCAGCGCCGAGGACTTCAAAACCAATTCACGCGTTCAGCTTTCGGACTTCGCGCAGCTGCGCGAGACGGGCGAGAACGGGGAAATCTTCGATTCCAAACTCAGCGACCGCGCCGAAACCTTTGCGCTCGCCGTCTATGCGCGCCGGATCAGCTTCACGCTTCAAATGATGATCAATGATGACTTGGAAGCCCTGAAGCGCATGATTCGACCATTCGGCAAAGCGGGAAACGTGCTCCCGGCCAGGCTGATCTATTCCCATTTACTGGCCAACCCGACGATGAGCGATGGAACCGCGCTTTTCCATGGCGACCACGGCAACTTACGCACCGGTACCCCCGGTTCGGTCCTCAGCGCGACCAGCTTGCCGGTGGCCATCTCGGACTTCCGCAAGCAGGCGAACACCCCGGCGCCGAACGATACAGAATTCGCGGCGGAACCGCTCGACGTGGAGCCGAAAATCTTACTCGTCCCGCCCGAGTTGGAATACCTCGCGAACACCCTGGCCAATCCGAACCTCTTCGTCTCGGAAAACCAGTTTTTCAAAAACAAGTTCCAGGTGGAAGTGGAGCCGCGTCTCAGCCAGACCGGTTTCCATGGGAACGTTTCCACCACGGCCTGGTACCTCGCCACGGGCGGGGAGAACGGCGAAGGCGCCGCCGAGGTTTGTTTCCTGAGCGGGCAGCAGGAACCGGTAATGGACTCCATGCCCTCCTTCGAAAGGCTCTCGGTAGATTTCCGTGCGCACCTCGCATGCGCCGCAAAGGCCATGGATTGGCGCCGGATACACAAAAACGCCGGCGCGTAAGCACTGCCGATGCTCGGAGCCGTCGCCCCGCCCAGAAGTACGGCGGGGCCGCGGTATTAGAAGGCACCGCATAAGGCGCCCATTGCAAAGGAGAATCGATACCATGTTCGACAAACTCATTTCCTTAATTCGCGGAGAGTCCTCCACACCCGCCGCTGTTGCTGCGCGGCTGAAGTCCCTGGAGGAAATCCGCAGAAAAAAGACCGAGACACTAGACGCCTTGCGCGACGACGCCAGGTCGTTGCGCGTCGAATCGATCTTGGGGCGTAAAGCCGACGAAAGCCAGCTCAAGGCTCTTGCCAAAGATCAAGCCGTCCTGGAAGAGGAACTGGAGTCGCTCGAAACCGCCATCGAAGCCACGCGCCAAGCGCTGCATCAGGCTGCCGAAGAAGAGTTGAACGCCCGACGCACGAAGCTCGAAAAGCGGGGAGCCGAACTCGCCGCCGAGCGCGCGAAGTGGGCCAAGCAGGCAGCCTTTCACCTTGCCGGCCTGGCTGTAGCGCTGGCCAAGCTGGGCTGTGAAGCGTTGGTCGAACCGGCTCTGACGAAGAGCACCCATCCGCTGCTGTCCACACTCTCTTTGCAAATGCTCGCGCTTCGAGATAGCGCGACCGTTCCCCATGCCTGGGCGGTCGATCATGCACTCATTGCGCAGGCCGCCAGCGAAAATATGTGGAAGGCCAAGCCCACGCTGCATGACCTGCGCGCGGCGCTTTCCGAACATACGAACGAAATCAGCGCCCTGGAACGCCATGGGATCCGTGCTATCGAGGCCAGAGCGATGGAAGCCGCTGGCGCAGTGGAGACCCCTTCCAGCCATCAACTGGCGACGATGCACGCAGACGGAACCTTGCGCTGTGCGGGGAAATCTTGCCAGTCGCGGAAGCTTCAGCGCCGAAATACAGAGGGCGGAGCCCTGGTGTGCTCCGTTTGTGGAATGTCCCAGGACGCCCCACCCAATACGCCACCCAGCGCCTTCGCCAATATCGGAATCTCCCACCAGACCATCACGCCGCCCGAAGCGCGGCGCGCGGCCTACGCAGAGCCCGATATCAACAAGGTCTTGATCGGAGCGGACGGCAAGCCGCATTGTTCCCGTTCGCCTTGTTGGTCGCGCCACCTGGCAAAGAGCGTTGAGAATCCCGAAAAAGTCATCTGCATTTCCTGTGGGCACATGATGGAAGCGCCACCAGCGCCGCCCGCTGCACCGACGCCCGCGCTAGTCAATTCGTAAGAACTTCCGGGGGCAAGAACCCAGCCAAGCGGGACGTGGCTTGGGTGAGGCGCGCCCCCCGCGAGCAATCGCGATGGCAGGCGCCCATAACTCCCGCAGCTTGGGATTGGAAATCTCCACCAAGGCCCTAGCCCTTAGCCGCGAGGTAAAGCGGATTGCACTGGCGCCCGGTGATTAACGACACCGGGCGCCAGTGGCTGGAGGAATGTTTCTTATGTCTGCAAATGTAATCATCGAAAATGCCGGAGTTGTGGATAAACGAGCAACGCAGCTCCGCGCAATGATCATTGTGCCTGTTGTTGAAGGAGACGAGTCCTCCGGCACAACAACCATTTCCTCGGACTATTGGACGGTTCAATACGTCGAGATTGAGAAGTACGGGGCTGAGCCCGCAGAAGCGCGTATCTCGATTCGAACCAATGCCGGCGAATTAGATCATCGTATGAACACGGTAGCATTCAATCCCGACGGACCCATGAAAGACTTATTGCTTGGTCGCCGAATGGCCATCGCCAAGGTCGTGAAAGGAAAGTTCGAAAACTACTCATTCATCGGGAAGATCGTGGACGTTGCCCACGATAAAGACAACGACGGCCTGAGCGTGCGATTGTTGGATGATCGGTACGACCTGGAGGAAGTTCGGATCAAGGGCCGGTACGTCCGCGATCCGCAGACGGGTTACGCTCGATTCGAAATGGGCGAGATGCCCCATTTCAATCCCGGTGGACGCCCGAACTGCATCTTCGATGCGAACGGGAAGCCGTGCTTCAGCGTTCATCCCGACTACGGCCGCGCCGCCGATGCGCCTGTACCCGATCCTGACACCCGGCCGACCGATGTCGCTACAAATTGGACGATTGGGTTTATCTTCGAATACTTCCGCACACACTATGGACCCGACTTTAATCCGGAGTCCGAAGATGGCTTAGTCTGGCCCTGGCTGCCGCATTCCCCCGCGCACCTAGAATGGCCCGAGACTTTCGCAAGTAATCTAGACACATATAGCATCTTCACATTCGACGCCGCGGTAGGCCAGTACAACCACACCGTTGGCTTTGCCCGAAAAGGGCGTGACATGGCCGTGGACGGCCTAGCGCTTCTCGATGTGATGGACCGCATTCTAAAGACGGCCGGAGGTTGGGCAGTAAACGTACGTCCGGCCTGGAGCCAAGACGGGAGCGGCATTGATCGCTGGACGGCCGTACTCGAAGCCGTGTCGACGCGCTACGAGCGCGATGGAATCTCGATTCCCTTTGCCGCGGGAGGGAATGCGAAGACCACTTTTGCAACGCCCGTCGTGTCGGGAGGCCACTACAACGAATCCGCGCGGAACATCGCAACCCAAATCGTGGGTTGCGGTGACCGAGTAATGATCGAGCGTAGGGCATCGTCTGCAGGAGGCGACATCATACGATGCTGGACATTTGAAGAATTTGAAGGGTTTCGCCGATTCTGGGGCGAAATGAATGAACCTGATGCCCTAGGCCTTATTCGCGCCGGGATGAAATATCCCAAGGTTCTTTGCGCTTGGCGTATCAATCCGACCTGGAATTTTCTTGAGGGCACGTCTTTCGAGAATTTTCCAAGGACGCAGAAAAGCCGACCGATTTTCCCTCAGTTGCTTTCCTGGCTTTCGGGAGCCGAGGACTTTTCCGTGATGCGTTTACCTCTTCGCGTTGAAGTTCTCACCGCTGGAGGCTGGACAACATCCTTCGAAGGGAATCAGTACGAGGTTTGGGACGACGGGACCATTTATATCCCCCAGCTTCGCATGGAACCCCTGAACGAACGGCCCGGATCCTGGCGCTGGAATGGGGAGCCCTTTGATGCAAGCGTGGCTGACCCGTATGATATCGTCGAACAGCAAGTGCGCATGACGCTCGCGATTCCTGCCGATTATCGCCTGTCCGCATCAGTCGGAATGCCGCACCACACACACGCGGGTTACGATTTTAAAGGAGTCTTGACTGGGCTCCCCGACCAAGACCGTATCGACCCAAGCCTAAAGCGAACACAGATCCTTGATCTTGGGAATCTCTATCGGCTTTGGCTACGCAAGAACTCTTGGCCTTACCCTGAGAGCTTACCCGGCACGGAACAGGCTGTAGATCGAACTTCCCGCGAAGACGCATTGGCCACTGATGAAGAGCTCCTGACCAACCACGTAAAACGCACCCAATATGAACTGGGCCGCCTACAGAAAAACGGAGTATTGCATATCGATGGCTGGTTGGTTGACAGCTACCGTGCCGGTCAGGCCGTAAAAGAGCTTATACCTATAGGCATTGAAGGACGACGCCCCATGCCCGTCCGCACAGTCATATCAAAGGTCTCTTGGAAAGTTGATCGCGGTAACTACAAAACGGAAATTCACTTGGAGTAAGGTGCGGTGAGTATGCCAAACGAGTATGCCAAACCTCAAAATCAAGAGTATGCCGATGATGTAACTTATTACACGCGAAGGACTTTGCGATACGCGCAGGTGCTTGGGAAGCCAACGCTCTACCGCTGAGCTACGCCCGCGCTCCAGAGGCACCAATATGCCGGTATCGCTCGCACCTGGCAAGCGAGTCCACGGGATTCGATACGCATGTAATGCAAGCGGGCGGCTGAAAGGCCGCCCGCGTGCATCCGCTTCCTTCGGACCTGCTTAGTCCTGGCCGAAGAAGTGATCCAGTTCTTCTTCGCGCAGGATCTTCAGCCCCATCTGCTTCATCGCTTCGTAGAACGGAACGGCGCCTTCCGGAGCGTCCTGGCCAGGGTAGTACAGCCGCCCCGACTTCTTATCGAGCTTCGCGTCGGTCAGGCCGGCGCCCACGACGACGTAGTCCACGCCGGCGTCGAGCGATTCGGCGATCGCGCCGCCGTGTTCCTTAATGTACAGGCCGGTCTCGCGCACCGACCGGCGCCTCGTTTCGCCCACTACGAAGAAGATGTACTGCCCGGGCTGAATCGCTTTACCCTTGGCCAACTCGTTCTTGCGCTGGCGCTTGATGAAGTACGCTTCCAGTTCCTCTTCGGTCAGTACGCGCGAACCGAACTTACGGCCTTCCTTCAGCGCCGCCAGCGTGATGCGCTTGGCCGCCACTTCGGGCGAGACGTCCTGCTTTTCCTTCAGCGGCTCCAGTTCACGTTCCAGCAGGTCTTCGCGGCCGGTGGTCGTCGTGGTGACGATGAAGTCCACGTCCGGCGACATGCCGTCCACGGCTTTGCAGCGGTTGCGTTCGCACAGGCGCTTCAGGAATTCGCGCCGGTACGGCCGGATCGTCTCCGCCAGGTACAGCGTGAGCGAACCGAGGTTGATTTCCTTCAGGCTCATCAACTCTTCGGTGCTCTTGCGCTGCCATTCGCGTTCCGTCTCGATGCGCACGAACTCGGTGTTCGAGATCCAGTCGCCTTCGATGATCGGATCGAAGCCCTTGCCCAGCGCCAGGGGGGGCTGCGTCGGCGCGGCCCGCTCTTCCAGGATCCGGGTCACTTCTTCGGGGCCCAGTTCGCGCTTGATCTGTTCCAGCCGGATCTCGTCGACCAGATCCTTTTTGCTCTTCATTTTTTCGAGCGGCATCGGCTCGGATTCTTCGGGGCCCGTGGCGCTCAACGGCGAATAGCGCATTCTCGGATCGGCCGCTTCGTAGCCCGTCTGGGGATCCCACTTCGGTCGGCCTACCGTCGGGAGCACCACCGCTTCGCTGCTCGCCGCGTGAATCTCGGTCAGCATCAGCTCGCCCTTCAAGACCGGGGCGGTGTGCTTGCCCGAGAAGATCTGGAAGCGCATGCCCTTCTGCGCGCCTTGCTGATAGCCCAAATCCACCGTCACCAAGGCCAGCGACGGCGTCGAGTGAATGATCCGGCCGTCCACTTCCTGCTCGCTCGTCCGCTCCAACTCGCGCGTCACGTGGTTGATCTTGTCGAGCAGATCCTCGCCTTCGTAGCGAATCCCGCCCAATTCGTCTTCCCACTTGTGATGTTCTTCGACGAACTGCTTGCGCTGCGTCTCTTCGGTGGTCAGTTCCTGAGCCAGCGTCACCTTCGCGTCGTCCACGCGCTTGATCGCGTCGACCTGTACCTTGACGAAGGCGTCCATCGCTTCGCGAATCTGTCCGTTCTTCTTCGTCCACTCTTCGTAGATCTTCGTCCATTCCCCGCCCGAGGCCTTCCATTCGGTTTCGATCTCGGGCAGCTTGGCGCGGTAGGCGGGTTCGACGGCGAGCTGGTCGACCCACACTTCCGCGTACTTCTGGTCGGCTTCCTTCTGCACGGCCTGTAGGCGGCCCGAAAGGTCGGCGTCCGGCGTCTCCGGGTTGTTCAACAGCTTGCGCAGGCCGTCGCGCTTCTTCTTGGCGAGCGTCGTATCGGCGCCGATCTGCGTCATGGTCTTCTTCTTGATGTCCACTTCGAGGCGATAGTGGAACCACATCCCCAGGGTCGTCAGCGCCCCGGCGAGGAAGATGAGCATGAAGATGAAGATGACCGTTTGTTTGGTTGACATGGTCGCGCTTCTTTCCCCGTTACCCGTCGAATGTCCCGGCTCGCCCAGTTACCGGCATGTTCCGCGAAAACGCGCGGCTTAACGCTGATCCAGGAAACGGAACAGTTCCCACTCGTAGATCACCGGCAGCCCCAGCGTCACGGCGCGCGAGAACTGATCGGCGTCGTCGTCTTTCGCGTTCTTCTGCGCGATGATGTAGTTGACGCCCAGATCGACGTTCTCGACCACCTTGCCGCCGTAGAACTCGATCGTGCGCTGGATGTGCGGCCAGGTGTAGTGGATCGCGCCCTTCTGCACGCCCTGTACGATCGCCTTGCTGCCGCTGATGTAGTAGGTGAACTTCTTGCCCGGCGCGTAGAAGGGGTTCTGGATGAAGTCGCCTTCGACGACGGGATCCAGCTTGTTCATGCCCAGCATGGCTTCCTTGGGGCGCGCGGAAAGCGGCAGCAGCGGGCTGCCGGTGCGGCCCGATTCGTGATACGGGCTGAACTTGTACTCCGGCTCCGGCGCGACGTAATCCGAAAGCGGATCGCGCGGCAACTCGACCTTCTTCTCCACCACCATGCATTCCGAGACGCTCGGCAGCGCCTTGCGCACTTCCAAGAACGCCTTGTGGACCTTCTGATTGCCTGGGCGGATGGTGAAGCACTCGAAGCGGAAGCCGTTCTGAACCCCGTGCACCGTTCCCAAGCTCACCACGATCGTATTGTTCACCGGATCCGACAGGATGACCTTGCCGTCGATCTCCGTCATCACCGTCGCGCGCTCCACCTCGCGCTGCGTCAGCGCGTCGAGTTGGCGCTTGTATTCGTCGACTTCCGTCTGCTCCAGATTCTTCTGCATCCGGAACGTCTTCTGTCCCTGCTCATGCTTCTTGCGTTCTTCGACCGCGCGATTCACGGCGTTTTCGCGAGCCGTTTCCATTTCGCGAACCTGCGCATCCGCGCGTTCGCGCGTGTCGTTCTCGTCGCGCCGGATCGAAGCGCGCGTCTCGTCCTTCTTTTCGGCCACCTTCACGCCGAGTTCGGTGGCGGCGCCGCGGCTCAAGCGCCCCGAGTTCACGATCGCCTGCCGGCCTTTCAGTGCGGAATCGTAGTCTTCCGCCAAGCGCGTGAAGCGGTCGCGGCGGTTCAGCTGGGTCTGAATCTCCACCTTCTTCTGTTCAATCTCGATCTGTACTTTGCGGATCTCGTCTTCCACCACGAGATGATCTTCGCGCTGGCGCTTGATCTCGGCCTCCAGCTTGGTGCTCTCGCCCTGCAACCCCTCCGGGTCGTCGCCCATCAGTTCGTTGTATGCCTGATGCGCGAAGAGACCGAATACGGCGGTCAGTAGAATCAGGAAAATCAACGCGATCAGCGGGCCGTTATCTTGCATCGGCAAGCCTCCAAGCAGCCCCACGAAAGCACGTGGGCGCTTCGCACCAAAATCATGGTAAATTAAGACTTAGCGATCCTAGGTCGCCCTCTCGGAAGTGTCAAGGCAGCAAACATTTTTCGCACCAGTGCATGCCTCGATCCTCTACCTTCTATAGGGACGATGCGCTCAGCCGCCGACTTGGGACCGTATCTTTCCGCACAAGCATCTCTTGCCATGCCTTCCCGAATCCTGCACAATGTGAACTTCTGGAATTGTGGGTTCGTTCCAAAATATCGAGAACTCGGCGCACTCTTCAGACGGCTTGGTGAGTGAATGCCCGAGGGGACCGGACATGCCGACCACGGACCTGATGATCGAGCAGTTGATCCGGCACCGCGCCGATCCGGCCGGTGTGCCGCTCGATCAGTTCTGGTTGTTGGTCGAACGTTTCCGGGCCGACTTGGTGAACCAGGGTTTCGCCGTTCTGGGCAACCTCCAGGACGCCGAAGACGTGGCGCAGGAGTCCTTGTGCCGCGCGTACCGGGATCTGAACCGGCTTCAGGATCCGCTGAAGCTTGGAATCTGGATCCGCCAGATCAATCGCTGCAACGCGCTGGATTTGCGGCGGCGGCGGGTACGCGAGAAGTCGGCCAAGGAACAGACGCAGGATCCGGGCGCCGCCACGGGCGGTTTCGACCGGGTCGACATGCGCGAGGTCGTCGCGCGCGCCGTCGACAGCCTGCCCGAAGACCTGCGCACCGTGGTCGTCTTCCGCTACTGGGAACACCTCCCCTATCAGGATATCGCCGACAAGCTCGGCATCCCCTTGGGCACCGTGAAGAGCCAGTTGTCGAGGGCCGACCATCTGCTGGAGCAGCGCTTGGCGTCGATCATCACCAGCGCCGCGCCCGCCGATGCCGTCAAGGCCCGCGCCCAGGAAAGCCACACTAAAGGAGCCGAAGCATGAGCGGTTCGAACGCCCAGATGGAACTGGCCCTCTTTCAGGAAAAGCTGCGGGACTTCGTCGAGGGCAACCTCTCGGCCACCGAAGCGCAGTACATGAAGCATCTGGTCAAGTCGAATCCGCACTGCCGCGCGGCCTACGACCGCCGCCAGCAGCTCGTCGGCCTGATGGACCGCACCATTGGGACGCTGCAGATCAATCCCGGCTTCGACGAGCGCGCTTCGCAGCGCCTCTCCGACATCGACCAGCAGATGGAACGCCTCAGCACGCCCGGCCGCGGGCAGGAAGTCCTCGCGCCCGAGGACGTTTCCGTCGATCAGGTTCCGCTGCCGTGGGCCGAGGGCGAAGCTCCCGAAGGCGAAGGGGAATTGGTCGGCGCCGAAGCCGGCGAAGGGGACGGCTCCTCGCGGCTGGCCGGCGCACTGGGCGCCGCGCCGTGGTGGGTCATCAGCGGAGCCTTTCACGCGCTCCTGCTGATGCTGATTACCTTGATCGGCATGGCCGTGCTCCGCGCCAAAGTCAACGACACCGTGATCGTGACCGATCTGGCCCGCGCGCCCGAACAGGAAGAAGAGAAGGAAGAGCAGAAGCCCCGCGACATCTTCAAGCAGGTCAAGGTGGAAGCGCCGACCGAGCAGGTCAGCGACCAAGTGGTTGTCGTCCACGAAGAAGTCGAGGTGGCCGACCACGTCGAGACGGCCGATGAAATGCAGGATGCCACGGCCACCGGCGACGAGAACGCGATCAGCGACGTGCAACTGGGCGGCGTCGGTACGGTCGCCGCGCTGGGCATGGGCGGCGGCGGCGGCGGAGCTTTCGGGCACCGCATGGGCGGCGGCCGGCGCAAGCTTTCCATCATCAACGGCGGTGGACGCGATACCGAGTCGGCCGTCGACAAGGGCCTCGAATGGCTCGCCCGCAACCAGGAAGCCGACGGGCGCTGGGACAACGCGCGCCACGGCGGCAAGCACACCGGGATGCAGGGCGATGTGGCCATGACCGGCTTCGCGCTGCTGGCATTTCTCGGTGCGGGGCACACGGAAAAAGTCGGCAAGTATAAGGATAACGTTCGCAGGGGCGTGGACTGGCTGATCGAGAACATGGGCAAGGAGCAGGGCGCGCGCGCGCATGAAGGGCGCTGGGTCGCCAGCAACTACACTCAAGGCATCGCCACCATGGCGCTGTGCGAAGCCGCCGGCATGGGCCGCATCCCGCGCACCAAAGACGCCGCGCAGAAGGCCATCAAGGGCGTCGAGTTCGGCCAGATTCATCTCGACGGCGAGTCCGACCGCCTCGCTTGGGACTACGGCCCCGGCGGCAAGACCAACGACTCTTCGGTCATGGCCTGGAACGTGATGGCCCTGAAGTCGGGCAAGGTCGCGGGCCTGATGGTCGATCCGGCGGCCTTCGAAGGCACCATCAACTGGCTCAACATCGGGCAGGACCTTGGCGCGTTCAAGGCCACCGATCCGGTTCCCGACTACGATTGGGAAGGCGGGCGCATGGCCTACCGCGGCAGCCCCGGAGCCGTGGAAAAGGGCAAGGGCTCGTACGCCGTGATGGCCGCCTGCGCGCTGTGCCGCATGCACATCGCCGGCGCGACGCTCGATCAGGTCGGCGTCGCCGGACCGTTGAACATCATGAAGAATAAGCTGGTGCCCAAGAAGTACCCCTTCAATCTGTACTTCGGCTACTACGCCACCCTGGGCATGTTCCAAGGCGGCGGCGAACACTGGAAGCTTTGGAACGATGGCATGAAGGGCGCGCTGCTGCCCGGCCAACGCGTGGGCGGCGCCGAAGACGGAAGCTGGGATCCGACGGGCGCCGGCGCGGACGACAGCCGCGTCATGAGCACCGCGCTCGCCGTGATGTGCCTGGAAGTCTACTACCGCTACATGCCGCTCTATAAGAAGTAGAATCCGCCCATTCCATGGACCGGCCCGCGGGCCGCGGAGGCGTCCCTGCTTCCGCGGCCCG
>BTVV01000159.1:0-12985 GCA_045863855.1 Planctomycetota bacterium | reverse complement strand
CGAGAACGACCTGCTCGCCGATCCGTTCGGCATACTGCTGCTGGAGCGTGACGCGCATCATGTCCCTGCCGTGCTCGGAAGGTCCGTCGCCTTCGGTGGAAGGCAGGAGCGGATGGCGTGCACTGCTTTCGGTGACGAACAGCAGGCTGATCCGTGTGCGTTCCGCCCGTGCATAGCGTGCCGCGCATTCGAATGCCGCGTCGCCAAAGTAGCTTCCATTGGTCGGAACCAGCAGCCGGCCGAATCCAGCCTCGGTCGGGGTTCCACCAAGTCCGGTGCGCACCACCAGTACGTGGCAGGTCGATCGGCGAATCAATTCGGTCAGGAACGGGTCGTACATCGGGTGCCGGTGTCCCGACGCGCCGACGACGATGAACTGGTATCCGCGGCTGGCTTCCTCAAGGATCGTATCGATCAAGGTGCCCTGCAAGGAGCGGTTTTGGAAGTCGAGGCGTTTGGCGTGGGCGCCCGCGGCTCGCCGCAATTCGTCCTTGTACCGGTTTTCATCTACAGTGGCCTTTCGAGGTCGCCAGAAGAACAGGCGATCCCACCCAGAAGGCGAACCGGTCTGCACCCGCAAGACCGTGGCACGATCGCCCTCGCTCCCGCACATGCGCGCAGCCAAGTGACAACCTAATCCGGCATTGCCGCCGCCACCGGCCAGGACCAGGATACGCAGCGCCCCCGCGGGCATGAAGCGTTCGGTGCTCCCGCGCTCACGCAAGCGCTCTTCTTCGCTGGGCTTCAGCTTGCTCATCATCGCCCTCAAGCCCAAAGGCGCGATGAACGAAGTCAGGATCGACATGACGACGATCACCGAGAACATCTCGTCGTTCAGGATACCCAGGTCTTTCCCGATCTTGGCGACCACCAGGCCCACCGCACCTCGGGCGCTCATGCCCATGCCCACCGCCAGCGATTCCCAGAATCCCATCCGGCCCAACAAGCCCCCCAGCAGACAACCCAGCAGCTTGCCTGCGAGGGCCAGGAAGCAGACCCACATAAGCAGTCCCACGCCGCTCAGATGCCATAGATTCACTTCCAGTCCCACCAGTCCGAAAAAAAGCGGGGAGAACATCGAGAGCGTGATCTGTTCGAGCTTATGAAAGTTCTCGGTTCGCAGGGTCGGGCATTGGCGCAGCACCATGCCGGCGACGAAGGCTCCGAATACCGCGTGGACATGCATGGCTTCGGTGGCGGCCGCGCAGATCAGCGTCACGAAGAAAATAAGCACCAGCTCGCTGCCCGGAAGGTGCCACACATGATCAAGGCGCGGCAACCCGGTGCGCAAGAGGGGATAAAGCAGATAGCGCGCGGCCAATAGAAATCCCGCGAGATAAAGCAACGTAAGGCCCAGTTGCCCGGCATCGAAGGCGCCCGCGGTCACCAATCCGGAAATCAATGCCAAAGCCACCCAGCCCACCGTATCGTCGACCACCGCGGCGCTGAGCGTGATGACGGCGAAATTGCGCCGGATCAATCCCAGATCGATCAAAATTTTTGCGATCACCGGCATCGCCGAAACCGCCATCGCCACGCCCAGGAACAGGCATAGGTTCAAACGGTTGCCCCCTTCGGACAACTCCACGCCATAACCCAGCCAAATGCCCAGCCCGAACGGAAGCAACAGTCCAAACAGAGAAACGGTCAGGGCTGCGCGGCCCAAATCGCGCATCGTCCGCACGTCCGTTTCCAATCCCGTCAGCAGCATCAGGAGCACCAGCCCCAGGTTCGCGACCCAGGTGGTACCTGCAGTTTGTCCAAAAAGGATATTCTGAAACTCCGGCGCTACCGCACCAAGCACTGTTGGACCCAACAACATGCCGGCCAGCAGTTCGCCCAAGACCGGCGGTTGCTTAAAGCGATTCAGCAGTTCGCCACACAGTCGCGCTAACGCAACCAGCAGCCCTAATTGCAGAAGGAATGAGACATGCTCCGACATAAGACCAATGGCACTCCTTCAAAGTCCTTAAGAGTTCGGGCATGGGAAAACGCAATCGCTATTCTCCAAGGTGCAATCTGCCACTGCCAGTCCAAGAGCCTTCAAAATTGTCTTATTCGCAAGCGCTAGAATTTCGGCCCCGGCGCGCTATTTTCCGCTACTGATGACCATCGACCGCCCCCGTCCGTACGCCATCCGCCCCTTCTATGCCGGAAAGGGCATCCTCGTCACCGGATCCACCGGCTTTCTGGCCAAGGCCCTCGTCGAGAAGCTGCTGCGCGATCTACCCGAGATCCGCGCGATCTACCTTTTAATCCGGCCTCGCGTACGCGCCGACGGCACGTTGATCGATCCCAAAACCCGCCTGCGCGACGAATTGCTCCGTAACAGCGTCTTCCATCGCCTGCGCGCCGAACGCGGCGACGCCTTCGACACCCTCTGCGACGAGAAGCTGATCTGTGTCCCCGGCGACCTGACCCACGACCGCCTGGGCCTGGAACCTGAGGCCTATGCCGAACTGGCCAAGCAAGTCGGTGTCGTGATCGGCTCGGCGGCCACCGTCGTCTTCGACGAACGCCTGGATCTGGCCCTCGAGATCAACACGCTCAGCCCGCTGCGCCTCCTCGATTTCGCCCGCGATGCCGGCGCCGCGTACTGCCACATCAGCACCTGTTACGTCAGCGGCAAACGGACCGGCAGCGTGCCCGAACGGATCCTCGAACCGCTGGAAGCCATCGACGCGCAGCTTCCGCCCGGCACGCCGCGGCCCGAAAAGTTCGACGTCGAGAAGGAAGTCGAGAAGCTGCGCACGCTCGCCAACATCACCTTGGCCGGAGCGGAGACCGAAGCGCGCAAACGAGGCTGGGCGCCCGAAAGCGACGAAGCGCGCGCGCACCTGCGCCGTGCGCTCGTCAATGCGGGGATGCTCCGAGCCCGCAGCTTGGGCTGGAACGACACCTACACCTACACCAAGTGGCTGGGCGAACAGCTCGTCAACAAGCGCCACGGCGAAGTGCCCACCGCGGTGGTCCGCACATCCATCATCGAATCGAGCCTGCGCGAACCCGAACCCGGCTGGCTCGATGGACTGCGCATGGCCGACCCGCTTATCGTCGGCTTCGGCAAAGGCCGCCTGCGCGATTTCCCCGCCGCGCGCGATTTGGTCCTGGACCTGATCCCCGCCGACTTGGCCGTCAACGGCATTCTCGCCGCCACCGCCAGCGTCGGCACGCAACCCGGTGGCTTCGAACTCGTACACCTGGCCAGCGGCGACGAGAACCCGCTCGTCTTCGATAACCTCTACCAGGCCGTGCGCGATTACTTCCGCAAACATCCGTTCCTGGACCGCGCCGGAAAGCCGGTGAACGTCCCCACGTGGAAGTTCCCCAGCGTCGAGAGCTACCGCCGCCGCGTCACCTACGGCCTGCTGCATCCGACCCGCGCGCTGGGCAACCTCGTGGACGGACCGGTGCCCGTCCCGGGAACCAAGCGCCTGCGCAACCGGCTGCGCCTGCTCAGCGGAAAATTCGAACAGCTCCTGTATTACGTCGATATCTACAGCCCCTACACGAACCTCGACGTGCGCTTCGAGACGCGCCGCACGCGTGAAGTCCTGCTGGCGATGGAGCCCGCCGAACGCGACACCTTCGACTTCGACGTGCGCAAGATCCGCTGGCGGCACTACCTCCAGGATGTGCACATTCCGGGACTGAAGCGGAACATCCTGCGCATGGACGAACCGCCGCGCGCGGGCGCCGGCGAAGGCCATCTGCTCGACGAAGAAGCCGCCGCGCAGCGTGCGCGCGCGGCGATCCACGGCGTGCCGCAGACGATCGTCGAACTAGCCGCCCGCGGCGCCGACCGCTTCGGCGCGCGCCCGTTCCTGGCCGTGCGCCGCGCCGGAGCGGACCTGACCGTCTCCTTCGCCGACTTCTATCAGCGCGCCGGACAGTGGGCCCGGATTCTGCACGCCAAGGTGGGCGTCGAACCCGGCGACCGCGTCGCGATCTACGCCGAAAACAGTCCCGAATGGGGGCTCGCGTATCTGGCCATCGCGCGCGCCGGCGCCACCGCCGTGCCGCTGGACCGCCAACTCGCCGCCGACGAGGCCGCGCGGCTCTGCAGCTTCGTCGAGGCCAAGGCGCTGGTGATCTCCCCCACCCTGCTGGCCAAAGCCGGCGAGACGTTCCCGGCCGGCGAAACCGCTCCGGCGCTCCTGAACCCCTACGCCGACCTCGCGCCCCACGAAGGCCGAAGCTGGCCCTATCCGGAAGCCGCGCCCGCGCCGGGACCGCTCAAAGATCCCAAGCCCGAATCGCTTGCCTCGATCCTGTTCACCAGCGGGACCACCTATCAGCCCAAAGGCGTGATGCTCTCGCACGGGAACTTCGTCGCCAACGCGCTGGCCGTCGCGGAAGTGCTGGAGCCCCTGGAGACCGACCGTTTCCTGGGGCTGCTCCCGCTGCATCACGCGTTCGAGTTCACCGGCGGCTTCCTGACGCCGCTCTTCGGCGGCGCGACCGTGCACTATCTGGAGACGCTGCGCCGCGAGGAGATTCTCGAAACGATGCAGCGCGCGAAGGTCACCGTGGTGCTGGCGGTGCCGCGCGTCCTGCAGATGTTTGCCGACGGCATTCGCGAACGGATCAACCAGGCCGGCGCGAGCGGCAGCCTGGCGCTGAGTTTTCTATCCGGAGCCGCCGCGGCGGCCGAAGCCGTGGGCGGCGAACAGGCGCGCAAGACGCTCTTCCGCCGTGTACACGAAGCGTTCGGCGGACAGCTTCGGCTCTTCGTCAGCGGCGGCGCGGCCCTCAGCCCCGATCTGTTCCATTTTTTCAAACGCTTCGGCATCCCCGTCGCCGAAGGCTACGGACTCACCGAGACCGCGCCGATCCTGGCCGTCAACCCGCACGGCGCGCCCAAAGCCGGGAGCGTGGGACTGGTTTTGCCGGGCGTGGAATTGAAAGTGCGCGAGCCCGACCTGCGCGGCATCGGCGAAGTCCTCGCCCGCGGCCCCAACGTGATGCAAGGCTACTGGCGCGACCCGGAATCCACCGAGAAAGCCTTCGAGGACGGCTGGTTCCGCACCGGCGACCTGGGCCGCATCGACGCCACCGGCTATTTGTTCCTGACCGGACGCCTGCGCGAGATCATCGTCACCGCCGCCGGAAAGAACGTCTACCCCGACGAACTTCAGGAACGCTTCCGCGCGCTCCAGAAGGTCCGCGAACTCTGCGCCGTAGGCCTCCCGGCGCGCAGCGGACAGGGCGAGGAAGTTGCGCTGATCGTCGTGCCCGAAGCGGGCGCGAACGAAGACGCGCTGCGCGCCGAGATCGAGAAAATCAACCGCGAACTGCCCAGCCACCAGCAAGTCGCGCGCGTCCAATTCCAGAGCGAAGAACTGCCCAAGACCGCGACGCTGAAAGTGCAGCGGCGGGTCTTGCAGGAACGCTACGCCGCGGCCGCGAAGCCGGCGAAAAAGAAACCCGCCGCCGTCAGCGGGCGAGGCGAGGTCTTCGAGGAGATCGCCCGCGCCATCGCCGAAGTCGCGCAGGTCGATCCGGCCGATGTGACGCCGGATAAGAAGCTCCAGCTCGACTTGGGCGTGGATTCCATCGGGCGCGTCGACCTGATGGGCAAGCTGGAACTGCGCCTCAACGTCGCGATTCCCGACGAGGCCCTCGCCAAGCTGCTTACCGTGGGCGAGGTGCTCGAAGCCGTCGAACAGGCGCGTAAGAGCGGCGCGGGCGCCACCGGCAGGCACCTGGCCGAACGCATCTGGCGCCGCGGAAGCGATACGCCCCTCGCGCCGCAGGCTTTCGATCCCAGCCTCTCGCGCTTCGTGCTCGGCGGCGCGCTCTCCACCACCGCCAAGGTGCTCTTCAATACCTGGCTTTCCATCGATGCCTACGGACTGGACCACCTGCCCAAGGACAGAGCGTTCATCCTCGCCTGCAATCACTCCAGCCATCTGGATACCGCGGCCGTACGCGAAGCCTTGGGCGCGCACTCCGGCCAGCTTCACGTGATGGGCGCGCGCGATTACTTCTTCGATACACGGCTGAAGTCCTGGTTCTTCAGCTCCGCATTCAATGTGCTCCCCTTCGAGCGCGAAGAGAACACGCTGGAAGGCCTCGCGCTCTGCCGCCAGGCGCTCGAACGCGGACGTCCGCTCCTGATTTTCCCCGAAGGCACGCGCTCGGTGAGCGGTAAGCTGCAGAACTTCAAGAGCGGCATCGGAATGCTCGCCTTGGAACTCGATTTCCCCGTCGTGCCGGTGCATGTGCGCGGAACCCACGACGCGCTGCCCAAAGGCCGCGCGCTGCCGCGCCGAGCGCAGATTCGCGTCAGCTTCGGCGCGCCGCCCAACCTCGACGACCTCCGCGCCCGCCGCCAGGAACAGCTCGAAAAGGCCGCAAAGGAAGGAAAATCCGGAGGCAGCGCCGCGAAGCTGTACAAGGAAGCTGCCCAGCGCTTGCGCGCCGAAGTCGAACGCCTCGCCCAGATGCCGTAGTCGTTGGTTTTATGCTCGTACGCCGGCGCTCATCTTCCCCGCCGCGTTTGCCGCGGCGGCCGCGTCACGTACTGGAAACTGGAAACGCGCGGCCTTAGCTCTTGCCCTTCTCCGCTCCGTAGATCTCCGGATTCAGAGTCGGATCGTTGTACATCTTGAACTGCCGGTACAGCTTCATTTGCCTGCGCCCGCTCATCAAATCGTCGAGCAACTGCTGCATCGCGGTGGTCAGGTCGTCGCGCTGCCGCGTGAGCACCTCGGCGCGGACGCGGCACTTCTCGCGGTGGTTCTCGTCCACGTCGGTCCGCTTGGCCTGCTCTTCCATGTGGAACACCTTAAGCGAAAGGATCGAGAGCTTGTCGATGCAGCTCCCGGGCGTCTCGGTGTTCCAAGGTTGCGCGCTGGCGTCGGGCGCGTGGCGCTGCACGATCATGCGAAAAAAATAATCGTCAAGCTGCTCCACAAGGTCGTTGCGGTGCTGGTTCAGCTTATCGATGCGGCGTTTGACCGCGGCGATCGTGGGGTCGTCGGCGTTCGGCGCGCGAGCCTTGTCTTCCTCGTGCCAGAGATCGAAATTGCGCTGGTGCTGCTCGTGCACCACCACCGCCAAGGGACTTTTCGGACGCGGGCGTTCGGCGGCCAAGTGCCATTCGGCCGTCCAGCGATGCTGCCACTTGGCCAGCGTCTGAGCGAGGCGGTCGATATTCGCTTCGGGCGGTAACGGTTGCGTGAGACCCATGCCGCTCATCCTGTCCCACCCGGCGCTCAAGTAAAGCGCAAACAAGCGGCGCCCGCGTTCGGCCCATGGACTGCCCAATAAGGTTGAGCAAGGCAGGCAAAACGCACCAGAGCATCGCACGAAGGCGTGCCCGGAAGCGGGTTTAGGCCTGCGAATTCTCGGAATTCAGTATGGAATCCTAACGAAAAATTCGCGAGAAAGGTATATTGATGTTGGACGATGTAACAGGGGGAGGGGAAAGCCACCACAGAGGACGATAACTGATTGGGCTACGCGATCGCCTTTTCCAGTCAGGCCGGACGTCAACTGAAAGCTTTACGCACGTACCATCGGCGCACGCTGATCCGCCGTAACACGGTGCTGCTTGCCCACCAGCCCCAAGTCCCCACCCGCAACCGCAAGCCGCTCGAACCCAACGCCCTCGCCCCGTGGGAACTCCGCGTCGGCTCCCTGCGCGTCTTTTACTTCGTCAACGAAGAGACCCGTCAGGTCTGCATCGTCGCCATCGGGACGAAAGACCATGCTCGCGTGCTCATCGACGGAGAAGTGGTGCGGCTGTAGCCTGGAACCGGAAACCGGCCCTACTCCCACTCGATGGTGCTCGGCGGTTTCTGCGAGATATCGTAGACGACGCGGTTGATGCCGCGGACTTCATTCATGATTCGGCTGGCCATGCGGCCCAACACGTCGTAGGGCAGCCGCGCCCAGTCGGCGGTCATTGCGTCGGTGCTCTCCACCGCGCGGATCGCGATCGTCTCGCCGTAAGCGCGTTCGTCGCCCAGCACGCCTACGCTGCGCACCGGCAGCAGCACCGCGAAAGCCTGCCAGAGCTGGCGGTATAGCCCCGCCGCCTGGATCTCTTCCAGCACGATGTCGTCGGCTTCCTGCAGCAGCCTCACGCGCTCGGCGTCGATCGGCCCGACGATGCGCACGCCCAGCCCCGGTCCGGGGAACGGATGCCGCCAGACGATGTCTTCCGGCACGCCCAGTTCGGTTCCGATCTGCCGGACCTCGTCCTTAAAGAGCGCGCGGAACGGCTCGAGCAGCTCCAAGCCCAGGTCTTTGGGCAAGCCGCCAACGTTGTGGTGCGTCTTGATCGTGCTTGTCGGCCCGCCGTGCGCGGCGATCGATTCGATCACGTCCGGATAGAGCGTGCCCTGCCCCAAAAAGCGCGCGCCCTGAACCTTCCGAGCTTCTTCTTCGAAGACGCGCACGAACTCGCGACCGATGATCTTGCGCTTCTGCTCCGGATCGACGACGCCGGCCAGCGCCCCGAGAAAGCGCGCGCCCGCTTCGATCGTCAGCAGCGGAATCTTGAAGTGGTCGCGGAAGGTACGGTCCACGCGCGAACGTTCGTTCTTCCGCAGCAACCCGTTGTCCACGAAGATGCACTGCAACTGAGCGCCGATGGCTTCGTGGATCAGCACCGCCGCGACCGAACTGTCCACGCCGCCGGATAGCCCGAGGATCACCTTGCCGTCGCCCACCTGCGCGCGGATTTTGGCTTTCTGTTCTTCGATGAAGTTCGCCATCTTCCAGTCGCCACTCAGGCCTGCGATGGAATAGAGGAAGTTGCGCAGGATCACGCGCCCCTTGGGCGTATGCGTCACTTCGGGATGGAACTGGACGCCGTAGATTTTGCGCTTCGGGTCGCCGATGGCGGCGAGCGGGCAGTCGCGGGTGCGTGCAAGCACCTTGAAGCCCGGCGGGCACGCCGTCAGCGCGTCGCCGTGAGACATCCAGACTTCCGTCCGTTCGCCCATCCCCGCCAGCAACTCGTTGGGCTCGACGATATCGATCACCGCCTGCCCGTACTCGCGGCGTTCCTGCTTCTCGACCTTCCCCCCCAGCGCGAACGCGGTGAACTGGATCCCGTAACAGATGCCCAGGATCGGCAGGCCCAGCTCGAAAATTTGAGGATCGACGCGCGGAGCGCCTGCGCCGTACACGCTGGCCGGCCCGCCGCTGAAAATCAGCGCCTGCGGCCGTTCGGCGGCGATCGCCTCCAGCGCCTTGTGGTATGGGACGATCTTGCAGAAGACGTTGGCCTCGCGCACGCGCCGCGCGATGAGCTGCGCGTACTGCGCGCCGAAGTCGATGACGTAGACGGTCTGGTGAGGCATGGCGGTTTCCACATGCTGGCGGTCGGTGAGCGCATTCCCGCAACGCGTCCTGCCGGCCGAACGATTCGATCCGTACCCCTCCCGCCCTGACTGGCTTTGGGAAGAGGAACGTAGCAACCTACCGCGCCGACCGCCCCCCGGCAACCGGCGACCCGCACGCTCGATTTGCGCGCCTGGCGCGCACGAACCGGCTCACCTATGCTCGAGACCGTACCGCCTATGCGAGGTTGTTGCATGCTCCGCCGCTGCCTGCCTCCGTGTTTGATCCTGTTGCTGGCGATTCCCATGGCCGACTGGCTGGGCGGAAAGTGGGTTTGGCCCGGACCGTCCGACGCCCGAACCCTGTACGAGCGCGCGCAGGACGGCGACGTCCAAAGCCAATTCGATTTGGGCTGGTGCCTGCTCTGGGGCGTGGGCGTCGAACCCGATCCGGCCGCGGCTGTCGTCTGGCTGCAACGCTCCGCCGAACGCGGACACCGCGCGGCGCGCTGGCAGTTGGGGCGCGCGCTCCTCTTGGGCGACGGTGGCGCGGCCAAGAACGAAAAGGCAGGCGCCCAGTACCTGCGCTTGGCGGCGGAAGACGGCCACCCCGAAGCCGCGTGCGATTACGGTTGGGCGCTTCAGTATGGGCGCGGTGTGGATAAGGATCCCGCGGCCGCCTTACACTGGTTGCAGCGCTCCGCGGATGCCGGCGTCTACCAGGCGTTTACGCCGCTGGGATGGTGCTACCAGAAGGGCTTCGGCGTTAAGCCGGACGACCGGATCGCCCTGGACTGGTACCTGCGCG
This sequence comes from Planctomycetota bacterium, assembly GCA_045863855.1. GTDB lineage: Bacteria > Planctomycetota > SZUA-567 > H5-PLA8 > H5-PLA8 > H5-PLA8. The sequence continues at coordinate 2,881 of BTVV01000159.1, read as the reverse complement.
CGGCCAATCACGGCGTGACGGCGGCCCAAATTAAAGCGGCCGAGTTTCTGATGTCGGGCCGCGGAGGTAAGCGCGACGCGAAGCGCGCGCTGTATTGGATCCATCGCGCCATCGACGCCGGAAGCGCGAATGCCAAGGCCGTATTGGGGCAGTGGCTCATGATGGGCCGCGTGCTTCCGCGTGACGAAACGGCAGGCATACGCTGGTTCCAGGAAGCCGCGGCAGCCGGCGATTCGTATGCGATGGAAGGATTATCCATCGTTTATCGCGATGGGCGCGGCGTCGAACGAGACTACACCAAGGCTATGGAATGGGCTGAAAAGGCAGATGCGAAGGGCGATTCCGCCGGCAAGTACCTCATGGGTTGGCTGTACGAACACGGCCAAGGCGTCGAGACCGATTATGCGCGCGCGCTGGATTTATACCGCGATGCCGCAGAAAAGGGTGAGGCACGCGCCATGAATGCCTTGGGCCGCATGGCCGAATACGCGCGCGGACAACCCGAAGACAAGATAGTTGCATTGAATTGGTATCAACGCGCTGCTCATGCGGGAAACTCGGTGGCCATGATCAATCTCTTGCAAGCTTATTGGGGCGGTTGGGAAGGCGCGCCCAGCGCGGTGGAAGCCGTCCAATGGGCGAGAAAGGCCGAAGCGGGCGCCAACACCGAAGGACCCTATTGGCTGGGAGTTCTGTATACCCACGGCGAAGGCGTACCTGCATCCGATATCGAGGCAGTGACCTGCTTTCGCCGGGCGGCCGAACAAGGCAGCGCCCGGGGACAGAACGCCTACGCCCACCGGCTGCTGAAAGGCAGGGGCACGAAAGCGAACCCGCCCGAAGCGGTGGCATGGTATCGGAAAGCCGCCGCGCAAGGCCACCGGGGCGCATGGGAGAACCTGGCCGAACTTTATCGCGATGGAAACGGCGTTCCGCAGGATTCCGCTTTAGCAACTTATTACGCCCGCGGCGCGGCGTACGTCCGGTCCATGCCGGAGATCGAAGCGCTGAACCTCTTCGACTACTAAGAGATGCTAAGGCTCCTTACTTCTCCGCCTCGATCTCCTGCTGCAGCTTCTTGAGTTCGGCTTCCGCGTTATCGGCGTTGATGCTCTTCTCGGCCGCTTCTTTGAATTGCGCTTTCAGTTCGCTCTTCTTCGCTTCCGACAAGCCTTCCTGCAACGCGCCGGCGGCTTCGTTCGCGGACGCCGCGGGTGTTTTCTTTTCCGCGCCACCGCAGCCGCACAACACGCCCAACAGAACCGCCGCCGGCACCCACGCTGCGTTCGACTTCATCTCGTTCATCCTTACCATGCTGGAGTTGCGCATAAGCCGCGTTCTTCAACGATCCTTCTTGCCTTTTCCGCCACCGCCGCCGGACCCGCCCGGAGGCTTACCTTTACCTTCTGGCTTCCCGTGTTCCCCGCCGGCGCCCTCTTCGCGGTCGCGCGGAGGCGGACGATGTTCGCCGCCGGCGCCCCCTTCACGCCCATGCGGAGGAGGCGGGGGCGGCGGCCGGTCGCCGGAGCCGCCGGAACGCCCATGGTCGCCTTCCTTGCCGTGCCCTTTGCCTCCCTCGTGCTCCGGTCGATCCCGCTCTTCTTCGCCCGGCTTACCTTTTCCATCCGGTTTGCCTTTATCGTCCGGCCTGCCTTTGTCATCCGGCTTGCCCTTATCATCCGGCTTTCCCTTATCGTCCGGCTTACCCTTATCGTCCGGCTTGCCCTTATCGTCAGGCTTACCTTTCCCTTCGGGCTTGCCACGCTCTTTCGACCAGTGTTCCAGCGCCCGGTTGTAGCGTTCGTTCTCTTGTTCGCGTAACCGCTGCACGTTCTGCAACAACGCATCGTTATTCTTTTCGCGTGCGATCGACTCGATGCGGTCGAAGGTGGCCAGCCGCTTCAGATGCTTCTCGTCTTCGTGGACAAGGTTATCGATGCCTTTGCCTTCGCCTTGCCCCTCGGCATGCGCCGAAAATGCCCAACAGGCGCCCACCAGCAGCACCGTGCAGATCTTTTTTGCGTGCACCATCGTCCGCCTCCATTTTATGCGGCTGGATCCCGGCCGGCCTCACCCGCATTCACCCTAGTACGGCGTCGCTCTAGTTAACGATCCAACCGCCCGCATGATGGGCATCTTTATGGCGCCGTACGCTCCTGGTTTCATAACCTGCTTCGCACCTTACGTTTACTCTGAGCGTTTCTTGCGTATGGTGGTGGGGCAACTCCATTTCAGGAGCATCGTACGCATGCCACGCACGCGCCGCTCGTTCGGCGAACTCGCGCACGGCTGGGTTCCCTTTGGCATCGGGGAGACCAAGCCGCATCACTTCGTCGAGATGATGCGCATCGCGTGGGAGAATCGCGACAACCTCGGCTATGCGTGGAAGATCCTCAATCAAGGCGTCTGCGACGGCTGCGCGCTGGGCACCAGCGGCCTCAAAGACTGGACAATCCCCGACGCGCACCTCTGCCTGGTGCGCCTCAATTTGCTGCGCCTCAACACCATGCCGGCGCTGGATACGCATAAGCTTGCCGACGTGGCGGCGCTGAAAAAGCTCTCCAGTGCCGAACTGCGCGCGCTGGGGCGCGTCCCCTACCCCATGCGGCGGCGGCGCGGCGAAGCCGGTTTCACGCGCATCGCGTGGGACGAACTCTGGCCCGAAGCCGGAGCGCGGTGGCGGCGTTACGAACCCGACCGCACGTACCTCTTCGTCACCAGCCGCGGCGTAACCAACGAAGTCTATTACGTCGCGCAGAAAGCCATGCGCTACCTGGGCAGCAACAACGTCGACAACTCCGCGCGGCTCTGCCACAGCCCCAGCACCGCGGGGCTCAAGTCCACCGTCGGCGTCGCCGCGACCACGTGCAGCTACGTCGAC
>BTVV01000158.1:0-13109 GCA_045863855.1 Planctomycetota bacterium | reverse complement strand
GTTGGTGAAGAACGCCTACGACGCTTATGCGACCATGGTGGATGTCCGCTTCGAACGATCCAAGACGGAGTGGATGCTGGAGATTGAGGACAACGGCTCGGGCATGAGTCGTGCGACGATTGAAGATGCTTGGTGTACGGTTGCAACACCGTATCGCAAGAAACACTCGGTCGCAAAGCACAAGGGTAAGCGCGACCGCCGGACATCGGGAGAAAAAGGACTCGGGCGTTTGTCGTCCGCAAGATTGGGCGGCAAGTTGGAAATGGTCACGCAGACGGATGGCGAGGAATGCTGGACGCTCAAAGTGGATTGGGAGGCATTGTCGAAATCCGGGAGTCTTGAACAATGCGTCGCCACGATTCAACGGACTGCCGAACCGCCGTTCAAGACTTCAGGGACGCGCTTGCGGATTTGGCCACTCAGGACCGTTTGGAACGACCAAGCATGGGATGATCTTCGCGATAATCTTGCTCGCCTACTCCCTCCGTTCGATGTTCCTGATGAGTTCTCCATTCGACTCAGTACACCGGAGGGATTGTTCGACAATACGATCAACGTTGAACCTCCCGAGTTTCTGAAGCACCCCAAGTACCTTGTGCGGGGCACGGTCAACAATAAGGGTACGATAAAGTATGAGTACGAGTTCGCGGCCATGCAGGGGGACGGTCATCGCTCGTCAAAGGGGACCGTCAACTGGTCGCAGATACGCGATGATTCTGAAGACGCAACGCTTATGGCAATGAAGAATCCGGGGTTTGGGGCTTTCACATTCGATATTCGTGCATGGGACAACGCTTCCGACGATCTTCACGAAATCGCCGAGCGTTTCGAGTTGAAAAAGGCCAAGATCAAAGAGGACATCAAGACTTATAAAGGCATCTCCGTCTATCGGGATGGTGTCCTCGTGTTACCAAAGTCCGAAGGCACGCGAGATTGGTTGCATCTTGATGTTCGCCGCATCGGCAAGGTCGGCAAACGGATGAGCACAACGCAGATAGTGGGCTATGTCGCGATTACGGCTGCGAAGAATCCCAAAATTGAAGATACTAGTGATCGCGAACGCTTGGCCGCCACGCCCGAGGTCTTGGCATTCGAGGAGACGCTGCGCGTCATCGTCTCAGTGATGGAGAACGAGCGACAGAAGGATCGCCACGAATCGCCGAAGGAGCCCCGCGTTTCTGACTTGTTTAAGCAACTGGACGCTAAGGGGTTGGTCTCCGGAGTTGCCGAAGTCGCCAACGCAGGCGGCTCGGCTTCCGAAGCACTGCCGCTCATCGAAGAGTTTAGCGGCAACCTGGACAAGGCACGTGAAGAGATCGAGACGCGATTCGTGTATTACAGCCGATTAGCCACCGTCGGCACGATTGCCCTCATGCTGATTCACGAAGTTCGGCAACGGACGACGATTTTGGGCAGCGTGTTCGACTGGCTAAGTAAGCGAATCGGTCTTGCCAGCGACGATAAGGACGCGGTCGGCAAGATCGAGAAGGGCCGAACGGCAGTGACCGCGCTCGACAAACTGGCGAATACCTTTGCGCCCCTCGCTAATCGGCAATTCAAGCGGCGGGTTCGGAGCGCGATCATTGAAGAGAGTACGAAACGCTGCGTGGAGATGCTCGAACGGGAATGTACCGCGGGAAAAATCGTCATCACTATTCCAACTGGCTCGACGACGGAAGTTGCCATAGATCCGGGCGAACTTGATGCCGTGCTACTCAACCTCTTGTCCAACGCGGTCTACTGGTTGGCCCACAAGGGCGGCACCGTGCGCAAGGTTGAAGTCCGCATCCGTAAAGCCGCTCACGGCAAGCGTGCGATTGTGGAAGTACACGATACTGGTCCGGGTGTGGCCGAGGACATGGCCGACAAGGTTTTCTGGCCCGGAGTCACCCAGAAGCCCGGCGGCATCGGCATGGGTCTCACGGTGGCATCCGAAATCGTGGCCGAGTATGACGGGAAACTGGCTCTTGACCGTAAGGGCAAACTCGGCGGCGCAACGTTCCTGTTCGATCTCCCTTTGAAGTAGTCCGGCGGAGCCTGGCCCATGAAGACCGTTCTCATCATTGACGACGATCCCGAGTATCACGAGTTGCTTACCGAGGCAATAGCGGAAGCCTTCAGTGGGATAGTCTGCAACTGCGAGGCCGACTTCGAGAAGGGGGTAGAGCGGGTAGCTGTCGAGAGGCCCGATGCAGTGATTCTGGACTTGATGGAAGGACTGCAGTCACCCAACCTGCCAGGCGCGAAAACCTGGAAATCGATCTGGGATGGGTCTTTCTGCCCCATTGTTATCTATTCGGGGACTGACGCGGACATCGACCCCGCAATTCGACAGGGACAGAGGTTCGTAGAGCGAATCGCCAAAGGAGAGGGCTCACTGCCGAAGGTCGTGGCGAGCCTTCAGCGCTTTGCACCATTCGCCGCATCGGTGCGATCGCTCCGGACGGAAGTGGACGCCGTGATCCACAAAGTGCTGCGAGACACGGCCGGTGACGGCCACATGCCGATGGATGACGCATCGCACCTTTTACACGCGGGTCGGCGGCGGATCGCCGCGACGATGGACGATCCAACGCTCATCGGCAATCGCAAGATGACATGCTGGGAAGTGTACCTTGTACCCGCAATCGGCCGAGATTGTTTGACAGGAGACATCATCTACAAGCGAGGGAGCCCAAAGACTTCCCCCGAGAGCTACCGGCTCATACTCAGCCCATCTTGCGATTTGGCGCGGGGTGGAAAGGTTCCGGCTGCGCTTGTTGCTAAGTGCTTTCCGTCTGCGGCTATGCTGGACAAGTTCAAAAAGGCAGTCGAACCATCGGACGACAAGGATTTGAAAAAGCAGTTGGCCAGCTTGGTACTGTCACAGGGAAGTTGGAATGGCTGGCTTCCTCTGCCCGCTTTCGGTGACATACTCCCGACCTCTGCGGCCAACCTCAAAGACCTTGAAATAATACCACTCGCTTCGATTGGTGATTTCAAGTCCTCCAACCACGACTTTGTCAGGGTCGCCTCGATCGACAGCCCGTTTCGTGAACAAGTGGCCTGGGCCTACCTTACAACAGCGGCGCGGCCAGGCATGCCCGAACGAGATTTGAAGCCTTGGGCGGAGGAGGTAGTAAAGGCCGCAACCACAAAGCCGCAAGCGGGCAATACCGCAGCTGGAACGTAGCGAGTGGATCGCCTTTCCCCTGAACAGCGCTCAAGTGTCATGAGTAAAATTCGGTCGAAAGGTACCCGGCCCGAGAAGGCCGTTATGGCGCTCCTTCGCTCGATGCGCTTCCGATTCACCAAGCACGACGCGAGATTGCCCGGCACCCCTGATTTAGTTCTGCCCCGCCGCAAACTGGCGATCTTCGTTCATGGTTGTTTCTGGCACGCTCATTCTTGTCGTCGAGGCCGGAGCATGCCGACCACTCGCCGATCGTTTTGGGAGTCCAAGAAGAATGCCAACAAGATTCGAGATCGCCGGTCCAAGGCGGCGCTTCAACGACTTGGCTATCGCGTATTGGTGCTTTGGGAGTGCCAACTTAAAGACGATGCGAATGTAATAGCCTTAATAAGAGCCGCAGCTAGACGGTGACTGAATTTTAATAGAAGGGCTTGTGGCACGGGGAACTTAACCAACCGATCGTGAGCGCGTTGCTCCTTCTGGATTTGGTGCCACGGGATGCGGACGTTCGCAACCCGTGCGATCACCGTGTTTCAACTAGGGACACGCGTGGAGTTGCAAAGCGTGGGCGAGACGCCGTCCGGCACTGGCTGCGAACGGCCGCAGCGCAGGGGCACCAGTTCAAACAAGGGTACGCGGAAAGATGAGGCGTGACCGTGCCAACTGCCGACCGACCGTGAAGGTGTATGTTGCGCCATGCATGACCAAAGTTGGAGGGAACGCAGAGCATTTCCCGTCCTTGCTGGGTAATTTCTGGACGACGCCTGCCGTATGCAGCGAGTTCCGGATGAGCTGCGCAAGTTCACGTGCCAAGGCATTCCGGGTCTGCAGGCCGGCCAAGGCTACGTTCGGTAATAAAAATACGGCTTCCGACTTGCCGGCATTTCGTTAAGGCGTTACTTAACGACCTATGAGCGTGCTCAAGCATCTCGTGCACGACCCGCTAACCCGCTTCATGGCGCAGGCCGTCTCTGTGATCGTGGCTTCGCGGCTCTTGGGGTTGGTATCCAAGTGGGTCGGGCAACCTTTGGTGATCGCCGAGATCACGGCGGGGATTCTGCTGGGGCCTTCCCTGGTGGGCCTGCTCTTCCCGGACGCGTCGCAGGTGCTTTTCGCGCCGGAGTCGCTGGTGGTGTTGCAGGTCGTGAGCCAGGTAGGCCTGATCCTCTTTATGTTCCTGGTGGGTCTGGAACTGGACCCGCAGATGCTGAAGGGCCGCGGGCACACTTCGGTGCTGATCTCGCACACGAGTATCATCGTGCCGTTCGTACTCGGCGTGCTCCTGGCGATATACCTGTACCCCCTGTATTCCGACGCATCGGTGCCGTTCACGGCGTTCTCGCTGTTTCTGGGCGCGGCGATGAGTATCACGGCGTTCCCCGTGCTGGCGCGGATCTTGACGGAGCGCAGGCTGCTACGCACGCGGGTGGGCGCGGTAACGATCACGTGCGCGGCGGTGGACGACGTTACGGCCTGGTGTGTGCTGGCCTTCGTGGTGGCGGTGGCGCGGTCGTCGGGAATGGCGGGAGCGGCATGGACGACCGCCTGGGCACTGGCGTACATCGCGGCGATGTGGTGGGGCGTGCGGCCGCTCCTGCACCGGCTGGCTCAACGCACGGGCACGGCCGCGGCGATGTCCCAGAACGTGGTCGCGGCGGTGCTGGTGCTGGTGTTTCTTTCCGCGTGGGCCACGGAACTGATCGGGATTCACGCGCTCTTCGGGGCCTTTCTGTTTGGCGCGATCTTCCCGAAGGAAGGCGGCTTCGCGCACGCGCTTGCGGAGAAGCTGGAGGACTTGGTGGTGATCGTCTTTCTCCCGCTTTTCTTCGCGTTCAGCGGACTGCGCACGGAACTGGGGCTGTTGAACAGCGCGGGCGACTGGGTGGTCTGCGCGGTGGTGATCTTCGTCGCGTGCCTGGGTAAATTCGGGGGCAGCGCGATCCCGGCGCGGCTGACCGGGTTATCGTGGCGCGAGGCCAGCGCGCTGGGCATCCTGATGAATACGCGCGGGCTGATGGAACTGATCGTATTGAACCTGGGGCTGGACCTGGGCGTTATTTCTCCGACGGTCTTCACGATGATGGTCTTGATGGCGCTGGTGACCACCTTTATCACGACGCCGATCTTGAAGTGGGTATACCCCGACGACGCGATGGCCCGGGATCTGATCGAAGCGACCGAAAAGCCGCCGCCGTTGGCGGCCGGCGATTACCGGGTGCTCGTATGCGCTTCGCACGCCTCTTCGGGGCCCAGCCTGTTGACCCTGGCGAACTATCTGGCCGGTCCCGGAGAGGACCGCATCTTCGCGTTGCACCTCAAGCCGCCGGAGCAGCGCGAATCCGAGTTGATTGGAGAAGAAGCGGGGTCGGGATCGAGCGCGGTGCTGGATTCGATGGTGACCTTCGGGCGAAGCCTGGGTGTGGAAGTCCGCCCGATGTCGTTCGTATCCCCCGAGCCGGCGCAAGATATCTGCCGCGTGGCGGGCGCCCGCGCGGCGAACCTGGTCCTGCTGGGCCTGCATAAGCCGCTGTTCAGTCAGACGTATTTGGGCGGGGTGGTCCACGAGGTGATGCAGGCCGCTCCGGCGGACGTGGCGGTTCTGGTGGACCGCGGGCTGGGCTCGGTCAAGACCGTGCTGGTGCCGTTTCAGGGCTCGCAGCATGACCGCGCGGCACTGGGGCTGGCGCGCCGGCTGATGCGTAACCAGGGCGCGAGCATAGTGGTGCTCCACGTGGTCCGGCCCGAGCGGCAGGGCGCGCGCGAGATGGTGCGGACCGTCTTCGGGGAAGCGCACGGAGAAGTGGCCATGGAAGTGGTGCGCCACAGCCAACCGGCTCAGGCCGTGCTGGAGCGCTGCCGCAAAGGTATCGATCTGGTGGTGGTGGGGCTAGGCGCCGACTGGGGGCTTCAGGAGCGCCGGTTTGGTTTACAACCGGAGCGGTTGATCCGGGAATGCCCTATTCCGCTGCTGATCGTGCGGGACCGCTCGCAAGCGCGCGCCGAGCGGCCTCCGGCTGACACCGTCCCGACATCGGAGCGCAGCTAGCGCAATGGCTCACTTTGGAGCAACGCTGCGGCTCTTGCGCGCGGGCGCGGGAATAGGGCTGCGCGAACTGGCGCAGCGGATCGGCGTATCCGGCGCGTATTTGAGCCGCGTGGAGCATGGCCACGACGCGGTGCCGACGCCGGATCGGCTCCTGGCGATCGCACGAGAGTTGGATGTACCGCCGCCATTACTCCTGGAACTGGCCGAGCAGACCGGCCCGGCGGTATCGAGCTACGTGAAGCAGGAACCGGCGGCGGGCGCCCTGTTTCTGGAGATCGCCAAGCGCGATCTGCGCGCTCCTGACCTCGCGCGTGTGCGGGCGTTTCTCGACCGCGAGTTTCCAACCGGACGCCCCAAAACCGGCGACCGTGCGAGCCTGCGGCAGTTATTGAGCGCGGAGCGAGTGGTGGCTGGACTGGAATGTCAGCGCCTGGACGACCTCGTTGAAGTGGCCGTCTCTCGGCTGTCTTGGACGCCCTCCCCGTCGCCTGGGCAACTCGTCCAGCAAGTGCTTGCACGCGAGGCCGAAGCTCCTTCGATGCTGGGCTTCGGGGTGTACGCGCCGCATGCGGTCGTACGCGGCGCAGCACCTGCGGCGGTGCTCCTTTCTCTGGGATGGCCCCTGCCCTTTCCGACCCCTGACGGGCAACCCATACGGATGGCGGTGTTCCTGCTGAGCGGTCAGACGGGGCGGCCTCATCTGAATGCCTTGGTGCAGGTGGCGCGATTGGCGCGAGGGAACTTTGCCGAGGCGATCCGCGGCCTGACGAGCCCGGCGCGTATCCTCGCGCGACTTGAAGCCTGGGAAGCGTGCTGAATCTCGATCCTTACGGGCGACTAGAATCGCCGCGCCTCTTGGAGCGGCTGACCGGGCGGCCCGATCGCACATGTTTGAAAGCGGCTGGTGGCGCGGGCCGATTCCGGTTTCCAGTTAACGGCGCAGGCGCGCGAGGTGGCAGGTTGCGCTCTACTTTCCGATGCCGTTCCGGGGCGGAATGAGGGGGGCGCGGCGGAGGGTTTCTGGTGCGCATCCGAACAGTGGCGGATTAGGCGGTCAACCGGCCTGTTGTTGAGGTATATTCGCGGGTCGGTTCACTACTTATGGAGATAATTCTTATGAGCTTGAAACGATCGGGCCTCGTGTTGGCGATGTTGTGGGGAAGTGTCCTTGGCGCTCAGGATAGCAACGAGGCCAGGCGGTTGATTGGAAAAATGGAGGACTTTCTGATCCGCACCACCAGTCTGGAATTCAAGTATCAGGTCAGCGCCGTTCAGAACGGAATTAAGGCTGTGGATTTGACCGGCGAAGTGGTGTTAGAGACCGGAAATAAGGGTAAGATCACTTATTCGGGCGAGATGCAGCGCAAATCAATCAGTATGGACCAGCGGTCGAACGGTTCCGAATACCTGGTGTCGGTTGTCATGGGAGCCGCTCAGGAGAAGAGCGAACAGAGAACGTATGCGCCTTCGCACTTTAAGGAGAATTTCACCAAATCGTGGCTTCGATTGGGCATATTTACGTCGGTCAATGCCATGATTCCGCCCAAGAATCCGCCTCCCAAGAAAGATTTGCCGCCCCTCAGCATGAATACGATTGCGCCCATTATTTCCTACAAACTGGGTGAAAAAGAGACGGTCGATAACCGGGAAGCTCAGATCGTCGAAACCCAAGCGACCCAAGGCGAGATCAAGATTAATAGCACGTTCTGGCTCGATCCCGTAAAGGCTTTGCCGCTAAAGCGCGTAACGATTCTAGAGGCGCCGGCAGGCTCGACCACCTTTACCGAGACCTATTCGGAGATGAAGTGGAATCAGAAGATCGATCCGGAGCGAATAAAGCTCTAAGCAGGTTCCTTACGGTTGCTTATGCGGGTGGCTGGTGGATGCCTTTGCATGGCTGCCCGCATACTGGCCCACGTCAATGAACTCGCAGCACTTGGTTAACCCCTACCGCACGGCACCGCCTCTAACTCTCCCTTGGTAAGGGGGAATTAATGCACGGCACACCGTCTGGCTTCTCTTTGGCAGGCCGCGAACAGAACGTATGGCAGAGCGGGCGGTACGCCCGCGATACGGGCGTTCAGGCTGGGGATTTGGCGGCGTCGGCGCGGCGCCAAAGATACCAGGCGGCGACGGAGCGGTGGGGGCTCCAGGCGGCGGTGTGTTCGGCGAAGGCGGGCTTCTTGGGCAGATCGGGCAGCTCGAGGAGTAATTTCAGGCCGGTTTTGACGCCAAAATCGTCGGCGGGCATCACGTCGAGGCGGCCAAGGGTAAAGATGAGGAGCATTTCGACGGTCCAGACGCCGACGCCTTTGAGCGCGACGAGGCGTTGGATCAGTTCGGCGTCGGAAAGGCGTTCGGCTTCGGCGCGGTCTGGGACTTGGCCTTGGATCGTGGCGGCGGCGATGCCTTGAATCGCGGCGGCTTTGGCGGCGGAGAAGCCCATGCGGCGGAGCTTATCGAGCTTGACTCGGGCGAGCTGCTTGGGTTCGGGAAAGCCGTCGCCGCGAAAGCCGGCCTGGAGGCGTCCGAGGATCGTCTGCGCGGCGCGGCCGTGGAGCTGTTGGTGCGCGATGGCGCGGACGAGGGATTCGTAGGGGCTTTGTTCCCAGCGGATTTCGAGGGTGCAGGGGCCGCACGTTTCGATCCAGGCGCGCAGCGGGGCGGAGCGTTCGGAAAGCGCGCGGACGCTTTGGGCCAGCCGGCGGCGGAAGAGGCGGCGCTTGTTGGCGATCTCGGCGGCGGAATCGGGCATGCGTGGGGTTACTCGAAGGACATGCTGGCGTAGGTGACGGCGGACTTGGTGGCGGCTTCGAAGTTTTGGGCGTAATGGAGGAGCTTGCCCTGCTTGAGCTGGCCTTCGCCGAGGGTAAGCAGGGCGAGCATGGCCATGACGGCGTCGACGTTGCGCGAGTTCTGGGTGCGCAGGATTTCCTGGAAGAAGCCGGAGGCGTCGAGGCGTTCGAGGTAGCCGAGCATCTTGCGGTCGGCCCGCGCGACGGGCTTGAGCAGCTTTTCGTCCATGGAGGTGGAGTGGCCGAACTTGGGGCCGACGTGGCTGAGATCGACGCTGGCGATGACGCACCAGCGGCGCTTGCAGTGCGCGAGTTCCTCGCCCAGCGTTTCGACGAAGCGTTTGAAGCGGTCGTCGCCGCAGGGATTCTTTTCGGCTTCGACGAAGGGTTCGACGGAGCCGCAGAGGATGGGGACGATCTCGAAGTCGCGTCCGGCGCGTTCGTGCAGGAGCGTCTGGAGCAGGGTGGTCTGGAATTCGATGGAGTGCTCGGACTTGTGGGCGAATTCGGCCATGGCTTCTTCGAGGCCGGCTTTTTTCTGGAGGCGTCCGGCGAGGCCGCGTTCGGTCTTCACTTCGCCGAAGGGCGTGCAGAAATGCTTGCGCGAGACGTAGAAAGTTCCTTCGGCGAGGGCCTGATGCGCGACGCCGAGGATGACGAAGAGATCGGCCTGGCTTTTCTCGAGGAGTTCCTTGTAGCCGTGCGCATAGGCGGCTCCGCCGACGCGCAGATCGATGTGCGGCAGCATGAGCGCGCGGAGGCTGTGGCTCGCGGCGGGCTGCGCGGGCGGGAGGACGCCGGGCGCGCCGGGGAGCGTGAAGAAGCCTTCGACGGTTTTGCGCAGTTCGGGGGGCTCTTCGGGATAGGCCTGCCCGGCGTGGGCTTCGGGGCGGACCTTGGCCTTGAGGTAGCCGACGAGCTGGGCCTTGATGGTCTTCTCGAAGTGCGGGCTGTTGAGAAAGAGGGCTTGGTCGAGTTCGCGCTTGAGCGCGTGGACTTGTTCGACGGGGACTTCCTGCCCGTACATCTGTTCGAAGAGTTCGGCGATCTCGGTGGCGCTGCGGCGTCCGTCGAAGAGTTGGACAAGCGCGTAAGCGGCGGGGCTGAGTACGGCCGGCTGGGGTGCGAGGTGTTCGGAATCCTGGAGCACGACGACCATCTCGTCTTCGCCGCCGCCGGTGGCGCCGCCCTTGACTTGAACGGGTTCGGCCTGGACGGAGCGCAGCGCGGGGACGGGTGCGGAGGAGGCATCCGCTTCGTCCGGTGGCTGGGGTGCGGAATCGGGAGTTTCTTCGGCGTCCGGGTCGTGCATGGAGACTCGAGTTCTGTTCGGGCGCGGCGGAGTCGTGGAACTTGCCGCTCGACTAGGAGCGTAACACGGCGCGGGGGCGCGCGCCATGCCTCATCCGATTCGAGTGCCGGAGCGCGCGTGAGTGCGGGTCAGCTTTCGTTCTCGGCGGCTTCGAGATCTTCCTCGGTGGCGAGTCCGTAGCGGGCCATCTTGCGGTGCAAGGTGGAGCGGTGGAGTCCTAGCCGGCGGGCGGATTCGGAGATGTTGCCGTCGGTGAGGGCGAGGGCGCGGAGGATGATCTTCTTTTCTTCGTCTTCCATGGTCATGATTTCGCCGTCGTCGCGGGCTTCGGCGGGGGCGGCTTTGGGCGCGGCGGCTGGCGTGCCGGTAGCGGCGGCGGCGGAGACGGCGGCGAGGATGGAAGGGGTGGACATGCGCGAGGGCGTGAGCGGGCGCGGGGGCGCTCCGGCGGCGGCGCTGGCGTACATCCCGCCTTCGGCGGCGCGGGGTTCGGGCGCGGCGGCTCCGGAGGCGGCGAGGGCGACGCGGCGGACGAGTTCGGGCGGCAGGCTGCCGACCTGGATCATGCCGCTGTCTTCGAAGACGACGGCGCGTTCGATGGCGTTGCGCAGCTCGCGGGCGTTGCCGGGCCATTCGTAGCGCTTCAGAACTTCGAGGGCGTCGGGAGCGAATTCGGTGGCGCGGGTGTGGCCTTCGCGGTGCGCGAGGGCGAGGAAGTGCTGGGCGAGCGGCGCGATATCCTCGGGGCGTTCGCGCAGCGGCGGGATATCGAGGATCAGGATGGCGAGGCGGTAATAGAGGTCGGTGCGGAACTTGGCATCCTTGATGCGGCGAGTCAGGTTCTGGTTGGTGGCGCTGAGGACACGGACGTTGACCTTGATGGTTTTGTCGCTGCCGACGCGGCGGACTTCGCGCTGTTCGAGGGCGCGGAGGAGGCGCACCTGCATGTCGGGGCGCATCTCGCCGATCTCGTCGAGGAAGAGGGTGCCGCCTTCGGCCTGTTCGAAGCAGCCGGTGCGGCGCGCGACGGCGCCGGTGAACGAGCCTTTCTCGTGCCCGAAGAGTTCGCTTTCGAGGAGGCCTTCGGGGATCGCGCCGCAGTTGATCGCGACGAAGGGGCCTTTGCGGCGTACCGAGTTGTAATGCACCGCCCGGGCGAGGACTTCCTTGCCGGTTCCCGATTCGCCCAGGATGAGCACGTCGGAATCGGAAGCCGCGGCGCGCTTGGCCTGGTCGACGACGCGGCGCATGCGCTCGGAGACCCCGACGATCTGCTCGAAGTCGTGGCGCTGGATCAGCGCGCCTTCCAGCTGCTTCAACTGCTTCTTGAGTTCGTGGTACTCGATGGCGTTGCGCAGAATCGCGTAGAGCCGTTCGAATTCGAAGGGCTTGGTGAGGAAGTCGTACGCGCCGCGCTTCATGCATTCGACGGCCATCTCGACGGAGCCGGCGGCGGTGATCATGACGACCGGCAGTTCGGGATGAATGCGGTGGATCTCGTCGAGGATCTGGCGCCCGTCTTTACCGGGGAGCATCACGTCGAGCAGGACGACGGAAGGTTCGAGTTCCTGGAGCCGGCGCAGGCCTTCCTCGCCGCTGGTGACCACGGCGGGCTCGTAGCCCTCGCGCTGAAGCTGATAGCGCAACAGCAGTCCGTAGCTGGCATCGTCTTCGATAGCCAGGATCCGTCGCGTCGGACCCTTGGCCGGTTCGGCTGCATTATCGCTCATGGAGTCAGCCATTTCCTATCGATAGCGGCGGCATTCCTGCCACCTTTTTATAGTGCGCGCGGGGCCACCCGTCCACTGGGCATTCGAGTGCAGTTGGGGCCGCCGATTGGACGATACGAAGGAAACGATCCGGGGAAGTCCCGCCATGCCCGACACTCGCCCGTCCGAACGCGCCGCCGCGGCCAGCCTTGCCGCCGAACGCGCGGCGTTTCTGGAGCATCTGTCCGTCGAGCGCGGACTTTCGGCGCATACGGTCACGTCCTACGGCCGGGATCTGGAACAATTCGCGCGGTACCTCGACGATCGAGGGATCGGATGCGCCTCCGAGATCGACGCTTCGCACGTCGGCGCCTTCATGTCCTTGCAGCGATCGCAGCGCGGCCACCGGGAGTCTTCCGTGGCTCGTGCTTTAGCGGCGGTGCGCGTGTTCATGCGTTTCCTGGTCCACGAAGGATTGCTTTCCGCCGATCCGTCGGCCACCGTCGATGCGCCGCGCACGTGGCGCCGGTTGCCCCATGTGCTTAGCGCCGATCACGCCGACGCGCTGGTCCGGGCGCCGCATGAGGAAACGAGCAGTAGCGCAAAGCGTTGGCGGCTTCCGTGCCGCGACCGTGCGATCCTGGAACTGCTGTACGCTTCGGGCCTGCGGGTCAGCGAACTGTGCGGGCTGTGCGAAGAGGACCTGGACGCTACTCAAGGCGTGGTGCGCGTGACGGGGAAGGGGAGCAAGACGCGCGTCGTGCCGGTGGGGCACAGCGCGCTGGCGGCGCTGCGGCGCTACACGGTTTCGGTCCGGCCGAAACAACGCGGCACGCGGGACGGCGGGCGGCTGTTTTTGAGCAAGGGCGGCCGGCCGCTGGACCGCCAAGCGGTCTGGTCGCTGCTGCGCAAATACGCCAAGCGTATCGGCCTGACGGGGAAAGTCAGCCCGCACACGATGCGGCACAGCTTCGCGACGCACCTGCTGGAAGGCGGCGCCAATCTGCGCGCCGTTCAGGAACTGCTCGGACACGCCAACATCGCGACGACGGAACTCTACACGCACGTCGATGCC
>BTVV01000157.1:0-13136 GCA_045863855.1 Planctomycetota bacterium | reverse complement strand
CCGCAGGGTGTTGGTGGAGCGCCGCAATCCTGCATGACTTTATGGGATAGGTAGAGGAGGGGATTCTCCAACAGTTGGATGATTGGCGCGCCTCGTTCAGTTTCCACGTACGCGGGCTGGGCGTGGGCCTGGATTGAAAGGTAAGCGCGCCAAATATGTGACCATGGCTTTGTCCGCCCCATTGACCAGCCTGCGCCACCCGATGAAACGTCGTGCCCGGCTTCCCCTTTACACCCCTGCACCATGCGGCATGATACGCGCTCAACTCGGTATACGGTAAAAGCGCACAGGGGTTCCTCGCGATGGGACGACGGAAGGCGGCGGCGGACGCCCCGCCCAAAGGCACCAACGGCTCCGCGGCTGCCCTGGGCTTCGAGGCCAAGCTGTGGCTGGCGGCCGATAAGCTGCGCAACAACATGGACGCGGCGGAGTACAAGCACGTCGTACTGGGCCTGATCTTCCTGAAGTACATCTCCGACAGCTTCGAAGAGCACCGCGCCAAGCTGCTCGCAGGCAAGGGCGAGTACAAGGGCTCGAACCCCGAAGACGCCGACGAGTACCGCGCCGAGAACATCTTCTGGGTGCCTAAAGAAGCGCGCTGGCCGCACTTACAGGCCAACGCCAAGCAGCCCACCATCGGCAAGCTCCTTGACGACGCCATGGTCGCCATCGAGCGCGACAACACACGCTTGAAGGGCGTCCTGCCCAAGGATTACGCGCGGCCCGCGCTGGATAAGCACCGCTTGGGCGAACTGATTGACCTGGTCGGCACCATCGGCCTGGGCGATGCCGAGAACCGCGCCAAGGACATCCTGGGGCGCGTCTACGAATACTTCCTGACCATGTTCGCCAGCGCCGAAGGCAAGAACGGCGGGCAGTTCTACACTCCGTCCTGCGTCGTGCGCTGCCTCGTCGAGATGCTCGCGCCGTACAAGGGACGCATCTTTGACCCGTGCTGCGGCTCGGCGGGGATGTTCGTGCAGTCGGAGAAGTTCGTCGAGGCCCACGGCGGGAAAGTGGGCGACATCAGCATCTACGGGCAGGAAAGCAACGCCACCACGCGCCGGCTGGCCATCATGAACCTCGCCATCCGCGGCATCGAGGCCGACTTCGGGCCGGAGCATGCCGATTCCTTCCGCCGCGACCTGCACCCCGACCTGCGCGCCGATTACGTGCTGGCCAACCCGCCCTTCAACGATTCGGACTGGTTCCGCAAGGACGACGACGTGCGCTGGAAGTACGGCGTCCCGCCCAAGGGCAACGCCAACTTCGCTTGGGTGCAGCACTTCATCCACCATCTGGCGCCGCAGGGGATGGCGGGCTTCGTGCTGGCCAACGGGAGCATGTCGTCGAACCAGTCGGGCGAAGGCGAGATCCGCCAGGCGCTGATCGAGGCCGATCTGGTGGACTGCATGGTCGCGCTGCCGGGGCAGCTCTTTTACAGCACGCAGATCCCCGTCTGCCTGTGGTTCCTGGCGAAAAACAAGCACGACGGCAAACGCCGCGACCGGCGCAAGCAGACGCTCTTTATAGACGCCCGCAAGCTGGGGACGCTGATCGACCGCGTCCACCGCGAACTGACCGATGCCGACCTGGCCAAGATCACGTCCACGTACCATGCGTGGCGGGGCGATAAAGGCGCGGGGAAGTACGCGGACGTGGCGGGCTTCTGTAAGTCGGCGACGACGGCGGAAATCGCCGCGCACAGGTTCGTGCTTACGCCGGGTCGGTA
Organism: Planctomycetota bacterium; assembly: GCA_045863855.1. Taxonomy (GTDB): domain Bacteria; phylum Planctomycetota; class SZUA-567; order H5-PLA8; family H5-PLA8; genus H5-PLA8. The sequence goes on along the minus strand of BTVV01000157.1, from coordinate 11,404 downwards.
CGTGGGCGCGGAGGAAGTGGAAGACGACGGCGAGCCGTTCGAGCGGAAGATGGCGCGGCTGGTGGGGGAGTTGCATGGGCAGTTCGCGGAATCGGCGAAGCTGGAGAAGGCGATCAAGGCCAACCTGAAGGGGTTGGGCTATGGCGGGTAAATGGAAGAAATTCCAGTTAGGTCAGCTTGGTTCTGTCGTTACGGGCCGAACACCTCCAGGAACGTTGCCGGAGTATTTCGGCGATGCGGTTCCGTTTGTCACGCCTACCGATATGGACGGTCGCCGCAAAGTTCGCGAGACGGCAAGGTCACTTTCTGTTCAAGGAAGCGAGGTTCTCAAGAGAGTCATCGTGCAGCGCGGCGTTGCCGTTTCATGTATTGGCTGGCAGATGGGAAAGGCTGTCTTGATCGACAGGCCTGCTGCAACGAACCAACAAATAAACACGCTGGTTCCAGACCCCGACCTGGCGGATGACCTTTTTGTTTACTATTCCCTGACCTCAGAAAGAAATGCGATCTTTCGACTTGGAGCGGGTGGGTCGAGAACTCCCATTCTGAATAAGTCGGGCTTTGAAGCATTTGAAATCACGCTCCCACCCCTCGCCGAGCAAAAGGCCATCGCGGCGGTGCTTGGTAGCCTGGACGACAAGATCGAGTTGAACCGGCGGATGAACGCGACGCTGGAGGCGATGGCGCGGGCGCTGTTCCAGAGCTGGTTCGTGGATTTCGACCCCGTCCGCGCCAAACTCGACGGCCGCAAACCCACCGGCCTCGACGATGCCACCGCAGCCCTATTCCCCGAGCATTTAGAAGACACACCGCTGGGACACATTCCGACGGGTTGGAAAGCAGGATCAGTGGCCGAAGGCTTCACCCTTACGATGGGGCAATCGCCGCCCGGCGATACCTATAACGAAGAAGGCAACGGCCTACCGTTCTACCAAGGACGAACTGACTTCGGTTTCCGTTTCCCAACCCGCCGCATCTACTGCACCGCCCCGACTCGCTACGCGAAGCCGGGCGACACGCTCGTCAGCGTCCGTGCGCCCGTGGGCGACATCAACATGGCGAACGAGGAATGCTGCATCGGGCGAGGCGTCGCCGCCGTGCGCCACAAGTCCGGCGCGACTTCCTTCACCTATCATTCGATGGCGAACCTCTATCCTGACTTCGCCCGCTTCGAGGCCGAAGGCACTGTGTTCGGGTCCATCAACAAAGACGGCTTCGAGAAACTTCCCTTCGTCATTTCGCCACCGGAAATCATCGCGGCCTACGAGCGCCAAGCGGGACCACTCGATGAGCAAATCCGTATCCTCGAAAACCAATCCCGCACCCTCGCCACCCTGCGCGACACGCTGCTGCCGAAGCTGCTTTCAGGAGAATTATCAATTACAGGAGAAACCAAATGAAACTCACATCATGCCGCGTTCAGAGCTATCGGAGCATTCTCGACTCAGGCTGGGTCGACATCGACGATATCGGCGTCATCGTCGGTAAAAACGAGTCGGGTAAGACATCGTTCCTCAAGGCACTTTGGAAGTTCAACCCTTTCCATGATGTCGGTTATAACATCGACCGTGAATGGCCTAGCGGCAGGAGAAAGGAGAAGTCGCCAGACAAAGTCGTTGTGGAGGCGAAATTCACCTTCAACGCTGAGGAAATTGCCAGGATCGAAGCAATCCACGAGTCCGCGAAGGGCATCACTGGCGTCGAAATGGCGAGAACGTATGCGGGAAATTACACCCATTCGTTCGTTCCCAAGAACCCGAGCACAGACCACAATGTTGATTGGGTCGTTGATTTGCTTCGTAACGGACTTGCTGAATTGCCTGCGGGTTTTAGTGACCATTTTCAGCAACAGTATGCACCGAAGCGGGATGAGCTTATTGCCGAAGTCAAGGAGCACGGCGGCAGTGCTCACGCTCTAGCGAAGCTCCCAGAGTTTAAGAACCAGTTCGCCTCATTTCGGCACCCGAACAATCCGCCACATCAGCAGGATCAAAATACGATTCCTGCGCTCAACGAAAAAATTGACCGTCTCATTAAGGAAATCGAGGCGACGCCGCTCCTTCGCGTGGTCGACATCGTTCATGACTGCCTGCCGACCTTCATCTACATGGACGACCACAGGACTTTTGTTGGCTCCGCCCAGCTTGATGATGTGCTGAAGCACAAGAAGGAAAAGGGACTGAGCCCGGAGGAAGAGACCATTATTGTCATCATGGAGATGTCGGGTCTCGATCTTGAGGAAGAGGTCAAGAAGGGTGGGGAAGAGGACCGGGAGCAACGCATTCTCGACATGAATGATGCGAGCAACACGCTCACGTCACTAATTGCGGAGAGGTGGTCACAGAGGCGTTACCAGGTGGTGTTCCAAGCGGACGGCCAGCATTTCATCACATTTGTGAAAGACCTGAACGACAAGGGGCTTGTCCCGCTGGAGGACAGATCGAAAGGATTCCAATGGTTTTTCTCGTTCGACATGCGCTTCATGTATGAGACGGACGGGCAGTTCAAAAACGCCATCATCCTTCTGGATGAGCCCGGGCTGCATCTGCACGCCGCCGCGCAACGGGACTTGCTGGAACGGATGAAAGCATACGCGAAGGGGAATCAACTGTTCTACACCACGCACCTGCCTTTCATGATTGACTTCAAGCGACTCGACAACATCTACGTCGCGGAGGAAATCCCGAAGGAAGGATCGAAGGTTCACAAGAACTGGGCTACCGCTGATAAGGATGCGCGCTTCACGCTACAGGCTGCGCTCGGTCTGTCCTGGAGCCAGTCGCTGTTTGTCGGCCAATTCAATCTCGTCGTCGAAGGCGTGGATGATTTCTGGCTGCTGACAGCTTTCTCGACCATGTTTGAGGAGGGCGGTCAGGCAGGCATAGACCCACGCCTTGTGGTCACGCCGGCGGGTGGGGCGAGCAAAGTTGCTTACGTTGGCACAATTCTGAAAGGACAGGAACTAAACGTAGCCGTTCTTTTGGATTCGGACGCCGCCGGGAAGCAAGCCTTCGAGCAGTTGGTGCATCAATGGATTCTGCAGGACAAGCTTGTTGTGATGGTTGGCGATGCCGTCGGAGCAAACCCATGCGCTCTGGAAGACCTATTCGGCGAATCCTACTACGTGGGAAAGGTATCGGAAGCCTACGCCAAGGAACTCGGCGGTAAGCCGCTGACGGTCGATGCGAAGACAGCCGGAAAGAAAACAATCGTTGACCGGGTTGAGGACGCGTTTTCAAAGGCCGGGATCGGCGAATACAACAAAGGCCGGGTCGCGAAGCGCATCATGTCAGACCTCGGCAAGAAGAAGCTGGCGGAGGTCGATGTCGACACGGCTGCAAAGTTTCGGAAACTCATTGATGCGGTCAATGCGGTCGCAGCCACGTGGAAGTAGCCGATGCCCCTCAACGAATCCATCGTCGAAGACGCCTCCCTCGAATGGTTCGGGAAGTTGGGCTATACGGTCGGGCACGAGCCGCAGCCCAAACCCTGTGTGCATTTAATGGGCACCACCGTTCGGAGTTCACGTGACCGCTAAGCCCAAGCTAAATCCGCGCGCGATGATGGAGAAGGCCATCGAGGTGATGGAACACTCCGTTGCGGAAGGGCGCTCGGACGGGAAAGCAAGCCCGCTGGTGGGCGCGGTGCTGGTGAAGCCGGACGGCTCGGTGGACACGGCCTCGCGCGGAGAATTGCGCGAAGGGGACCACGCCGAGTTCACCCTGCTGGAGCGTAAACACCGCGACACAAGGCTGGACGGGTCCGTGATCTTCGCGACCCTGGAACCCTGCGCGCCGGGCGCGCGGAAGCACCCCAAGCTGGCTTGCGCCGAGCGGATCGTGAATGCCCGGATCGCCGATGTGTGGGTGGGCATCGAAGATCCTGACCCCAACGTGGACGGGCGAGGTATCCGGTACCTGGAGGAGCACGGCGTCCGGGTTCATTTCTTCGACCGGGACTTACAGGAACGGATTCGCAAAGCCAACAAAGCGTTCCTCGTCCAGGCGCAAGTGCGCGCGGCTGAGGCCAAGAAAGGGACTTTCCAGCCCGCGCCGATATCCCGGTGGGACGAAGCATTGTCCGACGCGGCATGGACCGATCTCGCGAAAAATGCGTTGGAGCGCTACCGCCAAAGCGCTGGGATCCCGGATAAGACGAACTCGGTAGGATTTCAAAGGCGGCTGGAACGGCAGGGTTTGCTGCGCCGCCATCGGTCCAAGCTGCGCCCCACGGGGTTTGGGTTGCTGCTCTTCGGCAAGGCGCCCCGCGAGATGCTCCATCACGCGGGTTTGAACGGCACGCTCGAATTTCCCGAAGGCGCGCACGAGATTCGCACCTTCGACGGGCCGGCCGTGCTGATCCCCGGTGAAGTGGAGAAATGGCTGCGCCCCAAGATGCCGCAGGTTATTGACCGCAGCCGGATGGCGCGGCAAGAGCGGTCCGTGCTTCCGTTCGAGTTGATACGGGAAGCGGTGATCAACGCGCTGGTCCACCGCGACTACGACCTGACCGGGGCCACGTGCCACGTGGTGGTGACGGCGGATGCCGTGCGGATACGCAGTCCTGGCGCTCCGCTATCGCCGGTTACGCTGGAACAGTTGCAGGATTTCAGCGCGCCCATGTACAACCGGAATCCCAAGCTACAGTTTGCGTTTGGCGGCACCAAGCTGGTGGAAGGGCGCGGCTTGGGCATGCGAACGCTCGCCGCGGCGGCCACCCAGCATGGGCTTCCGGTTCCGAAATACGCATTCGATGGCGTGTACCTGAACTTGACGCTGTACCGGCATGCGCAAGCGGCCGTTCAGGCGCTGGGGGCGGCAGTGCTGAGCAAGATGAGCCGGTCGGAGCGCGAGGGCTGGGAGTGGCTGGTGACGCGCGAAGAAACCACATCGGCGGACTATGCCAAGGCAATGAATATACCCTATCGTACCGCGATGCATCACCTTGGGCGGTTTCAAGAGTTGAACCTACTGGTGAAGGTAGGTTCGGCAAGGGCCAGCAAGTACAAGGTTCGCACGGTATGAACACTCTCGTGGAGAACCCAGGGAGTATCCTGCCAAATATCCTGCCATTTTGGCAGGATTCCAGACATGCCGGGGTTCATCTTTCTTTCTTAGGACGAAGTCACGGTATCCTGCCGTTTATCCTGCCACTTTGGCAGGATTCGGCTGCACCGCCAGAGGGTCGGCGATGAGCCTTAACGAATCCCACGTCGAAGAAGCCGCCATCTCCTGGTTTTCGAGCCTGGCGTACGGCCTGCGCTACGGCCCGAACATGGCGCCCGGCGAAACGCACGCCGAGCGCGATTCCCTGGGCGAGGTGGTCCTGAAGGCGCGGCTGGCCGAAGCGCTGGCGAAGCTCAACCCCAACATCCCGGCCGAAGCCCGCGAGGACGCGCTGCGCAAAGTCACGCGCATCGCGACCCCCTCGCTCGTCCAGACCAACCGCGCCTTCCATAAGCTGCTGCGCGACGGCGTGGACGTGGAGTACGCCCGCCCCGACGGGTCCGTCAAGCACGACAAAGCGTGGCTGGTGGACTTCAGCGACCCCGACGCCAACGACTGGCTGGCTGTCAACCAGTTCACCGTGATCGAAGGAAACCACAATCGGCGGGCGGACATCGTGGTCTTCGTCAACGGCCTGCCGCTGGGGCTGATCGAATTGAAGAACGCCGCCGACGAGAACGCCACGATCTGGAGCGCTTACGAGCAGATCCAGACCTACAAGGCCGAGATCCCGTCGCTTTTGCAGTACAACGCGGTGCTGGTGGTCTCGGACGGCTTGCAGGCGCGGATCGGATCGCTGACGGCATCCCAAGAATGGTTCAAGGTCTGGCGTACGATCCAAGGCGAAGCCGACGCGCCCAAGAGCGCCCTGGAACTGGAAGTCCTGGTCCGCGGTGTCTTCGAGCCGCGGCGCTTTCTGGAACTGCTCCAACACTTCATCGCCTTCGAGGACGACCCGGACACGGGTGCCATCCACAAGATCATCGCCGGCTACCACCAGTTCCACGCCGTGAACGCGGCCGTGGAAGAGACCCTCCGCGCCAGCGGCAAGGCCAAGCCGGTCGTGAGCGCGCAAGAAGACCCCGGCGGGTACTGGTCGGGACGAATGCACGGGGGCCAGCCCGGCGACCGCCGCGCGGGCGTGGTCTGGCACACGCAGGGGAGCGGCAAGAGCTACTCCATGCTCTTCTACGCCGCCCGGGCCATCCGGCATCCGAAGATGCAGAACCCTACGCTGGTGGTCCTGACCGACCGTAACGACCTCGACGACCAACTCTTCGGGCAATTCCAGCGCTGCCACGAACTGCTGGGCCAGACGCCCGTGCAAGCGGCCAACCGGGAGCAGTTGCGCGAACTGCTGAAAGTGGCCAGCGGCGGCGTGGTCTTCACGACGATCCAGAAGTTCCTGCCCGACAGGCAAGAGAAGATGCCGGAGTTGAGCACGCGCCGGAATATCGTGGTGATCGCCGACGAAGCGCACCGTAGCCAGTACGATCTGATTGACGGCCTGGCGCGGAACATGCGCGACGCGTTGCCCAACGCCTCGTTTATCGGCTTTACCGGCACGCCCATCGAGAAGACCGACGCCAACACACGGGCAGTCTTCGGGGATTACATCAGCATCTACGACATCCAGCGTGCCGTGGCCGACAAGGCGACGGTTCCGATCTACTACGAGAGCCGCATCGCCAAGCTGAGCTTGAATGCCAGCGAACTGCCCAGACTGGACGACGCGTTCGACGAGATCACCGAAGGGGAAGAGCAGACGAAGAAGGAGCAGCTCAAGACGAAGTGGGCGGCGCTGGAAGCGCTGGTGGGCGACCCCAAGCGGATCAAGCTGATCGCCGCCGATCTAGTCGCGCACTTCGAGAAGCGGCTGGAGGCGCTGGACGGCAAGGCCATGATCGTCTGCATGAGCCGGAGGATCTGCGTGGACTTGTACGCGGCCCTTATCAAGCTACGCCCCGATTGGGCCGGCGTGAAAGACGACGACGCGGAAGCCGAGCAGGGCAAGAGCTGTGTGGTCAAGGTCGTGATGACCGGCAGCGCCGAGGACGGCCCCGAGTGGCAGCCGCATATCCGCAACAAAGACAAGCGCCGTAAGCTGGCCAACCGCTTCAAGGACAGCAAAGACCCCTTCCGGATCGTGATCGTGCGCGACATGTGGCTGACGGGGTTCGACGCGCCGTGTCTGCATACGATGTACGCCGATAAGCCCATGCGCGGGCATGGGCTCATGCAGGCGATCGCCCGAGTGAACCGCGTCTTCCGCGACAAGCCCGGCGGGCTGGTGGTGGATTACCTGGGCCTGGCCGACCAGCTCAAGCGGGCGCTGGCGACGTACACCGAGAGCGGCGGGAAGGGCGACCCCACCTACGATACGAAACAGGCCATCGCGGTCATGCTGGAGAAGCACGCCGTGGCCGGCGACATGCTCCATGGCTTCGACAGGACGAAGTGGACCACGGGCAAGCCGGCCGAGCGCCTGGCGCTAATCCCGGCCGGACAGGAACACGTGCTGGCTCAGGAGGACGGCAAGAAGCGCTTCGTGCAGGTGGTGAGCGAGCTGTCCAAGGCGTTCGCCTTGTGCGCGGCCAGCGATGAAGCGACGGCGATCCGCGACGACGTGAGCTTCTTCCAGGCGATCCAGTCGGCGCTGAACAAGCAGACGACGGGCGCCCAGAAGACGCCGGAGCAGCTTGATGCGGCCGTACGCCAGTTGGTTTCGAAGGCCATCGTGACCGAAGGCCAAGTGATTGACGTATTCGCCGCCGCCGGGTTGAAGCAGCCGGACATCGGGATCCTCGACGAGCGCTTTCTGGCCGAAGTGCGCGGCCTGAAGCACAAGAACGTCGCTGCCGAGTTGCTGGCGAAGCTGCTCAAGGACGAGATTAAAACGCGCTCGAAACGGAATCTGGTTCAGTCGGAGCGCTTCAGCGAGAAGCTGAAGAAGACCTTGAACGCCTACCACAACCGCGCCATTGCCACGCAGGAGGTGATCGAGGAACTGATCAAGCTGGCGCAGGAGGTCAAGGCGGCCGGCAAGCGCGGGGAGAGCCTGGGGCTGAATGAGGACGAAGTAGCCTTCTACGACGCCCTGGCGACGAACGCTTCTGCGGTGCAGGTGATGGGCGACCAGCAGCTTAAAGTAATCGCGACCGAACTGATCACGCGCGTGCGCGAGAGCGTGACCATAGACTGGCAATATCGCGAGGGCGCCCGCGCGAAGATTCGCGTGCTCGTGAAGCGCATTTTGAACAAGTTTGGCTACCCGCCGGACTTGCAGGATGAGGCCGTGCAGACAGTGCTCATGCAGGCGGAGTTATTGTCGGGAGCTTGGGCGGCGGGTTAGCGGCGCTGCATCTAATTTACAGATGAAAATGCGTTAATATTTCCTGGTCAGGGCCACGCTTTCCCTTCTGATCCGTCCCGTCCCCCGCCTCAGCACCGTCTCGTAACGCGTCCCAGTCGCATCCCTCCACCCCAACCGTCGCGCTCGCGCCCATGTACGGGCAGCCCGCGCCCTTCCCAGGAGCTTCCCATGGGCGAACCCGGTAGGACTTTTCACACGCGCCTGCCGCCGGGTCCCCAACGGCGGCTTGAGGCGCTGCACGCGCGCCATTTCGCGGGGCTGCCGGTCGGCACGATTTTGAAGCTGTTGGTCTTGGACCAGCTGAGCAAGGACGAAGCTGAACTGGTCGCGATCATTGCCGAGCGGATCCGTTGCGGCGCCCAGGCCGAGCACGCGGAGCCGCCGTAGGCGCTCAGCGCGCCCGCAACTCCTTCGCGGCGTCCTGGTAACGCTGCTCCAGCGCCTCCTGGATCCGTCGAAGCTGCGCGCTCAAACGCTGGACGCGTGGCCGTTGCGCGGCCGGCCAGAGCCGCCGGTCGGACTGGAGGCGAGCACGCACGCGGTCAAGCCGGGTGGCGAGCGTGCGGCGCAGGTCAAGCAGGGCGCGCAGACGGGGGCCGGCCTTCAAGCGTTTGGGCTTGGCCTTGGCGGAGCGAATCTTTTCGTACAGGCCGGCGCGACTGAGCTTCTTCTTGCGGAACTTTTCCACGAGACGGCGGCGCCGCGCGGACTTGCCCCGGGTATCGAGCACGACGAGGATTTGCGCCGCGCGGAACCCCAGTCCTGCTCGTTGTGCGGCCTTCACCTCACCCTTCTTCCATTTCTGGCCGAGCCTCAGCATGTGCCGCAGCACGTCTGCGCTGACACCGAGTTCCTTGGCGTATTCGTTCAGGGTTCCCTTTCCGTACTCGGCGCGCCGAGGGCCTAGGGCGGCGGCGAGAGTCTGGCCGACGGACCAGCACCCGTGCAGGGAGCGGGGGCGGGCCAGCCATTTGAGGCAGTGGGTGACTTCATCCTGGGTGAGCGCACGGCTCGGCTTTGGCTTTCTGGGCATGGCACCGGTATCGGTGCAAGAGAAGCCGGATTCAAGTGAGACCAAGGGCGCGTCCCGTTGGTCACTGACGAAGGCTGAATTGCATTCGCGGGAAGATGCGGAATGATAAAAAAGGGCGTGCGCGTGTCGGGCGCAACGCCCAGGGACCGGAATGCACTCCTATGTCGAACGTACCCCCCGGGGAGCCGGAGCGCAAGTGGCCGGGCCTTCAAACGCCCCCTTCCTACCCTCGCAAAGTAAAAAAGTGGAGCCGGATCTGGTGGGAAGCAAAGTCCACGCGCATGTGTCCAGTCTGTGGTCGAGAGAAGTATTGTCTAGTTCGACCTGATGAGGCCATCTGTTCAAAATGGGACTCTGAAATTGAAGTCGAGTTTAGCGACGGTAACGTCGGCTATTGGCATCCCCTTACTTTTGAATCCATGGTTGAAGGTCCCCGGCGGCCTTACAGGGGCTTGGATTGGACGCCTGGGAAATCGGCCTTCGAGCTTCCCAGCGCTGAACCTGTAGTCAGTCCCCAAGCAGAAGACAACTTGGCGCCGGTTGAGGTTCGAGATCGGGTTTACCGAGCGTTGCTGCAAGCACTTGGTTTATCCGACCAGCACCGCAAGGCTCTCTTGGCGCGTGGGCTCAGCGAGGCAGCCATCACGCGCAAGGGCTACGCATCCTTGAAGTCGTTTGATCGATTAGGAATCGCAGAAGAAGTAATGGACGCGGTCGGTTTGGACAACTTGTTGGGTATTCCCGGCTTTTATATGCGTCAGTTCCGGGGCGGGATCTCGCGATGGAACATGGCCGGCCTGTCCGGATTGCTCATTCCATTTCGCGACGAGCAAGGCCGCATTCCATTCATGCAGATACGGCCCGATATGGAGGAGGGGATGTCTTCGGGCTCAAGTAAGCGGTCGAAATACTTCTCGTTCAGTTCTAACCCCTCGGGTGGATCGGAGGACGGGCCTCCACGCATGGACGGGACCAAGGCATCGCTGATGGCCAACATCGCTAGTCCAGGTCGACTTAACGCCAATGACAAACGGATCTGGATCACGGAAGGCGGACTTAAGGCCGATGTTGCCGCAGAGTTTCTCAGTGAAATCGTGGTCGGCATTCCAGGCGTTACAGTGTGGCGGCATGCGCTCGCGGCGCTTCAACGGGTCCTGCCGGACAAGGCTGGCGAGATCGTAGTGGCGATGGACCAGGACAAGAACGCCAATAAGCAAGTACGGCGCGCTGAACTGGCGTTGATTGGCGCGCTTCAAGCGAACGGGTACCGGGTATCCGTGGCCGAATGGGACACCGATGAATCCGGGAGTCCCAAAGGCATAGACGATCTTCTGGCCCTAGGCCGTTCGCCGCGGATCTGCCCGCCACCGGCGAAAGAGACGGCACCTGAAGCTGAAGTAGTTGAAGGGCCCAGAATACAGGAATGCCCGCCTCCTACCTGGCTGCTTCAGACTTCGACGGACGCTCGAAGCGTCTACTTCGCCGCCGGCCACTTAACCGCGAGCCTGATCCGGGCCATTCATCCTGCTCGTCGCGGTCGCGCCGAACTGCTGGTTCGGCAGGATCCTTTCGGAGTTGGGAAGACGACGGCCGTGGTTAAGGTGTTGCGTGCGAAATATGCCGTCGGCTGGCCCCAAGTGAAGCGCGGCAAGTCTTCCAGGCCGATGCGGGTCTGCGTGCTCGTGGATTCTTCCCGTGAACAGGAAGCGAAGGGGACAATCAAGAAGGGCGAGGACCTCGTGAAGCAGATTGGGGCGGGGGCAGTATATTTATCAGGGCGCAATCCGAAGAATTGCGGCCGGATGAATGAGGTCCAGGCGCTTGGAGCGAAAGGCCACAATATCATGAGCGCCCTATGTATGGGCTGCCAGAAATACTTCAGGTCAGAAAGCCTCCACGGTAAGGAAATTCCCGATTTTATCCGGCTCGACTGCGCACCCGGCGAGGTTTGTACCTACCTGCGTTCCAAGAAGGAGGCAGAAGAACTGCCCA
>BTVV01000156.1:0-13185 GCA_045863855.1 Planctomycetota bacterium | reverse complement strand
GAAGCGGCTGGCGCGGTCGTGTCTTGCGAGTCGCTGCGGGATAAGTACGGGCACGAGACCCCGGATTCGCCGCTGGCGCAGGAAGTAGTCAAGCGCGCGCGCGCGCAAGGCCTGCAACTCGACTCGGTCGCCGTAATGGTGTTGCTGGAGCGCTGCGGCAGCGAGTTGGGCATGCTGGAGGAGGAGCTGAAGAAGCTCGCCGCCGCGCTGGGTGCGGAGAGCGGCGGAAACGTCCGTGTGCAGGAAGCGGATATCGCCCGCATCTGCGCGGATACGCGGCTGCCCAGTTCGTTCGAGTTCGCGGACGCACTCGCCGAGCGCGATTCCAAGCGCGCGCTGGAAGCCTTGGGACGCATTTTTTCCCACGGACTTGGCGACTACAAGAAGCCCGGAAAGGTAATCACCAACGAAGCGACCATCTCGATGCAGCTTCTCGGCGCGGTGACGTACAAACTCACCAAGATCCAGGACGTACAGATCGAACTCTCCGCGGGCAAGCGCGAGGATTTAGTCTTCAAGGAGCAGCGACTCTTTTACGAAGCGCGCTCCAGTGTGCAACGCGCGCTGCGGCGGCACGACGCGCGGAGCTTGCGTCAGGCCATCGACGCGCTCTTTCGCGCCAATCTCGATTTGCGGCTGGGTCACGAAAAGCAAGAGGTGCTTGAACGCCTTGCGTGGACCGTTTGCCGCGGCGCACGATGAATCGTTCGCGCTTCTGCTTCGCCATCGCCGTCTTCGGCAGCCTGTTGCTTCCGGGCATCCTCAATTCCGGCATCGTGCCGCTCGAGATGACGAGCATTTACGCCGACTTCGGCTTGGACGAGATGAAGTTCGGGATCGTCGCAGGCGGCGTGACCGTAGCGGCGGTGATCCTGGGCATCACGGCGGCGTGGGCGGTTCCTCGATACGGCGCGTACCGCACGTGTCTTGCGGGATACGGGCTGGTTGCCTTGGGCTTAATCGGAACGTCCTTGGCTTCGGTAGGGGTCGCGGCGCTGGGGCTTGGCGTTTGCCTGGCGTGGGGCATGGCGTATCTGCATCTAGCAAACGGGTTGGCCGTTCAGTTCGCGCCACGCCGCGCCGCGACGATGACCAACCTGCTGCATGGCATGAATTCGCTAGGCAAAGCCGCCGGACCTCTTTTCGCGCGCATCGGCCTCGGCTGGCGGCCACCATTCTTCGCGCTTGGTTGCGTGGCTCTGGCGCTTCTCACGGTAGGCCTGCTGGGCCGCACGCCAGAACCTCAAGCGATCGATTCAGATGAACCCGCAGAGGCGCCGCCTCGGGAAGCGCTGCGCCAACCGCTATTCTGGCTATGCGCGGCGCTGTTTTTCCCCATCGTCGGGATGGAAGTAACCGTTACCACTTGGCTGCCGCGGTATTTGGATGCCCACGCTGGACTGGGACCGGAGTCAGGCGCCGCCGCCGCGGAGACCGCGGCGCTCGCGATGCTCTGGACGATGTGCGGCCTGCGCTTCCTCGCACCGCTGCTTTTGCGGGCCCTATCGCCGATCGTTCTGCTTCTGATTAGCGCAGTGGCCTCATGCGGCATTCTGCTCGCCACCGAAGGCGATGCGTACACCGGCACCCAGGCGATGATCGGATTTCTGCTCTGCGGACTGGCATTCGCGGCGCCATGGCCCACTTTCTTCGCACTGGCGTGCGGGTACTTCCCGCGCCACAAGGGATTGCTAAGTATCGCCAGCGGAGCCGCAACGAGTATGGCCTACATTGCGTTCTATGCGTTAGGCGGCGTGCTTACGCATTACGCCGGAGCCGAATGGACCTTGCGCATCGCGCCGATGCTGGGCGTGCTATTCGGAGCCGGTGCATGCATCGCTTGGCGCATGGGCGAGCGTAAGCTGGCCTTGGATCGTGCTGTGCTGGATGCTGCTTAAATTTCAACCGTCATCTTCGAGTCCTTCAACCACGCGGCGGCGCGCTTACGGCCGCGTGCGTCAAGTCGTTCGACACGCAGATCGGCATCCAGGGGTACGGGCTGCCCTGGCAGGCGCGCCGAGGGATCCTGACGCAGGTAGATCCGGTCGCTATGCCCGTCCTGAAACGTAAGCTTGATCCCCAGAACCCCGGGCGGCATTTTCGGCAGGCGCGCGACCTCCAATCCGGCATCGAGTCCTTTGAAGTACGGCACCAGAGCCATCGCTAACCGTAGCGGCGCGGCGCCTTTAATCGTATAGCTGAGCACCGGCGCAGGTACGTCTTCGCCTCCGTCGCTGACCCAGCCTTGCACGGGATCGCGTTGACCGCAAATCAGGGCCGCTTTGATTCCGCTGCGCGGTTCCAGGGGGGCCACCTCCAGGTTCGGCCCTTTCAAGCGCATGGTTCGCGCGCGGTGCGTGCGCGCTTCCAATTCCACGCGCATCGGCGCGAAGTGCCATAGCGCCTCAAGCGATCGAGCCGCCGCGCCGCGCACCTCATCGAATACTAAATAATAATCCGGACGCACGAATACGACGATTCGCTCGTGCTCCAACCCGGCGGGCTGTCCAGCGTATCCGTCCCGGTAGGTCGCACGCACGCAGTCGAAGACGGGGCCGCACGCCGCGACGACTTGCTCCCTTACGCTCTCGGTGTGATGGTGCGGCGTAACCGCGCGGCGGTTCTGCCCGGCGCCGTTGACGAGCAAGGTGGAGTGCGCGTGAGTCTGCCGGTAAAACGCGGTCCAATCGTCCTGCAGGTAACTGGTAATGCCCGGATCGACCAGGAAGGGTGCATCACCGGCGAATAGTTCCAAGCTCAACGCGTCCTCGTGCTGGTGCGAAGCTCCGAAAGGTCCGGCGTCGATCAGAAGCCACCGAGCTTCGCGCCGAGTGCCGGAGGCAAGCACATGCAGGCCGCTGTCTGGAAATCCGCGCGAGCGTCCGGCGTAAGGCCCTTCGGGGCCGGCCAGCAGGTCGGGACGGTTAAAGAGCCGTGCGCCGCGTTCCAGAAAGGCTTGGCCCCGCCCGTGCCGGTAGCCGTGCGAGTCGTTGATGGAAGGAAGCGATCCGTCCGGCCGGGTGAGCCCCGCAATGTATTCGAAAGCGCACGGTAGTCGCTCGTCGTACATGGGCGGCAGCGAACGTCCGTTGAGTTTGGCAACTTCATACACGTCGAGAAAGCCGGCGACCGCCATCATGTGATATCCGGGAGCGAACTCCCAATCGGCTCCGTCGGGCATGATCTGCTTCCCGAGTTCGCCTTCCAGCCGCGCGATTCCTTCGTCTGCCCAGGCCGAAGCGCGCTTGAACTCCGGAAAGAGCATACCCAGCAGCGCCAGCACGCGCGATTCGACGATGAACCAATTGTTTCCGTACCCACGGTAAGACATCAGGTGTTCGGCATGCCCATGAAAACTTTTCAGGATTGCCAGCCGCGCCGCATCGGAGAAATTCGGGTCGTGGAGCAACGAAAAGAAGCACTCCAGCCAGGAACCGTACACGCGCACGGCGGTGGATAGGGTCTCCCACGCCGGATCGCCGCCACCGTTATGCCCGATGGGTTCGGGATTCGCCGCGATCCAACTCTGAAAAAGCTCGTCAAGTTTCCGCACGTAGCGCGGCTCGCGCGTCCGGCGATACGCATACAGCAACTTCATGAAAAAACCGGTGCGATTAAACGCGTGCTGCCATTCCAAGTAACCGTTGGGATTCGCCCGCCAGTTCACCGGCGTACCGACATCAAAGCCGTTGATCACGTGATTGCATATCGCATCGGCTTCGGCGATAGGCGCTTCGGCCGGGTCTCCGGCGCCGGTGGCATAGATATGCCGCGGAGTCTGCCGCGTTCGGAGATGCTCCAGTAGCGCCCCAAGCGCGCGATCTGAATTTCCAGAACCGGCTCGTACGCTTCCAAGCTCCGTCCGCTCCATATCAAGCGCATTGAGCAGACCCGCATCCGTAAGCCGTGAGCCTTGCGCGCGTGCGCGGCGCATGCCGCACCAGGCATGTACCCAGACCAATCCGGCGCCCTGAAGCGTAAGAATAACTTTTCCGACGCCTCGCACGCCCGGCGCTATGCCGTAGATTAGAAAGTTTTCGTACGGCACCAGCCATTCGCGCCAATCCTCCGAACTGACCGGCTCGGCGGGGCCGCTGCGGAAGTGGTCGGGTTTCGGCAGTCCGGAGGTTCGGGTAGTCAGGTCAATGGCCAGCGAACAGCGTACGGTCACACTTGGCGGCGTAGACAGTGTGAATGCGAACAGGTCCAAGGAGTCAAATTCGGTCCGTAGAAGCGGAAGCTCAAGTTGCGTGGCGCCGCCCGCCAACTCCACGCGCACGGCGTCCCTTCCGGCGCGGTTCTCCAGCGGGCGCTTCCAGGCCGAAGCCAGAGCTTGAGCATCCGCCAGCACCTCGTGATGGACTACCGCATCCGGCACCCAAAGGCTGGCATCCATCGGAATACACTCCCTATCCGGACTCGATCGTGCGGCGGTCCTGGAATCTTGAATGGATACTCGCCATAATCCAGGCCGAATTTGAAAGCATCGCCATGGAATCTTGAAACGAGCACGATGAACGAAGCTTTAGATACTTCCATTCGCCCGAATGCCCCTGTCGTTTTGCAGGCTTCGGGCTTGACCAAGCGCTTCGGGGACTTCACGGC
The DNA here is from genome assembly GCA_045863855.1 of Planctomycetota bacterium. Lineage (GTDB taxonomy): Bacteria > Planctomycetota > SZUA-567 > H5-PLA8 > H5-PLA8 > H5-PLA8. Next base: position 8,580 of record BTVV01000156.1, on the reverse strand, counting down.
GGTCAACGATTTGAACTTCGAAGTCCGGCGCGGCGAGGTCTTCGGCTTCCTGGGCCCGAACGGCGCAGGTAAGACCACCACGATCCGCATGCTGATGGGCATTCTGGTGCCCACCGAAGGCCGCGCGCGCATTCTGAATCAAGACTGCATACTCGACCGTGTGCCGCTGAAGCGCCAGATCGGATTCTTGCCCGATGCGCCCGCCTTTTACGACTACCTGAAAGGACGCGAGATTCTGAGTTTCGTGGGCGGCATGCAAGGACTGGAAGGCGCGGAACTGAACCGGCGCGTCGACGATCTTTTCGCGCGTATGACCTTGGACGAAGCCGGTGACGAGTTCGCGGCGAATTACAGCACGGGCATGAAGAAAAAGCTAGGCTTGGCGTGCGCGCTGATCCACGATCCGCCGGTCCTGATCCTGGACGAGCCCACCAATGGGCTCGACCCGATTGCCGCGCGATTGATTCAGTCGCTGATACGAGATATTGCCGCCGAAGGACGGACGGTCTTCCTGAGCACCCACCTGCTCGACATGGCGCAGAAGCTCTGCCACCGAGTGGGCATCGTCATGCAAGGCAAACTCGCGGCGCTGGGCACCTTGGATGAGCTGCGTACGGCCTTGCGTGTGGGTGGTTCGCTGGAAGATCTCTTCTTCGCCGTGGCTATGCCGCAGACTGCAGAGCCAGCCCATCCGGCTGCCGACGAACCTCCGGCCACGCCTCCTCCCGAGTCGAGCGGTGTCTGATTCCCTTTTCCTCGCGCCGCCGCCGATCCGAGCCACGAGGGCGATCCGGCTCTACCTGGGCTTGAGGCTGCGCCGCTTTAGCAACCTGTTCCTCAGCGGCTTACGCGGTCGCGCCAAGAAGAAGGCTGCACCCGCGAAACGCCAAGCATCTCCCGGTAAACGCGGAGTGGGCTGGGTGCTTCCGGTCGCGCTGGGCCTACTCTCGATCCTTCAATCCATCATGATTGCTCAAAATATCGTGACGGGCATCGTCTTCGCGATTGGCGAAGCCAAACTAGCCGAAGCATCTGCACTGCTGCTTACTCAACTCTTCGCGACGCTAATTCTGCTCGGTATCGCTCTGCGCTCCAGCGACCCAGCGCGCTTGGAGTGGGATCTCGAGTGGCTGCTCACCCTCCCGGTCTCGCCTCGAACCATGCTGCTGGCCAAGGTTGCCGAGCAGACCGTGCTCGACTTCTTTGGCTGGCTCTCGGTCACCGCGTTTTTAGGCTGCCTCTCCTGGCATTGGGGCCTGCGCTGGAGCGCCCCGGTGCTCGCACTGGCGCTGGCGGTCCCCTTCGTGACGCTCATCGGAATGGGACGTGTCCTGCTGGAAACGACGCTCCGGATGTATTGCCCGCCGTCGATGCTGCGCAACATTCAAGGCATAGCCACGTTGCTGAGCATGGTGGGTCTCATGCTGGTCATGGCGCCCATGGCCGGCATAAAGAAACCGGACTATTTTATCTGGGACTGGCTCAACCTCTGCGGCGACTGGTGCGCCTGGATTCCTGGCGGATGGGTGGTGAACGTGGCCTGGGCCATGGGCCCCGGCGAGCATGCCATCGGCGCCAGTCTCGCGGTTTACGGCGGCGCATGCGCGGTATTCGCACTGCTGGGCTGGCGGCTTCTCGAGCGTTTGACGGCGCGGGGCTTTTTCGAGTCGAGCAGCCCGCTGCAAGGCACAAGAGGCTTACCGCCACCGCGAACCGGCGCGCGTAAGCCGTTGTTGAGCGGAGTGGCCGGTAAGGACCTCCGCCTGCTGCTGCGCGATCGCACCTTTTTGGTCAGCACCCTGTTTACTCCGTTGGCCATCGCAGGCATGCAACTCGTCCTCAATCCCGACCTATTGAAGGAAGGCTTTACCGACGTGCGCCATATGGGTGCGATCGCGTTTGGAATGGGCGGATACGTACTGCTCTTCAGCGCCGTCACCGTCCTGACCGCCGAAGGTCCGGCGCTTTGGCTGCTGTATACGTTTCCGCGCCGCCTGGATCTGATGCTCCGCCAAAAAGCGCTCCTGTGGGGCGGATTGGCCTCGTTGTATACCGCGGCGATTTTGGGCTGGGGCTGGTTTACCTTGGGTCCATCTGCCGAATGGGTAAGCGAAAGCGCCTACGCGCTGGCAGGTTTGCCTTTGTTCGCTCTGATAGCCGCCGCGTTTGGGGTCTTCGGCTGCAATCCGGAAGAAAAGGACCCGCGGCATCGTCTACGCCCCGACTATCTGTATCTCCTGATGCTCTTGGAAGGACTGTACATCTACGGTTTTTACGCCAACAGCGCGTGGGCAAAGATTGCGCTGTTGGTGCTCCTTTCGGCGTTGGCCTTGGCGCTATGGCAGAAAGTAGCCGCGATGGCTCCATACATTCTCGATCCCGTCTCGAGGCCCCCGGCGCGCCTAACCCTCAGCGACGGGCTCATAGCCGTGGTGCTCTTCTTTGTGCTGCAAGGCGTCTTTCTCTTGTTGAGCATCGCGTTGAAAATCCCTTTCGGGGCGGCGCAGTTCATCGCCTTTTCCGCCGCTGGCGCGCTGACTTTAGCGCTGACGCTCTATACGCTCTGGCGGCACGAAGTTCCGCGGCTCTGGAGCACCCTGGGACTCGTACGCGGGCGTGGCTGGATCGCAACTCCGTTGGCCGGCACGATCTGGGCCCTGCCGGCCTTGGGCGCAGGCGCGGGTTATCTCTGGTTGGCCGAGCACTGGCCGTGGCTGAACTACTGGTTCGAACTCGCGCGCAACGACGCGGGCACCCACCTTCCCAGCTTAGGTTGGTGGATCGTGCCGCTCGCCGTCGTCGCGGCGCCGCTGTGCGAAGAGGCCATTTTCCGAGGCATGATTTATCGGGGCATGCGCGAAAACTTTGGCATCTGGCCTTCCGTGCTGCTCAGCGCCGCCGTCTTCGCGACCGTTCATCCACCGCTCTCGTTCCCACCGGTATTCGCAATGGGCGTTTGTGCGGCTTTGGCCTTCGAGCGCAGCAAATCCTTACTGGCCCCGATCTACGTACATGCGCTTTACAACGCCATGGTGCTTTGGCTGCAGCGTCCGGTTTAAGAAGAGGACCCATGAAAAAAGGCGGCCCAAAGGCCGCCTTTTTTCATTCGAACGGGTTCAAGCTCAAGCCTTGCCGGCTTTCTCCTCGGCTTCGAGCTTGGCCTTCTTGCCCATCGCGTCGTAGGTGGCGTACTTGTACAGTTCGCCCAGCGTCGGGTAGTTGAAGCAGGTATTGATGAACAACTCGTTCGTCGCGCCCATGGTCATCGCGCACAGGCCAGTGTGAACCAACTCGCTGGCGATTTCGCCGATTACGTGCACACCGATCAGCTTCATATCGTCCCAGCGGAAGACGAGCTTCAAGAAGCCGTCGTAGTCGCCGATGATCATGCCGCGCGCGTTCTGGCCATACTTCGCGGTGCCGGATACGGCCTTGATGCCTTTCTCGCGGCATTGTTCTTCGGTCAGCCCCGCGCTGGAGCATTCGGGGATGGTGTAGATGCCCGCCGGCAGGATCGGCGCGACGGCGTTCTTGTAGTTGGGCAGCTTGAGGCCCTTGATCATCGCGAAACGCGCCTGCTCCATGCCCGTGCTGGCCAAAGCCGGAGCGCCGACCACGTCGCCGGCCGCGAAGATGTGCGGCACGTTGGTCTGGTAGTCTTCATTGACTTTGATCAAGCCGTACTTGCCCAGTTCGACGCCGGCAACTTCGAGATTCAGGTCGCCGGTGTTGGATTGACGCCCGGTGGCCAGCATCACGGCGTCGACGATGCGGACGTCTCCGCTCGCTAGCTTGAGGTGAATGCCGTCCTTCTCGGCGGTAACCCCGGCCAAGCGTTGAGGCATCAGCAGGGTGACGCCCATCTTCTCCATGGCATTGCGCAGCGCGTAGGAGATATCGCGGTCCAGGAAGTCGAGCAGGATATCGCGGCCGTGAATCAAGCTTACGTCGACGTCCAGAGCGGCGAAGATGCAGGCGTATTCGCAGCCGATGACGCCGCCGCCGACAACGCACAGGCTCTTGGGCATCTGCTTCATCTGCAGAATCGAATCGCTGTCGTAGATACGCCCATCCTTGGGAAACTCGTCGGGGCGGCGGGGCGACGAACCGGTGGCGATCAGGATCACATCGCCGTACAGGATGTCCGGCTGCTTGCCGGGCGCAAGAATTTCGATACGGTGCGGATCCTTGAATCGGCCAGCGCCCTTGAAAATATCCACCTTATGCCGGTCCATGTTAAACTGGACGCGGTTGCGTTCGGTCTGCTTGACGACCTTCTCGTGATGCAGGAAGTCCTGCACCGTCACATGCCCGCGCAGCGAGATGTCGACGCCGTGAAGCTGGCGCGCGCGGACGCCGGAAAGCGCCATGGCCGTTTCGCGCAGTGTCTTGCTGGGCACGGTCGTACCCGCAGTCGCGCCGCCGAGGTAGTAGTCGCGCTCTACCATGGCCACCTTCTTGCCGAAGTAGGCCGCTTGCGCCGCGCCCTTTTCGCCGGCCGCGCCGGAGCCCAGCACCACTACGTCGTATTTGTGTTCCGCCATGAGCCTTCCTCCCGAGTAATTTAGGCCTCATGCGCCGGGGTTCGCTCCCGCGGGCGCTGAGTTCATCCTTAATAAGGAACCGCCCTGCGGGCAGTCCGGTATCCCATCCTGAACCCGCGCATTCTATGGGAGGGAGCCGGTCTGGAAAGTGCACCCCGAGGTTTTTATCTTTTCCGTCTGCGGCCTTTTACGCACTTGAGCGTTTGTGTATCGCTCATATTCGCATCCTTTGATGTTCTGTTCAGAGTCGGCTTGTGCGCAAACGCTTCTCCGCTAGCATGTGCCCAACTCGTCGTGTTCCTTGGATATCGGTTTTGTTTCCCTTCACCCCTTTTCGGGAGGAGTTTCACGTGACCACCACGCAAGCCGATCTGGACCGCTTGGCCGTCAATACGATTCGCACGCTCGCCATGGACGCGGTGCAAGCCGCCAACAGCGGGCACCCTGGCACGCCCATGGCCATGGCGCCGGTCGCTTACGAATTGTGGCAAAACCATCTGCGCTTCGATCCCAACGATCCGATCTGGCCGAACCGGGATCGCTTCGTGCTGTCGATGGGCCACGCTTCGATGCTGCTCTACTCGATGCTGCATCTCACTCAGGTAAAAGCCGTCAACGCGGCGTACGAAAGCGTCGGCAAGCCTTCGGTGACGCTCGACGACATCAAGCGTTTCCGCCAGATGGACAGCCGTTGCGCCGGGCATCCCGAATACCGCTGGACCAGCGGCATCGAAACCACCACGGGCCCGCTCGGACAGGGTTACGCGACCAGCGTCGGAATGGCCGTCGCCGGCAAATGGCTCGCCGCGCATTACAACCGCCCCGGATTCGACCTATTTGGCTACAACGTCTACGCGCTGGGCGGGGACGGCTGCATGATGGAAGGAGCCGCCAGCGAAGCCGCCAGCCTCGCCGGCCACCTGAAGCTCGATAACCTCTGCTGGATCTACGACAACAATAAGATCACCATCGAAGGCAACACCGGCTGGTCTTTCAGCGAGGACGTCGCCACCCGCTTCGTCGCGTACGGTTGGAACGTGACGCGCGTGAGCGATGCCAACGACCTCGAGATGCTCAAGCGCGCGTACAACCTGGCCAAGGAGACCAAGGGCCGGCCGACGCTGATCATCGTGGACAGCCACATCGCCTGGGGCGCTCCGAATCTGCAGGACACCCACGAAGCGCACGGCGCGCCGCTCGGCGAGGAAGAAATCAAGCTCACCAAGCGCAACTACGGCTGGCCGGAAGACGCCAAATTCCGCGTGCCCACCGAAGTGCTGGAACACTTCAACAAGGGCATGGGCAAGCGCGGCGGCAATCTGCGCAGCGAATGGATGAGCCTCTACGAGAAGTACAAGGCCAAGTTCCCGAAGGAAGCCGACGAACTGGTCCGCATCCAGAAGCGCCAACTCCCCGACGGCTGGGACAAGAATCTCAAGCCCTTCCCAACCGATCCGAAGGGCCTGGCCGGTCGCGATGCCTCGGGTAAGGTTCTTAACGCGATTGCGCAAAGCGTGCCGTGGCTGATCGGCGGCAGCGCCGACTTGGCGCCGTCTACCAAGACGCGGCTCACGTTCGAAGGCGCCGACGATTTCGGCCCGCCCGGACTGGCCGCCGATCCGCACCATCCGACCAAGATTCACTTCGGCGGACGCAACATGCACTTCGGCATCCGCGAAATCGCCATGGGCGCGGTGCTCAACGGGATGGCCCTCACCAAAGTCCGCCCCTACGGCTCCGGCTTCTTCGTCTTCAGCGATTTCAGCCGCCCCTGCATTCGCTTGGCGGCAATCATGGAAATCCCGGTCATCTACATATTCACGCACGACAGCATCGGGGTCGGTGAAGACGGTCCGACGCACCAGCCCATCGAGCACTTGGCCAGCTTGCGCGCGATTCCGGGTCTGATCACGATGCGCCCGGGCGATCCCAACGAAGTCCTCGAAGCCTGGAAGACGATCATGAAGATGCGCCACGAGCCGGTTTGTCTGGTGCTCAGCCGCCAGAACATGCCGACTATAGACCGGACCAAGTGCGGCTCCGCCGAAGGCGTCGCCAAGGGCGCGTACATTCTTTCCGAAGCCGAAGGCGGAAAGCCCGACGTACTCCTAATGGCCAGCGGCACCGAAGTCGCGTTGGCCATGGACGGCCAAGCCAAACTCAAGAGCGAAGGCATCAAGGCGCGCGTGGTCAGCATGCCTTCGTGGGAACTCTTCGAGCACCAGGATAGAGAATACCGAGATGCGGTGCTGCCGCCGTCGATCAAAGCGCGTGTCTCGATCGAAGCGCTGTCCACCTTCTGTTGGGAACGCTATGTCGGACCGACGGGTGAATCCATCGGCATGCGCACCTTCGGAGCCTCGGCCCCGCTGAAGGAACTGAACAAGAAGTTCGGATTCACGCCGGAAGCCGTTGCCGAAGCGGCCAAACGGACCATTGCCGCAAATCGCTGAGGATATGCTGGATTATCGATGCTGCTGCACCGCGGCGGGGGCGCCTGCCCCCCCCGCGGCTTTTTAGGACGTTACCAAACAAGGGTTTCCCTGCATTCCCCAAGCCGAATCGCCTCACGCACGAGCCAAACCAAACGCCACGCTGAGTATCCTGGCGCGCGAATTCCCTAGCGTCGACGCCGCGTCCTCCGAGATCGCGCGGCTTGCCGCAATCCTCGAATTGCCTAAGGCCGCGATCCACGTCATCAGCGACGTGCACGGCGAATACAAAAAGCTCCGCCATGTCATCAACAACGCATCCGGCCGCCTCCGCCCGATGATCGAGAGCCGCTTTGGCCAGCGTCTCGACGCCGCCGAGCGGCAAGAATTCCTGAACCTCGTCTTTTATCCCGCCGAAGTCCTCGGCCGGCTGCAAGAACGCCTGCCCGCGCCAGAAGACCGGCACGCGTTCGCCGAAAAGATGCTCGGCCGCCTCTTCGAACTCGTCCGCGAACTGGCTGGCCAATACAGTTTCAAGCACTGCATGCGCCTCTTTCCGACCGAGTACCGCGATCTCTTCGCCGAGGTGCTGAACAACGCCACGCTCGAGCGCAATTCCGACAACACGGCGGGCATCGTGCGCGAACTGAGCCGCCGCGACCGCGCCCTGCATTTCCTGCATCTCGCCGTACGCGTCGTTCGCAATCTGGCCATCGGCGAATTGATCATCGCGGGCGATTGCTGGGATCGCGGCGAACGCGGCGACAAGGTCGTCGATTACCTGATCCGGCAGCCCAACGTCTCGTTTACCTGGGGCAATCACGATGCCGCTTGGCTGGGCGCATGCCTGGGCCAGGAAGCCTGCATCGCCCAAGTGCTGCGCATCTCGCTGCGCTACCGGCGGCTGAGCCAGCTCGAAGAAGGGTACGGGATCACTCTCCAACCGCTCGAGCGCCTAGTCCGCGACGTATACGCGAACGACAATCCACCCACCTTTAAGGTCAAAGGCGGCGGTATGCGCGAAGAAGTCACCATGCGGCGCATGCAAAAAGCCATCGGAATCATTCAATTCAAACTGGAAGGCCAACTCCTGGCGCGCCACCCCGAGTGGGCACAGGAACATCGCCGCCTGATGCATCTTCTGGACACGAAGAACGGCACGCTCACGCTCGACGGCAAGTCATATCCGCTGCTCGATACGTTTTTGCCTACGGTTGATCCTTCCGATCCGTACAAGCTTTCGCCCGACGAACAGATTTGCATGGACCGCATCAAAGGCTCATTTTTGGCCAGCGCCAAACTGTGGGATCACGCGCAGTTCGTCGTCAAACAGGGGCACATGTTCATCGTGCGCGACGGTATTCTGATCTTCCACGGTTGTTTGGCGGTGGATGCGAAAGGTGAATTCCTGCCGCTCACCATCGACGGTAAGCCGCGCGTCGGGCGCGAGCTTATGGAATCGATTGACCGCGTGATCGTCCGGGCTCTTGAGGAGCGCAAGCAGACCGATATCGACCTGCTCTGGTACCTCTGGTGCGGACCGCTCTCGCCCCTCATCGGCAAAGACCGCATCACAACGCTGGAAAGCGAACTGGTCGCCGATC
>BTVV01000155.1:0-13187 GCA_045863855.1 Planctomycetota bacterium | reverse complement strand
GCTATCGCGGGCAGATCGCCCGTAGGCCAAAAAGAGGCGCGCCCATGGGCGCGCCTCTTTCTTTATATGCTACCGGCTTGTTATAGTGGGGCACGATGAGCGTACGGGCGGTCCACAAAGGAGTTCCCGTGACGAATGCACCCACGTTGTACCAGGACTGGCAGCAACGCTACGACGCGCTCGCGGTGCAAGCGCCCGAACAGGGCAGCTACGGCCAAGTCTTCATGGATGTGTTGAAGTATCTGCTTCACCGTTATCGTGACGACCCCGCCACGCAACGCCCCGCGTTCACACCCGGCGGCAGGACCTCGGTGACGCTCCGCACTCGAAGCATGCTGGTTATGGAGCGGTTGTATCCCGCGTCTGAAGGACGATCCCGGCAGCCGGAATGGGCCCAAGCGCGCGCTGCCCGCTTCGCCAAGCGCATGAAAGAGCTGGGCGTGCACGAAGCCACAGGGACGCCTGGAGTTGGCAATCCGAGCGAATGGGATTCAAGCGCTTGTGGTGAGCCGTTGATCGATAAGGAAGGCGCAAAGCCAAGAGATGATTACTGGCGCAGTGTATTGGAAGTATTGGCAAGCCCCGATGGCGAGCGCCGATTGGCAGGACTGCGAACACTAGTGCATCGCGGTACGCTCAATGAAGTTGGACTGCTCCTCGATCTCCTCGCACTCCCCGAACAAGCGGATGAGCATCCCGAGGAACGCGCGCACATCGCCGAGGCGTTGGATGCCGTCATCCATGCGCAACGCACCGAACCCGGTGAAAGCCTTCCTTCCCGGCAGGCGGATTGGCGGAAAAGGTTGGGCGAAGCCCATGGGACGGTTGGATTTCCATGGCGAGCAGCCGATGCGCAGGCGAGGTTGTTTGCCATGCTAACCGCCCACCCGAAGCTGAATGGCATCACGCGCTTTCCATTTCGAAAAGTTTACGAAACCAGGGCCGAAGCGCTCGCATCCCATCGCTTGGGAAGGTATCCAGTGTACGCCAAGGCGTGTGCCAATGCGGAGAGCCCCTGGCATCCGCAGAACGACGACGATCGTGAGCAATGGGCGCTAATCGAAAAGAAGACTTCAAGCTTGGATGAGCTATGCCAGTTTTTGTGTCCTGAGGCGTGGCGGTTTTCGTATTTGCCTGAGTCAACCGTCAGAGCGCTGTTCGATGCGTTCCCGGACGACCGGAAGCGTTCTGCGTGCTTCGAGATCCTGGCTCGGTGCCGAAATCCATCGGTGCTCCGGCTGGCCGTTGCAGGCTGGACGCGATTGGCTAAGGCGCTGAACCTTTGTAACGAAATGCGCTGCTACGCCGCGTTGATCCGTCAGGATTTCCGTCCCACGTATGTACAGGACGAACTGCGTGGCGCGCTTCTAAGCTCCAATGCCGAGGAGCGTTATCGGGGAATCGGACATCTTGGTTGGCTGGGAAGGCTGGACGATGTGGGCTTGCTGGCGGACTTGCTTAATGTGCCCCCCTCCGCGGACGAGCACCCCAAAGAGCGCGAGCGGCTGTGCGAATCCATGAATCGCATCGTGCGGGCAGCGTTGTATCCATACGTTCCAATAGGATCTGCGGCTTACGCCCAAAGGGTTCAAAAGTCGAACCTGTAAGAGCGGCCGGTTGATTAGTTGAGCGGCGCTAGACTTTCCCGCTCCTGCTTATGCTTTCCATTCGCGACATTCCTCGCGTTTACCTTGTACCCCAGCCGCTCTATGGGTAGAACTCCGAACTTCGTTCATCTCGAGAAAGGAAGCCTCATGAGTTTGCTTGTCGTCGGCTCCATTGGCATCGATACCGTCGAGACGCCGCGCACCCGCAAAGAAAACTTGCTGGGCGGTTCCGCAGTTTATTTCTCGTATGCGGCGGCCTTTTACACACAAGTGCGCCTGGTGGGCGTGGTCGGAAAAGATTTTCCCAGCGTGCATCGTGCGCTGCTGGAGGCTCGCGGAATAGACCTGTCCGGTCTGGAAGTCGCCGACGGCGAAACCTTCCGCTGGGTCGGGCGCTACCGCGAGAACATGATCGATCGCGATACGCTGGAGGTGGACCTAAACGTATTCGGGAATTTCGATCCCAAAGTTCCGGCCGAATACAAGAGCAGCGAGTTCCTGTTCCTCGCCAACGGCGCGCCGGTGGTTCAGCGCAAAGTGCTGGATCAATTGCCCAAGCGCCCCAGGTTCGTCGCCATGGACACGATGGACCTGTGGATCGAGACGGCGCGCGGCGATTTGACCGCGCTGCTCAAACAGGTCGATGCGCTGGTCATCAACGACAGCGAAGCGCGGCTGCTGACCGGACAGCAGGAGCTGTTGCGTGCCGGACTGAGCATCCTGGATCTCGGTGTGCCCACGGCGATCGTGAAGAAAGGCGAACACGGCGCGCTGGTCGTCAGCCGCCACGGTCACTTCGCGGTCCCCGGCTTCCCGCTCGAAGAAGTGATCGACCCCACGGGGGCGGGTGACAGTTTCGCCGGCGGTATCTGCGGTTACATCGCGTCCACGAGCGATACCAGCCCCGAGAATTTGCGCCGCGCCGTCGCGCACGGAGCGGTGGTGGCGAGCTACACGGTCCAGGATTTCTCGCTCGAAGCGTTGAAGCGGATCAAGCGCTCGGACCTCGATGCGCGCTACGAGATGCTGCTCGATCTGGTGCGCATCCCGAAAAGCTGAGCGATTAATTACCGTCGCGCGGACCAATCAGGAGCGGAGTTTCTTCGGGCGGCGCCGGAGGCTTTGGCGGATGAATCGCGGGCGGCGGAATGTTGATCGGCCCTTTGCGGTTCGCCTCCCACCACGCCCGATACGCGGTGGCGTTATCGCCGAGATTTTTGCCCGTCATTTCGGTCAGCGTGCGCACCAGCGCGAAGCGCCGGTCCGGCGCCGGTTGTTCGTCCATGGCATCGGCCAGCATGGGTACGCAGTCGATCCCCAATTCTGCGATAAGCTTGCGTGCGTAATCCCGCACCGCGGGATTGGGATCCCAGATGCCCTGCAGCCAATGCTTTAGCCCTGGCAGACCGATGGCGAGCAACGACTTGCCCAGCACCTCCAGGTAGTCCGCGCCGACTACCAATCCCATCGAATCGAATGGAAGCCCGCCGCGGAAAAGTTCGGTCTGGTTCTTCTTGAAGGTCAACGAATCCGCCGATCGAATGCCGCTCACCGGAGCAGCCATTTCCGCCGCGTTGGACTCCGGCGCAACCGATTTACTCAACTTTTCGATCTCTGCCTGTAGCGGCTTGATATGCTCCTCGAGGCTGTTCCATAGTTCCTTGCTGCCCGCTTGCGCTTGTTTCGCGCGAATCTCGGCGATGCGCTTTTGAAGCTCCTGAACTTTTTGCTTGCCGGTATGCCGGCCGGCTCTTCCTTCCGGCCCCAGCGCCAGTTCGGCGCGCAGGTGTTCCCAGATCTGCGGCGCGGCCTCCGGTCCAATCTGCCGAAAAATCTCATGGATCTCGCGAAACGCTCGATCGCGATTTTGCAGGATCCAGCCGAACTCGGCCTGCGAAAGGTTGTACTCGTTGGTGTACGCCAGCGCCGTGAGACAATGGTGCACGAACGCCCGCCGGCGCAGATCGGGCGGACGCGCGCCGCCTTCGGTCAGCACGTATTCCTGCAACTCCGCGGCGACTTTGTACGCCTCTTCCAGCAGCGCTTCCTTTTCGGAAGTCTCTTTGGCGGCCGCCGCAGCTTTAAGCAGATCTTCGTGCTTCTTTTGAGCCGCGGCCGCATCCAACGGCGGCTTGGCTTCCGCAGGCTTGTTTCCGATGACGGGCGCGCCGTCCTCGCTGCCCGAACCGAAGCCGAGGCGCTCGCGATTCTTCTTCCAGTATTCGAGGGGGCTCGTATCGAAAGGCGGTTCGTGCCATCCGTCGGCCTCGGCGCGGCGGCCTCCCAACGGACTGGCCGCCAGGAGCACCGTCGCCAAGATCGCTACACCCCAAGTTCCGCGCGCCATAAGTATTGGACGAGTTACGGACCCGGAGTGTTAGACGCTTGCAGGACAGGCCCTGTGCTCAAGATTTAGCCCGGCCAAGCGGTGACCGGAAGATGCGTGTCCGCCTCGATTTCCAGCAGACGGTTGTACTTGGCGAGCCGTTCGCTCTGCGTGATGCTGCCCACCTTGATCTGATCGCCGCTCCAGCCCACCGCCAAATCGGCCAGCCAGTCGTCTTCCGTTTCGCCGCTGCGCGCGCTGATCGTCACCTTCCAGCCCGCGTTACGCGCCAGACGCCGCGCTTCCGCCGCTTCGGTCAAGGTGCCGATTTGATTCACCTTCAGCAGCAGTGCGTCGGCCGCGCCGGCCGCGAGCGCCCGTTCGATCCGCTTCGGATTGGTGCACAGAAAATCGTCGCCCAGCGTGAGCGCGCGTCCGCTCAGCGCGCGGCGCAGATCCGGCCAGTGCGCCCAATCGTCTTCGGCCAGCCCGTCTTCGATGCTCACAATCGGGAAGCGTTCCGTCCAGCTTCGCAGTTTCGCGATCATTTCCGCGCTGTTCAGCTTCGCCTCATCCAGATGGTACAGGCCGCTTTCGAAAAAGTGGCTCGACGCGACGTCGACGGCGAGCGCGAGGTCGCGTCCCGGCTCGAAGCCTGCCGCCTCGATCGCCGCGACGGCTTCCGCAAGCATCGCATCGGCGCCATCGAACGGAGGCGCCAGTCCGCCTTCGTCGGCGGTGAGCAGCCGCATGCCGAAGCGTTCGAGCATGCGCTTGGCCGCAGCTTTGTAAACCGCGCAGACCGCCGCGAGCCCTTCGTCGACGGTCTTTGCGGCGCTGGGCACCAGCAAGACATCCTGGATCGGCACCTGCCCGCCCGCATGCTTGCCCCCGCTGAAGAGATTGACCGTCAAGCGTGGCAGCGTGCGCGGCTTGTCGCCGACTTGGCTGGCGAAGTGCTGGTACAACGGAACTTGGGCCTGCGCGGCGCTCGCACGCGCGAAGGCCAGCGAGACGCCCAGCAGCGCGTTTGCGCCCAAGCGCGCTTTGTTAGGCGTGCCGTCGAGCTTTATCAGCGCCGCGTCCAGATCGGCTTGGGAGTCGAAGGTCTTCCCGCGCAACGCCGCGTCGATTTCGCCGCCGACCAGTTGTACCGCCGTCCGGCATCCCAGGCCCGCATGGCGCGCGCCGTCACCGTCGCGCTTCTCCAGCGCCTCCGCCGCACCGGTGCGGGCGCCGCTCGGCACGCTCGCGGCCGCACGCGTGCCGCCGGAGAGTTCGCAGTACGCCTTTAGCGTTGGGCGTCCGCGGCTGTCGAGGATTTCCAACGCGTAGACCCGGAGGACGGTAGGCATCGGTTGCTCCTTCGAAGGGCCGTATACGGTAATCGGTGAACGCTAAACGGTAAACGCCGAACCGCGGTCCGCGCAGAGTCGTAGGGGCTGTGGTGGTTCGAAATCGGAGCGCGAGTAACCATGGACTCGATGCGTGCTTGGTGGCATTTTCATGGCGCGGCTTGGGTGGTGGCCGGTCTGGCTGGGGCCTGCCTGTGCCCGCAGGGTACCGAAGTTGTTGCAGAGCTATTGCGTGATTGTCAACGCGGCGGCATCTATCTCGATCAGGTGCCCGTTTACCTGAGCTTCCTGTCGATCTCGCTGGCTTCGGTATTCGCGCTGGCCGCAAGGACCGATTCCGTCGTTCGAGCCGTAGGATTGCGCCTGCATCTGTCTACCCTGATGACTCTGTTCCTCGTCTCTTCGGTACTCATGGGCATGAATATCCATGGCTCCGGCTGGCCTTGGGACTGGTCCGGTGGATCGGAGAACAGCCCGAGCGGTATTGCGGACGCGCGCTTCAATTTGGGATGGAACCTCTATGTCGCGTTGAGCCTGCTGGTGACGACGGCCGGCCTGTTGGAGTCGCAGCTCCGCCCTCGCGAATCCGCCCGAGTTCGATAAAAAAAGCGGACCGGCGTATGCCGGTCCGCTCGTTTGCAAGTTTTGACGGCTACAAACGTGCGCTACTTACAACCGGTCGCCACCCACTTACGGGACTTGGCGCTCTTCTCGGCTGCCTCCAACACGCGCTGTGTATTGGTGCTGTCGGCGAACGTGGGCCCGAGATTCTTTAACGCCGCGCCACCCTTGCCGACGGCGGTCAGTACGTCGTAGGCGATATTGATGAACGTATGCTCGTATCCGATGATGTGTCCGGCGGGCCAGTACGCGCCGAAGTACGGATGGTTGGCTTCGGTGGCCAGGATGTCCGTCCAGCCCTGCAGGTAGCTGGGTTTCGTGGCGTCGTAGAACTTCAACCGGTTCATGTCTTCGAACTCGAAGCGAATCGCGCCCTTCTCGCCGTTAATCTCGATCGAGTTGCCGTTCTTGCGGCCCTGCGCGAAGCGCGTGGCCTCGAAGCTGCACAGCGCCCCGCCGCTCATCCGGCCGATCAGCAGCGCCGCGTCTTCGACGGTCACTTTGCCCTTTTTGCTGCCGCCGCTGGCGCTCAGTCCGCCCGTCATCGCGCCCAGCGGGCGCTCCTTGATGAACGTCTCGAACGCCGCGCTCACCTCGGTCACTTCTTCGCCGGTGATGAACCGCGCCGCGTCGATGATGTGAGCGTTCAAGTCCCCGTGCGGGCCGCTGCCGGCGATATCGCCCTGCAGCCGCCAGACCAGCGGGAAGTTCGGGTCCATGATCCAGCTCTGCAAATACAAGCAGCGCACGTGGTACACGCGCCCAATCTTGCCTTCCTGCACGAGCTGCCGGGCGAGCGAGACCGCCGGCACGCGCCGGTAGTTGTAGCAGACGAAGTTCGCCTTCTTCGCCGCTTCGGCCGCCTTGACCATCGACTCGCATTCTTTCACCGACTTGGCCAACGGCTTCTCGCAGACGACGTGCTTCCCGGCCTTCAGCGCCGCGATGGACATCTCGGCGTGCAGGTTGTTGGGCGTCGAGACGTCGACCAAGTCGATATCCTTGCGCTTGATGACTTCTTTCCAGTCGGTGGCCGCTTCCTGCCAGCCCCACTGGTCGGCCATTTTCTGGGTGCCTTTCGCATCCCGGCCGACAATTACCTTCATCACCGGCTGTACGGGCAAGTCGAAGAAGTGCGCGACTTGCGCCCACGCGTTGCTGTGCGCTTTGCCCATGAACTTGGTACCGATCAGAGCAATGTTGAGCTTTGGCTTGGCCATAAAACGTGATCTCCCTCAATCCCTGTGGATCGTGGCTCGCTTCACCCGAGTTTCGAAAGTGCGGCTTGGAAACGTCCAAACTGTCACATGGCAGCACGCCGGTCAAGCTCAGGGACGAGGCTTCATGGGTCCGGTACGCGGGCGGCTTGACAAGCGTCAAACTCCCGTGCTGTCCAAGTCCAGAGCCGCAAACACGCGGGTGCGGCAGTCACCGCACATCCCGTGGGAAATCTGAGGCAACACTTGCGCCGCCAACAGCCGGTGCGTCTGCAGGTAGGCATCGGGTTCGACCCAGGCCGAACCGTCTTGGATGCGCTTGCACCAGGAACACACGATCAGCAAGCGCGTGGGATCGCGCTCCGTCCGCGGATCCAGCAGTGCGAGCGCTTGCCGCTGCTCTAGCCGCCTCGTTCGGGAACGGATCCGAACGAGCCCGCCGGGGAGGGGTTCCAATTCCAGTTCGAGATCGCGCAGCATCCAGGGTGCATCGCAGCGGTAGGGAACGCGGATGGAATGGCCCTTGAGCCTCACCTGATTCAGAAGCAGGCGGTACATTTCGCGAATTTCGAGACCGGCGATATGGTCCCACAACTTCGATCCCAATACCTTGGGAAGCAGGCTGCACGCATCGTTTTCTTGAGCAAAAACACGAAATCCGTCGTTAAAACTCAGGATGCGGTCATGCTCATCGAGGATGTACTCGACGTCGAGTTCCTGCGCATTATTGCTCATGTGTGGAGGGAGATCCGAAGCCAAGCCTTCCGAAATACGTCAGGCCCCTATAGTATAAACGCGACCGAGAGAAGGATGTTGGAAGAATGCGGATGAGCAGAATCGTCGCCGCGTTGCCTCAGGCGCCTCCCGTCCAGCCCAAGCGTCAAGTCGAGCCCGAAGTAAAGGATAAGGTGCGCCTGGCCCCGCAGTACCGCGTCCTGATTCACAACGACGACGTGACCCCCATGGAGTTTGTCGTGGCCGTGCTTCGTGACATTTTCAGGAAGGGGGTCGCCGAATCCATCCGCATCATGCTGACGGCGCACGTAACCGGCGTGGCATTGGTGGCCATTTTGCCGCTCGAAGAAGCCGAACACCGCGTCGAACAGGCGCACAGCAAGGCGCGTACCGCCAAGTTCCCGCTCACCTTCAGTTACGAGCCGGCGGAATAACTACCGTCCTGTCTGCCAGACGTGCTCCACCAGTTCGTCCAGTTCGCAGGTCGCCAGCGCGATAGCGGTGTCGCAGACTCCGTAGTAAAGCATCAGCGTACCGTCCTTCACCACATTGGCCGTCGGGAAGATAACGTTGGGAATATACAGCCCGAATTTTTCGTAATACGTCTCCGGTTCCATCACGAAATGCGGAGCGCGGGCGACGACTCTGGTCGGATCGTGCAGGTCCAGCAGCATCGCGCCCAGCCGGTAGCAAACCCGTTTGACTTTCGGATCCTGATTCTCGACGCCGTGGTACAGCACCAGCCACCCGCGTGCCGTTTTGATGGGCGGCGTGCTTCCGCCGATGCGATTATCTTCCCAGCGAAATGCGGGCTTGGCGACCAGGACCGGGTCCGACCACGTGCGTAGATCCGAACTGCGGCTCAACCAGATGCTGGGGTAGTCGGTCCCATACTTTGGGCCCACGTAGTCCCTGGGCCGGCGCAGCACCACGTACTGGCCGGCGATCTTTTCCGGGAACAGGATCACGTCGCGGTCGTCGATATCCGCCGGAGTGATCCAGGCGAAGTGCTTCCACGTCACGCGGTCGTCGCTTACCGCCAGACCGCTGCGGGTCAGGTTTTTCGAACTGTCCCCGTCGAAGCCCGGCAGCTTAGGCTCGAATGAATCGGGCACGCCGATCCCTGTCGGATGGCTCTCCCACGCGAAAGGACGGTAGGCGTAAGTCATCCAGTAGCGGCCGTCCAGCTTCGCCACGCGCGGGTCCTGTACGCTGCCGTATGCGCTGCCGGCCATTTCGGGCGTGAAGACCGGCTCTTCACGCGTCATCTTGAATCGAACGCCGTCGTCGCTCTCGAGCATCCCGATGTAGCAGTAGAACGGGCGGAGTTGCCCCGCGGCGCGCTCGTAGAGGTAAAAGCGCCCGTCGTCGTCCAACAGGACGCCGGGATTGAACGTGACCGCGCGCCGCCACGGTTGCTCGCCGGGCCAGACGATCGGATTTGCGGGATGCCGCTCGAATCGAAACGCCATGCGCCTGCTCCTTGGAGGGGTTGCGGCACGAGTATGCCGACGACGCGTCCGCTTGCTACCATCAATTCCATCGTGACCGGATTTAGGGGGCGGAAAACAGCGGTAAATGCCGCCGCGCCACGCTTCAGCGCGCATTATTCCAAGCCCAAAATTTCGGCGTCGGACCAGTACTCCACGGAGCCGTTTGCGCCGAGCAGTCGCAGCCGCCCATGGTCATCCAGCCCGGCGAACCGCCCGCTTCGTTCGCGTCCGGCTTGGCTTATGCGCAAGTTCAGGCCGCTCCACGCGTGCTCCATGCGCGCATCCAGTTCGGCCCGAAAACGTACGAACGCATCGGATTCGCACAGGTCGTCGAGCCGGCGTTCGAGTTCAACCAGTACCGCCGCAAACAGATCCGAACGCGGGATGAGGTTGCCCGTTTCGAGCAGGACACTGGTGGCCGGAGCTTTAGGCAAGGGGGGTAACTCGGAAGCATCCTGGGTCACGTTCAGGCCTATCCCGATGACGACGTAGCCGGGCTGAGCGGGACCGCCGGCAGGCAGCAGGCTTTCGCACAGCACGCCGCCGAGTTTTCGCCAGGGCGCCTGATCCGTTGATGTTCCGCGGACGACGATATCGTTGGGCCATTTGGGCACGGCCGCCACGCCGGCGGTTTCACGCAGAGCTTCGCTGGCCGCAAGGCCGGCCGCCAGCGCCAGCCAACCGTAGCGCTCGGCGGCCAACCGCGGTTCGCGCACTAGCACGCTGAATAGGAGCGCCGCGCCCGCCGGCGCTTCCCAAGTGCGCCCGCGCCGGCCGCGGCCTTTACTCTGCTCGTCGGCGACGAAGACCGACCCATGCGGAGCGTGTCCGCGCGCGGCATCCGATGCGAGATCGTTGGTCGAGGTGACGCGCGCGGCGTAGCGCAATGCTCGCCCCAAGGCGCGCGTGGGCAGAGCCCGCGCGAACTCGGCGGCGGCTTGCGTGGAAGAAAACAAGGGGCCGGCGGGGGGCACGGAACAGGTGGCTCCTGAAGACTTTGGCGCTACTAAATGAGTCCGGGCTATGGTACAGAAAGCCCTCGGCCGGTCCAGCTAACCACGTTACCAGCAGAGGAGCTTCGCGCTCATGAGCCATTCGGACGCCTTCGAACCGCTCAACTTGACCGAAGATCAAGGCCTCGTTCGCGAGACCGTGCGCCAGTTCGCGCGCAGCGAGTTGACACCGCTGGCGCCGGAGATCGACGAGAAGGAGCGCATCCCGCGGCAAGTTTGGAATCGACTGGGCGAGCTGCAACTGTTGGGCGTGCCTTTTTCCGAAGCGTACGGCGGCATGGGACTCAACAACCTTTGCGCCGTCACCGTCTGCGAAGAGCTTGCCACGGCCTGTGCGAGCACGGCGCTGTCCGTCGGTGCGCACATCTCGCTGGGCACCTCCCCCATCGCCAAATTCGGCACCGAAGCACAGAAGAAGCGCTGGCTGCCTGACCTGTGCATCGGTAAGAAGATCGCATCCTTTGGGCTCACCGAAGCCGGCAGCGGCAGCGACGCCAGCGCGCTGCAGACGGCCGCCATCAAGAAGGGCGATAAGTACATCCTCAACGGCTCCAAGATTTTCATCACCAACGCGCACGTGGCCGACTTGTATGTGGTCGCCGTGCGCACTGGCGGGCCGGGGCCGAAGGGCATCAGCGCACTGGTCGTGGAGAAGAAGACGCCCGGGTTCAGTGTCGGGAACGGCGACAAGAAGCTAGGCATGCGCGGCAGCGACTGGGGCGAACTGCTCTTCCAGGATGCCGAAGTGCCGGCCGAGAACCTGCTGGGCGAGGAGAACGACGGCTGGAAGATTTTTATGGATACTCTGGTGGGCGGGCGCGTCGGCATTGCCGCTCAGGCCGTGGGCCTGGGCGAGGCCGCCTACGAAGCCGCGGCCGGCTATGCGTCAGAACGGCGCCAGTTCGGCGCGCCCATCGGAAGCTTCCAGGCCATCGGCCAATTGATCGCAGATATGGCCGTGGGGCTCGAAACCGCGCGGCTCTTCACGTACCGCGCGGCGCAGCTCCGCGACGCCGGCCGCCCGCATGTGCGCCAAGCCAGCATCGCCAAACTCTACGCCAGCGAAGCTTGCGTCCGCATCTGCTCCGATGCCGTCCAGGTGCTCGGCGGCTACGGCTATACGAAAGACTTCCCCGTCGAACGCTTCTACCGCGACGCCAAGCTCTACGAGATCGGCGAAGGCACCAGCCAGATCCAACGCCTGATCATCGCCCGGGAGGTGTTGGGCAAGCTGGGGTAGGGGATGGGACGGAACTTATGGACGAACTCGCACGGCTCGGGGTGTTTTTAGCCTTACGTCAATTATGCCGATCCATCCTCCGAAGCTTTGATGCGGAGAATAAGGTCGAACCGGACGGCTCTGCTCGGAAAGCCTGACCGTAGTTAGGTGCCTGAGATGCGGTTACGCGAAGACGACCGCGTGCTGCTGTTCTGACGGCGTGGCGCGAACCCCGTGGGCAGGGGAATGTGTTTGCTGCTGTTGTTGAGGTGCGGATTACGGCGCAGTTCGAGCCGGAATTCGTCCACCGACTTGTAGCGATTCGAAGTATTCTTCTCGAGCGCGTTCAAGATCAGCCGCTCGGTGTAAGGCGAAATTTCCTGGTTCTTTTCGCGAATCGAACCGGCGGCCAAGTTCATATTGAGCTGCTTCTGCAGCACTTCCTGATCCGAGTGTCCCGTGAACGGCGCGGTACCCGTGGCGGCCTCGTAGAGCGTGCAGCCCACGGCATAGAGGTCGGTGGCCGGGCTGGGCTTTTTCGACCGCAACAGTTCAGGCGCCATGTAAGCCGGGCTGCCCTCCAGACTGCGGCCGAATAGGCTCCACTTCACGCTGGTCAGCGATTCGGCGAAGCCCAGGTCAATCAGCTTGATGGTTCCGTCCGGGCCCAACATTACGTTTTCGGGCTTAATGTCCTTGTGGACAATGCCTTCACCGTGCATGTAGTGCACACCCGAAGCCATGGCCTGCGCAAGAACCACCACTTCACGGTCATTAAGTGTCTTTCGGTCACGCAGAATTTCGCGCAGCGTCTGGCCTTCGATGAACTCCATGACGATGTACGGCGCACGCCCCGCTTTGCCTACCTGCAGGAACTTGACGACGTTGTCGTGGTTTCGAATCCGCATCCCGATCCCGCCTTCATGGATCAGGCGCTTGAATTCCGATTTGTTGGTGTGATGCCGCGGGTGCAGGATTTTAATCGCTACTTTTTTCTTACTGATCAACTCTTCGCCATCGTAGATCTCGGCAAATCCGCCTTCGGCGATTTTATCGTGGAGCGCAAAGCCGGGAATGAGACTGGGTGGAGTCATAATCCCCGAAGCGGCCCTCTGAGATTGCTTGCTGAGAGTTTGTAACATAGGGCTCGATCTCGATTTATCAAGAGACACCCCATTCGCTATGGGGCGCACTTGTGCGTTGTGCGGCTCGAACTTCGTATCCCTTGCATTGCGTACTCATCGGCACTTTGCCGGCTTCCTATAGTTTGAATGAGCATCGTTCTTTCAGACCGCACTTGTGATTTTTTCCTCGGTTTTCAACTGACTGGAGTCGTACTTTTAAGGCACTACGTGAACCTCGCTCCTTCTGTTCACCTGTATTCTCAGACTTCTACGCTTCAGGTGAGTTTCAGGACTTCTATAGAGATAAAATTACCTTAATGCATAGGTGCAATTGAGGCTTCGACTACGTACGCACCTGAGCAAAAAACGCGAACCCGCGACCAGTGGAAGCCGCGACTCTACGGCAACCATAGTCTAGGGACCTGTTGGTCAGCATATCGCTTACTTTGGACTAGTCGCGATACCTGCGCTTGGTTT
>BTVV01000154.1:0-13207 GCA_045863855.1 Planctomycetota bacterium | reverse complement strand
GATCCTCCCGAAGCTCACCGTCGATAAATGCTTTTAGCTTTGGCCAATCCTTTTCGTTCTTAAGGTGGTCTTCCAGCCAGAGCAGCAAAGCATCCGTTCCAAAATCCACGCAAATCCGTATCCGATTGTAGTTGCCGTACAGGCTGGTGGTTTTGTCGGTGCGTTCGGCGTACGACCAGACACTCCCAAGCGGGGAATCGTGGCGAACAATGGCCGCCATGCCGCCAACTTCGTTTGTAAAGGTGCCCTGAAAGCGTCCGGTCAAGTGATAAGTGTCTTCAACCTTATTCGACTTGGTTTTGTATAAAGTCTCCAAGGCGGAAACCAATCGTTGCTCATGACCTTTTCCGGTTTCCGGCGGAAGCTCCGGCACTTCCATGCGAAGCTTGAGTGCTCGGACCAGATGGTCTCCCTCCACTTTTAGGATGATGTCGTAGGAATTCTTGCATCCGCAACTTGCCCATAGGAGAAGGACTGCCGATAAGCAAAATGCTCGACTGGTCATGGCTATCCCTTTCAGTCCTCGAATTCCGCCACGTCCCAGTCGATCAGCCGCTCGCGCTTGGGCTCCGTATCGAGCCGCCGCATCTCCGCCGCGCTCAGCGACCAGTCGAAGACGTCCAGGTTCGCGGCGAGGTGCTCGCGCGAGCCGGCCTTCGGGATGGCGGCGATCCCCTTCTGCAGCAGCCAGCGCAGCGCCGTCTGCGCGGCGCTCTTGCCGTGCGCCCGCCCGATCTCGCTCAGCAGCGCGTCGTCGTGCCAGCGCCCCTTGCCCAGCGGGCAGTACGCCGTCACCGCGATCCCGCGCTCGGCGCAGAACGCGCGCAGCGCTTCCTGATTCAAATGCACGTGATACTCGACCTGATTGCACACGATCGGGCACGCGTTCAGCGCCAGCGCTTCCCGCAGGCGCTTGACGGTGAAATTGCTCACGCCGGCGTGGCGGATCTTGCCGGCGTCGAGCAGCTCGGCGAACGCCCCCAGCGTTTCGGCGAGCGGCACCGCGTGATTCGGCCAGTGAATCAGGTACAGATCGAGGTACGCGCAGCGCAGGTCGCGCAGCGCTTCGTCGCAGCTCTTCAGCACGTCCTTGCGTTTGAGGCTGTCGCGCCAGACTTTGGTGGTGACGAACAACTCGCCGCGCGGAACCTTCGTCTCGCTCAGCGCCGCGCCGACGGCGGCGTGATTTCCGTACATCGCCGCGGTATCGAAATGGCGGTAGCCCAGTTCGAGCGCCTCGCGCACCGCGCGCGTGCACGCGGCGTCGCGGAGCTGGTACGTGCCCATGCCCAGCATCGGCATTTGGGCGCCGGAGGAAAGGGTGGCGTGGAGCATGGCGGCCTCCATGGGCGGTTAGCGAAGCGAGAAGCGCACTCGGGTCTCGGATGCAACCGCAAACCCACTGGGCAATCGCGCGGCGTATCGTGACAGCAACCGGTCCATCGCGGCGATTGTTGAAGCCGCGCGTTCATTGCGCAGCCTTAACAGGACCGCACCGGTGTGCGGCAAGCCGTCCCGATGCACGCGATCCGCGAAGTCCTTGTCGTTGGTGATAAGAATGCGCCGTTCCCGGTGCGCCATTTCCAAGATACGAATATCGTCCAAGCCGCGGCACTCATCGAAAACGGACCGGACTTCATGCCCACGGCCTCTGAGCCAAGCGGCCACCGGCGGGCCGGTGCATGCATTGACGAGAAACCGCACTCAGGCGCGTTCCAGCGCCAACGCGTCGATCTCGGCAAACTCGAGCGCTTTACTGGCGTAAAGCAGGCACGCCTGGATGTTCGATCGATTGAGTCCCCAATACTCGCGGATCAGATCGCCGGCCGTGGCTCCATGCGCCAACTGATTGAGCACGCTTTCCACGGTTAATCGAGTGCCGCGAATGACGGGTTTGCCTGCCATAACTCCCGGTTTCAGCGCGATTCGCTTGAGCAACTTCTTCTCGTCCATAACCGAACCTCCACTCAAGCACGCAACCGATCATACGTGCGCGCATGAGCCCCTTCAACCCCTCACCATCCCGGCGGCAAGCTCACGTAGGCCTGATAGTTCGACTTGTTCTGCCCGTCCGCGCGCTGCGGGCGGTACACGTTCTTCGCGCGCGCGCCCTTCAGCGGCGCATCCGACGGCACGTATACGGCCAGGCTCTCGCGATCCCAGGCGATCAGCGCGTCGCGCCCGTCCGATCCGAACGCGCCGCAGGTGTCGAAGCACGCATGCGGCCCGGAAGCCGGCGCTTCGACGCAAAGGTCGCCGTGCCCGTTCAGCAGTCCCGCGCCAGGCTGCATGCTGTACAGAAGCAACTCTTCGGCGCGGCCCGTCCAGTTCACCGGCGCGGCCAGCCCGCCGGCCACGGGCAACTCCTTCGACCAGAGCTTCTTGCCCGTCGCGTCGTGGAGGCTGAAGATTCCCGGATTGCCCCAGAACGTGACCGTCGCGAACTGCAAGCCCGGAAGATCGGCGCGGAACTTCGCCACACCCAGGCGCTGGCAATGCCCTTCCAGCCGCGTGTGAAATTCCGCGTTCAAGCCCAGCATCAGCAGGCCGTCTTCGCCGCCGCAGAGCACGATACGCTTGTGCTTCCCGCCCGGAGCCAGCGGGTCCACGATCGCGATGGCGTCCTGGTGGTCCTGCAAGTGCAGCGACCACTTGCGCGAGCCGTCGTGGTCCAGCAGCGAGTACCCGGCCATCAGTTCGTCGTGCCCGTCGCCGTCCAGATCGCCGACCCACGGGAAGTGCCCGTGCACGCCGCGATGCCGCAGGATCGCCGCGTTGTCGGAGAACGGGTCGAGCACCACCAGATGGTGGTAATCGTCCTTGAGCAGAATCTCGCGCGCCTTCGGGCGGCCTTGCAGGTTCGTGATGGCCAGTTGAGCGACGTTCATGTACAGCGTCTCGTCGCCCCACGCGCTGCCCCAACTGCTCGAGACTTCCTTGAAGTCCCGCGGTACCGGCACCGTCTCCGGCGTCCCGGCGCTCCACAGGATCTTGCCCGTGCGGCCGTGCCGGATCTGCGCGTCGAAGCCGAAAACGCAGACGATCTCGAGTTTACCGTCGCCGTCGATGTCGCAGACCTGGAACGGCAGATCCCCGTTCGCGATCGGCGCTTCCGGATCGGGCACGCCGGCCTGCCAGAGCAGCTTGCCGTCCAGATCGAGCACGCTCAAACACGTCAGGCGGGTCAGGTCGAAGCGGTCGGCCACCGTCCGCGAACCCTGGGCGAGCACGATTTCGGGCTTCCCATCGCCGTCGATGTCCGCGATGCGCAGGTTGCGCCCGTTGACCAGCCCGTGCAGCGGGATCGTCCGCTCCAGGCGCATCGCCGGAAACTTCTTGATCCGCCGCGCCGTCTGCACGCTCGTACGTTCGCGCTCGCGCTTCAGCCGCGCGAGTTCCGCGTCGCTTGTCCGCACCTGCACCGGCCCGAAGCGCGCGGGCACGTCGGCCAGCATCCCGATGCCGCCGCGGCGATAGCCGTCCACCGTCGCCTGCACCACCGTCTCGCCGGCGCGGCCGATCAGCCGTCCGCCCTGCACCGAGAACGAGAAATTCAGCGCAGCGCCGGCTTCGTGCGCCAGCGGCGCGGCCGCCAGCACGTCGAAAACGTTCTCGCGGCGGCGCAGCAGCTTGAGCTGCCCGTCGCGGTCGAGCACCAGCGCCAGATACGTGCGGCTGTCGGTGTACCGCGCGATCAGCCCGCACAGCCCGCCGGCAGGGCTGCCCGACTGGCCGGCATCCTGCGGCAGCGGGGTGACGTCTGCCTTGAACTCGTAGTCGCCCCAATCGGACCACCCGGCGACCAGGAGGCGGTTGTCGTAGTGCGCGCTCGCGCCTAGCGTCTCGATCGCCCGCGCGCCGCCATGCGGAGCGACCTGAAAGCAGCGCCCTTCCTTGCTCCACGACCAGTGGTTGGCCGGCACGCGCCACGCGCCCGTCGGGCCCGGCAGCGGCAGCGCGTGGTACTCGCCCAGCGGCGAGTTTTGCATCGGGAAGAGCCCCAGGTTCAAGCCCTGGTAAGCGTCTTCGAAGAGCGTGGCGGTAAAAGCCGGAGCCTTCGGCGCGGTACGTTGAGCGGCAAGCATCCAGCCAGTTTGCGGAACCCTTGCGCGTTTTCAAATGCCGGAATGTTGACGGCCGGTTGCCCGTTGGCGGTTTACGACAACGGCATCCTAGGGAGCCAAGGGTGAGGCGTGCGCCTGGCCGCCTACGAGATCCACACAACCGGAATTCGGAACCTTGCTTTGAGGTGTGTCGTTGCCGTTAACTAGAAACAGGAAACTGGCAACCCGCCCTAAGGCTTGCGGTGCGTCGCCCGCCCAGTGATCCCGCGGATGTTCTTGAAGATGAGGTTGAACGTCGCGCGGTAGGTCGCGTCGTCGGTGTCGATGGCGACTTCGAAGGGGAAGTCGGTGAGCGGATCCGTCGGATCGCTGCTCTCGGTAAATTCGTCCATGCCGATCGTTTCAAAGACTTCGACGGCCGAGGGGGAAAGCGTGCCTTCGGGGACGCTCCACTTCACGATAATCCAGCCCTTTCGCGAGTATTGAATCTTGAACTGCTTGGTCTTGTCGTTCGGCGTCACGCGCTGGCCGACCTTGTTGATGACGAAGGTTTCCACCAGATCGCCCAAGACCTCGTCATCGTAGAAAAACAGGTCGAACGACTTGCCTTCGAAGGTCGGCGGCACGGCATTCACGGCGTTGCGGTAATCCTGGCGCGAGAGCGCCAAGTCGTCGGAGACGAGCGTGAAGGTAAAGCTGCCCGTGCGGCGGGCATAGTTCACGCTGCCCGAGAATTTCTGCACGAAAGCGTTACGGATGCGCTTCAGCACTTCTATGGTGGTGCTCGCCGGAATGGATTCCTGACCCACGATATCGGTCACGACCAGCTCGACCGTGAAGAGTCCGATATCTTCGTAGAGGTGCGTGGTGTTCGGGTCGCTTTCGAACGAGACCGACGAATCGCCGAAGTCCCAGGCGTACGATTCGATGATGCCCGAGGTGTTGATGGCCGAGAAGAATACGTTGAGCGGCACGTCGCCCGACGTCGGCGCGGCGGCGATATCCGCTTCCGGCGGCGCTAACACCGTGACGGTACGAGTGGCCTCGGTGCTGAAAGGCGTGGGCGCCGAACTGTCGGTGATGCTGACCTTGGCGATGTAGACCTGAGCGCCGAAGGGGTAATCGAAGCCGGTATCGTGCGTGAAGATGCGATCGTTTTCCACGGTGGTGTCGTCGACGACATCGTCGCCGTCGAAATCCCAGTTCACCGTAAACGGCGGCACACCGCCGACGATGTTCACGCGGAAGTCCACTTGCCCGCCGTCTTCAGGCAGATACGCGCTGCCCTGGAAGATGCGCCCAGGCGCAAGCGGCGTCGCCGTCAACGTCGCGGCGATGGCCTGGCCCTTGCACACCACCACCGCGTACGCCTGATCGTCGTCCGGCGCATCGCCCATCGGTACGTTGAAGCCGCGCACGCGGATCGTGTACGAACCGCTCACCGGATTCAGCACGACCACCTGTTCGACGGTATCCTGCCGGTTCGGACCGCTCGCCGAAGCCGCCGGATCGCTTCCTTCGCTGGTGGCCGGCGTGCTGCCGAAAGAATTCACGTTCAGGGAGAACGGGAAGAGCGTGTCCGTATCCGGTTCGTCGACTTCCAGATCCAGGTCGTTGACGATGGCCTTCGCGGCCATCGGATCGCCTGCGGGGTCCATCCAGACCAGCATCACCTTCAGCGGTTCGGTGTCGGAAACCGTGATCGTGTATTCGTCTTCTTCGCCCGTGGCCACACGCCCTTCGAAGATCAGCGGATCGGCCGGCGTATTGAAATGCTTGGTCACGATATCGATCGTCTTCTCGATGTTCGTGATCCCGTACCCGTAGCGGCTGTCGGGGCCGCCTTTGCCGATATCGGTGCAGCCGTTCAAGAGCAGCGCCTTGGCCAGCGCCGCGCTGGGTTCGCCGCCGGGGCCTTCGGCGATGTAGTGCTCGAACAGCAGCGCTTGCATGCCGGTCACCGCCGGGGCGGCGAAGGACGTCCCGCTGTTCGTCGCCGAACCGGTCCTCCCGTTGATCAGCGTGACCGTCACGCCCGGCGCCACGCAATCGGGTTTGATGCGGCTGTCGAGCATCGGGCCGAAGTCCACGAAGGTGGCGATCCCGCTGGCCACTGCCGCCAGCGGATCGTCGTCGCCGCAGTGCGCCGTATCGTTGCTGGCGCTGACGCAAATCCCGTTCTTCATGCCGCTGAAGAAATCGATCTGCTTGTGCCGCACGGGCGTCACTTCGGCGCTCGCGAACAGCGCCACCAGCCCCTGGCCCAGCGCGCCGTCGCGCAACACCTGATCCCAGTCGGCCGCGATCGGATCGTACGAGCCGTCGCCTTCGCCGGTGGGGCCGTAGGAGTGGTTGCTGATGCGCACGATCAGGTTTTCGTCGGCATCGACGATATCGTCGGTGGCGAAGGCATCGGTATTGAGCGGATACAGATCGTAGCCCCACATAAACACGCCGGGCGCGACGCCCAGAGCGTTGGGCACACGCTCGCCTTGCCCGCCGATCTGGCCGGCCACCTGCATCGCATGGGCGGGGTCCAGCGGAGCGCCGGTGTCGTCATCGCGCAAACTAAAATTGAACTCGATATCTTCGTGCACTTCTTCGATACCGTCCACCAGCACGCCGACTTGCTCCACCTCGCGCACCGCGACTTCGATGCCGTTGCCCGAGAGCAGGAGCCCGTCCCGAACATCCAGCACGTTCGTCCGGTCGTCCGTCGTCGCGTCGCGCTTCCCGACGGGCGGTTCGGCATAGAGCACGAACTTGGCCTGCGGAAGCTGCGCCAGCGCCAGCGCGCTCTCCGGTGGGCCGATCACCTCGAAGAGCGGCCCCAGCACGTTCGCGCGCCACAGCCGCACCTGGCCTCCCAAGGCTTGCGCGGCGGTTTTCAGATCTTCCAGCACCGTACCGGGATACGTAAGCAACCGGTAGCGCACCTGGCCCTCGGCGGCTTGCGCGTAGTCCGGCCGTGCGTCCGCGAAGACGCTGAAGTGCAGCTTGTCCCGCGCATCGGAACTCGCCAATGCGTGCACGAAGTCCAGCGCCTTCGCCTTCTCGAACGCCACGCGCGTGCCGCGCGCCGGCCAGGCCGAACCGGTTACATAGCGGAAAAGTTCCACGCCGGCGGCTTGGAGCTGTTCTTTCTGTTCGGGCGTGGGGCTTTTTTCGAACTGGAGATAGACGAGGTGCTCACCTTCGGGCGGGACAATCGTTTCCAGCGGCGCTTTCGGATCGGGCAGCAGCGCGCGGGACTGAAGCTGGATCACGAAGCGGTGATCGGCTCCGGCGGCTTCGACAAAGCGTTGAGCGCGAACGGGATCGAAGAAGCCGTCGCCGCCGACATCGGCACTGCTCCAGGCGCCGCCCCAGCGCGGATAGGCGTCCAACGGATGCGCGGGCGGCGCGGGTTCGGCGGCGGGCGGTTCGCCGGCTACGACGGGTTCGGTCGCGGGCGCTTCGGGGCGGCCGGCCGGCCAAGCCCAAAAGGCCACCGCCAGCAGCACGGCCAACGCCGCCGCAATCGCATAACGCCAAGCAGACCAACGCATAAGGCGACCCCACCCAAGCACGAACTGGCGACTGTACCGGAACTCTAAAGGGGTTCAACCCGAATTGAGGCGCTTCCGGTCAATCGAAACGGCCCCGCAGCCGGCGATTCAACCGGGGAACGGACGCGCTAAGCGCTTGAAGCTTAAAGGAATTCCAGAACGGTTGGTGAGCGCGGAGGCGCAGCTCATAACAATAAAAAAGGCCGGAGATCTTGCGATCTCCGGCCTCACCGTGCGCGACCACACGAAGTAGTGGGGGGGATAGTACCTCGCGCAACCGGCACGATCTAAAGTAACAGCTTGCCCTTATTGGGCCTGCATTCAGTTTTCAGGTTCTGGAGACAGGGGCTATTCATACCCTCGTTTCATAACAGGTCAATTCGTAAAAATAAAAAATTAGGGTGTTATCGAAAGCGTACGCTACGAAGAGTGTTATGGATGTTCGGGTGCATAAAAAAAGCGCCGCTGGGGAGAGCGGCGCCGTACGACAGGGAGTAAAGCGGTTAAGGGCTATTTCGAAAGTTCGATCAGCGACTTCTGCCACGACCACTGCCCGGCTTCGGGACCGTTACCCGCTTCGCGGCGCGCGAAATCGAGTTCCACCAGTTCGCCGGCGCCGAGCTTCTCGAGGGCGTTCAAGAGCTTGATCACTTCGCACGGCGAACTCTGTTCGAACTTCAAATCGTTGAGTCCCAGGATCCGGTCGCCGCGGTGCAGGCCGGCCTGATCGGCGGGGCTGCCCGGATAGACATCCCAAACTTCGATCCCTTGGGGCGACTTGGCCGCCGCTTCGGCTGCACGCTGGATGCGGAAGACCGCGCCCAGGAGACAGACCGCCTCGCCGCTGGGCCGCGCCTTCGCGCATTCGCCCACGCCCACGTAGCGCTGGCGTTCGAACTCGCGTTCGAGCATGCGCATAAATTCATCGGGGCCGGGCAGCGCGCTGGGATCGACGGTCTGATTGACCATTTGCGGCCCGCGCGGAACCATCAGGGTCACCGGCATCGCGGGCGTCGTCGCCAGCGGCACGTTCGCCAGCGGACGGACCGGCCGGCTGCTTTCGAAGCGCTTGGGCAGCGGCCCGGGGTTCGCCGGAGCGGCTCCCGCTTGGACAACGGCGGGCTCTTTGGAGCCGCCGTTCTGGCTGTCGGCGACGAAAAGCGTCGCAACGAGCGCCAAGGCCGCCGCGGCGGCGGCAGTGGCGAAGATCGGCATCCAGCCGCGCGGCCGAACCGGAACGGCCGCGGCCGGGGCATCGGCCAGCCGCAGCACCGGCCGCACGCCGGCTTCGGCGGCCATGCGCTGGCGCACTCGAGCGCCCATCGTTTCGAACGCCTGGGCCGGCAGTTCGCCGACGTTGAATTCGGCATACAGCGCGCCGACTTCGGCCAAGCTTTCCAGTTCCGAGCGGCATTCCGCGCAGCGCTCGAGGTGACCGAAGTACGCCGCGCGCGCTTCGGGCGCACTGAGCGGCCCTTCGGGCGGATGACTCGATCCGCTTCGCAGATCCAGCAGATCGCTCAGCACCGCCTGCACTTCCGTGCAAGCCGGCGCCGCCGAGTTCGAACAGTCGGGCATCGTCACGTCCTTCGTCTCCTACTCCCTACCCGTTGATTCGACGCCGCCGGTTGTGTGTCCTTCGCTCTTCCGTCCCCAACGGTTGAGCGAACCCGAACGCCGTCCGCGGCGCGCTACCCCGTGTATCCGCGCCGCCTTAGTTTCTCCTGCAACTTCTTGCGCGCGTAGCTCAGCCGCGACCAGACCGTGCCTTCCGGCACGCCCAGGCGTTCGGCGATCTCCGCGTGGCCCAGCCCTTCTACCTCTTTAAGGACAAAGACTTCGCGATGCTTGTCGTCCAAGCTCGCCAGCGCTTCCTGCAGCGACTGCCGCAGCGTATCGCGTTCGACCGCGCCGAGCGGTTCCTCGCGCGCCTTGTTTTCCAGCGCGCGCATTTCTTCCAACGTCCCCAGCGCCGCGTCTTTACGGCTGCTGCGGCGGTAGTGATCGTGAACCAGATTCAAGACCACGCGGTAGAACCAGGTCTTAAACGCGCCGAGGCCTTCCATCTCGTGGACGTGCTTGTAAAGCTTGACCAGCGCTTCCTGTGCAACATCCTCGGCGAGATTGGTGTCGGCGACGGAACGGAGCGCCAAGTGATACGCCATGCGCCCGGCCAGCGGAGCGAGTTCGTCGAACGCGGCGTCGTCGCCGGCGCGGAAGCGTTCGACCAGGCCGAGCAATTTCTTATCGAGCGCTTCCCGGGCGGAAAGCTTCGCGTCGGCGGGCGCCGCGGCTTCGGAATGGGCCGCCGAGCGTTGCGAATCGCTGGACAATGGGGCTCCTAAATCCCGATGCGCCAAGACGTTCTTCGAGCGCCGCCCAGAGGCGCGCTGCCCGATCGCCGTGGCCCAGGATAAGGGGCCGCTTAAGGAGCCTTCAAGCGTCATTCCTGCGTTCCGTCCGAGCCGTGCACGCGTACCGTCCCCGTTGCGGCTGTCCCCCGAAAACCGGGGCTCGAGCGGGTACTTATTCCGTGGCAGAGACGCCGCGCCGGAGCGCGCCCTTTAAGGAATGTGCGGAAAGTCGGTGACCGTTCTGTAAATGCTTGATGGCAAATGGGATGCACTAAATGAAAGATCGCAGGGCGAAGGCCGGAGGCGGGCCGACTTGGCGGCTGGGCAGGGCTTGGGGGAGCCCTGTCGCGCCGGCGGGGGCGGCGTTCTGTTCGCGGGGGCGAGCTGGAAACTCGGCCTGAAAAGGGCAAATGTTCCACGTGGAACAGTCCGGCCGGTCGGTTATATAAGGTATATATTAGGATGCCTCGATGGAGGCGCTTGGAAGCTATTTGGAGCCTGTTTTGAAGCATGAACGGCGTGGCGGGGGGTGCTCTTGTGCGGCGAAATTTCGGACGAGTTTTAAGGAGTTATGGGAGCAAAGAAGCGATCTATACCACCTCGCGCACGTAGGGCAAAAAATCGATCTTGCTATAAAACTGCTATAAATCGCTGCTGCAAAGCGTAAATGCACGCGTGCAGGTGCATGCCGCGCGGACGGCTATGCACGAGGCGCCGAAGGCAGGCGGCGGCTGCGCGATGGTGGAGGCTTGAACGGTGCGTGCGCGGTCGGGGATTGTGCGAAGGGCGGGAACTCGAAGGGCGCCGTAGGGAACGCGGGGGCGGCCGGGGCGGAGCCTTTCGGTTATCGGAAAGGGCCGTTCGAAAACGGGTGTGCCGGCGGCAGCTTGCTGCCGTTGCACGGCTTCCAGGTCAGCGTCCAGCGGCGGGCAAGCCGCCGCTGGCTCACCGGTGCCTAGGGCTGATCCGATCATGGAAAGGTCCCGGGTTCGAATGGCTCCGCTCTTCGCTTGGATGCCGATAACGAGATTAGAAGCCTCTTGACACGTGACCGTTTGGTCACATAATGGCGCGCATGAAGCGGGACGATCGCGTCTTCAAGGCTCTGGCGGACCCGACGCGGCGCTTCTTGCTGGATGCGTTGCGCAAGCGCGACGGGCGGACGCTGACGGAACTGGCCTCGCAGTTGGCGATGACGCGCTTCGGCGCGATGAAGCATCTGCGCATCTTGGAGGCCGCGCGCTTGGTCGTGACGCGGCGCGAGGGCCGGACGAAGCGGCATTTCCTCAACGCGGTCCCGATCCGGCTGATTCACGACCGCTGGATCGACAAGTACACCGAGCCATGGGTCTCGGCGCTTAGCGAACTGAAACAGGACCTGGAGCGAACCATGGAAAAGGTATTCGAGATTTACATCAAGACGACGCCGGAGCGGCTGTGGGCGGCGATCACCGATCCGGAACGGCGCAAGCGGTTTTCGTTCGGCGTGGGGGTGTACAGCGACTGGAAGGCCGGCTCGGGTTATACCGGGCGCGCGACGGAGCTGACGCGCAGCCCGGGCCTGTCGATCTTCGAAGGGGAGAATGTGGAGGTCGATCCGCCGCGCAAGCTGGTGCAGAGCTATCGGGCGCTTTGGAGCGAGGAGATTAAAGGGGAGGGGACGTCGCGGGTGACGTGGGAGATCGAGCCGGTGGGCGATTCGTGCCGGCTGACGGTGATTCACGACCGGCTGCGCGAGGGGGCGAACAGCCAGCTTTACGGCGGCTGGCCGATGCTGCTCTCCGGTTTGAAGACGTACCTGGAGACGGGGGAGACGTTGACGACGCCGGCGTCGTTGATGTATCTGGCGGAGCAGGGGTAGGGGGGTATTTGTTTACCGGTACTCGGTTGATTTCGATAGGAAGGTGAGAATGTGCGAGAAACGGTTTTCTGTACCTGTTTTCCTCACCCTCTGCGCAGGGTCACCCGCCGCACGTCGGTACACACTCCGGAGGACATGGAGAAAGCGCCATGCCAAATTGGTTGAATATGATATTCTAAGTGATCATGGCTAAAAAGAGTAAGCGTATTAAGCTTTCCAAGCCGCTTGCGATTGACTGTTTCGCTGGTTGCGGCGGCATGTCGCTTGGGCTGCGACGAGCTGGGTACAAGGTCGTCGGCGCGATCGAGATCGATGCGGAAGCTATCGCCGCGTATCGAGCGAATCACAAGCGGGTCCATACCTGGAATAAAGATATACGTGAGGTTTCATCTTCCGAGATCCTCAAGGCGCTCGGACTTCGAAAGGGTCAACTAGACCTTCTTGGAGGATGCCCGCCATGTCAGGGCTTTTCGACCCTGCGGACCTACAACGGCAATCGGTGGACGCGCGACAGGCAGAACGATCTGATTTTCGAGTTTCAGCGACTGGTGCTCGGCCTCAAGCCCAAGTGGGTCATGATGGAGAACGTACCGGGATTGTTTCGAAACAGTCGGCTAAAGAAGTTCACGTCGGTGCTGGAAGGAGCGGGTTACGACGTCGAAGTAGATGTGTTTAATGTCGCGCAATTCGGCGTCCCGCAGCGCCGTCGTCGGATGGTGCTCCTGGCGAGCCGCATTTCGTTGGTAAAGTTTGCTCGACCGGCCAAGTATGTTCGAACCGTACGTGACGCGATCGGGTCGCTTCCTAGGGCCGGAAAGAGCGGCGATGCGTTGCACGACCTTCCCGAGAAGCGTTCCCGCACAGTAATTGAACGCATAAAGTGCGTACCTTGCAACGGCGGCAGCCGTGCGTCTTTGCCTGGTCGCCTTCGACTCAAATGCCATAAGCATTCCGACGGATTCAAGGATGTTTACGGGCGCATGGCGTGGGACGATCCGGCGCCGACTATTACGACTGGCTGCTTCAACCCTTCAAAGGGTCGCTTCCTTCACCCTTCGGCAAATCGATCGATTACCATGCGTGAGGCCGCGCTACTTCAGTCGTTCCCGATGACTTACAAATTCCCTGAAACGCTTGGAAAGGTCAAATTGGCCAGAATGCTTGGGAATGCTCTGCCGCCGACGTTTATCAAGTATCATGCAAAGGGACTTCTATCCGGCTACGGCAATCGCGTCGGCGCAGTAAGGAGTCGTTGAGTGGCAAAAAACACTCCAGCCGGTCTAAGTGACAAGGCAGAGAGGTTGCCATTCAAGATACACCCACGGGTGTTCAAAGCCTTGGGCGCGGACCTCGTCACCAACGACGTAGTGGCGATCATCG
>BTVV01000153.1:0-13315 GCA_045863855.1 Planctomycetota bacterium | reverse complement strand
CGCAAGCCGCCGGATTACGAGCGGCCATCACGCTCGACGGCGACGGGCAGCACGACCCGGAAGAAATTCCTCGCTTCGTAAAAATCTTCGACGGCGGGAAGGTGGATATCGTGCTGGGCGACCGGATGGGCGAACAGGAAAAGATGCCGTTCGTGCGCCGCGCGACAAACCGCTTCGCGTCCTGGTGCATCACTCGCATGGCTGGCGTGCCGATCAGCGACAGTCAGGTCGGATTCCGCCTGATCCGCCTCGATACTTGGCAGCGTCTGGATCTGGACGGCCGGCGGTTCGATTTGGAATCCGAGGTGATCATTAAAGCCTGCCAGCGTGGCGCTAAGATCGCTCAGGTGCCTATCCGCACGATTTACAACGGAACCGCCGACAGCAAGATCAACCCGCTGCTCGACGCATTGCGCTTTTTCCGGGTATTATGGCGCTGTCGGAAGGCG
Organism: Planctomycetota bacterium; assembly: GCA_045863855.1. GTDB lineage: Bacteria > Planctomycetota > SZUA-567 > H5-PLA8 > H5-PLA8 > H5-PLA8. The sequence goes on along the minus strand of BTVV01000153.1, from coordinate 12,866 downwards.
TAAGCCGATGGGTGCGCTGGAATGAGGTCTTGGCATTTGACGCTCCGCGGCGGCTAAATGCCGCGGCATCCGGCGGATCTCAGCCTGCCCGTCGCTCGTGCGGATGCTCCCCTATTCGATGCGCACCAGGGAGTACCTCCACGACTTAGCACTCCGGCGGAGTCAGCCCCCATGGCGAACGAAGACGAACGAGGCCGGATGGTGGAGGGCGACCTGCGCGATCGCGGCATTAGCGACGAACGGGTGCTGCGCGCGTTCCTCAAGGTCGACCGGGCGCTCTTCGTGCCTGCGTATCTCTTCGAGCAAGCTTACGTCGACCGCGCTCTGCAGCTCAGCCACGGCCAGACCATCAGCCAACCGTACATGATCGCCTTGATGCTGGAGGCCTTGCAGCTTAAGGGAAAAGAGAAGCTGCTTGAGATTGGGACCGGTAGCGGGTACCTCACCGCGCTGCTTGCGGAGTTGGCGGGCGAAGTCTGGACGGTCGAGCGGATCGAGTACCTCGCCACCACCGCCGAAGACCGGCTCCTGGACCTGGGGTATTCGAACATACGCTACCGGTTAGGCGACGGTTCCGTAGGTTGGGCCGAAGGCGCTCCCTACGACCGAATCGTCATCTCGGCCGCCTGCCCCAAACTGCCGATGGCCTTGGCCGAACAGTTGGCGCCCGGCGGGCGCCTCGTCGCGCCAGTGGGCGGACCCGACATGCAGCGCCTGATCACCGCGACCAAACAGCCCGATGGTAGCCTGCACGAACAGACCGGCGTGGAGTGCTCGTTCGTCCGGCTGATCGGCCAGGACGGATATAAGGATCAAGGGTAGCGCCCCGTGGCCGACGCCGAGGCGCACGCCCCTCTGCCCGAAAGTACGCCCGCACCGGCTGCGGCCGGCGTGGAACCGGTTGCCACTCCGCGCATTTCCTTTTGGCGAAAGCTCAAACCAGCGTCGGCGGTAGTTTGGCTGCTTTCGAGCGCCGCGGCATGCGTTTTCGTGGCGGGATTTGCGCCCACGGCCGGCGGACCGGTGGACGCCTACGTGCCTTCGGATGCGCTGGCTCTGGTGCGTTTGCGCAACGGCGATGCGATTTGGCGCGCCATGGAAGCGCATCCCGGCCTGCGCGGAGTTTGGCACGACCCGGAATTGCAGCGTCTCACGGGCTGGCAGGAAAAACTCGACGACCTGCGCGCGCGCTGGGCCAAGAAACCGGCGCTGTTGCGGGACTTCATCTCGCCGACTCGGCGCGGTCTGCGGTTCCTCACCGGCTCCGAGATCGTGGCATGCGTCTCCGCGCCCCCGCGCGATACCAGCGGCGAGCGAGGTAAGGCGCCTGTGCTCTTTCTCGTTCGCGTGCAAGGCGGACGCGGTGCGCTGACCCGCTTGGGCGCTTACTTGCTCATGCGGTTAGGCAATCCCCAACCCCATGAACCGCATTTCTACGACTTGGGCGGCGGGCTCCTGGCCGCGGGATTTCATGGTGCGCGCCCCGGACCGGGAGAAACCGTGTCTACTCGGGCGGCTCCGTTAGAGCCCGCTGCGGTGGCCGAGGTGCAAGTTCGGCCGCGCGCGGTGGCATTGGAAGGCGAGCTGAATTTAGCGCATGCCCTGCTGGGACCCCCTAGCTGGCCGGAAATCTTCGGGCTGGAACGGCTGCCTGACCTGATCCAGCTTCGCCTGCGCGTCGATTCCGACGAGTCAGGCGATACGCTGCGGGCCGAAGGCTTTTGGCTGGGCGCGCTACCCGCTCGCGGCGCAGGGGCGCCGTTCTTGAGCGATGGATTGCCGCCTGACACACCACCCCTGCTGGAGGCCCGTATTCCTTTGGACGTGGGGAAGCTTTTTCGCCGCAATCTCTTCGAGGCCTATCGAAACGACAAGGACCGGCGCCGCTGGGAAGCACGCTTGGTCTATCTGTCGGAGGCCGGTATCGACTTGAACGAACAGCTTTGGCCTTCCTTCGGCAAAACCTTGCGGGTGCGGATCGTTGAACCGCCGCCCGGTGCGGCCGTGGTGCAACCGCGCGCACTGGCCTCCATTCCATTCACGGCCACGCCGGAAGCACGCATGGCTCTGGGCGAGCTTTCACGGGTCCGCTGGCGCGGCTTGTTCGACGGAACGGCTCCCGAGGAGGCCGACCGGCCTTATGTGTTGCGCTTGCGGCACGGCGAAGCGGAGCGTTACGTACTCGTGAAGGGTAACTACACGCGCATGACCTGGGTCGCTGCGCCCCAGGCCTTGGGCTGGATCAGCGACGCGGGGCCTTTCGCAATGCTACCGATGCCCGCCGCATGGGCGCCGAACGATTCGACGCCCGATGCGCCCTACTTCGAATTTCGAACAGACGGCCAGCGAATGGCGCCCATGGCGGCTGTTTTTGCACAGCTTTGGCTGGAAGAACTGCGCGACGAGATCGGCCCGGCGGAGTTTCTGGAACGCTACCCCGACGAAGGGGCGGCCGTGGAACTGGTCCGGAGAGCCGCGAGCCTTTGGGGTTCCGTTTCGTTGCATCTCGTACCGGTCGAGGAAAGTTCGGAATCGGGCCGTATTAGCGGCGAAATCCGCATAATTCGGAACCCGCAGCCTTGACGGATGCAGGAAAAAACCTACATTTCGGCCAGTTCACTCCGATCGTCGCGCATGAGGCGTGCGAAAGCGAGTACCGCTCCCCAAGTGTATCGTTCCAAGGAGGACGTACGATGGCGAAGAAGGGCAAAAAGGCAGCCGGCAAAGGCAAGGCTTCGACGGAAGGCCTCGTCGTGGGCAGCAAGGTGAAGAACTACGTCAAGTCGAAGGGCTTGAAGAGCAGCGGCGAATTGATCGACGCGGTGAGTGCGTGCGTGGCGTGTTGCTTGGATAAGGCCGTCGATCGCGCGAAGGCCAACAAACGCTCGACGGTGCGCCCCGGCGATCTGTAGCCGCTAGAGGTCTAAAGGCAGGCCATACGCCGCGCGGTTCCTCGGGATCCGCGCGGCGTTGCTTTTGGCTGCTGAGCATCCGCGGCCATCCAATGAAATCGCTTTACGGTTTAAGGCGGTTGGTGTGCGGATAAAGCTTGTCGGGATCGTACTCGGCGGGCGCTTCGGACTTGGATTCCGTCTTGCCCGAGGGATCTGTCGACTTTTTCGCCTCGGGCGGTTCGGCGGGCACTTGGGGCTTTTGCCGGAGAATACTCGGCAGCGCGAGCAACCCCAAGCCGCCGCCCACGAGCACGCCGGCCAGAATCATCAGTACGATCCCCGATGGCCCCGTGCGGCGGAAGTCGTTGGTGGCCAATTCCGGCATCGTATCCAGCGCGCGCGACTTGCGCCGCTCGGGCGAAGCAGACTCGCTGGCACGGGACGGGCGGCGCGACATGAGTTTGCGTTCGTCTCCAATGGCAAGATCCTGCGAATGGCAGGATACTTCTGACCGAGGAACCGGTAAACCGAAAACGAATCCTGCGCGAGTGGGCCGGGCCGGTCATGCACTCGAATTTCCGGACTCGCTTCGACGACTTAGCCTACGGATTTGCTTCTGGGACCGGAGGCGGAGGCGAATTACCTTCGAACCACCAACTTGTGGCGTCGTTCCATTTCCATTTCCCGTCAAAAAAACCGGCCAATAGCGGCTTGTTCGTTCCGGTCCCGTCGTGGTCCTTCTCGGGCAAATAGACGATGAAATCCGGCACGAGATCCCATTTGTGATTCTCGGGAAGCTGAGCGCCGTAGGGTTCGCCCGCCGCAATGACGACGCTGCTTTCAGGAGATGCCCCTTCGAGCGGATTCGGAAAGGTGTACAGGATCCCCTTCCCTTCCAACTTGAGGTTCCGCTGCCCGGCGACGACGGTACCGTCTTTGACCACGAAGGGCAGTTTGCCGGTCTCCGCGCAACGGCCGTGCAATAGGTTCTCATTCGCCTGCCCGAAAAGAATCAGGTTCTTGGTCTTCCACTCCACCTCGGTCACTTCCCGGTCGGGTTTGACGGTGGCGCGCCCCTTGGCGAAGGCGTACCAGTCCTGTGCAAATTGCGCGGCCTGCTTGCGCAATTCCTCGCCGCGCTTGTCGCCGGCGGCCGTGCCGAATACGGCCAGGAACGGCCGGCACAGCGCTTCCTTCACGGGGCCGCAGCGAACCGGATTCTTCCAATCCGGATTCCAGGCGCGCAACTTCCTCATGCCTTCCCAATCATTGAGTGCGGCATGCTGTGGATTCATGCCATTCTCTTCCAAGTCACCCAAGGGAACGCCATTGATGAAAGTACCCGCCTCCCAGGAAAGTCCGGGGGTCTTCAGTCCTAAGTTCCAAGTCAATAGATCCGCAATCGGCCCTGCCAGCTTTTTGATGACATACTGTTGGCCGTCGTATTCGCGCTCGACATAAAAGGGCTCCAGCGCACCCGTGGTGTGGTTAATGCGGAACTCATGCGGAGCGGTAAAAGGCGTCTCGAACGTGCGGCCCTGAAATAAGTAAGAATAGGTATCGCCGCCGAATCGAGGCGAGAAATTCTTGAGTTTTTTCACCTTCGGCGTCGCGGGGCGCTTCTGCGCCAGCAGCCATTTGAGCGGCGCTTCCGTGCACATCAAGTCGAACCCGTAATAGTGATCGCCGTCCTCCACGGTCACCTCCGCATCGCAACCGATCTCGCGCAGGCGCGTGCACATCCGGCGCGCTTCGTCCGGGGAGATGAACTGATCCTGCTTGCCGTGGTAAATGCGCAGCGGAATGTTCACGAAATTCTCGCACAGGTCGATCGGCTGATCGGCGCGAATCAAGTGCTGCTTGAATGGATGCAGCCGCCCCAAACCCTGCGTACCCATCAGAAGGGGCGAATCGGCGCGCCCGGCGATCGCGATGCCGCCAGCCCAGAGCTCGGGAAAGTGTCCCCCCAAGCTGTACACCGCCATCCCGCCCATCGAATACCCGTAGAGGTACACGCGGTCCGGATCGATCGGATACAGCCGCTTCATTTCTTCCAGTACTTCAAGCACATCGACTTCGCCGGGGCCTAGAAAGTCTGTGTTGCTGCGCCCGAATGGAATCGCCAGGAACGCGCCGGCCGCTTCGAACTGCTTGTTGAACTCAGGGGTCTCGTTCCACCAGCGGTGCTTATGGTAGTCGGGCACGTACCCATGCAGAAACAGGACCAGCGGGAAGCGCTGGGCCGGCTCCTTTTGCCCCATGGCTTCCTGGGCGGCGCTGGGCACCTGCACGAAATACGGCTGCGGTGAATCGTCGATCTTGCTGCTGAAGCAGCGTTCGAAATACCCCAAGCGTCCGGCGTTCGGATCCGTACCCTTGGCTTCCAGTTCCAGGAAGCGCGCCGCGTCTTCGGTCAGGCGCAGCAAGTCGGTGCCCAGATCCTTCTGCACGCTCGGATCGCGAATCTCTCCGCGCGCGAGCTTGGCGAACCAGATCTGGAGCTTCTCCAGCGCCAACTCGGTATAAGGGAAGGCATGCCCGGCGTTCTTACGCTCCGCCCGCACCTGCGTTTCCAGCCTCTGGGCCGTCTCCAGCAATCCGTGCAGACCGTAAAGGCGTACCGTCTTGCTTGCGACAAGAGCCTCACCATCGCGGAGTACCAGACTGAGGTCGACGGTCGCCGAGGGCCGTTCGGCCAGTTTGATCTGCGCGCGCCAAGGCTGGCGCTCGAGTTCGTCAGGAGCTCGTGGCGGCAGCGTACCCTGCGTCTCGCCGTGCTCCGGCGCTCGCAGAGTCGGCGCCAGCGTCCCGATGCCCAGCGGCCAGCCGCCTTGAAGCCCGATCACGCATTCGAGCGGCTGGCCCTCCGAGGTCAGCCAGCGTTGCGGTTCGAAGGTCAGCGCCTCGGCGAATACCACCGCGCGGTCGGGCGCCGCTCCGCCGGGCTCGCGCAGTACGAGGCGGTCGGTGGGATGCGGCTTATCGGCGTCCCCGCGAACCAGCGCCAACTGGAATCCGCAGTAGCCGAAGCGAACCTGCACCGCCACCGCGACGGTCGATTCGCCCGCCGGCAGTTCGAACTCGGCATCTTTCCCGTCCGCTTGCGGCGCGCCCGGTTCGGGCTTGTCGAGCACCAAGCGGCCGTCCACAAAAGCCTTAACCGCGCAGTAACTCAGCGTCGCCAGCCGCCGCCGTCCGCCGTCTCCTCCGTTTACGCGCGCATAGGCCCACAAGTAACCGCGGCGGGACTTCCCCAAACAGCCGCGCAGATTCACGAACTTCGCCGGCGATACATACCGATTCCAACCAGTTGGCGCCGCGGACGAGCCCGATCCGGCTCCGTCCGGCGGCGCGGCGACGGTTGCCAGCGTTCCCGCTTGGGGCGGTGACACGTACCAGGCGGTGAGGCTCCCATCGGTGGCGAGCCCAAAGGACAATCCGGACGGCTGCGGGTCTTCGCCAGCGGCAAGAGCTGCGGATGCCAGCCACGCAATGTGGAGGAGATAGCTCGCTACGCGAACTCGCTTATCGGGAAAGGTCATGTCGAAGGATACTACCGGCATACGGCCATCCGGTCACAGGGTGAAACACGGCCCGTGGCGGCCAGGACCCAGGCCCGCGCCACCCCTTCCCGGCCTAAAACGGATTACTCTTCTTCAACCACGTCGGTCTTCTTCTCGGTCTTCGTATCCGTGGGCTTGGCCGTGGTCGTCAAACCCGAAGGATCCTTCGCGGCCTGCTTGGTCTCGTTCTGGAAGTAGAGCATCTCGCCCTTCTGCGCCATTTGGACGGCGACCTTAAAGTCGTTGTTGTTGGGCTGCAGCTTGGATGCTTCCTGAAGTTTCTTGAGCGCGAACTCCTTGTCTCCCAGCCGCCATGCCGACATGCCGTACCAGAAGGCCCCGTTGGGATCTTGGGTAAAAACGTTGCAGAACGCCGAGAAGCTACGCTGCGCTTCGGCGTACTCGTGCGCATAGAAGGCGGCGCGCCCCACGTAGAGCAAGTACTGCGGCAGGCGCGAGATCTGATACGCCCGGTCGTAATTCTTGTGCGCTTCCTTGAATTGCTGCTGAGCGAACTGAGCGTCGGCCAGTCCGTCGAAGGCTTCGTGGAAATTCGAGTACAACGCGATGGCCTTCTCGAAGCTGGCCATGGCTTCCTTGGGCTTGCCGGCCTGGACCTGCGCGCTACCCAAGTAGTACCAGGAGTCCTCATCCTTGGGATTCAGCTCCGTGGCCTTCCCCAGTTGCTCCAGCGCCGCTTTGAAATCCTGCTTCAGGATCGCCACGCGGCCCATGCCCAAGTACCCTTCGCCCTTTCCGGGAGCTCCGGCAATGGCCTTCTCGAAGCGTTCGGTCGCCTTGGCCAGGTCGCGCCGGTCGAGCCAGTACAGGCCGCAGTAGTAATAGCCTGAAGCATCCGCCTTGAGCTGCTTGGCGCCCGTATCCAGCACGTGCTCCTTCCAGTACTTCTCGACCCCGGGAATCGGAATCGTGAACGCATCCTGGAAGGATTTATTCTGGACGGAATACAGCTCGCTGACTTTCTTGCCTTTAAACTGGTCCTGCAGGTTGTTCACGCGGCAGTTTTTGAGGAACTGCATGAAGCGCTGCCAGTCCTTCTCGACCATGTACTGAATCAGCGAAAACGACTGGATGTAGTTGATGCGGGCCTTGAGCGGATCCGAAGCCACCGACGCCAAGTTGTGCGCGTTGGTTACGTTGATGAACTTGTCGAATTCGTAGTGGTGCCCCGCCTCGACGGCTTCGTAGATCATGCCCCAATTGCGCAGCTTCTCTTTGCGCGCGTGGCCGGCGTCGGCCCAGTTGTACTGAAAGAGCTGCGCGACGCCTTCGCCGATCCAGGCCGGCGTCCCGCGCTTCTCCGACTCCTGCCCGCTCCGCGGCGCACCGCCGAACTCGAAGAGGAACGTCTCCGAGAAACAATGTCCCATCTCGTGCAGCACGTCCATCTCGACCTGCTCGTGCGATTTGTCCGCGACGTACGCCCGGATGCGCCGCAGCACCGACTTGCCGTCGTAATCCGTGATGCGCATGTAGTACGCGCCCGGCACGCCTTCGCGAATCCGACGCAGCGCGCGCTCTTCCGGCGTCTCCTGCTTCACCGGCGTCTTGTTGATCAGCGAATGCATCCGGTTGATCTCGTCGAAATACTCATCGACGTAATCTTTGTAGTTGTTGTAAACGCGGATCTCGATCCAAGGGCGGTAGCCCCATTTGCTGAGCTGGTCGCCTTTGATCGACGGGAGCCGGTTATCCAGCTTGGCTTTCGGATCGTCGCCGCGTATGAAGCCCGGTTGCAGCTCGAAGAGTTGATAAAACCGCTGCTCGGCCCGGAAAACCGACTGCGAGAGCTTCTGAATGTAGTTCGGCGCATCGGTCTGAATGTCGAATGCCGCCGTGACCATCTGTTGGAAACCGGGCGGCGCCTTCTGGGGCTGAGTAGGCACCTGCGCCTGCGCCCACACCGAAGCTTGAACCAAAAGACAAACGAGACCCGACGCGCGAATCACGCCCGCCCGAACATTTACCGAACTCAAGCGCATGTTTTGCTCCTGAAGAGGTGCTGTTACTTGCAAGTTAGACACATGAGCACCGTCTCAGACTTCCGAAATATGGCCTTACAGCCAAAATACTTAGGACGATGAGGCCAGACTGATTTTGGGCAACTTCACCTCCAAGGCGCTGACCGCCTTTGCGCCGTCAAGCAAGAGGCCAATGGCATCCCACTGCCCCTCTCTTAAAGCCTTTCGCGCCCCTTCTTTGATGGTGCAGGGCACGGAACATTCACCCGCTTCCACGCGCAACGCTTCCAGATTAACGCGGATCGAGCCCTTCGGGTTCGCGGAAACGGCCTGCGCCAGCTTCGCCCGGTCGGCGTCCGAGACGCAGACGCAGGGAATGCCCAACGTGGTGCAGTTCCCGAAGAAGATCTCCGCGAAGCTTCCCGCGATCACCGCCTTGATCCCGAACTTTTGGAGCGCCTGCGGCGCGTGCTCGCGCGACGACCCGCAGCCGAAGTTGTTCCCGCTGATCAGAATCGACGCGCCTTTGTGTTCGGGCCGGTCCAAGGGGTGGTTGAGCGGCTTTCCGGTGTTCGGGTCGAAGCGAACGTCGTAAAACGCGTATTGCCCCAACCCGTCGAAAGTGACGCAGCGCATGAACCGCGCCGGAATGATGCGGTCGGTATCGATGTCGTCTCCTGGGACAACGACAGCAGCGCCGGTGACGGAAGTGATTCTAGCTAAGGCCATGGCGAAATTCCTTTTGGAGAGATCGGTTAGTAGTCTCGAATTAGCCTGCCGCCGTTTTCCCGCAAGATAACCCAAATCAGGAAAGCAATTTGGATCATAAAAATAAAAATGGATAGGGCCATGAAATATGGTGCCTCATTGCTTCTCAGTCCCAGGATATACACCTTATGGCCGTGATTCATGAAGAACAACTCTCCGGACCGATCTTCCTCTGAAACTAGTAGCATCACTAAAAACATTCCGTTCAGCACATAAGCTAGACCTACGGCAATTGCCTTGAGCACCTGAATCATTATTTTGCACGCACTTTCAACTTAATTTCGTTGCGACCATTTTACGCGCCCACCGTCTCCACCTCGAAGACCTCACGGCAGTCGGCTACTGCGCCGGTCAGCGCCGCAGCGGCCACCATCAACGGGCTCATCAGCAGCGTCCGGCCGGTGGGACTGCCCTGCCGGCCTTTGAAATTCCGGTTGCTGCTGCTGGCGCAAAGCTGATCGCCAACGAGCTTGTCCGGATTCATCGCCAAGCACATGCTGCAGCCCGCGTCGCGCCACTCGAAACCCGCGGCGCTGAAGATCTTGTCCAAGCCTTCCCGCACCGCCTGATCGCGTACTTGCTCGCTGCCCGGAACCACCAGCGCCTTGACACCCGCGGCCACGCGCCGGCCTTGGACGTACTTCGCGACTTCGCGCAGATCGCTCATGCGGCTGTTCGTACAACTTCCGATGAAGCAGACATCCACCTTCGTGCCCTTGATCGGCGCGCCGGGCTTGAGCTTCATGTACTCCAGCGCCTCGGCGATGGAGGCCTTCTGTTCGGCCGATGCCGTGGCGACGCTGGGAACCGACTCGTCTACGAAGATCGCCTGCCCAGGATTGATGCCCCACGTCACGGTCGGCAGGATCTCGGCGGCATCGATCTTCACCACGTCGTCGTAGGCCGCGTCGGGATCGCTGGCGAAACTCGCCCAGCGCGCGACGGCCGCGTCCCACGCTTGGCCCGTCGGAGCGTAAGGCCGGCCTTTAAGGTACGCGAACGTCGTCGCATCGGGGTTCACGTAACCCACGCGCGCTCCGCCTTCGATGGACATGTTGCAGACGGTCATCCGCTCTTCCATGCTGAAGCGATCGAAGAGCGTCCCCGCGAACTCGTACGCGTACCCGGTCCCGCCGTTCACGCCCAGCTTGCGGATGATGTGCAGGATCACGTCCTTGGCGTACACGCCGAGCCCGAGCTTGCCATTCACCTCCACGCGCCGGACTTTCAACGGATCGAGCGCCATACACTGCGTCGCAAGCACGTCGCGGACCTGGCTGGTTCCGATGCCGAAAGCGATGGCCCCGAAGGCGCCGTGCGTGCTGGTGTGGCTGTCGCCGCATGCGATGGTCTGCCCGGGCTGCGTAAGACCCAGTTCAGGCCCGATCACGTGCACGATGCCCTGCTTGCCGCTATGGATGTCGAAAAATTCGATCCCGAAATCACGGCACGCCGTGCGCAGCGCGCCAATCATGCCTTGCGCGAGTTCGTCCTTGAATGGCTCGGCGCGCGTGTCGGTAGGTACAATATGATCCACCGTAGCGAACGTACGCTTCGGATAAGGAACCTTTAGCCCCAGATCGCGAAGCATCCCAAACGCCTGGGGACTGGTCACCTCGTGAATCAAATGCAACCCGATGAAAAGCTGAATCTGTCCGTTAGGTAAAGTACGCACCGTGTGCGTATCCCATACTTTCTGGAACAGGTTTTTTCCCTGTCCCGCTCGTGGCTGCGGCATGGCGTTTGAGCACTCCCCGGTATCACCTTTGCGAGCGACGAAGCTCGCGTGGATTTATGCTAATCCAAGCGCTGCCAAGCCTCAAGGACCGTGGCTCGAAGAAGCGTGATGTTTCAAGCGTCCATTGGGTATGAGGGGTTGAGTTAAGTTCGAGAACCGGCGAGAATCCGCGCAGTTGAATGTCCTATAGGGGAATACGCATGCTTCGTAACTTGACCGTCTGTTTGATCGGGGCGTTAGCTCTGACTTGCTCCGTTCGAGCACAGGATTTGATCGTCGCGCCGGAAAAGGTGGCGCAGCTTAAGCGCGTCGAGCCCCTTTCGGCGGACAAGCTGAACATCTTTGTGACCGCCGGCGCGATCTCGGCATCCCAGCGCGATCTGCTTCTGAAGCATATCGACGCGCAAGGCCGCCTGAATCTGCCCGAACGCTACCAGGGCCCCGAACCGGCTCCCGCACCGCTCGAAAGCCGGCCGGCTCCGGTCGAAGCCGCTCCAGTTGCCGAGCCGGCGGTCACCGGCGGCGTGCTGGGATGGATCGTTGAAGACGACAAGCGCTGGCGCGCCAGTCTCGATCGTGGACGAATCGAGCATTTTAAGGCGCGTGTGGCGGCTTTCCGAAGCAGCGGGGTCAGCGAGCGGAGCGAAATCCGGCGCGAATTGGCCGAAGGGGGCGGCGAGGCCGTTCTGGCGATCGCATCCTTCTACACCGATCCGGTGGATATCGGGCTCAAGCTGAGCCTCTGGCGCGCGGTCGCCAAACGCAGCAATCCGCACGCGGTCGGATACATCGCCGAGACTCACAAGATGCTCATGCGCGAAGCGAACGCTATCCTGGTGCCTTACGATAAGGACGCGGGATTCGCTGTCTTTCGCCGCAAACAAGGCCGCGAGGCTCCGTATCAGGTCGGATACACCAGCCGCGAACTGCGCGAAATCATTCTGGACCTGGAAGCCTGTATCTCCAACTGCAGCGGCGTACGCGCGGCGACCTACCTGATGGACCTGTACGCGGCGCGCTACGAAGTCGATGCCGCCCCGATGCGGGACGACGACCGCGACCGCAAGCGCATGGTCTTCGCGTGTGGCGGAAACTCGGATCACTTCGACCAGGACGAACCGGGCACTTGGAGCTGCGTGCTGCAGCCCTTCGAACGAGTTTTGATCGCCGACCGCTTGGCTCCCCACCTTCAAGCGCGCGACAAAGACACGCGCAAAATCGCCGCCAACGGAATGATGATCGCGCTGGACGTGCATAAAAAGATCAAAGATTTTCTGGTCGACAAAGCGCACGAGGACTGGAACGAGTTCGAACGCTGGTTCAACGTCCAGCGCGGGAAGTTGACCGGCAGATAACGTGTGCCGGGCCGGAATTATTCTTTCGAATCGAGCAGCTTTTCCTGCTCGATCACTTGGGCCAGAAACGCGGTGAACTGTTTACTGCCTTCCCGCGCCATGTGCCCGTAGTCCAGATAGCTGATCTCTTGCAGCCCGCATGCTTCGGGATAGCGCCACACGAAGACCGGCACGTCCAGCCGCGCACCCAGTTCCTTGAGCGTGGAGACGTGCTGCTCGTAATGCGGAGCGTACAGGCGTTCCACTTCTTCTTGGTGGATGCGTCGATTGGGCATCTGGATCAGCACCAGCCGCCCGCCGTCTTCTTTCACCAGCTTGGCCAGTTGTTCGACGTGCCCGGTCAACACCGGATGCGTATCGAAGCGCTCGTAAAACCCGTGAATGCGTTCGTGGAAGGCCGCCGCGTCGTCTTGTACCGGTCCCCAAGCGCGGTCGCGTTCCTTTTCGGGGCGCAGCACCTGGTAATCTTCGGTCAACTCCAGAGACTTGGTCTTCCCCAGCTTGAGCAGGTTGATTCCGATTGCCGACGGGACGTACCCCAGCTTCAAACGCATGCTGAAGGCCCA
>BTVV01000152.1:0-13318 GCA_045863855.1 Planctomycetota bacterium | reverse complement strand
CCCGATACGAGCGCGAGCCATGCGTCCGCAATCTGGAGGCCCTTTTTCGCCTCGGCGTTGCCCGGCTGCTGACCCACCACTTGCTCGAAGTTGGCTTTGGCCGCCACGTAATCTTTCGCGCGCAACGCCTTTTGCCCGGCCACCAGATACGAAGAGATCGGATCCGGCCTGACGGCCTGCATGGCCAATGCGTCGCGATGCTTGCGCAGGTCCGAATCCGGCTTGGCCGTCAGCGCCTGGTCGAAGTAGCTCACCGCCTCCAGAAGCTTTCCCTGTGCTTCGGCGGACTTGCCCCTCGCGGACCAATGCCGATATTCCAGATCGGCGGCTTTGGCGTAAAGGGGCTCGCGTTCCGCCGGGAGCGGCGCTTGCGCCGCGGCCAAACGATAGGACTGCGCCGCGCCAAGCAGATCGCCTTGCCCTTGGAAGCGTTCGGCCTCTGCCAACGCCGTGGCAAACGGGCTGGGGGCGGGTTGCGGATCGGCGGGCACGGGGTCAACGGGCGGCGAAGGAGCACCTGGCGTTTCCGTGGAATTCGCCGCCGGATTGGGTGGGGCTGGCTGCTCCGTCGTACCGCTTGCTTCCGAAGCGCCCGCCGACGCCGTACCGGCCTCCCCCCCGCCCTTTCGGCCCCAAATCAACCAGCCGAGGACACCGAACGTCAAGAGTGCCGCCAGTCCTCCCAACGCCAACCACTTTCCTTTTCCAGCCAAGGCCGACGGCACGGTGATAGTTATGGAGCCTTTGGCAACTCCGCTGGAGTTCATGCTCTCTTGCGGCAACGGCACCGCGGGCGGCGGCGGAATCTTTTTGCCCTGCTGGACCTTCCGCACCAGATCGGCGAGATCTTTTGCGCTCTGCGGCCGATCCTCGCGGCGCTTGGCCATCATGGTCAGCAATAGATTGCAGAGGTTCTTCGAAAGCTCTGGCTTGTATTTCTTGGGGTCTTCAGGGGCTTCGAACTTGTGCTTGTACAGCAAGTTCATCATCGAACCGCCTTCGAAGGGCAAATGCCCCGTGAAAGCGCGGTAGAACGTCACGCCCAAGCTGTATATGTCGCTGCGCCCATCGGCCTTCTCGCCATCTACCTGCTCGGGACTCATGTACAGCGGCGTGCCCATCGTCGCCCCGGTGACCGTAAGGTGCGTGGTGCTGGCAGATTCCATCACCAGTCCAAAATCCACGATCCGGACGTTCATCTTTTCGTCGAGCAGCAGGTTGTCGGGCTTGATGTCCCGGTGAACCAAGTCTTTCTCGTGCGCCGCGGCCAACCCCTCAGCGGCCTGGAGCAACATGCGCAAACCTTCCGCCTCGGCCACCGGCCCGCTCTTATCGATGTACTTACCCAAGGAGGTACCGTCGACCAATTCCATGGCCATGTAGTAGCGGCCCTGGACCATCCCGGCGTCGTAAACCTGGACGATGTGGTCGTGGCGTAACGTCGCGGCCACTCGCGCCTCACGCAAAAAGCGCGAGACGTATTCGGGGTTGGACGCGAATTCGGTAGGCAGAAGCTTGAGCGCAGCCGGGCGTTCCAGCGTGTCGTGTACCGCCTTGTACACGACCCCCATGCCGCCCCGGCCCAATTCGCCGTTAATTCGGTACGGCCCCATCGACTGCATGGGGGCTGCCGGCGACGCACCGGCATCCACCGCCGGAGGCGCGTCCGAATCGGACTGTGAAGGTGCCGCCATCTAGCGACTCCCCTTATCGCCCCGTGCCCAACTTCCAAAAACATCCGTAAAGCTCAGTATAGCCCGTGACGTACGAACAACTCCGCCACTCGGCGCATTTTAGATGAATCCAGGGAGGGGGCAAGAAGAACGTGCCCCCTCCCCGCAGGTTAACCTCGCTTCAAGAAGTCCTGTACGTGCACCACTTTACTACTTCGAGCAAGAGATACGTTTGCGGCATGGCCGATCAAAACAGCCTGAACCGCTTCTTCCACCGGAGCCATACGGTCGGTGGGCTTGGAATCGAACGGCCGGCCGAAGAAATCATGCCGCAGTTGAGGATCGGAGCCGCCGTGGCCACCCTTGCCCTCTGGAATCGCTATTTCCTTATAACCCCTGGACTTATGGTAAAGATGCAATCGCTTTCCCAAGTTCGGAGAAGCACCTTGGTTAGTGGGATTCGCAGAAAGCCAACTGGTATCGTGTACTTCGTGCAGTTCCAGCCGCCCGTCGGTTCCTTCCAACTGGATCACCCAACCCTCGTAACTGGCAAAGGCAACCAAGTTATAGACAACTTTGACACCCTTCCGGTACGTGTACAGGACGCCCACTTGGTCCTCGATATCGATTTCTTTGTCGAATACGCACCCATCACGCAAATATCCGTCGGCTTTCTCGGCCTCCCGGTACAACTTGCGGACGCGCTCGTTCTGGAACATATCGACGAAAAATTCGCACTTTGAAGTGTGCTTGCATTCCAGGCAGCGCTTGGCGCGGAAAGGTCCGTTCTTCCCGTAAAGCGTGAGCCCACCTTGCGCAACCAATTCGTCCGGCAGATCGTCCACAAGGTAATTCAGCACATCGAAATGGTGGGAGGCCTTATGGATCAGCAAGCCGCCGCTATTGCGCTTCAGCCGATGCCAACGCCGGAAGTAGTCCGCTCCGTGCCTGCGGTCGAGGTTTTCTTGAAACTGCACGTGCTTAAGGTCACCAATGGCTCCTGAGGCAAGCACCTTCTTCATCTCGTTTACAGCCATGCCGTAACGCATGTTGTGCGTAACGAAGCATCGCGCTTTGGGATTCTTCCGCACCTGTTTGGCGGTGGCCAGGATTCGGCGCGCCTGATCGGCGTTTACGCACAACGGCTTCTCGCTGATGACCCGCTTACCGGCCCTTAAGCCTTTTTCGATGAACTGGGCGTGCGTGTCGTCACGAGTAGTCACGATGACCGCATCGGGGTCGACCTCTTCGAGCATCGAGTCGAAGTCGGTATAACCCTTTAAGTTGGTACCCAGCAATCCGTTAGCGGCTTTGATGCGGTCCGGATTGGCATCGAAAATGGCTGCCAGCTCGCAGTATTTGGTAAAGTCCTTAAGCATGGGTCCGGCAAACATCCCCAATCCCCGGCTCCCCGTGCCGGCCAACACGTATTTCTTCCGCTCCCCCATGATGCGTGGCGCCTCCCCTTTTTTGAGTGTGTGAACGAAGTGCTGCAGCGTAACCGTTGACCACATTCCCGCAACCTCGCCGTTGACGCTTGGCAAGTGGGCGCGAGCGCTTACGATGCTGCCATGGTCGGGCACATCTTACGCTTCAAGTTCTCGCTGGTTGGCTGGATCCTATGCGGAGCCACCGCGTACTCGGCTTGGGGCGCGGACGGGAAGCCGGCGGAGACGCTCCAAGCCGAACTCCAGCAACTCGTCGGCGGGACGTTCAAGATTCACGAAGCTCCCTTTGTCTCGATCGTTTCCGATGCGCCGGAGTCGGTGGTGCTCAGTGCGCTACCCGGACTTTCCAAGTCGATTCCTCAACTATTTGGTTTGCTCCAGCTTCCTAACGACGCGCCGGTGCCCGAACGGCTGTACGTGGCGCTATTCGATAAGCGCTCCGACTGCGCAAAATTTCTGACCGCGCGCAAAGCGCCTTGGATGGGCAGTTACACGTACGTACCCAGCAGCTTTCCCGAACGGCGCGTGTTGGCGGCTTACACATTGCCACCTGTCCCGATGCAGTCGCGCTTGCGCCACGTCGCGGCCAGTGCGCTTCTGCGCTCGTGGATCCCCGAACCTCCGCCTTGGCTGGACGCGGGACTCGGAGAATGCGTAGAAGACGCCGATATGACCGACGGAATCAAGCTCAAGCTAGGACCGGCGCGCGAACATCTGCGCGACTTCCGCAAGCATGTGCTGGGAGGCGGACCGAATCCGAACACGAAATTGAAGGAACTGCTGGGCTTTCGCGGACCGGCCTGGATCGAAGACGCGCGTACACACTACCTTCATGCGTGGGGCTTCGTGCGCTATTTGCTGGAAGATTCACAGATGCGTGACGCCAAGGTGCTGCCTCGGCTATACCGCGCATTAGGCCCCCAAGCCAGCGAAGCGGAGAACGTGGCGCAGACGCAGAAGGTTATCCTGGAAGACGAATGGGCGCCCCTCGAAACGGGCTATCTGGCCTTTGTCAACCAATTGTCCGAAACCGTCGACGACACGGCGTACCGTGAAGCCATGGCCAAACAAAAAGCCGGAGACCACGGCGCCGCGCTGGCGCTCCTGGACCGCGCGCTCCAAAAGGACGAGCAATACGCACGGCTGTATTACATGAAAGCACTTTCCGCGCATAAGTTAGGGCAAGCCGATTCCGCACTGTCCGCGCTGGAAGCGGCCGTGAATTTATTTCCCGAGTACCACGCCGCCTATTATTTGCGCGGCGAAGTGCGCGCCGCTCAGGGCAGCGCGCATCTGGCCGCGCAGGATTTCGAACGCTGCCTGGAAACGCCCTACCGAGATCGGGCCGAAGCGGCGCTCAAAGCGTTGCGCGAAGCCCGCTGAGATCATCCCTTATGCTCCGCGTGGGCATCAATCCGTACGGGGTCTCGTACACCGTCTTAGGCTGGCCGGGCGGAGGTACGCCGCGCGCCAACCCCGATCCTTGGGGTCTCTCAAGGTATCTCGACTTGGCCGCCGAACTCGGCGCGCGCGTCGTAGAAATCCCGATGCCGCTGCTCGAGAACCTCGACGATACCGGCTGGAACAGCCTCCTGGAGCGCCTCGCTCAAATGGATGCGCAACCCGTGGCCAGCCAGACGGCACGCTTGAACGATATTCAGGCCAGTTTGAAACTGGCGGCACGGCTGGGCGCGCGCATCCTCCGCGTTTCGGCGACTTCTGTTCTGGCTGGCGGGCGGGCCTTCCACAAACCGCCTTGGCGCGAAGTTTTCGAAGGCGTCGTGCTGGCACTGGCCGGAAGTGCGCCACGCGCCGCGGATGCAGGCATCGCCTTAGCCATTGAGAATCACCAGGATTTCACGAGCGTCGAGCTGCTGGGACTCTGCGCGCCGTACGGCCCGCATGTCGGAATCTGCCTCGACACCGGAAACGCGCTGGCTGTCGGCGAAGATCCCATCGCCTTTGTCCGCGCCGTCGCTCCACGCGTGAGACATGTACATTTAAAAGACTACAAGGTCCAATGGACCGCTGAAGGCTACCGACTGCTGCGTTGCGCGACTGGGCATGGAGCGATACCCTTCGAGGCATTGCTTAAGGAACTCAAAGTTCACCACGCCGAATTGCCTGCGGCTCTGGAACCCGGCGCATTGGAGGCCCGGCATGTACGGGTGCTGAATCCGTCCTGGTGGAGCGGTTATTCGCCGCGCCCGGCCGAAGCACTGGCCGCGGGATTGGCCGCCGCGCGCAAAGGTTTACTTGCCGAGCATGAGGAATGGCGCACTCCGTGGGAGCTGGGCGCCGGATCGGCGGACTTGGTCGCCTTCGAACTTGAGCAGCTTCGCGCCAGCGCCGAGTGGGCGCGTTCGCGCGGATTGATGGCTCCAAAGGGATCGAGCGCTCCGTGAACTCGATGAATGTGCTGGACAGATTCAAGCTCGATGGCCGGCGTGCGCTGATCACCGGCGGCAGCAAGGGCCTGGGCGAAACGATCGCCACCGCCTTGGCGCAGGCCGGCGCGGATGTGGCACTGGTCGCGCGCAACGCCGATCAGGTCGAATCCGCCGCAAAAGTGATTGCCTCCAGCACTGGCCGTAAAGCGCTGGCTTTGGCCGGCGACGTGACCCAGGCCGCCGATGTGGAGCGCATCGCCGCTTCGGCGGCGGAGCGCCTCGGCCCCATCGATATTCTGGTCAACAACGCCGGCATTAACATCCGCGGCAGCATTGCCGAATTGAAGGAAGAAGATTTCGATGCGGTATTGGCGGTCAACCTGAAGGCGCCTTGGCTGATGGCGCGTGCGCTTGCTCCAGGCATGTGCGAACGCCGTTGGGGCCGCGTGATCAACTTGGGCTCCATTCTCTCGGTCATCGCGATTGCGGGACGCGCGCCGTACGCCTCGGCCAAAGCCGGGGTACTCAATCTGACCAAAGTCATGGCGCTTGAATGGGCCGCCCAGGGCGTAACGGCCAACGCGATCTGCCCGGGTCCGTTCGCGACCGAGATGAATCTTCCACTGCTCAACGATCCGGCCAAATATCAGGCCTTCGTGGCCAAGATTCCGATGGGGCGCTGGGGCGATCTGCACGAACTGGCCGGCGCGGCGCTGTTTTTGGCCAGCGACGCTTCGAGCTTCGTAACCGGGAGCGCGCTCTTCGTCGACGGCGGCTGGACGGCACAATAGCTTGTCTTTCAAGGAGACGGACATGAGAGCGCTTTATTTGGCCGCGACGCGCAAAGTCGAACTGCGCGGGATGGATCAACCGCAAGCGGGGGCGGGCGAAGTCCTCGTCAAGGTCGCCGCGACGGGCATCTGCGGCTCCGACATGCACGGCTTCGTGGGCCGCAGTCCGCGCCGCCAGCCCGGACTGGTGATGGGGCACGAGACCCACGGCCATGTGGCCGTATGCGGATCGGGCGTTGACCCGGCGCTCAAGGGCCAGCGGGTGGCGGTCAATCCGCTGGTGGCTTGCGGGCAGTGCGAAATGTGCCGCGCCGGCCGCCAGAACGTCTGTCTCGACTGGTACCTGATCGGTATGGACCAAGTTCCGGGCGCCTTTGCCGAGTACGTCAAGCTTCCCGCTCGCCAGGTGCTGCCGCTGCCGGCAAGCGTCGGCGAAGGCGATGCCGTGATGATCGAACCCTTGGCCAATGCGGTGCACTTGGTCGGGCATGCGCCGGTTCACGCCGGCCTGTTTCCCACCGCAGCGATCTGGGGCGGCGGGACGCTGGGCATCGCGACGCTTGTCATCGCGCGCCTGCGCGGAATACGCGTCGTCGCGGTGATCGAGCCCAACTCCAAGCGCGCGGCCGTGGCCAAGGAACTGGGCGCCGAGACCACGCTGGATCCCAAGTCCCAGGATGTCGTCGCCGAGATCAAAAAACTCACCGGCGGCCGGGGTGTAGACCTGGGTTTCGAGGCCGTGGGATTCCCGATCTGCCGCCAGCAATCGGCCGCGGCATTGGTACGCGGCGGGACCGCCCTATTGCTGGGCATCGACCACCCCGAGACGCAGTTCGATTTCACCGATCTTGTGCGCCGAGAGATCCGCTTGCAGTGCAGCTACGCCTACACGAACCGCGACTTCCTCGAAGCATTCAACCTCGTGGCGGGCGGGCAGATCAAGCTGGAGCGCTGGATCGATATCCTGCCGCTGGAAGAAGGCCAAGCCGGTTTCGACCGGCTGGCCAACGATCCGGGTGACCGGGTCAAAATCGCGCTGAAGCCGTAACGTTAAGGAACGAATGCGATGGATCAGATTCTCAAGGGTGAAGTGGCGCTGGTGACGGGCTCTGGCCGAGGGCTGGGCCATGCCGTGGTTTCCCGGCTGGCCGAGTGGGGCGCGCATGTCGCGGTGCACGATATCTCGCAGGAGGCCCCGGCCGAATTCGGCGAAGCGAAGAATCTGGACGAAGTGGCCGCCCGATTGACGCGCTTTGGGGTCAGAACCGTGGGCGTCACCGGCGACATCGGGAATCCAGAAGCCATCGTCGAGCTGGTCAAGCGTACAGAAGCCGCGCTGGGACCGATCTCGATCCTGGCCAATGTGGCCGGCGGCGATATTGCGGCCAAAGGCGGGAAGCCCAACCCGAACGAGAATCTGTTTGTGGCCTGGGAAGACGTGCAGGCGATTTTCAACCGTAACCTATTCGGAACGATGCTCTGTTGCCGCGCCGTGGTGCCGGGCATGCTCGAGCGCAAGCGCGGCGCGGTGATCAATATCGGCAGCGGCGACGCGCATACCGGCCACGTCAACAGCGGCGCCTACGCGGTGGCCAAAGCAGCCATCGTGCATTACACGCGCACGCTGGCCAACCAGTGCCGCGAGCACAACGTCCGCGTGAACGCCGTTAGCCCCGGAGCGACGGTGACCGCCCGCTTCAAGGCCACGCGAACGGTAGACCCCAAGTTCTTGGACGAGTCCACACCGCTGTTACGCTTTGGAAAGCCCGAAGAGGTCGCCGATGCGATTGCGTTTCTCGCCAGTCCGCTCTCCGCACACATCAGCGGGCAGGTGATCCGGGTGGACGGCGGCTTGCAGTCTTGGCCCGGTTAAACGGTCGACGAAAGCACGAGGAAACCATCATGATCCGCTTGGCCACAATGAGCAGCGTTTGCCCCGATTGGACGCTGGACGAAACCATCGCAGCGATGAAGAAGTACGGCTATGCCGGCTACGAGCCGCGCCCCGAGTGGGGGCATAAAGGCGGAGTGGAGTTGACGCTCACGGCCGACCAGCGCAAGGCCATCCGCAAGCGCTTCGCCGACGAAGGACTGGCCATCTGCTGCATAGCCACGGGCGTACGCATTGCCGGCGACGATGAAGCCGAGCGGCACCAGCATGCCGAAACCCTGCGCAAGTATATCGACTTGGCCGGCGACATCGGCGCGGGGCGCGTGCGCATTTTCGGCGGAGCATTCGGAGGAGGCGAATTGCGCGGCATCGTGCGCCGCGCGGCCGATACGGTACGCCCCGTCCTCGACGCCGCGCGCGACCGCGGCGTGACGGTCTGCCTCGAATCCCACGACGCTTGGTGCCGCAGCAACATGGTGGCCGCAGTGGTGGACGCCGTGGATCACCCGGCTTTCGCTGCGCTGTGGGATCTGATGCACACGCAGCGCTTTCTCGAGTCGCCCACAGAAAGCTTCGTCAAACTCGGCGCACGCGTGAAGCACCTGCATGTACACGACGGCCGCTACACGCCCGATGGACTGAAGATGGAAACGGTCCTGTTGGGCGAAGGGGAAATCGATCACGCCGAACCGCTACGTCTGCTGCAACGGGCCGGCGCGGACCTTTACGCCTCGGTGGAAGTGATTCACAAGGTCGGCGACGGCGGAAGGGCCGAGCCGGTTCTGAAAAACTACGCCGAAGGCCTGAAGCGATTGCTAAACACCTAACCGGGGAGATTGGGTACTTGCATGCTGACCCACAAGCGCGGCTTTACGTTGATCGAACTGATGATTGTAGTGGCCGTCATCGCCATTGTGGCCTCGATTGCCGTTCCTAATATGGTCCGATCCAAGATGGCCGCCAACGAAGTGGCGTGCCTCGGGTCGTGTAAAGCGTACGCGGAAGCCCAGGAGATCTACCATCGATCCGACTGGGACGGCGACGGCGTCCTGGAGTATGCGACGGCGCTGCGCGGGGACGCCAGCCTGTTCGAACTCACTTCGGGGTCGGGCGATATTCAATTGGTGGACAAGTCGATCGCCGTGGCGGAAGGCGATCCAACCGCCAGCACCCCGAAGGGCGGATACGTATTTCGCGTGCTAACGGGCCAGGGAGCCAACGTATCGGGGGGCTCCAAGTCCTATTTGTCGGGAACCAACCTTTTGGGCGGATACGGACTCAGCGCGATTCCACAGTCCTACGACAGCACCGGGCGCAATTCGTTCCAGATCGGGCAGGTAGGTTTGATCTATCAGAAGGACCGTGGCCTGGCGGACACAGGGCACCTGAC
Source organism: Planctomycetota bacterium (assembly GCA_045863855.1). Taxonomy (GTDB): domain Bacteria; phylum Planctomycetota; class SZUA-567; order H5-PLA8; family H5-PLA8; genus H5-PLA8. The sequence goes on along the minus strand of BTVV01000152.1, from coordinate 3,735 downwards.
CGCCTACAACCCGGACACCACCTGGACGAACGCCGAATAACGCCTGCTATTCCGGCTTGGGCCATGCCGCAGGCTCGTCCCCGTAGTCCTTCCCCAGCAGTTCCGCCAAGCGCGCACGCGCGGCAGCTTTAAAAAGCGGGGCATTCACGAACAGGTCCATCAGATACGCGCGGTCTTCGTGTAACTTTTGTTCGGCGACCCAAGGCTTAAGTTGCTGAATCGTCGGATGCGCCAAAAGTACGCGCTGCAGACGAAGCTTCGACTCGGGAGCTTCAGCCTTGGCCGCGGCATCGTCGAGGAACTTAACGCCCAGCGGATACAGCTTGATCAACTCGGCCGTGGCGGCATCGCGATCTTCACGTTTCTCGCTTTGAAGCCTTTGAACAAGCGCTTCAAGCCGGGGAACCAACTCCGGGTTGGGCGGAGTAAAACCGGTCACGGCAATGGCCATGGCGGGCGGCCAATAGGCGCTCGGAGCCAGCCCGATCCCGGCATCGGTGAATGGGCGCAGCAGATTAATCTGCACGCGCGCCGTATCTCGCATGAGCAGCGTCAGGAAATCCGGTGCTTCGTAGTGTTCTTCTTTTCCTTCGGCGACGAGCGTGAGTCCCCGGCCCTCTTCGTAGACCGCGCGGCGATTCTGACCGGGTAAGTCGATCAAGAGCCGAATGCGGCTCTGGCGGGCGCTTGAGGCCTCAATACACCAGGGGCTCGCCGTTTCGCCGAGCGCATTCCGCTGTAAACGAATTCCCGTAATGTTGGATTCTACTTCGAGTACATACTCGTGGCGGCCGGATCTGGCCGAGACGACCAGACTCTTGTTTCCGAGACGTTCTTCGCCCAGTTCGGCCTGCCCTTCCCGCTCAAGGACCCAAGCTTTCAGGGCAGCCCCGGGATCCTTGGCTTGTTCGGCGCTCCAAGGCGCCAGTTGCAGGCGGCGGTCCTTTATTTCAAACCTCAGCAGCGGGGCCGATGCAACGGCGGAGGCTTCCTGGGCCCTTGCGCTCGCCAGCGCAAAAATCAGCGCGAGCAGACCCAGTTCCCGTACTCTCATGCCGGCGACCGCTCGGCCAGGATCTCGCGAACGCGTGAGGCTTGTTCGGCGCTAAGCGCGACTTTTCCCGCCGCCGCATTGGCTTCGAGTTGTTCGATCGATGAGGAAGATGGGATCAGCGGACCCATGCCGGGCAAGGTGAGCATGTAGGCCAACGCCAGTTGTCCAAGCTTGAGGTTCCATTCGCGCGCGCAACCGCTTAGTTGCTGCAGAATCTCGAGCGTCTTCGAATCGGCGCGGCGGGCGAGTTCGCCTTCGTCATACAGTCGGTCACCGGGGCCGGCCTTCGACGGCTCCAGGTAGCGCTCGGTCAGCAATCCTTTAGCGAGCGGGCTGTAGGCCACATACGAAATCTCATGGCGTGCGCAGTAATCGAGCACCCCGCGATGCGCTTCGTCTTCGTCCGTCAGAATATCGAAGCGGTTCTGAACCGCCGTCACGCGCACGCGTGGGCCAAAGTCACGCTCCAGCGCCCGGTATAGGGAAAGCTGATCGGCCGAGAAATTGGAGACCGCGAAGTAGCGCACCAAGTCCCGCCGCACAAGGTCGTCGATCGCGGACAAGCTTTCATCCGCCGGAGTTTCGGCATCGAAACGGTGGAAGTACAGCACGTCCAGGTACTCGACCTGCAACCGTGCCAGGCTGGCGTATACAGATTCGAGGATGTTCGTCCGCGACAGGCGCGAATGATTCGGCGAAGACCCATCCATCCCGCCGTAGCACTTGGTGGCCAAAACCACATTGCGGCGCTGATCTGAGTTTTGGCGCAGCCAGCGGCCCAAGATGCGTTCGCTGTTGCCGGATGCGTTGTTGTAGCGGTTGGCCGTATCCCAAAACGTGACGCCTAGCACGATAGCGCGGTCGAGAATCTGATATGCCGTGGGCTCGTCCACACGCGACCCGTCACCGCTATCCGGAAAGCCGAATTTCCAGGTGCCCAGCCCTACGTTCGAAACGCGCAGCCCCGAGCGGCCCAGCCTTCGGTGCGGCATACCGTTAAACGAATCGGCGGCGAACGTAACATTGTAAAGGTCTGGGCGCGGCTGCAGCGGATCCATCTCGGCCTCCCATGCTCGTGTACTGTCCTTCGTACAGCCGGAAGCGGAAGGCGACCAGGAAAAAAGTACGTCTACAAGTAGCCCAAGTCCTCCAAGCGCGCTTGGATCGCCTCCTCGTCTTCGCGGGAGTACCCCTCAGCGGCCGGCGCGGCGTTCAAGTCCATCGCCAGCGCTTCGAGTGCGCCGGGGAGCGGCAAATCTAGTAAGCGCAACGCGGTAGGCAACAACGATTCGGCTCGCGCGACACTCAGCGGACTGGCATCTGACGAGCGCGTACGCAAATACGCCTGAACGCCGATAAAGCCGAATACGCCGATGTCCGGCGAAAGTCCTTGCACGATTCGAGCCAGCGCGGAATCGCCCGCGGCATCCGTATCCGTAACGCGAAGGAAAAACGCATCCCAGGGCTCGTTGCGTAATAGCGCATGCGCCGCTTCCGCCCAGTTCCCCTTAGCCAGTTCGTCTAAGTGGCCGCAGCGTTCGGCCGGGGAGAGCACTGAGCGGCCGTTTTCGGCTTCTAAGGTTACCGCCCGCGGATCGCCGCAGACTCGAGCGCCGGTATGAACCCAAATGGATGCAAGACCTGCCCGGCCTAGCGCATTCATCGCATGTCGGATGCCGGCCGCATCCCAGCACACGCCGCCCGGAACGAGCGGACCGCGCCGCGCGCTGGCGAGGGCCGCCTCCAGCCGCGGCCAGCCATCCGCGGGCTGCGCTTCCACCGTGAACGCAAACAACCGCTGTCCCATGCGCTATCCTTGGAAGCTTACGAAGGCGCCCACGCCATCGTGGTGCCGAAACTCGCGAACTCGCTGTCTTTCCCGCTCGTCAGAATGCGGCTGCCCTGTACGACCACCGGCGCATTGTGACTCACAATCTTATAGCCCACCGGTACGCCCTTTGGCACGAACGGCTCACCGTGCCGCACAGGCAGCTTATCCAGACGCAGATGGATGCTCCGCTCGGCAGGAATCTCGAACTCATGCCGCAGCACTTCACGCCCGGCAGGTTCGAAGTAGATGAAGAGTTCGCAGCGCGTCGCACGCTTTCCCGTATTCTGAACGCACATCGATTCATGCGAGAAGTACCCGCCGCCTTCCCGGTCCCAGCGCTTTTCGCGCTCGGAAAGCGCCGCCATGTAGCCATCCGGTACAATCCAGACGTAAGCGCCATCCCCTAAGCGCTCGAATTCCGCAAGCGCCCGCGCCAGTTCCTTCGCCGCTTGTACCTGGCCGTTTGTGTCCAATCCGGCCACTCGCAGGTCCAGCGACCGATGGTGTACAGTCACGTACTCGCCGCCCACTTTGGCGTGATCTTCGCACGTGCCTTGCACCACCAGCGTTACACGGTCGTACCCGCTCACGATCACATCCGAAACGCCGTGGACCTTCAGGGCCGCCGAACTGGCCGCCTTCAGGATCGCACCAGCCACCGCCGGCTGCGTACCGTACGTTTTGAGAATGTCTTCGGCTGTCCGTACAAAATCGTCCAGTGTGCTCATATCGCTCCTGCCTTAAACAGGCGTGGGGGGGGGGTCCGCGCGGCCCCCCCCCGCCCGGTCGGGGGATTTATTTTACAGAGACTGAGAGGAGGGGGCGCCCGCACCCCTCCTGAGGGCCCGAC
>BTVV01000151.1:0-13503 GCA_045863855.1 Planctomycetota bacterium | reverse complement strand
GAAAAAGCGTTGGTGACCGAAGACGCATTGGCCCGCGCACTCGGTGTATCCAAGCGGACCATCCGGCGCATGGTGGCGCGGTTCGAGTTGCCGCCGTCCGTTCGGTTCGCGGGGAAGAGTACGTGGCAGGCCGGTGCTGTTCTCCGCTGGTTTGAAGCACACGCGGAGCGTGCTGCACGGCAAGCGCAACGCGCGGCGGAAAAATCTTCCACTTCGCCGCACTTGGTTTAGAGTCCCCGCGCAAGGAGCGGCGTATGCCTTACGTGTTTCAGTCAAAGCGGAAGGATGGCAATCCGCATCCGCGTTGGAAATACCAGTACACCGATTGGCAGGGCAAGCGGTGCACGGCAACCGGAAGCACTTCACGCGCGGACACGGAGCGGGAAGCGCTTCGTGAGCAGATCAAGCAGGATGAGATTCGAAAGGGCCTTCGTCCGGCTCCCAAGGTTAGTGACGCGCCGCGTGAGTTCGATTTGGTTGTGGCTGAATATATGGCTTGGGGACGTGCCCAAGGTGGCCGTGGGGGATTCCCATGGGGACGGGTGCACGCGCGGAACAAAGAGGCTTGGTTGCGGACTTGGAAGCGGGCGCTTGGGTTCGCCACGCATCACGACCTGATCGGCTGTTTGCCTCGCGTTGAGAAGCACTTGCGGGAGTTGCTGGCCAAGCCCAAGGGCAAAGACCAACCGTTGCGTCCGGCCACGGGCAAGACCAAGCAGAACATGGCTGAGGCGCTGGCGTCCTTCGCGGCATGGTGCGTTGAACGGGGATACCTCGACAGCAATCCGCTTGCTCGCCTCACCGCGTTCGACACGACGCCCGTTACCACTCGCCGTGCACTGACGGCCGATGAAATCAGGCGGTTACTTGAGGCAGCGGCGCCGCATCGGCGGATGCTTTACGAGGTCGCTTTCCTGTCCGGCCTTCGCGTTGGCGAGCTTCGCGCGTTGACCGTGGATCACTTGGACACGAAACGCGGCGGGTTGCTACTCGATCCGACCTGGACCAAGAACCGCAAACGCGGGTTCCAGGTGCTACCGCGCGCCTTGGTTGAGCGGCTGGCCGAATCGGCCAAGCAAGGCTTGGCCGCGACCCAATACGCGGATCTGCGGAATGCCCGGAAGCGCAAGGGTCCGCCACCGGAGCGGCCGTTGCTCTATGTCCCCAGGAACGCGGCCCGTGATTTGGAGAAAGACCTGATTGCGGCCGGTATGACGAAGTACGGACCGGGCGGGAAGGCGGATTTCCACGCCTGCCGGGTGGCCTACGTCACGTTCATACTTGAATCAGGGGCGAGCGTGAAAGAGGCGCAGACGTTGGCGCGGCATTCGGCGGCATCGTTGACGTTGGATACTTACGGCCGTGCGTCCCAGGATCGGCTTGCTGCGGTGGCTGAATCGGTGGCAAACGCCCTAAACTTGGGCGCTGGCAACATAAGTCCAGCACAACGCCTCGCCGTTGGCGCGGAAAGTCTAGACGTGGAAACGGTTTGCACGCAAGGCTTTACGGGTTCAACTCCCATCGCCTCCACCAGCCTTCGCCCGTAGCGCAGCGAGGGCGAAGGCCGCCGCGCCGGAGTCTTCCGGAGGAAGACGGAGGCGGGCGGTCTGCGTACTTCGAACCGCATTCCACCACTTAGTTTCCGTTCACTTCGCCGACGCGCTTAAGGGCCGGCGCATCACCAAGCCCCAATGCCAACTGCAGCAGCAGAGCTCTTCGCTGCGCACGAACTCGAATCCGGCCGCCTCGGCCCAAGCGCGGCATTGCTCGAGCGTGGGGCGAATCTCCAATGATGGTCCGCGCGGCGTGGGCCGGTCGCGCCGCCAATGGATGATGCCCAGCTTGCCGCCTGGTTTAAGCGCACGGTAGGCTTCGTTCAGGAGCGTCGCGGGTCGCTCGATATGGAGGATGTTGAAAAGCATCGCGTAATCGATGCTGCGATCGGGACGTCCCGAACCTTGGGCCAGGAAATCGCGCACGTCGGTTACGACGTTGGCGAGTCCCGCTTCGCGCGCTTTGGCCGCGGTGGCGGCGGTCATTTCGGGCTCGATATCCAAGGCGTACACGCGGCCTTGAACGCGCCGCGCGGCAGGCAGCGTGAAGGTTCCGTAGCCGCAACCGAACTCCAGCACATCCCCGCACGGACCCGTGCAGTCGAGCTTGGCGACGACTCAATCCGGATTAAAGAACGAGGTCCAATACTCCTCGTCTGGCATGCCGCTTTCGCGTCCCTTCATGGCCTTGTCCTCCGATTCGATCGTCCGGATTATACGCCTCAACGGGCTTTTGCTCCAGACCAGCCGCAGGTTCGCCGGGTGCTGAGTTGATAAAATCGAGCGAGGCCGTATCTTTAGGCCCGCCATGAAGATACTGTTGACCGGCGCGGCCGGGTTCGTGGGATCGCATACCGCCGAGCGCTTGCTCGAGGCGGGGCATACCGTCACGGGCGTCGATAACTTCGATCCGTATTACGCACCGGAAATTAAGCGGCGCAACGTGGCGGCGGCGCTCTCGAAGCATGCCGAACGCTACCGGATGGTCGAGGGCGATTTCGGCGATCCGGCGCTGCTGGCGCGGGAGCTTCCGGGCTGCGATGCGGTAATCCATCTGGCCGCTCAGGCCGGCGTGCGCCCGTCGTTGGAAGATCCGCTGCGCTACCAGCGCATCAACGTCGCAAACGTAGTGGCGCTGTTGGAAGCGCTGCGCAAGCACGGGCCGCGCAAGCTGGTGGCGGCCTCGTCGAGCAGCGTGTACGGAAACGTGACGCCGGCGCCGTTCAGAGAGGACGCTCCGTGCGCGCAGCCGCAGTCGCCGTACGGCGCGAGCAAGCGGGCGGGTGAGATCTACTGCGGATCTTACGCGCAGTTGTACGGATTGCGGATCGTCGTGGTGCGCCCGTTCACGGTTTACGGCCCGCGGCAACGCCCGGACATGGCGATCGCGGCCTTCGCGCGCAAGATCCTGCTGGGCGAACCGATCACGCTTTTCGGCGACGGAAGTTCGGCGCGCGATTATACGTACGTGGCGGATATCGTAAGCGGCCTGATGGGGGCGCTGCAGGCGGATATCCCGTTCGGGATTTACAACTTGGGCGGGGATCGGCCCTACGAACTGCGTGAACTGGTGGCGCTGCTGGAAAAAGCGACGGGCAAGCGCGCGGCAGTGAACTTCGCGCCGATGCAGGCCGGAGACGTGGAGCGGACGTGCGCGGACTTGACGCGCAGCCGACGCGATTTGGGCTTCGCGCCGAAGTTTTCGCTGGAGGAAGGGCTGCGCCATACGGTGGCGTGGGTGCGCGAAGAACTGGCCCGCGAAGGCCGGCAGGTTTGAACCGATCGAGGGAGCCGCATGCCGAACAAGATCGAAGGTCATTTCGTAGCCAAGAAGAACGCGCGCTTCGGAATCGTCGTGGCGCGGTGGAACAGCCTGATCACGGAGCGGTTGTTGAGCGGCTGCGTGGACGCGCTGGTGCGCCACGGGGTGCCGGAGGACCGCATCGATTCGGTCTACGTGCCGGGTTCGTTCGAACTGCCACTCGCGGCGCAGAAGCTTGCGGCGAGCAAGAAGTACGCGGCGCTGATCGCGCTGGGCTGCGTGATCCGGGGCGGGACGCCGCACTTCGAATACGTGGCGGGTGAGGCCACGAAGGGGCTCTCGCAGGTCTCCCTGAACGCGGGGATTCCTGTGGCCTTCGGGGTGCTCACGTGCGATACTTTGGAACAGGCGCTCGACCGCGCCGGAGCCAAAGCCGGTAATAAGGGTTGGGAAGCGGCGATGTCGGCGCTGGAGATGGTCGATTTGCTGGGCAAGCTGTAGGGGACGGATGCGGGCCGGTCTTTGAATCGACAGCCTTCCTGAGGAGAGCGCCGCGGGAGATGCGCGGTGCGCGAAAGCCATGGACGTCAAGCCGTTGAAGCCGAACGAAGGCGAAGAGCGCAAGACCATCCGCCATCCGCGCACGCAAGGCCGCGAGATCGCGCTGCAATACCTTTACATGCACGACGCGTTGAACGGGCAGGACGTCCAGTTGCTCTCCGATTTCCTCGGTCTTCAAGAGACGCCGCCCGACGAAGAGACGGTGCGCTTCACGCGCGAACTGGTCGAAGCGGTGACGGCTCATCGTGAGGAACTGGATAAGGATATCGCCGAGGCCGCGACGAATTGGAAGCTCTCGCGCATGGCCTTGGTGGACCGCAACATCCTGCGCTTGGGATTGGCCGAACTGATCGTGCATCCCGCGACGTCGCACAAGGTCGTGATCAACGAAGCGGTGGAATTGGCGCGACAGTTCAGCAGCGACGCTTCGTGCGGCTTCGTGAACGGGCTGCTCGACCGGCTGCGCCAGAAGGTCCGCCCGAACGATTCGTCCTCGCAACACCCGCAGACACCGCCCGCGGAGCCCGCCTGAATTCCGTGCCTGCCGATCCCGTCGTAGCCGACCTGCACCTGCACAGCACCGCATCCGACGGCGCGCTGTCCCCGGAAGCGGTGGTCGATCTGGCCGCGGCCGCCGGGTTGCGGGCGATGGCGCTGACCGATCACGATACGGTGGCCGGCGTGGCGCGGGCGCAGGCGCGCGGGCGCGAACTGGGTATCGAGGTCTGGACCGGCTGCGAGGTGACGGTTTACGCGGGCTCCATCGAATTGCATGTGCTGGCGTACGGCTTCGATGCGAGCGCCGAGTCGCCGCTGTGCCGGGTGCTGCAGGAGTTGCGTGCGGCGCGCAGCGCGCGGGCGACGAAGATCGTGGCGCAACTGGCGGCGGCGGGCGTGAAGGTGGACGAGGCGCGCGTGCGTGCGATCGCGCGGGACGCCGACAGCATCGGAAAGCCGCACGTGGCGCTGGCGCTGGTGGAAGCGGGGCACGCCCGGAACGTGCCGGAGGCGTTTCGGCTGTACCTCAGCCGCGACGGAGTGGGGCACGTGGAGAAGCGGCCGCTCGATCCGACCGCGGCGCTGGAGGCGATTCACGCCAGCGGCGGGATCGCGTCGCTGGCGCATCCGGGGCAGCCGCCGCACGACGAACAGCTCGCGCCGCTCTTCCGTATCGGACTCGACGCGGTGGAAGCGCTGCATGCTGCCCATGGAGACGTGAACCGGCGCTTTTACGCGGGGCTGGCGCGGCGCTACGACCGGGGCGTGAGCGGCGGGAGCGATTTCCACGCTCCGAATCTAAAGCCGGGGCTGGTGGTGGGCTGCTCAGGCGTGAGTTCCGCACAACTGGCCGATCTGCGCCGGCGGATCGCGAGCCGCGCGGCGCATGCGCCGGCGGCCGTTCCGGCTTGATCGGTCCCGCAGCCGTTTCTATCCTGTGACTTCCGCGCGCAGTGTGGTTAGATGGGCCCGCCAACTCAGCAGCGAACGATTCGAGCGGAGGCCTGCGGCCGTGGCATTCGGGTTCTTCAAGAAGCTCAAGGATACCGTCGTCGGCGTCGCGAAGGCGGCGACCGATGCGATCAAGACGGGCGTGCAGAAGACCGCCAAGGTTCTGCGCGGCGGGTTCGATCTGCTGGTGGGCCGCAAGCTGGGCGAGGCCGAGTGCGACGAACTGCGCGCGACGCTGATCGGGGCGGATCTGGGGCCGCGGCTGGCCGAGGACCTGGTCGATAAGGCGCAAGGCGCGTTCAAGGACCGCGCCATCGAGTCGGCGGACCAGATCGCGCAGTTCCTCAAAGCGGAAGTGAAGAAGCAGTTCCCGCCGCAGGACAGCGCTCCGCGCTTTGCCGATGTAGCGCCGACGGTGATCCTGATCGTGGGAGTCAACGGGAGCGGGAAGACGACGACGACGGCGAAGCTGGCGCATTTCTACAAGCAGCAGGGCCAGAAAGTGCTGCTCGCGGCGGCGGATACGTTCCGCGCGGCGGCTGTGGAGCAGTTGACGCTCTGGTCGGAACGCGTGGGCGTGGAGATCGTGAAGGGCCAGCAGGGCGCGAAGCCCGACAGCGTGGCGTACACGGCCTGCGAGAAGGCGCTCGCGCAGAAGTTCGACCTGCTCCTAATCGATACGGCCGGCCGGCTGCACAACAAGAAGAACCTGATGGACGAGCTGGAGAAGATCACGCGGGTGATCAAGAAGAAGGTGCCCAGCGGTCCGCACGAAGTCCTGCTGGTGCTGGACGGGACGACGGGGCAGAACGCGGTGCGGCAGGCGGAGGTTTTCACCGGCGGGGCGGGGGTGACGGGACTGGTGATCACGAAGCTGGACGGTACGGCGAAGGGCGGGGCGGTGCTGGCGATGCGCAGCGAAGTGGAAATCCCGGTGAAGTGGATCGGGCTGGGCGAGCAGATGACGGACCTGAAGCCCTTCGACGCGGACAGTTTTCTGGATGCGATCTTCGGGCTGGAGCCAACAAAAGCCGATTCGTGAAGTTCTACTGATACGGAACCGATACTACATTCAATCGATCCTGATGGCGCGTCGCCCGAGCCGGAGAAGCTGCCCTCATCATGACCCTGCATCGCCCGTTTCTCGAAGAAGCCCTGGAACTCGCGCAGCGCGGGCGCGGCTGGACGAGTCCCAATCCGGTGGTCGGCGCGGTGGTGGTGAACGGCGACGGGGTCGTCGGGCGCGGGTTCCACCGTCGCTACGGCGCGGCGCACGCGGAGCTGGAGGCGCTGCACGAAGCCGGCGCGCGCGCGCGCGGCGGCACGCTCTACGTGACGCTCGAACCTTGCAACCACTACGGCAAGACGCCGCCCTGCACGGAGGCCATCGCCAAGGCGGGCATCGCGCGCGTGGTGCTGGGCTGCCTGGATCCGAACCCCAAATCGAAGCGCGGGCTGGACGCGTTGCAGGCCAAGGGGATCGAGGTGGTAAGCGGCGTGCTGGAGAAGGCATGCCGCGAAGCCAACGCGCCGTTCTTCAAGCGCATGCGCACGAAACTCCCGCTGGTGACGGCGAAGTGGGCGATGACGGCCGACGGCAAGATCGCCACGGCGCGCGGAGACAGCAAGTGGATCACCAGCCCCGCGGCGCGCGCGGAAGCGCATCGCCTGCGCGGCGAGCACGACGCGATTCTGGTGGGCATCGGGACGGTGCTGACCGATGCGCCGCTGCTGACGGTGCGCCTGGGCCTGCCCGACCAGGGCGAGCCCGCGTGGCAGCCGCGGCGCGTGATCCTCGATTCGATGGCGCGCACGCCGCTGGACGCTCCGCTGTGGACGGCCGAAGGCGGCGGTCCGATCGTGATCTTCGTCACGCCAGACGCGCCGGCCGACCGGCGCAAGGCGCTGGAGGATAAAGGCGCACAAGTGGTGGAAGTTCCGCCCGAAGCGAACGAGGGCGGGCAGCCGCTGCTTCCGGTCCGCGCGGCCCTGGAGCATCTCGCCGACGCGGGGGCGCTTTCGGTCTTCGTCGAAGGCGGCTCGGAAGTGCTGGGCAGCTTCCTCGATGCGCGTTTGGTGGACCGGGTGGCGGTTTTCGTCGCGCCGAAGATCGTCGGCGGGCGCGACGGGGTGACCGCGGTGCGTGGGCGCGGCGTGGACCGGGTTTCGGAGAGCCTGGATATGCAGGTTACCGGGGTGCGGCAGGTGGAGCAGGATGTGCTGATCGAAGGGCGGCTGGGCGATTGGGCGTGGCTGGCGGCGGGCGACTAGGCGATTCTGTTCCGCCGATCCCAGGATGCGAAGCGCTCGAATTGCGTTAGTATTTCCAGTGCCTGACGTCTGCGAATCGCACTCTTGGAGCCTTCGATGCCCGCGCGCCCCAACGTCCTCTTTCTCATGGTCGACCAGATGCAGGCGCGCGTGCTGGAGCCCGGGCATCCGTGCCTGACGCCGAACTTCGACGCGCTGGCCGCGCGCGGCGTGCGCTTCACGCGCGCGTACACACCCAATGCGATCTGTTCGCCGGCGCGAGCGAGCCTGATGACGGGCCTCTTGCCCCACAACCACGGGGTCCTGACGGTCACGCATACGGTCGACGACGACCAGTCGGTGCTGCGGACCGATAAGCCGCACTGGGCGCAGCGGCTCGACGCGGCCGGGTACCGTACGGGCTACTTCGGCAAGTGGCACGTCGAACGCAGCGAAGACCTGACGCGCTTCGGTTGGCGGGAGCAGGCCCTGCATGGCGATGCGCGCTGGAAGGCCAAGCAGGCGGAATTGAACGACGGTTCCGCGGCGCGCGTGGCGCTCGAACGGAAGGTCGATCTCCCGGAAGGCTATAGCGCGGGTCTTTTCTACCAGGTCACGTCCGTGGCGCCGGAGCGGCGCGGGATGGGCGTGACGACGGCGCTGGCGCTGGAGTTCATCGAGCGCGCGGCGCGGGAAAGCGGCCCGTGGTGCTGCTTCGCGAGCCTCACCGAGCCGCACGATCCGTTCGTCTGCGGCGCGGAAGCATTCGCGCGGTACGACGTAGACGCGCTGGAACTGCCGCCGAACGTGCACGACGATCTGGCCGGACGGCCGGGGATCTACCGGAAGGCCGCGCGTGTTTGGAGCGACCTGACCGACCGCGAGCGCAAGGAAGCGATGGCGTGCTATTACGCGAGCATCACCGAGATCGACGCGCAGTACGGACGCATCCTTAAGCGCCTGAAGGAACTGGGCCAGGAAGAGAATACGCTCGTGGTCCTGACCAGCGACCACGGCGAACTGCTGGGCGCGCACGGACTGTATTGCAAGAACTTCACCGGTGCGGAGGAAGTCTACGCGATCCCGATGCTCGTGGCGGGCCCCGGCGTGGCGCGCGGCGCGACGAGTTCGGCGCGGGTGGGATTGCACGAATGCGCGCCGACGCTGGTGGAACTGTGCGGCGCGGTGGCGCTGCCGGCGGTTCCGGACGGACGGAGCTTCGCGCGCGTCCTGCGCGAACCCCAGGCCGCCGAGCAGTCCTTCGAACAGGGCTACGCCGAATACTTCGGCGGGCGGATGATCCTGACGCAGCGGATCGTCTGGGACGGGAACTGGAAGTACGTCTTTAACGGTTTCGACTTCGACGAACTGTACGACTTGGCCGCCGATCCGTATGAGCTGCGCAACCTGGCGGAAAACGACGCGCATCGCGTGACGCTCAAACGCATGTGCCGGCTCTTCTGGCAGCGCGTGCGCGAGACGGGCGACAAGAGCTTGTGGAATTCGCAGTACCCGATTCTGCGCGTCGCTCCGTTCGGCCCCGGCATCCTGAACGAGCAGGCTTGAGGCGAAGCATGTTTACCGGATTGATCGAACACGTGGGGACGGTTTTGGGACTCGCTCCGCAGCCCGGCGGCGAGGCGCGCGTCGAATTGGAGATCGGCCCGCTGGCCGAGGGCACCAAGCTGGGCGATTCGATCGCCGTGAACGGCTGCTGCCTGACGGTGGTGACGCTGGCCGGTTCGCACGCGAGCTTCGATGCGGTGCCGGAGACGCTGCGGCGCACGGCGCTGGGCGAACTGAAAGCCGGGAGCCGCGTGAACCTGGAGCGCGCGCTGCTGCCGGGGCAGCGCCTGGGCGGGCACTTCGTCCAGGGGCACATCGACGGCACGGCGCGGGTGGCCAAGAGCGTGACCGGCGGGCGTTGGGCCGAGTGGCATTTCGCGCTGGAGCAGCCCGAGTTGGCGCCGCAGATCGTCGAAAAGGGCAGCATCGCGCTCGACGGCATCTCGCTCACCGTGGCCGGCGCCGACGGCAAGGGCGCGTTCTGGGTCGCGCTGATTCCCGAAACGCTGGCGCGGACGACGCTGGCCGAACGCGGGGACGGCGCGCGCGTGAACGTGGAGACCGATCTATTGGGCAAGTACGTGCTGGCGATGCTGGCCGCGCGCGGGCTGGCGCCCGAGGCCAAGAGCAAAATCACCGAGGAGTGGCTGCGCGAGCGGGGGTATTAGCATTTTCGATTTTGGATTTCGGATTGAACGGCTCAAAAAAAAGCGCGAGTGAAGCTCGCGCTTTTTGTTTCTAAGCGTTCGGCGCAAGTTTACTTCTTATTCTTGGCGCGGAAGTCTTCGAGTTTCTTGGGATCGGGCTTGCTGGCGGCGTCGCCGGGGAAGGTGGAGAGTTCCAGTTCTTCCTTATTGGTGGCGCCGTCGCCGTCGGTGTCCTGGCTTTCGAGCGAGACCACGATCTTCTGCAGGAGGTCCAGTTCCTCCTTGGTGAACTTGTATTCATCGGATTTGCCGGCCAGCGGCTTGAAGTCGGCGTGGTTCTGGATGGCTTTTCCGAACTCGTTGATGTTCTCGCGCGTGGGGTCTTCCTTCGGCCCCAGCTTATGGCACAGGTCGCACTTGCCGATCTCGCGTGGATGGAGCATGTAATCTCGGCGCACGCGCTCGAGGAACTTACGCTGTGCCTCCGCCGGACCGGCGGTCACCACCAGCGCACCCGTCACCAGCAACCCCACCGCCGCCAAACTCGCCGCCGCCTGCCGCATGTGAGCCCCTCCGCCGTAGTCGCGTCTACCTTCGTCCCGTTGACCGGGAGACGTTTTAAATCCGGTCCTATTCGTTCCGGCCTTTGGAGTTAGGGCCGAAACTCCGGCTACGGATTCCTATTTACTCGACCCGCCGACGCTTACCACCTCCGAGCGGGAGTTGGAGGCCCTTTTTGTCCCGCTAGAGCACTCGTGCAAACATTTCGGGGATCGGCTAGGCTTATCGCGTCACCTATTCAAGCAATGCGCGCGCACGGCTGAATGCACGAAATCGCGCAGGCGTCGGATGGGTTAGCCGAACGAGGGTGTCGCCATGGCCATGAGCACCGGTCGAAAGATTGCGTTAGGGTTGGCGGTCGTGTTGTTGTTGTTCCTCCTGATCGTGCCGTTCGTGCTGGGCTCGATGTACCGGGAGACGGTGGAAAAGAAGATTTCCGAATCGGTGGGCGCTCCCGCGAAGCTGGGCGGGCTCTCGATCTCGATCCTTTCGATGGGCGCGACGTTGAGCGATCTGCAGGTCGGGGAGGCCTCGGCGCTGACGGGCGGGAAGCCCTTTGCCACGATCCCGACGCTGCACGCGACGGTCAGTTGGGCGACGCTGCAGGGGACGGAGATGCGCGTCAAGAGCCTGACGATCGACGATGCCGATATTCAGGTAGCCTGCGATTCAAAGGGCGCCTCGACACTCGAAGCCTTCTTGGCCGGCATGCCCAAGGGCAAGCGCGAGACACCGATGTATATCGACAGCATGCGGATTCGCGACGGCAAGCTGACGATGCACACGCCCAAGGCGCTGACGGCGCCGAACAGCGAGTACACGCCGGAACCGGTGGCGGTGACGCTGGGGTATTTGGGCGTGGACGGCATCGCGCTGCCGGCGCCCGGAAAGGCGCTGCCGCAGCCCGCGACCTTCGTGGTGGAACTGGAAGAGCTGGCAATCCGATCGCCGTTGAGTCCCGCCAAACCGGCCGAACATCCCGAAGCGGCGGGCGCGCCGCTGGAAGAAGGCATCGAGCTGGCCGGCGCGAAAGCGAAGCTGGCGGTTCCGGGTTCGCTGGATGAGCCGATGCGCATTCAAGGCGCGCATTTGCACGGGTTGAAGATTCGCGACCGGCTGTTGGGCCCCAACGATCCCGACACGCTGATGCGCATCCAGACGGCGCGCGCGGCGTGCCTGCGCTCCCCGGCCGGAGAACCCGGGCAGCCCGGGATGCAGTTGGGCAACGGGGGCGTCGTGGTCGAGGACTTCAAGCTCGACGCGTCGGCGATTCAACTCGACGGACCCAACGCCGACGGGAATCTGGCCTGGCACCGCTTCAGCGATTTCAAGATCGATATGACGCGCATCGGGTTCGGACCGGGCAGCGAGGCGAAGGCCGATAACCCCGGCGCGCTGGGCATCTACAGCCCTTCGAAGAGCAGCGAAGGCGACGGAAACCTGTTGGTCGAATGGAAGAACGTGACAGGCTCGTGGCCGACGCTGAGCTTCGACCAGAAGTTCGAACTGACGGGCGTTCCGCTGGGGCCGTTCCACAGCCGCGTGGAGAAGTCGGCCAAACTGGGCGTGCGGAAAGGTACGATGTCGACGGAGTTCGCCGGCCCGACGACGAACGGAAAGCTTAATTGGGACGGCAGCATCACGATCAGCAAAGATACGGAGCTGACCGGCGAGGGCATCTCGGCGACGGTCAAAAAGGCCATCGCCAAAGCCGCGACGGGCGAGCCGATGCGCACGTTCCGCATTCGGGGGACGCTCTTGAATCCCGATCCGAAGCCTCCGGACATGATCGCGGGGATCGTCTTCGAAGTATTTAGCGATGCGATCGCCGGTGCGGCGACCGGGATCCTGGATACCTTCGGGGAGGGCATGGGCGCGGCGGTGGATCAGGGCGTGCGCGAAGGCGAGAAGCTGATCAAGAAGATCCCGGGGATCGGCGGGCTCTTCGGCACGAAAGAAGAGGAGAAGTAGCGCGCCTTTCGCCGCGCGCGGAGACCGGCGCGCTCCTATAATCCCGGCATGTCCGAAGCCTCCGCGGCCGGTTCGAGCACTCGGGTGCGCGTCGCGCGCTTCGGCACGGCCGCGGTGCTGGTACTGGCTTTTCTGCATAACGCCTGGCTGATCTGGGAACGCTGCGGCGACCCGCTCGTCGATACCGGTCAGGCGTTCGAAATTCCCCGCCGCCTCGCACAGGGCGAACGGCTCTACGCCGATCTACGCTACTACTACGGGCCGCTCGCGCCGTACGTGAACGCTTGCGCGTTCAAGCTTTTTGGCGCGCACCTGAACGTGCTGGCCGCGTTGGGTCTTGCCGCAACGGCCCTGAGCGCGTGGGTGCTGTACCGGCTGACGCGGCTGTTCACCGGCCGCTTGGGCGCGGCGTGCGCGGTGCTAGGCTTCCAGTACCTTTGTGCGTTCGGCAGCTACGTCACGACCGGAAACCACAATTTCGTAATGCCGTACACGTACTCGGCGAGCTACGGGTTTCTGGCGGCATTGAGCAGCGTGTACTTTCTGGCACGCCACGCGCGCAATGGGAAGGCGCTCGATTTTGCGCTGGCGCTGGGCGCCTTGGCGCTGGCGCTCTTGACGAAGCTCGAGATCGCGTTCGCGCTGCTGCTGGCGCACGGCGTCGCGGTGCTGGGTTGGGGCCTGGGAGGCCGGCTGCGCCGGATGCATGCGGCCGGATACGCGGCGGCGCTGGCCGCGGCGGGGCTGGGATATGGGCTGCTGGCGTGGCAGGTGGGCGGGGGGCTGCTGGCGGACAATCTGTTCGCGCTGCTCTCCGGCGGAAGCATGGCCACGTTTTCCAGGCAACACATGGGGCTAGACAATCCGGCTTCGAGTCTCGCGGCGGCGGGGGTATCGGCGGCGCTGCTGTTCGCGGTGGCGCTTGGGGTTTACGGCTTGGGATGCTTGGGCGCGCGGGAGGAGATTCGCGCCGGCCTGCGGCGGGGCTTGGCGATCCCCGTCGCTTCGCTGGGACTGATTGGGTACATCGGCCTGAGCTGGGCGTGGACGGGCCTGGACGCTTGGGCGCCGCGCGCGGAATTGAACCTTCCGTTTCGATGCTTTCCGTTTCTGGCGCTGGGCGTCTGGGCGGTGCTGGCGTGGCGCTTCGTGAAGCGCCGCGAGGCCCGTTTGAATACGCTGC
>BTVV01000150.1:0-13574 GCA_045863855.1 Planctomycetota bacterium | reverse complement strand
GAACCTACACATACGGCCTACTATCATTTGTCTGGGCATACAGCATTCTCGCGCATGCTTTCGGGAGCTGTTTGGCTTCTTAATTTCATCTGCTCGGATCGGATGGGCGATGGTCTAATTGTTATGGCGCGCACTGATAAGCCCAGCACCGAGGTATAGGACTCAAGCCATGCCTCGGATACTGATAGATGCAACTCAAGTGGTCGTGGGCGGCGGCATTCAAGTCGCGCTTGCGTTGCTGGAACACGCATCCCAGTCGACCGAGATGGAATTCCATGCCGCGACATCCGCCGAGGTAAATGCTCAGATGTCTGATGCCACGCGCAGTGCGTTGGCCAGTAGCCGCACCTTAACGCATCAAAGCTCCGTTTTTAAGCGCATTCGCGAAATCGGCACAAGTCTTCCTAATATCGCAAAGGAGGTGAAACCGGACCTGGTCTTCACAGTATTCGGACCCGCCTATTGGAAATTCGAAGGTACCCATATCTCGGGATTCGCACTACCTAAACTAATCTATCCAGTCGAACAATACCTTCGTGAACCTTGGCCTTGGACGAAGGCCGCGGCATGTCTTACCAGCGCACTAAAAGCCTGGGCCTGCCGGCAGGCAGACGCCTGGATTGCCGAGACCGACACAGTCCGCAAGCGCATGCATGAGTTTTTGGGATTTCCATTGGATCGAATTGAAGTAATTCGCAACTCCTTCAGTGCGAGCTTTGCCCGCAACTTGTCAATTTCGCGACGGCCGGAACCAACGAACGTTTGGACTATCCTAGTTCCTTCCGTTTACTATTCGCACAAAGATTTGGAGCGGGTACCGGAAACCGCACGCTTGCTGCAGGATGCCGGTCAGGAAAATTTTTCATTTCGCTTTACGATTCCTAAGGATTCGTCGAGTTGGCGTGCGATCAAAGGCATGGCGATGGACTTTGGCGTAGGCGATCGACTCTATACGGTAGGGGCCATACCCCATGAGCGATTCTCAGAATTGTATCTTTCGTCAGATGTCGTATTCCTTCCTACACTTCTGGAATGTTCGACGGCCGTCTATCCCGAAGCCTTCTTAGCCGAAAAGCCATTAGTGACGACCGATCTTGACTTTGCTCGTGAATTGTGCGGACATGGTGCCCTGTTCTTTGAGCCGCGCTCGGCGGTAGATGCTGCGACGGCGTTGATGGAGGTTCGATCGTCTGCAAACACTCGAACGCGATTGATTGAAGGAGGGAGAATGGCGCTAAAGAAAAATTATCCATCCCCTTCTGAAAAGTGGCAGGAACAAGTTCGCGTAATGAAGAAGTTCTTGAAAGAGAAAGGTTGACCATTGCTCCAGGTCCTGCAAAATATCAACGACGGCCGTTTGCGCGTCGCCTCGCTCCCCGATCCGCTCGCAAGGCCGGGGCAGGTCTTGATCGCCAACGCCGCGTCCGTCATTAGCGCCGGGACCGAGCGGCAGACCATAGAGTTGGCGCGCAAGTCTTTGCTGGGAAAAGCGCGTGAACGGCCCGATCACGTGCGCCGAGTGATCGAAAAGTTCCGGCAGGAAGGTTTCTTCAACACGCTCCGGCAAGTGCGTGAAAAGCTCGACGAGCCCCTGGCTTTGGGTTACAGCTCGGCTGGTGTCGTGCTCGCCTGCGGGGCCGGCGTTTCGGAGTTCAAACCCGGCGAGCGCGTTGCTTCCAACGGCCCTCACGCGGGCATCGTAAGCGTGCCGAAGCATTTGTGCGCACGCGTTCCCGAGAATGTGGGACTCGACCGAGCCGCATTCACCGTTATAGGCTCGATCGCACTTCAAAGTGTGCGGCTGGCGCGCCTCGAGTTGGGCGAGACGGCTTTCGTTATTGGCCTGGGATTGGTAGGACAGTTGGCCGTTTCGCTCCTGCACGCCTCTGGCGTGCGGGTATTCGGAACCGATCCCGATCCGGTTAAGTGCGAGCTTGCTTTGCGTATGGGTGCGGCGGCCGTGGGTACGGATTGGACACCCGCGCGGATCACCGAAGCAACCAACGGCTTGGGCGCGGACGCGGTCCTGATCGCGGCGTCCACGCCTTCGGACGAACCCGTGGCGCAAGCGGCCGAAGCCGTGCGCAAGAAGGGGCGTATCGTCGCAGTCGGCGCGGTGGGTTTGAATCTTCCACGCCGCCCCTTGTACTTCAAGGAGGCCGAGTTCGTCGTCTCGTGCTCTTACGGACCGGGACGCTATGACCCAGAGTACGAAGAGCGCGGTCACGATTACCCTGCTGGCTACGTACGTTGGACCGAGCAGCGCAATATGCAGGCCGTGCTGGATCTGATGGGCTCAGAAAAGCTCGACGTGGGCCCGCTGGTTTCGCATCGCTTCCCCATCGAACGTGCCGAAGAAGCGTACGCGCTGCTGGATAGCGGCCGCGAGCCGTACCTTGGCGTGGTGCTTGAATACCCTGAGGTTGCACCGGGCACCGAAGTGCGCCGAATCGAATTGCACGCTCAGGCGACCGGCGGTGCGATCGGCATCGCATGCCTAGGCTCAGGGCAGTTTGCTCGCTTGACCCTCTTGCCTTTGCTCGTGCAGCAACCAAGCGTGCGCCCCATTTTGCTGGTTTCCGCCGGCGGGCTTCCTTCCGAGCGCACCGGCGAGAAGCACGGCTTCGAAGCCATCGGTACCGACGAATCCTTGGCCTTCAGCGATCCAAACGTACGAGCCGTTTTCGTGCTCACGCGCCACAACCGACACGCCGCGCAAGCGATCACGGCGCTCCGTACCGGAAAACATGTATTCGTCGAGAAACCGCTGGCGCTGAGCGTAGAAGAACTCGGCGAGATCGAAGCGACCCTCGCCCAGTCCGGAAGCGGCGCGCCGATCCTGACCGCAGGATTCAATCGCCGCTTCGCGCCGGGCGTGCAAAAGCTAAAAGCATTCCTGGCGCCAGTCGCGCAACCGCTCACCATCTCGGTGCGTTTCAACGCGGGCGCCATCGAGCCCGGACATTGGACGCAGGACGAGTTGCAGGAGGGCGGACGGCTGATCGGCGAGGCCTGCCATGCGATCGATTTGGCGACCTACTTGGCCGGATCGCCGCCGGTCCGGGTCTTCGCCGAGAGCGTGGGCGGCGCGCATGCGCCGGATGTGACCGACGATCAGTGCTTCATCATGTTGCGACACGCCAACGGTTCGGTCTCGAGCGTGGCGTACTTAGCGGGTGGCGACAAGGCGTTTCCGAAAGAGCGCGTGGAAGTTTTCGGCGGGGGGCGCGTGGGAGTGCTGGACGATTTCCGGCAGCTTCAGACGGCGCACGGCGGACGGATCAAAACCGAAAAGCTTGGTGCACAAGACAAAGGCCACGCCGCACTTCTCGAAGCGTTTCTCCGAGCGCTCAGTCAAGGAGGCGCGGCACCGATTCCCTGGGACGACCTGCGCGCGGTTTCGCTCGCTTCGATCCTGGCGGTGCGCAGCTTGCGTGAAGGGATCGCGTTCGAAATCGCATGATGCTCCAAACTTGGGCTCGGTGGCTGCGCACGGTTCGGCACCTAAGGGCCGAGCAAGGCGTCTGGCGCTTGAGAAACATGCTCGCACGGCGCTGGCCTGCTCATGTGTCCGAGCCGCTCGAAAGCCCCGGCCGGCGTGCGGACTTTCCTGAGATCCCCCTTTTGCATCGCCCCAAGCCGCAAGCTGCGGATTGCCTGGCGCAGCTTCTCGAAGGCCGTTTGGACGTGCTGCACCACCCCTTGGCGCTGCACCTGCCCGATCCGGATTGGCGGCTGGGTCGGCAGAAAGCCAATCGCCTGGAGTCGATCACCCTTCATTATCACGCCTGGCTGTATGAATTAACGCACTGGGCTCGCGAATCGGAGCCTGAAAGCAAATCTGCTGCGCGGGTGGCCGAACGGTTGCTCGAATCGTGGTTGCAGCGGTGTGCGCCGGAAAAGCCGGGCAGCCGCGACCTGGCTTGGAACTCGTTCGCCATCGCGACGCGCCTCACTTGGTGGCTGCGGGTACTGCGGATGGACGCAGGCGCCCTCCAGGAGCGCTTGCTTCGCAGCGCTTATCGCCAGGCCGCGTATTTGCATGCGCATTTGGAGTGGGATCTTCGCGGCAACCACCTGCTGCGCGACGCCGTGGGCTTGGCATGGGCCGGGCGCTTTTTTGAGGGCGCCGAACCCAGCCGTTGGTTGGACACGGCCACCCGGCTGGCCGCCGAGCAGATTCAAGAGCAGGTCCTGCCCGACGGGGGCCATTTCGAACGCAGCCCCATGTATCATGTGCACGTGATGGACGACGTCCTCCAACTGGCGCTCCTGGTGCCAGATCCCCAGGTACAGGCGGCGCTGCGTTCGGCGTGGATGCGCATGGCCGAGTTCGCCGCGTGGGTGCGGCATCCCGACGGAGCCATCGTGCTTTTCAACGACGGCGGTTTCAACGGCGCATGTTCTCCTGAGGTCATGCTCACTACGGGCGCCGCGGCGCTGGGCCTCCACGCCGACGCGCGAGCGAGGAAAGGCGACCGACACTTCAAAGACTTCGGGCTGCTCGTCTGGCACGGACAACCCTGGAGCGTTTTCTTTGACGCAGGCGCGATCGGACCGGATGACCAGCCCGGGCACGCGCATGCCGATACGCTGGCTCTCGAGGTCTCTTACCAAGGCGCGCGGCTATTCGTCGATCCCGGCACCTACGGTTACGACCACGACGCGCGGCGCAGCTACGACCGCTCCACCGCCGCACACAACACGGTCTGCGTGGACGGTCAGGACTCCAGCGAGGTTTGGCATATTTTCCGCGTTGGCCGACGTGCGAGCGTCATGGGCGTCGAAGCGCGTATCGATGCGAACGGACTCTGCGCCGAAGCCGATCACGACGGCTACGCCCATCTCGAAGGCAGCCCGCGGCACTTCCGGCGGGTCGAGGTGCGCGACGCAGCGGCCCTGTACGTACGCGACCGCATCGAAGGGATCGGCCGGCATCGCGTCGAAGGCGGCTGGCTATTGGCACCGGAGTGGCAAGCCTCCCCAACACCGGGTGGCTGGGATGTCGTCCGCGCAGGCCGGCGCGTGGCCGTTCGTCTCGAAGGCCCTACTGGCCTACGGCTATCCCTGGCCGAAGCGGCGTACCACCCGGAGTACGGGCTGGAACACCAGACGCTGCGGCTGCAGTGGGCGTGGGAAGGCGAGTTGCCGCTTCAGGTCACCACCCAGGTGGAAGCCTCCTGAATGCGCATGCTCTACGTGTCCGCCTACTTTCCGCCCGAGATGGGTGCGCCGTCAGCGCGGGTCAGCGAGCTGGCGCGCGAGTGGGTGAATCTCGGCCACGACGTAACGGTCTTGACCGGATTCGCCAACCACCCCACAGGGATCAAAGCGCCCGAAGACCGCGGAGTGGTCATGCGGCGAGAGCGCAGTGACGGCATCGATGTGGTACGCGCGTACCTGTGGGCGGCACCCAACAAAGGCCTCCTTAAACGAATGCTTTCCTATGCCAGTTTCATGTTTTCGGCCGCTGCGATCGGCGCACTGCGTGTTCGGCGCCCGGAGGTCGTGGTCGCGACTTCGCCGCATCTGCTGTGCGGGCTGGCCGGGTACTTTCTGGCGCGGCGCTTCGGCGTGCCCTTCGTTTTCGAAGTCCGGGATCTGTGGCCCGAATCGATCCTGGCCGTCCAGGCGATGCAGGACAACGTCCTGATCCGCGTGCTGACGCACCTGGCCGCATTCCTGTACGCACAAGCGGACCGGATCGTAACGGTGGGCGAGGGCTACAAGCGCGGCATCGTCGCCCGCTACGGGGTGGACCCCGAGAAAATCGCCGTCATCCCCAACGGGATCGAGGCCGCGCTTTGGAAACCCGGTTCGCGCGAGAATTCGCTACGCCGTGAGCGCGGCTGGGAGGACCGGTACGTGGCGCTCTACGCCGGCACGCACGGGATGGCGCACGCGCTGCAGGCGGTCCTGCAAAGCGCGCGACTTCTGGAGCAACGCTGTCCTAAGCTGCGCATCGTCTTCGTCGGCGAAGGCGCGGAGAAAGCAGCGCTTCAGGCGCAAGCCGCCCGGTGGAAGCTGTCCAACGTAGAGTTCGTCGATCAGCAACCCAAGGCGCGTTTGGCCGAGTATTACGCCGCCTGCGACGTAGGCTTGGTGACGCTGCGCGATACGCCGCTTTTTCAGGAAGTCCTGCCCTCGAAAATCTTCGAGTACCTGGCCATGGAACGTCCGATCGTGTTGAGCGTCGGCGGCGAGGCGCGCGAACTCATCGAAGCGGCCGGCTGCGGCGTGTACGTGCCGCCGGAAGATCCGGAAGCGCTGGCGCGTACCCTAGAGGATTGTGTACGCTGCCCCCTCGAATGGGCCGCGCGAGGACGCAGCTGTCGGGTCTTCGTACTCGAACGATTCGACCGTTCGGCACAGGCCCGGAAGTACGTGGACCTGTTAATGCAAATCCTGAACAGGGCGTGAGTTAGGGAGGCCTTGCCGATGCCAGAGGTATGCGTACTGGGCTTAGGATACGTGGGATTGCCCACCGCTAGTGTGCTTGCCACGGCGGGGTTCCAGGTGTTGGGTGTGGACGTCAACCCCAAGGTGGTTGAGCAGCTTAATTCGGGTAAGACGCTGCTCAAAGAATCCGGCCTGGCGACGCTCGTCTCGGCGGCGCATAAAAGCGGCAACCTCGTGGCGGCCGTGAAGCCCGAGGCTTCGGATACGTTCATCATCTGCGTGCCGACGCCCGTCACGCCCGATCACGGCGTGGACCTGCGCGCCGTCGAGGCGGCTGCGCGCGCCATCGCCGCGGTGGTGAAGCCGGGCAATCTCGTGATCCTGGAATCCACCTCTCCGGTGGGCACCACCCGAAACGTAGTGGGGCGCATCCTGAGGGAACACGGGCTCGCGCCGGGCCAGGACGTACATCTGTGCTACTGCCCCGAGCGCGTGCTGCCGGGCAACACAATCGCCGAACTGATCAACAACGACCGGATCATCGGCGGGTTCACCCGCGAATCGGCGGAGCACGCTCAGGAGATTTACGCGCGCTTCAGCCAAGGCAACGTGGCGTTAACCGACGACCTCACCGCCGAGATGTCGAAGCTGATGGAGAATACGTTTCGCGACGTGAATATCGCCCTGGCCAACTCGTTCGCGCGCATCGCCGAGGACGCGGGAGTAAACGTGTGGGAAGCCATCCAACTCGCCAACCGGCACCCGCGCGTACAAATTCTATCGCCCGGTCCCGGTGTCGGCGGCCACTGCATTCCGGTCGATCCGTGGTTTTTCGTGCAGGCGTTCCCGAAGCACACAGAGCTGCTCAAGAAGGCGCGCGAAGTCAACGATACGCAGGCCGACCGCATGCTCGACCGGCTCGCGGCGACGGGCGACCTGACGGCCGGATCGAAGCTGGCGCTCTTGGGCGCGGCATATAAGGCGAACATCGACGATCCTCGCGAAAGCCCGGCGCTGCGGATGGCGCATGCGGCCACCGCACGTGGATTCCGGGTTTCGGTCCACGATCCGCACGTCGAACCGGCGACGTGGGAAGGCGTGCCCATCGGTTCGGACTTGGGGGCGTGCTTGAAGGACGCGGCGGCGGCGGTGCTCTTGACCGAACACACCGCCTATCGGGCGCTTTCCGGACGCGTCTTCGCCGAGGCCATGCAGGGGCGCTTGATTCTGGATACGCGCAACTGGCTCAATCACTCGTCCCTGCGTTTGAGCGGCTTCAAGGTGCTGGTGCTGGGCAGACCAACTTAAGAGCTTAAGGCGTAACGTTCACGGCATCGGCCGGCCACTCGAAGCCGTCAGGCAATGGTTGCGGACCAGCAAAAAGAAGTTGCAGCACTCTTCGGCGGCCCGTGCCGGTAGGCTTCGACGAACGATGCAGCAAGAGCGGGCGAAAGGCCAGCGTGTCCCCGGGATCGGCAAGGCAAGTTTTCGAACCGCGATGTCTGGCGTTGTAGGGCGCGTCGAGATCGGCCACGCGCTGGCTGTAGGGAAATAGAACCAGCGAACCGTTCTTTTCGGTATTCGGATCGAAATGAATGCGCAGCGTCACAAGCCGCGCCAACGTTTCGACGTTGGCGCGTACATGCGGAATTCCGTGTTTGGTGGATGGCGCCGTAAACACGTTGCTTTCCCGGTGCACGCGCACGGGAATAAACTCATCGCGATGCCAGTCCACCTGCCAAGCCGCATCTTCTGACTTTTCGAAAAGTATCGCCTGTACGAGCCGCGGTGCTCCGCCGACCGCCGCATTCAGAAAATCGGGCCATGGGGCGACGCGCAAGCGCCGATGAAGCCAAGTCAGGGCACTGGGTGCCAATCGCCAGCCTGCGCGCGGACGGCCGCTGTCGCGGGAAGCGGTACGCCGCCGCCAGACATCCAGGTCGGCGGCAATCTCGCCTAGTTCCGGCAATCCGAACGCGGCGCGAAACCAGCAAAAGCCTTCGCTTTCGAGACGAGTACTCGGCGCCGCCACTTCCACCGGCGTGACTTTCTCGGCTTTCTGCTTCTTGCGTTTGTGCTCACGTGGCGGTTCGGGGATGGGCTCGGGAACTACCTCCACGCGTGTAACTTGTACGTCAATCGCCCGCTCGGTATTGGGAACGAATTCCAGCAAGCGCGTGTGGCAACGCTGGCAATGCGTACCACCCTCGCGTCGAAACGTACCGCAGCTCTGGCAGTAAAAGCGCGATCCGCCCAACTCACCAAGCGCCACGGCTTGAAGAGGCAGGTTCTCCAATAGAGCCGTTCCCGCCAAGTGCTCGCCGCAATACAGACAACGCCCCAGAAGGGGCCGGGTGAGCCGTTCGCAAGCAGGGCAATGTACGCGCACGATCCGTCCTCATTCCCAGCTCCGTTGGGTTATACTCAAGGAGACGAGCGCCGTCTTTTCAATAAACCGATTGTTATAGGAGTGCGACCATGGCACGCCTGTTGGTCCTGCAAGCCGACGATTTCGCGTCCACCAATGCGGCGAACCGTGGTGTGGCTCGCGCGTTTCGAGAAGGCTTCCTGACTCAGACGAATCTGATGGCTCCGTGCGCGTGGTTTTCGGAAGCGGCGAAGATGGCGAAGAGCAGTGGCTTTCCGTGCGGAGTTCACATTACGTTGACATGCGAGTACCCCGACTACCATTTTGGTCCGCTGACCGGCGCGCGCGAGCTTTGCCGGTCCGGAGTACCGACGGCCTTCCCCTCGAACGCCAACGAGTTGCCGAAAGATGCCGGAGCGGCGGTGTTTGCGGAAGTTTGCGCTCAGATCGATCGCGTACTCGCGGCGGGCATCAATCCGACTCACCTCGACGCTCACATGGGCGCCTTACCGCGCTGGGATCATGCCTATTGGCCGCAGGCAAAGGAACTTTGGCAACGCTACCGCATCCCGTTCCTGAAGCTGAATGCGCCTGAGCCGGTGCCTGAAGGCATGCAGCTTCCCGTGGCGAAGTTCTTGAGCTTCGGAAAAGGCGTCACCCTTGAGGCGAAGAAATCCCACTTCCAGGCCCAGCTGAACGACGCCGTCGAAGGCCTGAATTATGTCATTACGCACGCCGCCGAACTTACCCCTGAGCTGCAAGCGTTGGCTTTGAACGAAGGATTCGACTCGAATCGCCAGACGGATCTCGAAATGCTTTGCGATGCCGATGTGGAAGGATGGATCGCGGCTGCGGGTCTGGAATTGGTCAGCGTTGCGGAGGCTCGCGAGCGGCTTAAATAAGAAAGCCGAAAGCGGTCTCCCGCTTCCGGCTCCAAATTCTGGGAGTCACTTTAAGCGGACTATTTTGACTTACATGCCTTCATCGCCACCGCCACCCGCTTCGCCTTCGGTCTTCTTGGTCTTCTTCCCAGTCTTTTTGCCTTCACCGGTTTTCTTGCCTTCGCCGGCCGCCTGAGCTGGACGCGCCGTCTTGACGGTAATCCAGGTCACGCCCTCTTTTTCTTCGGGGGTGCCGACGACGGTAACCTTCTTTTCTTTGTGAGCGGCGAGCTTCTTGCCTTTCGCGTCGAGCACAATGCTGAATGCCTTGCCTGCCTCGTCGGTTACAGTGATCGACTTGACTTCGTTGTTCTCTTCAACGACCGCGACCGTTCCCGAAACGGACGTCTCTTCCGCCTGAGCGCTCACGACACACAACGCCAACACCAGAACGGCCAAACACGTTTTCGCTGCACCGCCCATTTTGCTCTCCTTTTGGTTATTATCGGACCCCGATAATTGATAATAGAATACCCGACCCAGCTGTGGTTCGATATGGAGAAGTAGGTAAAGCGCTTGGTGCAAACAGTCCGATTGAAATGAATTAGGGTTTAAAAATCCTACTTAAATGCAAAACCGCATGGTGCAACCAAGGTGCGTAGAATGCCCCCCGCTAAGGTGCCCATTCAAAACGATTGAAATAACGATCCCATGTTCGTAGGGCCGGCTTGGGCGTACCGTCCGGATAGGCCAGGCCGGTATGTACCCAGGCTTTGCCAATTTCATGCGCATCGCCGGTTAAATGTTCAAGCAAGGGATCGAAATCGATAGGTACCCAGTTAATGACGAATGGAAAACGATGCTTGCGAGCTTGAGCAAGCAGGAATGAAACAAATCGCTTTTGATCGCCCGGCTTCGCCGAGATGGAGTGACCCCAGATGGTGACCGGGTGAGAGATGGAACCCGACTCGGAAATGGCAACCGGCTTTCCATAAGCGAGGGCTGGAGCGAAGTATTTCGCATGGACCCGGTTATGCCCTCGCCCGAATTGATAAGTGCTCAGCGTCACCACATCGGCATACGGCATTAGATTGGCCACACGCGGTGCTTGCAGGTGCACATTGGCTTTCGACGCCTCCTCGATACCTCGAAAGTGCTCGTACTGAATCGTAGGAAACATCGATAGCGTTGGAAACTCACGCTTTAATTCAAGGTACACATGAGCATGTAAATCGACGTAGTCCTCCCATTGTGCGGGATCGTTCGAAATTAGAATATTGGTTTCGATCCCTAGTGCTACGTAATGTGGTTGAAAGTAGAGGATGGCGCGGCGCGCATACTGCGTGAACGCTTGTTTCACATCCGGATGATTGAGTCGGTAGCCGCTCCACGGTTCGGGCAGCGCCAGCCCATCGGTCTCGCCGGTGTAAAGCGCCAACCCCGTACGCTGAAAGTTAAGAGGCGTTATCGAAAGGAATATAGCCTGGCCAGAAGATGTCTTCGCAAGACGGTTCGCCCATTCATCCTGCAACCATTGAGAAAAAGGCGCGCCGGAAAGTGCTGCGTCCCAAGGTACGCCATTATCGAAGTGGTGCATTATCACATCGGCGTGCGTATCGGCGAAGGTGTAGGATGCCTCGACCGCTTCATGGGTAAGATCCGACGGCCAAGGCGTGAAACCCATTCTGAAACTACGTACCGGTTTCTTGGCTCGAGGTGCTGGTTCCTGCGCGAAACAAGGGGCGGCGTACGATCCATACCAATATACAAACGCAGCCAAAAAGGTAATGCCGTACCATCGCATCGTTGCGGAACTCCTTAAGCGCAAATGCGGAGCGGCAAGAGGCGTACCAGACAACTTGAATTCACCTTTGTTTATTCGACTATTGATCGATACGGGATAATTTGCCTAGGTGGAGTAGGTCGACAGGTGAATTTGAAAGCTAATCGAATCCGCGCAACCTGCATTTTTGAAGCAAGCGCCCCTCGAGCGTTGTTCGAGCGTGTAGGAAACTCGCACAAGTATCCAAGATGCGCTTGCCGGCTTTCGCTACAAGCCACGACGTGCGTGCTATTTCGAGACGGGCGCCGAAAGGGCTTCTGGCTCGGGATGGTTCTTCATAAACTCACGGCTGATCGCCAGGGCGCGTAATGCGTAGGCCGTTACCAGGACGCTGTCGTTCTCCATCCAACGCGCGCTGTCCAGGTTGACCCACGAACCGTCCTTCTTCTGAAGTGAAAGTATCTTTTCGGTCAACTCCTTCGCCCAGACGTGTTTCTTGCCGTCGCTGGTCTCGATCACCGGTTCGCCGTAGGCCGCCAGAGCTTTCGCCATGGTCATGTAGTAATAGTAGAGCCCGTCGGCGCCGATGTTGCGGTTTTCGTCGAGCGTGTAGTTATCGCGCACCCAGCGCCACGCGCCTTGCACTTTGGGGTCGTCCTTCGAGACGTTCATATAGAGGAAGCTTTTGAGTCCCGCGTAGCTCATCAGGCCGTAGCTCTTGGGCACGCGCTTCCCTTCGCGATTAGTCCCGTCCGGTGGCTTGGATTCGCCCGGACGGTATATGAATCCGCCGTCGTTATCCAAAGCTGTTTCCGCGGCGGGCAAATCGTTCGTTTCGGTGTTGTTTTGCAGACGAGTGAAGAAAAGCTGCGCGTTCTTGAAGGCCTCGTCGTTTTCGTCGACACCGACTTCCTTTAAGGATTCCACCCACATCGCGGTGACACTGCCATCGGGGCGCGATCCGGCATTGTAGCCGACGCCGCCCGAACTGGGATCGCCCGGCATAACCCCACGCTGTACTTGCAGCAGGTAGTCTTTGGCCTTTGCCAGCACGCCATCGTACTTGGGATCCTTTAACGCCTTCAGGGCCATTACGCTCACGGCCGTCGTATATACTTCGACGCCTAGACCAGGAGTACAAATGCTGCCGTTGGGCTGCTGCCTGCTCACGATGGCCTCGGCCGCCTTCTCCAGCATCTCCTTATCTTCGGGCAACAGATCCACGGGCATGCGCGCCAACGCGTCAACCACCAGCGCCGTAAATCCAGGCTTGGGATCGGCCCAGCCACGCGAAAAGTGACCGTCAATCTCCTGGTAGACGCGCAGGTACTCGAATCCCTTGCGGATTCCATCCAGGGACGGATCGCCCGTAGGCGCCACGACCCGCGGGGCTACTTCGGGAACTTTGTGATGGGGCATGACGTACGGATACAAAATCAGCGCCAGCAACGCCAAAAGAACCAGACCGGCGGGAATGGCCAGCAGTACTTTCTTCCAACGAGCCATCTTAGTGGGATTGATGTCAGGTTCCTGTACAGCCGCTGGTGCGGAAGTGGCGTCGATTTGGTCAGTGCTCATCGTGTTCCCCTGGAAGCAGGCTTCCTTACTTGATCCATTATGCAAGACTCGTTCCAAAATAAGTACTGAATCCGGAAGAGTCTGCAGCGCCGAAATTCTCGCCGACAACTATCCCCGCAAATTTTGAGCGCCTGGACCTTCCTCTGCTTACGCGCAAGGTACTCAAATCGGAGAACCCACCTATGAGACGCTTGCTCGCATTGCTGGCTTCGGTCCTGCTTCTTGCATTCCCGCTCGCGCAAACCGCGGAAGAAAAGCCACCCACCGCGGATGTAGAAGCGCTCGCCAAGCTGCTTCAGGCCGAGGTGTACGAAACTAGAGCTTCGGTTCACCTGGCCTTCCTGGCACAGGGCATTCCAAGCGTTCCGGTGCTGGAGAGGCTGGATATTCGGGTACGCGAAGACGAGGAATCGCGTACTTGGATCGCGAAAATTTACGCGGATTTGCGCATTCAGCTCTGCCGTGTGGCCGCGGGATTGGAGCAGCCGGCCTGGATCGAGCGATTGCCCGAACACTTGGCGGCATGCGGGACGAACAGTCTCCACAAACTGGGCGTCGAACGCAC
>BTVV01000149.1:0-13801 GCA_045863855.1 Planctomycetota bacterium | reverse complement strand
CGCTCTCCGCGAGCGACACCGTCACCGTGACGGTCAACGCCGCGCCGGTGCCCAATACCGCGCCGGTCGTCGAATCGGACCCCTTCGCCGCGCCCAACCCGGCCGCCCTCGCGCAAAGCGTCAGCTTCACCGCGCTCGCCGCCGACCCCGACGGCGACGCGCTCACCTACGCCTGGACCTTCGGCGACGGCGCCAGCGCTTCCGGATCGTCGGTCGCGCACGCCTACGCCGCGGCCGGAACCTTCAGCGCCAAAGTCACGATCTCCGACGGGCGCGGCGGCAGCGTCTCGCGCACCCTCGCCGTCTCCGTCGCCCAGGCCCCGGTCGAAAAGCTGAAACTCTCCGGCCGCGTGAATTTTGCCGCCGCCGGGCGCGATGCGTGTTCGGTCTCGGGCTACATCGCCTGGCCCGAAGGCCGCACCGCGGCGGGCGCGCGCGTGGAACTCGACGTCGGCGGCGTGCGGGTCGCCGGCATCCTCGACGACCGCGGCAGCGTGACGGTCGGCCTGCATACGCTGCGCGTGATCGTGCCGCGCCGCCCCGGTCCGGCCCGCTTCGTCGCCACTCTCAAAGGCGGCGACTTCGCCGCCGCCTGGAAAGACGAAGGCGTGACGAACGCCGACGCCCGGCGCCTTCCGCTCGCGATCCGCGTGCGCCTGAAAGTGGACGCCCTCGTCTTCGAATCCGCCGACCCCGTCCTCTACACCGCCCGCGCCGGCAAGACCGGCAGCTTCCGATAAGCGCACCGCCCGCGTCCCAGCGCGCTCGGCCCATAGC
This sequence comes from Planctomycetota bacterium, assembly GCA_045863855.1. Lineage (GTDB taxonomy): Bacteria > Planctomycetota > SZUA-567 > H5-PLA8 > H5-PLA8 > H5-PLA8. Next base: position 13,024 of record BTVV01000149.1, on the reverse strand, counting down.
GCCCCAAGCCGTTGGCCTCCCGCGGGGACGCGATGAACGCCCGCCCGTGCGCTTAGTCCCTCTCCGATCGTTTGGAGAGAACGGTTTACTCCTGTGCCTGCGGCGTCCACCTCAGCCTGCGGCTTGTAGGGGTCAGCCGCCCTGGGCTACAAGCCCATCCACATCGTTGGTCCTGAAAGGACAACCTAAATGCGCCCTTAGGATTGCCGCGCGAATGTGGTAAAAGCAGTCACTCATCCGAGGGATGACCTATGGATTTGGGACTCCTCCATGCGTTTTCGGAGACCGGCGCTCGGCTTTTGCTCACGGACGATCCAATCGAAGCGAATCTCGGCCTGAGCCGATGGGTTTTGGAAGCGGGGCAATGGCTTGAGTCGGTTTCACCGCGATCGGGGCTTTCCACCCATTGGCTCTCGCTAGGGGCGTGCACGACGCCTTCGGGAAAGTGTCGCAGAGACTTCCCCGAATCATGGAAGGACTTCGATGCGGCCGTTCGGCAGCGGCTGGAATGGCTTGCGGCACTGCCTGGCAAGCGAATGGAGCATCCTCAAAAGGAAGCCGCTGCCGTTTCGCCCTCGCCCAATAGCGACCCCAGCAAGCACCTGCAAATGCTGGCCCGCCAATTGAGGCAAGAATTCGGGCGGGCGCGCGAGGCCTTCGCCAAAACCGGGCAGGCCGATTTCACCAAAGCCGAAGCGACCATCGAGGCGCTGCGAGCGCTGGACGAGAACAACGGTCATGTCTGGTACTATAAAGGGGAAATCAAGCGCATCGGCAACCCCGCCCGCTTTACCTCCAAAGGCGGGCTCAAGGCATCCTCCGGCCCATTCGAACTGCTGTACGAATACCAGCAAGACTTCCTCCGATATTTGGAATTGGCCGCGGCACTGCCGGAGTCAGAGACGGGCGGCGGAATGGGGTCCGAAATCTGCTACGAGAGGCCCAAGGGATTCTGCGTACAAAGGACGGCGTGGATTCACCATTTGCTGGCGATCGATTTCTACGAAGAAGCGATGGTCGCCCCGGAGCCTCGCGACCGCGCGGCAAAACTGACGCGGGCCGCGGCCCACGCGAAGGAGGCGCGCAAGTATCGTCGACCCGAAGGCGGCGAGGGGTTCGATCAAGGGATGGATACGACCGCTTTACAGATGAAGATCGCGGACGCAGAAACCAAAGCCGGCCGCATCGGCGCGCCGACTGCGAGCGTGAGGGGGCTCGACGGGAGCCGGAAATCCACCTTGCCGCTTCAGGACTTGTCGCGCGATGCGCTCATTGCCCACGCGCCGCGCATAGAATCCGAGGGGCAACTGCGGCCCGCGTTGGGCGGAATTCCGCTATTGGCCAAACTGGGCCAAGGCGGCATGGGGGTGGTTTACCTGGGCATCCATCCTCGCTTGAACAAGGAAGTCGCCGTTAAAGTCTTGCCCGCTCACCTTGCGCAACAGCAGCCGGATTTGGTCGCTCGGTTTTTTCGCGAAGCGCAATTGGCCGCCAGCGTGCAGTCTCCGCACCTCGTCGGAGTCACCGACGTCAACGAAGAGTTGGGCCTCTTCTACCTCGTCATGGAATTCGTGCCAGGGGTATCCGCCGGGTCGTATTTGAAAGAGCTGCGGGATTTCGGCAAGGTCGGCCTCGCCGAAACCTTCGCGCTGGAAATTTGCATAGCCGCGACCGCCGGATTGGCCGCCGCTCACGCGGCCGGGATCGTCCACCGCGACGTCAAGCCGGATAATATCCTTATTCCCAAGGACGGCGGAAAACTCCATTTCGCGGCCAGCAAGCTGGCCGACTTGGGGCTGGCGCGCAGCGAGGCCCTCAGCCAGTCCATGACCGGCTCGTTAGCATGCATGGGTACGCCGGGTTTCATGTCGCCCGAACAATCCCTGGACGCCGCCGACTGCGGCAAGCCGACGGACATTTTCAGCATGGGCGCGACCCTTTACGCGCTGCTCTCGGGCAAAGCGCCTTTCGCCGCGAATACGTTGATGAAAGTCTTGATGGCGACGCGAAACGAGGCCCATGCGCCGATTGCTTCGCTTCGCAAGGACGTGTCGGAAGGCACCGCCGCGCTCATGGATCGGTGCCTTTCGAAAGACCCGGAAAAGCGATTCGCCGACGGTACCGCATTGCTTTCCGCGCTCACGCAATGCCGCCAATCCATCCAGGAACCGGCCGAAACCATCCTGGCCGCCAAAGCGCGTGATCCTCAATGATGTTTCCTGGATGGCCGTCGGATAACTGGGATAAATGGGGACGGATACAATTTTAGAGCCCGCCAAATGCCGACGAGAAAACGGGTCTCTGTCCCTATTATTCCCTTGGCCGGTACACGCTATTGCTTATTCGACGACTCCCGCAATCCTGATCCGCCACACGAAGAGTGTTTGCGGAGGACGGTCATTTTGTTGGTCGCTCAAGAAAAAAAAGCAATGCAGAACAGTACGAATAACCCCAGAAGCGGAAGATACCAATAGGCGCACAATAATTCCATAAGCTCAGCGTCTTGGGGCATGCTCCGGATGCAAACCCCAAGTAGGGCCCCCACGACAATCACCATCACAAGCAGGGTGCGCATCCGTAACTGATACCAATGCGGTTTTCTAGTCTCACCCATTTCCTTCACCGGGCCTATTGGGTGCGAGGGAATAATCAGAGACAGATACCATTTTTAGAGTCCTCCAAAAAATGACGACGAGAAAACGAGTAGTTACCCCTATTATTCTATTGTTCCCTCTCTTTCAGCCCTCGCACCATCCTTCTTGAATGCCTCTTTGTTCTTAATTATCCACTCGCCCGCAGAAAGTAAGTTTTTCTCTCCTCTGTGCCAGAGAACCCAATCGCGTTGTTTTGCGGCATCGCGAAGATCAATTGCGGATTGAAGGTACGGATCCAGAAATTTGCTAACAAGCTCAGGGTGAATTTGTTCCAATGTCTTCCGATTGATACCCTTGAATCCTGAGACAACATCATCCATCGCTCGAATAAATGTATCAAGGCGATCTTGCGACACTGTCGTTAGGTCCAGTACTTCGTTATTTGATAATTCGGCAATCGCAGCCTTATGCCCATTCAATACCTTGAGGGTATTTACCAATTCTTGGTTTGCTGGGCTTAGCCGACTCGGGTCTGTCAAAGAACTCGTAGTAGTAGCCTCTTGCGTAAATCGATTGGTCGATGCCAGCAGCAGAACTAGCCCTGTAATCACGAGCGGCCAGTACCGCCAAATTGATTCAGCTTTTGAATTGCCTTTGGCGCCCGAGGGGGAGGCGGTCAATGCCTTTATCTCTGCGCCTTCTGCAGTTCCTTGCCCTGTTGAGCCTAATTGAGGTGGAGATAAAGTTTGCGGTACTGCTTGAACCAAACTCTCGGCCTCAAGCATATGGTTACAGAATCTGCAAACCTTGGCTACTTTGGGTATGGATTCTCCACAGCGCGGGCAAGGGAGTCGCCCATCTGCATTTAGTTCAGTGCTCATATACATGCGTTCCTTGTTGAACAGATAAATGAGTAGCCGGTGGCCCGGGTAGACCGATCTTGGACGGGTCACTTGTCTTAGAGCTGGGGCCGCTGCGTTGCGACCGTTCGCAGCCAGTGGCGGGTGGCCGGTAGCGGGTGCTGCGGAGCAAGCGTAGTCGGCTTGCTCCGTCCCCAGCCGACCGCGCGCGCTCAAGCCGCCACTCGCACGAACTCGCACGCGCTGCGCTCTACCCGCAGACTCCCCTCAACACCCCGCGCTTCCGGACCAGCCTAGCATGGACCAAGGTAGAAGTCACCCAACCGGCCGCGGCTTGGCATACGCTTCATGCGAAACCGAGCGCCAAAGGCCACGGAAGGACGTGGCTTTTTCGAGCCCCTTCGACCCTACCCGCGCCATTTAACACGCCTCGAGGCGCGTCAAAAAGAGGTGTAAACTTAAGTGTAAAGCTAGCTTTACACTTTACACTTACGCTTTACAGCTTTACACTTAGCGCACGATGTGGCGCGAATATAGCTCAAATTATAGCACTGACCCTCATGCGCTTTGCCGTACTCACCTCGCGCAGCACACGTGATACCCAACGCCCCCGTGACGCCGCTACCCGGCTGCGGTACACTCCCGCTATGAACCCCGCCGCGCACGGCCTCCGCGTCACTCGCTACCCCGGAACCCTCAGCTACGACGAGGGTTACGCGCGACAACTCGAAGCGATCGAACGCCTCCGCGACCCGCACCGCCCCGACGCCGAACTCCTCCTCCTCGAACACGCCCCCGTCTACACCCTCGGCCGAATGACCCAGCCGTCCCATATCCCCTTAAATGAAAACACCTTACGAGCTTCCGGCGCGCAGGTCGTCCGCATCGACCGCGGCGGCTCCGTCACCTACCACGGGCCGGGCCAACTCACCGCCTACCTGCTGCTCCATTTGAAGGCTTGGAACCTCTCCATTCACAAGCACTTATGGAATCTCGAAGAGATCGCGCTGCGCACGCTCCGGCACTTCGACCTCGACGGCCGCCGCGTGGACGGCATGACCGGCGTCTGGGTCGGCGACGCCAAGGTTTGCGCCGTCGGCGTCGGATGCCGTAAGTGGATTACCTACCACGGGTTAAGCTTGAACGTGGACCTCGACTTGGCCCCCTACGCGCGCATCGACCCGTGCGGGTTGGGGCATCGGCCGGTCACGACCTTGGCCGCGTTATGCGGCCGGCCGGTGGCCTTCGACGAAGCCGCAGCGGCACTGGAAGTCGCTGCAAGACAAGTACTTAGTTGAAGTGCATCGTATAGCCGCCGCGGAGGTTGTGGTACCACGCGAGGGCGATCCAGAGCAGCGCGCAGACGGCCTCGCCCACGATCATGCCCACGAAGAAGCGCTTCCAGCGCCGGTAAACCGCAAGCCCACCATACTTTACGATGGCGGCTTTGATCAGCCAGCCCAGGAAGAAGCTGAACCACATCAGCCCGATCGCGCGCTGCCCGGCCCAGACCACGTACCCGATCGGATGCGGGAACCAGAAGATCCGCGAACGTAACACCACGATACCAAAGAGGATAACCATGCCGACGACGATCCACATCAACGCCTTCGTATCGCGCAGCGCCACCTGCGGCACCTCGCCGCGCGGCATCTCTTTCCCCTGCGCCGCGTACTCCGACATACGCTTTTCGTAACTTTCGATTGCCGTCACGCTGTTCGAGAGTTTACGGAACTCCCCTACCGGATAGTCGTTAAGCACCCAGCCGCCCTGGCTCGCGCCGCCCTCCGCCCGATACACCGTCTGGAAGAACCCGAAGAAGCCCAGCAGCAGCGACAACGCCGCCGCCACGCCGATGCCCAGGTACAACGGCCGGCGCTTAACCCCTTGCAAAATCCCGATTTGCAGCGCCGTCATCAGCGGCACCGTCGGCGCCAGGCGGTAGAAATCGAAGACCGCGAGCCGGCTCCACATCGTCAGCGGCACCAGCGTCGCCGCCCCCATCGTCGCCGGCGGCGCCAGCAGCGTCGTCAGCTCGAGGGGCGAACACATCACCTGCGGATAGAACACGCCGCCTTCGGAAACCAAGCGAGCCACGCCGGTTACAAGAATGATCAAGCACAGCACCGCGAAGATCGCGTACATCAGCCCGATGTTCGCCCAGAGCAGCCAGCCCACCAGCCCCAGGAAGCAGATCGCCAGCAAGCTCCACAACGTCCGCGGCGAGATCCCTTCCTCGCCCGCTTCCCCGCCGCCGGGCTCCAGTCCTAAAGCCTGCCAGAGCGACAACTTAAGCGGCCCCCGCGCGAGCCAAACCCCGGCCAGCACCATCCCGATCAGCGCCCCCACGCCCTGATTGATGAACATCGCCTTATGCCCGTACGGCGACCACATGAAGTAGCTGTGCGAATCGCCCAACGTAAACCCAAGAATGGCAACGAGTACCGCGGCTTTCAGGACCCAGTAGAAGAACCAGAGCGAGAAGCTGATCTCCGACGAGACCAGGAACGTCAACGCGATGACGGACGGGTAAATTACGAACCATACTGGATTTAGGTGGTTCAACGGCGGCTCGGTCAGGTACTTCCAGCCAAAGTCGAGGTTCTTCAGCGGCAGCTCCGGCCACATCGGAAAGTAATCCGGCAGCGCGTTCCAGCTCTGCATCAGGAACGCAATCCCGAAGCCCCACCACGCCAGCCGGTCGCTCCAGTAAGGAGGCGCGCCGCCCGTCCGGCGATCCAATCCATCTAGAATCTCATCAGGGACTTGCGCGAGCGGGAAGGGGAGCTTCTCGCGCTCCGACCACTGCCGCCGCAGCAGCCCGCAGATCGCCAGCATCAGCCCGTACATCAACATCATCGCCAGCGCCCAGCGCGCGTAAGGGCCCGCCCAGGAGCCATAAGGCACGGGCGTATCGGCCTTTATGCCGGTCCAAAACGATTCCACCGGCCGCATCGCCGTGGAATTGGGATCGACCGGATCCCGCGGCGTCAACCCCTCGTCGATCTTCGGCCACAGGTTCGTCTGCCAATCGTTCTCCGTCCCCGCGAACTGAAACACGCCCGCCGTCTCGGCCGCGAAGTACGACATAAACCCATGGCCCGGCAGGTGGTTGGCCACCATCGTCATGCACAGCACCAGCACGATATCCTGCCGCGTCAGCCCCAGCGGTATGCGCACCAGCCATAGTCCCAAGTTGTAGACCGCCACCAGCGCGAAGACCGCGAAGATCGACGTAAACGGAAGCACGTTCAGCGTTAAGCGCGTTCCGTTGAGCACGTAATCCGTGACGGGAACGACCTTGCACAGCACCGCCACCGAGACGATCCCGATGACCCAGCCGCGCCACGTCGGCGCCGCCAGCGCGGTCCCCTCGCGCTGCGTCAGTGTCTCCAGCGCCTCCGGCCCGAAGCGCGGGCCCAAGCGGCGCGTACTGGTGTTCGAACCCGGATCGGAAGCCGGCGGCGGAGCTTCTTCGGACATGCCAAGTTCCCTGGAGGTTGGAAGAAAGAACCTTATACACCATCCCGCGAACGCGGCGCGTGACGATTCTAATTCCTGATGGTAGCAGCGGATAGGCGATCCGAAAGCTGTCCGATTTTCCTGACTCGAGCGGCCGCATTTGATTTATTCTTCGCCTGGAGGGCGCGGGATCCATGCACCGGCTCGAACGCGAGCAACTCATTCCCAGGCCCGTGGCCGAAGTTTTTCCCTTCTTCGCCGACGCGAGCAACCTCGAAGCGCTCACGCCGCCGTGGCTGCATTTCCGCATCGTCTCTCCGCTGCCCATCGAGATGAAAGCCGGCGCCGCCATCGAGTACCGCCTGCGCCTCCTCGGCATCCCCTTCGGCTGGCAGACGCGCATCCTCGAATGGGATCCGCCGCGCAAGTTCATCGACGTCCAGGCCCGCGGGCCGTACCGGCGCTGGATCCACCTGCACACCTTCGAGCCGCATCCCGGAACGGACGGCCGCGAATGGACGCGCATGCGCGACGCCGTCGACTACGAAGTCGGCTGGGGACCGTTCGGCGCGCTGGCCCATCCGTTCTTCGTCAAACCTTCGCTCAAACGCATCTTCGATTACCGCCGCGCCCGCATCGAGGCGCTGCTGGCGAAGTGAACGCTTCGCTCAGCCGTTCGAACGCCGGTACTGCCCCGGCGTCACGCCCGTCTGCGCTTTGAAGTCCGCGATCAACTGCGACGCGCTGCGCAAGCCCACGCGCCGAGCGATCTCCGGCAGCTTCGCCGGCGTCTCGAGCAGCAGCTTGCGCACCGCCTCGCAGCGCAGCCGCCGCACTTCCTCGCGAAACGGACGCCCGGCGATGCGCCCGAACTCCCGCGAGAGATGCCCCGCGCTCAGCTCCAGCTCCGCCGCGTACTGCGCCAGCGTCTTGGGCTCGTGGAGCGCCGAGCGCACGTCCTCGCGGATCGAGGCCACCAGCCGCTGCATCCGCCCGCGCCCCGCCGGCCGCACGCGGTCGATCAAGCCGTCCACGTAGCGCTCCAGCGCCCGCCGCACCCCCGGCCAGCTCTTCAAACCGCTCAGCTTCCGCAGCGCCTCGATATGTTCGGCCAGCAGCGCGGCGCTCGGGCCGCCGCCCAGCCGCGCCCCGCGCAGGCACGCGCTCATCGTCTGCGCGCAGCGCATTTTGCGCAGCGTCAGGTCCGGGCCGCTCTGCCGCGCCAGGATCGCCACCAACTCGCGCAAGTCGCGCCGCGCCGCCGCGCGCCGGCCGAACTCCACCTCCGTCGCCAGCCGCGGCAGCAGCTCCCAGCGGTAATGCCGAGCTTCGGATCGAATGCGCATCAAACCATAATAGCATAACTTCGATACTTTTGGCGCAACCTCGTCATGGCCCCCGCGCTCGCCGCGGGGTACCGTGCCTTTGCAAGTGGACGTGCGTGACGCGCATTCGACTTGGCCGGTTCCCCTCCTTGCCAAGGAGGGGCAGGGGAGGTGGACCCGATTAACCGCGCGAAGCGCGAACCGATAAGAACGAGATCTAAGCCGCCACGCCGCGAACAAACGAAACCGGAGACCGAACCATGAGCTGGACCGAAGCCCAGTACGCGCAATACCGCAAGGACGGCTACCTGATGGTCCGCGGCCTGCTCTCCGCGGCGGACCTCCAGGCACTCCACGCCGCCGTGCCGGATCTGCTCAACGGAGACGACGCCGCCGACGGCTTGCACCGCGAACGCGAAAAGAGCGGCGCCGTCCGCCAGGTCTATCTCGCGCACCGCCACAGCCCGCCCTTCAAGGCCCTCGTCCGCCGCCCCGAAATCCTCGAACCCGTCCGCGCCCTCACCGGCAACGACGTCTACGTCTGGCACAGCAAGATCAACGTGAAGGACGCCTTCGAAGGAGGCGTCTGGCTCTGGCACCAGGACTACGGCTACTGGATGTGGGACGGCGTCGATCCCAAGCTGATCTCCTGCATGGTCCTGCTCGACCGCGCCACGCTCAACAACGGCTGCCTCACCGTCGTCGCCGGCTCGCACCGCTGGGGCCGCCAGGAACACTACGCCGATACCGTCACGACCAGCTACAAGCAGTGGTGCGTGGACGTCCCGACGCTCAAAGCCCGCGTGAACGAGGAAGACATCCGCCCCGTCACCGGCGAACCCGGCGACGTGCTCTTCTTCGACTGCAACCTGCTCCACGGCAGCAACCACAACATGTCGCCGCTCCCGCGCAAGACCTTCATCGTCTGCTTCAACGACGTGGCCAACCGCCCGCGCCCCGTCGAACAACCCCGTCCCGACTGGGTCGTCTCGCGGAACTTCGAAGCGGTGCGGTAGGGGACGGGGAGCGGTGAGTTCCTCGCGCGTCGAACGGCTACGGCTTCACCACGGAGGCACGGAGTTCACGGAGAGGGCTTGGGGGTGAATGGCGGAATGGGACGAGGCAATTCTTAGGAAGTTCCGGGGCACGGCGCTACGCGCGGACAAGCCTCTTTCGCCCCGGCCCACTGTCCCGCGGGCGAACGGCCTTCACCCCACTTTCTCCTCCCGCTTCTCCGCCGTCAGCGCCGCGTCCTGGTGCTCCTTCGCGTACTGCAACGACGCCCCGAGAAAGTCCCGGAAGAGCGGGTGCGGCTGAATCGGCGTGCTCTTGAACTCCGGATGGAACTGCACCGCCACGAACCACGGATGATCGGCCAGCTCCACGATCTCCACCAGCCGCCCGTCGGGGCTCAGGCCCGAGAAGATCATGCCGCGGTGTTCGTACTGTTCGCGGTACTGGTTGTTGAATTCGTAGCGGTGGCGGTGGCGTTCGCTGACCTGCTCCGCCGCATACGCCGCGCGCGCCTTCGTCCCGTCCCGCAGCGCGCACGGATACGCCCCCAGGCGCATGGTCCCGCCCTTCTGAGCGATCTCGCGCTGGTCGGGCATCAGGTCGATCACGCACTGCGCGCTCTTGGGATCGAACTCGCTGCTGGTGGCGCTGTCCAGCCCGCAGACGTTGCGGCCGAACTCGATCACGGCGAGCTGCATGCCCAGGCAGAGGCCGAAGTACGGGATGCGGTTCTCGCGGGCGAAACGGATGGCCGCGACTTTCCCCTCGGTCCCGCGCTGCCCGAACCCGCCGGGCACCAGGATGCCGTGCGGCTTGTCTTTGTTGAAGCGCTTGAGCCCGTTGCGCTTCTCGAAGTCCTCCGCCTCGATCGGCAGCAGTTCCACTTCGGTCTTGTGCGCGATCCCGGCGTGCTTCAGCGCTTCGTAGACCGACTTGTACGCGTCCTGGTGCTGGATGTACTTCCCCGCCACCGCGATCCGCACGCGGTGCTTGGGATGTTTCACCACTTCCACCATGTCGATCCAGTCGCGGATGCGCGGGCGGCCCACCGGCAGCGAAAGCCGTTCGGCCACCAACTGGTCGAGCCCCTGTTCGATCAGCATCAGCGGGACTTCGTAAATCGAATGCTCGACGTCCTTCTCTTCGATCACCGCGTCGCGGTCGACGTTGCAGAAAAGCGCCATCTTCTTTTTGTGCTCGTCGGTGAGGTGCTTTTCCGTGCGCACGATCAGGACGTCCGGCTGGATGCCGATGCGCCGCAGTTCGCCCACCGACTGCTGCGTCGGCTTCGTCTTGATCTCGCCGGCCGCCTTGATGTACGGCACCAGCGTCAGGTGCATGTACAGGCAGTTCCGGCTGTGCAGGTCGTAGCGCAGTTGCCGGATCGCTTCCAGAAACGGGAGCGATTCGATGTCGCCGACGGTGCCGCCGATCTCGGTGATCACCACGTCCGTCTCGTCGTCGGCCAGCGCCAGGATGCAGCGCTTGATCTCGTCGACGATGTGCGGCACCACCTGCACCGTCTTGCCCAGGAAATCGCCGCGCCGCTCTTTCTGGATCACCGTCTGGTAGATCTGCCCCGTCGTGTAGTTGCTGTGCCGCGAAACGTAATCGCCGGTGAAGCGCTCGTAATGCCCCAGGTCCAAGTCCGTCTCGGCGCCGTCCTCCGTGACGTACACCTCGCCGTGCTCGTACGGGTTCATCGTCCCCGGATCGACGTTGATGTAGGGGTCGAGCTTCTGGAGCTTGACCTTCAGCCCCATGCGCTTCAGCAACAACCCCACCGCCGCCGTCGTGAGGCCCTTGCCGAGGCTCGATACGACGCCGCCGGTGACGAAGATGTGCTTGGCCAAAGGGATCGCTCCTTCTTAGTGCCCGTAAAACTAGTGCCCGTAAAACGTCGCTCCGCGGTCCAGCCAATCGCCCTGCACGTCGGCCAGATCGGCCGACTGGTCCTGCCCGCCCCCGCGCGCCTGGTAGCGTTCGACGAACGCGTCGTATTGCTCCGGCGTATCGATCCCCGGGACGTGCTTCGGCACGAAGCGCACCGCGATCGACCGCCCGTGGTCCAGCGCGCGCAACTGTTCGAGCTTCTCCGTCCGCTCGTGGATCGTCGGCGCCAGCGTGGGAAACTCGAGCAGGAACTCGCGCCGGTACGCGTACAGCCCCAGATGATGAAAGCCCCAGATCCGCGCCGGCTTCTTGGTGCGCGGATCGATCACGTGCATGCCGTCCTCGATCTTGCCCGCGTCCCGCGCGAACGGGATCGGCGCGCGGCTGAAGTACAGCGCGTGCCCGTCGCGGCGCACCACCACCTTCACCACGTTCGGCTCGCGAAAACGCGCCTCGTCCAGGATCGGCACCGCCAGCGTCGCCATGCTCGCCGTCTCGGGCTGCGGCGGCGCCAGGCCCATCCGAGCGTCCAGCGTCCCCAGCGGGCCGCCGGCCAGCACCTCCGCCACCGTCTTCAAGTACTCGATCTCCACCTCGGGCTCGTCGCCCTGCAGGTTAACGACGATAGCCTCGGAGAGTCCCGCCGCCGCCGCCGCGATCCGGTCCGTCCCGCTGGGCAGCGCCGGGTCGGTGATCACCGCCTCCACCCGCGCCCGCCGCGCCGCCGCCGCCAGCTCCTTATCGTCGCAAGCGACGAGGACGGTGGTGAAGAGCTGCGGCCACGCCGCCTGAGCCGCGCGCGCGCGCTCCAGCGTGTGCTCCAGAAGCGTGCGCCCGGTCTTGCTCAACAGCAGCTTGTTCGGCAAGCGTGTGGACGCCAGCCGGGCCGGTAAGACGATCGCGACAGACATGCGTGTAGGGGCTCCCCGCGAGCGAGCCGGCGCCTGCGGCGCACCGGTCCCACGGGGTAGCGTTTGTACTTCATTTTTCGGGCGGCACAACCCGGCAACGCAAGACCGCCCGCGGCGCCCCCTTTTGCACCGCTTTTGCACCGCGAAGTGGAAAGCAGTTCACGGGTTATGCACAAACGGGGCGAGCGCCGGAGAGCGCTACCACTAGATGGATTGGCTCCGCCGCCCGAAGTGTGGGAAGGCCGGGTGCCCTGAAGCAAGCGTCGTGGGCGTTGCTCCGTGCCCAGCCGACCGCGGGTGGCTCGCACAAATCTCCGATTTGTGTGGGTAAGCTTGCGAACAAGAGGCGCTCATACAGGGCACCCTCACCGGCACGCCCGCCGATCTTCTCAGCCGCCAGAAGCGCGCCGAACGCCACGCTCGCACACAACCTCGAAGGAAGCTAACGAGGCGCCGCCGAAGTCGTCCAACGTGCGCTTGCGAACCATGCGGGGAGCTTACTTCCGAATCACGCTCGCCTCCAGCCTCTTGTTCGCAAACACACCCAGACAAACGTGCCGTTTGTCCGATCCACCCGCGAATTCAAGAGCACGCCCATCCAGCCGCACCCGCTCTTCCGCGACTTTATCGGCGCCGCGCTGCAGTACGCGAAAGACCACCAAGACGCCGCACTGCCGGCCGAGAAACGGGAAGAGAAGGTGGGGGTGAGGGGGTTTACATTTGTCCAGTACAAGGATTTACTCAGATATAACTACAGTAATCATTTAGGTTTAGGTGAATCCTCGACTGCTGATGGAACAATTTTTGCGCCTGCTTTTGATGCCTGGACTGGAGCTGAGTATTTGCCACCCTTCTTCCATTCTGGCCATTCCGAAACTTCGCGTGCTACCTTATTCACCAACTGCCAAAACTCCCTTCCAGAACCAACGGAATCATTTTTCTTTGAGCTCATGGTATATCTCCCT
>BTVV01000148.1:0-13817 GCA_045863855.1 Planctomycetota bacterium | reverse complement strand
GCCCGTTCCATGTTGCATGTAGTATACTACATGCAAGCAAAGAGGCAATACGGATTCGTAAAATCCGCTGCTAGGAAGGCCACCCGCTCCATGACTTCCACTCGCCCCATCGCTCGCCCCGAGACCCTGAAAGACTTGGTCTATCGGCGCGTGCGCGACCTGCTGCTGAGCGGCCGCTTGTCGGCCGAGGACGTCCATTCGGCAAACCAGTTGGCGGACACGCTGGGCGTATCGCGGACGCCGGTACGGGAGGCGCTCTTGCAGTTGGCCGCCGAAGGCATCTTGGTGCCCTTAAAAGGTAGAGGCTATCAGGTCCGCCGATTCAGCCGGCGCGAGGTGCGGGAGTTCTTCGAAGCGCGGGAAGCGATCGAGTGCCACATCGTCGCGGGGCTGGCGGCTCGGGAAGACCTGGCGCTGGAGGCGTTGGAGCAGGCGGGCCGGCGCATGGCCGATGCCGCGGACAACCGGGACCGCGAACAGTTTCTGGCGGCGGACGAAGATTTTCACCAGGCACTGCTGGCGCAGCACGGGAACCGGCTTTTGCGCGCGACGCTGGAGAACTTTCGCGCCTGCATCCTGTTGATGGGCTACACGGCGCTGGAACAGGAAGGGCGCATGCAGGAGGTGCTGCGCGAACATGCGGCAATTTTGCATGCACTGCGTGCGCGCGACGCGGCTGGCGCGGTGCTGGCGATGCGCCGGCATCTGGCGGCGACGGAAGCGCATCTGGTAGACGGCCGCGCGGAGTCCGCGGCTCTGGTGGAGGGCGGCGAGCATGCGCGTCACCAGCATCCCGCTTGAATGCCGGGGCGAGCCGAAGGCGGCGGCACTGGAACGGGCGCTGGCGCGCCTGAACGAAGCGCGCGGCAGCGACCTCGCGCTGCTCCCCGAGCTTTGGCCCACCGGCTACTTCTCTTTCGAGCGTTACGCGGCGGACGCGGAGGCGCTGGACGGCCCGCTGGTGCGCGCGCTGAGCGATGCGGCGCGGAAGCTGAAGCTGCATCTGTTCATGGGCAGCTTCGTCGAGTCGGATGCGGGGCGTCTGTACAACACGAGCGTGCTTTTGAGTCCGGGGGGCGCGGTGCTGGGGCGCTACCGGAAGATGCACCTTTTCGGCTACGGCAGCGAAGAACAGAAGCGGCTCTGCCGCGGCGGCGAGCCGGCGGTGGCGCCGACGCCGTGGGGGCCGCTGGGGCTGGCGACGTGCTACGACTTACGCTTCCCGGAACTCTTCCGGGCCATGACCGACCGCGGCGCGAAGGGCTTCCTGGTCGCCTCGGCCTGGCCCGAAGCGCGGCGTGAAGCGTGGCTGCTCTTTAACCGAGCGCGCGCGCACGAAAACCTCGCTTTTCTTTTTAGCTGCAACGCGACGGGCTCAAGCGAAGGCCGCGCGCTCGCCGGGCACAGCCAGTTGGTCGATCCGTGGGGCGCGGTGCTGGCGGCCGGCGATTCCGGAGCAGCGCTCGTCACGGCCGAAGCCGATTTCGAAGCGGTGGACCGCGCGCGGCGGGAGTTCCCGGCGCTGGCCGACCGCGTGCTCGCCTCCACCCCCGTAGTTCAAGGAGCCGAAACCATGCTGGAACCGTTCGATCCGTCCACGCTGCGCAAATTCACCGACGGCGCGCCGTACCTGGGGCGCTACGAGACGGGGCTGTATCCGGGCGGTTCGAATCAGCGCCCGGGCGTGCACACCGAATCGGGGCTGCGGCTGGCGGCTTCGATCCAGCCGCTGGACGCGGACGGGAACGTGGACGAGCGCAACGGGCGCATCCTGGCCATCGTGATGGGGCATTCGAACTGCAATCAGTACTTCGCTGAGTTCGAAAAGCATCTGGCCACGCAGCGCGAGCGGCTGCATCCGCGCTTCGAACTGCTGAACTGCGCCGTCGGCGGGCAGCAGCTTCACGAATTGCTGAACGACTCGAAGCGCCCGGTGTGGAAGAACATCGAGGAGTTCACCGCGCGGCCGGGTTACTCGATCAAGCAGGTCCAGGCGCTCTTTCTGCATACGACCTACCACGGCGCAAAGAACATTCACCGCTTCTCGTCCGAACCGTTCCCCGCACGCTATCAGCAGATGCGCCACGACCTCGAGACGCTGCTGGGGCGCGTGGCGGAACTGTGCCCGAATCTAAAGCTGGCGTACCTGACGGCCGACGGGTTCCGGCATCACACGGGCTTCGAGCCGCATGTGTGGCGCGAGGCGTTCGGGATCCGCTGGGCGATCGAGCGGCAGTTGATGGGGGCGGAAGGGACGGCGTTCGAAGGCGCGGCGCGCCGGGAACCGTGGCTGAGCTGGGGACCGTACCTCTGGGACAACGCGTGGGACGCGAGTTACTTCACCGACGGCGTTCATCCGGCGGACAAGGCACGCGCGCATTTCGTGGAGCAATACTGGGACTTCCTTACGAACGATCCGGTGGCGCGGGGATGGATGGTGAGGGGGAAGTAGGAAGCGGTAGGGCATGAAAAGTAAACGGCGGACAGTGAACGGCGACGGTAGTGGGTTAGGACGGGCGGTGGGTTGGGGTTGGGGCCAACCAAAAGGGGTGCGGTCAATGAGAGCGATTTTACATCTGCTGCTTGCGGCGTTGGCGGTCCTGGCGGCGGGCGATTCGGCGGCGGGGGAACGCGGCGGGTTCGATCCGTCTACGCTCAAGCCTTTCACGTCGGGCGAGGCGTACGAGGGGCGCGAGACGGGCTTGTACCCGGGCGGCAAAAACGAGATTCCCGAGGCGCACCGCAAAGCCGGCGAGGCGCTCGCGGCCACGATTCAGCCGCTGGACGAGGCCGGTAAACCCGACGCGGCGAACGGGCGCATCCTCGCGCTCGTCGCGGGGCATTCGAACTGCAAACAGTACTTCACGGCCTTGGGCCGGCACCTGGAATCGAAGCAGGCCGAACTTCATCCGCGCTTCGAGTTGCTCAACGGGGCCGTCAGCGGCAACCAGCTTCCGCAACTGATGAACGAGCAGGGCAGGGTCTGGACCTTGCTGAACAACCAAGTCAAGCGCCCGGGCTACTCGCCCTTGCAGGTGCAGGTGCTGTTCCTGCACACCACGTATCACGGCGCGAACAACAAAGGCAACCAACCGGCCGGCCCGTTCCCGGGCGAGATGCAAAAGATGCAGAGCGATCTGGCCACGGTGCTGGGGCGCTGCGCCGCGACTTATCCGAACTTGAAGCTCTGCTACCTCACCTGCGACGGTTTCCGGCACTTCACGGGGCAGGAACCGCACGTCTGGCGCGAGGCGTTCGCTTTCAAGTGGTTGATCGAAAGCCAGCTTAAAGGCGATCCGGCCGCGGCCTTCGCGGGCCCGGGACGGAAGCTTCCCTGGCTGCAATGGGGTCCGTACATCTGGGACAACACGTGGGATCGATCCTATTTCGCCGACGGCGTACACCCGTCGCCGAAGGCGCTGGCGATATTCGTCGAGAAGTATTGGGCTTTCCTGAGCGCCGATCCGGTCACGAAAGCGTGGCTGTTCAAGAAACCTTGAAGCGAGGTTAGGGGCCTTCCAAGAAAGCGAGGCGTCCAAGATGATCGTCACGATACTCTGCATGACCCTGCTGATGCTGCTTATCGCGCGGGTCGTTCCCGACGCGGGCGTCGCCGCGCCGGCGAGTCCGAAGCCGGAAACGGAAGCGCCGGCGGTGGCGCCGGATTACGCAAACGTGCCGTACGGCCCGCATCCGCGGCAGGTGCTGGATTTCTGGAAAGCGAAATCGGACCGTCCGACACCGCTGCTGGTCTTCATCCACGGCGGCGGATTCAAGGGCGGGGATAAGAGCGCCGCCAGCAGCCGCGAATGGATGAAGTCGAGCGATCCTTCCAAGCGGCTGCTCGATTCGGGGATCTCGCTGGCTTCGATTCACTACCGCCTGACGCCGGAGGTGACGTATCCGGCGCCGATGGAAGACGGCGCGCGCGCGGTGCAGTTCCTGCGCTCGAAGGCGCGCGAATGGAACCTGGACGCCACGCGCTTCGCGGCGGCGGGCGGATCGGCCGGCGCGGGGATCAGCATGTGGATCGGCTTCCGCGACGATAGGGCGGATCCGCATAGCACCGATCCGGTGGCGCGGGAGTCGACGCGCCTGACGTGCCTCGTGGTCTACCAGGGTCAGTGCAGTTACGATCCGCGCTTCGTCAAGATTCACCTGCCCGGGGACGCGTACAAGAATCCGTGCCTGCCGCCGCTCTTCGGGATCACGCCGGATCAGATCCTGGATCCGCCGCCTGAAGCCAATTGGAAGATGATCGACTCGGCGGCGATCACGCATCTGCGCTCGAACGCTCCGCCGCTGTACACAAGCTACCGCATGTCCCTGTCCGACACGACCGGGGATATTCACCATCCAAATCACGGGAAGCTGCTGAAGGAACGCTACGACGCGCTGGGGCTGGAGTGCACGCTGGTGACGAAGGACACGCCGACGCCGTACGAGAGCGAACTGGATTTCCTGCGCCGGCATTTCGGCCTGGCCTGAAAGGACAAAAGCCGTGTTGAAGGAACACCTGGAGTTCTTCACGGTCGATCTGAGCGGGGGATGGTCGCCGCCGCCGGGCTATCCACCGGGGATCGAAGAGAAGCGGCTGGCCGGATCGCTGGACGAATCGCGGCGCTACGGCTGTCGCACGCGGCTCTTGCGCTTCGCGCCGGGCGCGTTCACGACGCTTCCGTTCGAGCACACGTACTGGGAAGAGGTATTCCTGGTGCAGGGCGACCTGAGCGTGGGCGGCGAACGCTTCGAGCCGTTCACGTACGCGGTGCGCCCGCCGGGCACGCCGCACGGGCCGTTCAAGAGCGAAGGCGGCTGCCTGCTCTTCGAGATCCACTACTTCGAGCCTGGGGAGAAGCGTTCATGACGTTGCTTTCGCTGCAAGTCCACGCCGAGCCGTGCCCCGCTCCGCGGGCCTTCACCGTGCGCCGGCTGATCTGCGCCGGGTACAGCGGGCGCAACGAAGCGGCGGTGCGCGCGCATATCGAAGAGCTGGAGCACGAAGGCGTGCCGCCGCCAGCGCAGATCCCGCTGATCATGCCGGTGCCCGCGCGGAATCTGAGCACGGGCGCGGAGATCGAGGTGGTCAGCGCGCGGACTTCGGGCGAGGCCGAGGCGGTCTTTTTCGTCGCGCAGAAGGAGATTTACGTCGGCGTCGGGAGCGATCACACCGACCGGGGTCTGGAGCGGCACGACATTCTGCAATCCAAGCAGGTCTGCCCCAAAATCGCGGGTACGAACGTCTGGCGGCTGACGGATCTGCGTTCGCGCTGGGACGAACTGGTGCTGCGCAGCTTCGTGCAGGAGGGCGACGGGCCCGAAGAGCTTTACCAACAAGGCACGCTGAGCCTGCTGCGCCCGCCCGAAGACCTGCTGGCTCGCGCCGGCGCGACGGAGGGCCTGGTGCTCTTCGGCGGGACCGTCCCGGTGCTGAAGGGAACGATGCGATACGCGGGGCGCTTCCGCGCGGAGCTGCACGATCCGGCGACGGGCCGGAGCTTGAGCTGCGGGTATGCGGTGCGGGTGCTGGCGGGCGCGGTGGCGAGCGAGAGGTAAGCGCACTCAGAAGGAGAGCGCTTCGCGCGGAAGGTTTGCGTTCACCTCCCCAACTTCTCCTTGGCTAGGAGAGGATACCGCAAGGGCAGCCTACGATACGCCGGCCGCTTACACGCCGAAGAATCCTTTGATCTTGTCGAGAATATCGGAAGCCGACTGCGCGAGGAGTTTGGCGCGGGCGGCTTCGTCGAGTTCCTTGGCGGCGTTCTGAAAGGCGCTTTGGCGGGCGGCGAGGAGCTTGGAACATTGCTCGGCGAGTTCCGGGCGCTGCTGGAGCGTCGAGCGGAAGGCTTCTTTGTCGAGGCGCAGGCAGTATCCGTCGGCACGGCCGATCACGGTGGCGTGGCGCGGTTCGCCGGTGAGCAGCCCCCATTCGCCGAAGAACTGTCCGGGGCCGAGCGTGCCGATGGGGCGCGATTCGCCGTCGGGACTCTGCAGGATCACGTCGCACTTGCCTTCGACGAGGATGTACAACCAGTGCGCTTCGTCGCCTTGGCGGGTGAGTACGGTTCCGGGGCTGTACGGCGCGGGGCGTACCTTTTCGGCGAGCACGGCAAGTTCTTCGGCGTTGAGGCCCGCGAAGAGGTCCACGGCTTTGAGCGCGGCGATGCGTTTGGCCTGTGCTTCTCCGGCCTTGCGCGCTTTGCGTTCGTCGGATTCCTCGGTCATGAAGATCGCGTGCGCGGGAATCGAGAGCGGAATGCCTGCGCGCTGAAGCGCGAGGTAGACGAGCACGCGGATCTGCGAGTCGGTGGGATCGTCGCGGTTAAGATCGGTGAGCCAGTAGCGCACGGCATAGCGCCCGAAACTCTCGTCGAAGTTCATCATGATGCAGTTGGGCGCGGGCTCGGCGGCGACGCCGGGGATCTCGGCGCGGCGCAGTTCGCGTTCGACGACGCGGATGACTTCGCTGGGCGCGTGGCGGTAATCGATGTTGAACCAGACCCAGCGGCGCCACTGTTCGGGCTGTCCTTGGCGGCGGCCGAGGACGAGAAAACTGTTTTTCATCAATTGGCTGTTGGGCAGGATCACCGTTTCCCAGTTGCGGGTTTCGATGGCGGTGTGACGCCAGCCGATCTCGACGACGCGCCCGTTCAGGTCGCCGACCTTGATCCATTCGCCGACTTTGACGCTGCGGTCGAGCTGTATGGCGAGTCCGCCAAGGACGTTGCCGAGGGTATCCTGCATCGCGAAGCCGATCACCGCGGTCAAGACGGCGCTGGTGGTGATGAGCCCCGTAAGACTGGCGCCGGCGATGTTGAGGAGCACGAGCGCCCAGACGGCCCAGAGCGCGGCGGTGGCCAGGTCCTGCAGAATCTTGGGCGGATGAAAATTCAAGGCGGGGAGGAGCGCGCGGAAAAAGGCCAGGATCACGAGGGTGAGGAGGCAGAGGCCTTCGACGAAGACGCAGGCGTACACAAGGCGGGGATCGGGGCCGGTTTGTCCGGCGGGCCGGAGCACGAAGCCGGCGATGAGCGCGAGGAAGGTGAGCGCGAAGAAGCCGGAAGCCAGGGTGAGCGCGCGGCGGTCGTCCCGATGCGGAAGCCCGCGGTACAGCAATCCGCCCAGCAACACGAAACTGAGCAGCACCAGCCCGGCGCCGTCGTGTAAAGCGTTCAACGTGTAATCGATCATGTGGATGCAGCATATAAAGGAAGCTCGAAACGTCCATAGCGCGCGGCGGAAGGGGAATCCGGTTGGCGGACGCGGCGGCGCGCGTTAAAAGGTTTCGGGAATCGGGCGTTATTCAAAGGAGCGCGGAGAAACGCATCATGAAACTGCTGGTGTTGCTGGTATTAATCGGACTGCTGGCGGGGCTCATTTATCTGATCAAAATGCTGCCGTGGTGGGGCGGCGTGCTGCTGGTCCTCGGCGGGATCGTCTTCGGGATCTGGTTTATCAAATGGCTGCTCGTGCGTCTGTTCACGGCGCCGTTCAAAATGAAGAGCGCGGTCCTGAAAGGCGCGTCGGTGGTGGTGCACGGGATCGTGCCGGCGAGCGCGCCGGAGCTGGCCAAGCCCGGGGATGCGGACGGCGAAGCGGACGAGAGCGACGACGAACGCAAAACCGATTTCGCGAAGCGCGCGTGGTATCACCTGGAGGCCACGGTGACGCCGGCCGAAAGGCAAGGTGCGTTCCGGCACTGGGAGCCCGGAGAGTTGCTGCTGGTTCATCCGGACAAGAAGACCGATTTCGACTCGGAGTCGGCGTCCGAAGACGAGGACCACCTCTGCGTAATCCACGATCTCGATATTTTTCAAGACGGCGCGTTCGTGAACGACGAGGGCATGAAGTTCGAGGGTCCGGTGCGGCTGAAGCTGCATATCGGCGTGATGCCCGGGACGCCGCGGCTGAAGTTTCAGTATTATTTCGAGAGCTTGAGCGAGGTCGCTATCCCGAAGTAACGCTCGATTTGCCGTTAGTTTCCGCGCCTGAATGAGGGCGGCTTTTCGCCGCGGAGCGCACCGGGAGCTAAACCGGTTCGATGCCGCCGGTTAGGGGCTTTCGTTTTCCGCTGCTTACGCCGCTTATCCGGTGCGGGCCGTGTATGCGCTATATATGGTAATGCGTTCGACCCGGAGCCTCACGATGCGATTGACGATGCCGATCTTGTGCGCGCTGCTGTGCGCTTTCAGCGCTCACGCGGCCGATTGGGAATTGCAGGCCACGTCGGAGGGGACGCTTGCGGTCGGCTACCGCGGCTCGCGCGTGGCCGGCGCGAAGTACGTCTTCTGGGCGGCGAACTGGAAATTCGCCGCTCCGAAAGTGGGCGCCCAGAGCGACGGGGACGGCGGTTACACGTTGGGCGGTGCGGTGCCCGGCCTGGGCCTGACGCTGAACGGGACGATCAAACGCGCCAGCGAGCGGCAACTGATCTACCGTTACGACTGGACCGCCGCAGAAGCGAAGGCCGACGTAATCGGCGGCGGGCTGGAGTTCGCGCTGAAGCTGGGTCCGGATGCTTTCGAACAAGCGCCGCCGGAGCCGGTGCTGCTGGAAGGCGGGAAGGGTTGGCGCTGGGAGGCGGTGAAAGGGCAGGCGCTGGAAGTGACGTTCGATCCGCCGGTAGGTTCGATTTTCTTCGAGAAGGGACGCAAAGACACGATCCGTACGTTCTTCTTCGCGGAGAAGGTCGCGGCAGGGCAGATTCCGTTCACGATGACGGTGACGCTGCCGGAAGGCGGGGAGGTGGTCGCTTCGCTGGACGAGCGCTACGGGCCGGAACCGCTGGAGCAATGGCCGCTGGATGCCTTGCACCCGGACGAAAGCCCGGTGGACCTGCGGTTTCTCAACGATGCGCCGGCGGGCAAGCACGGCTTCGTGAAAGCGGACGGCGAACGGCTGGTCTTCGCGGACGGGACGCCGGTGAAATTCTGGGGCGCGAACGTACAGGCGTATGCGCTCTTCCGATCGAGCAAAGACGCGCTGAAAAAGCAGGCGGAGCGCATCGCGAAGCTGGGCTTCAACCTGATCCGGCTGCACCATCACGACAGCGGGACGTGGGTGAAGCCGTGCCTGATCGATCTGGAGAAGCCGCACAGCCGCGATCTGGACGCTCAGGCGCTGGATAACTTGCATTGGTTCGTGAAATGCCTGAAGGACGAGGGCGTATACGTCTGGATCGACGTACACGTGGGGCGTCCGTTCAAGGCCGGGGACGAGATTCCGAACTTCGACGAGCTGGCTCGGAAGGGCAAGAACGGAGTGAGCGAAGGGAAGGGATATTGTTACTACAATCCCCGGATTGCCGAATTGATGCGCGAATTCGCGGAGAAATACCTCGGCGCGGTAAATCCGCATACGGGCCTGGCGCTGAAGGACGAGCCCGCGGTGATGGGGCTGCTGCTGACCAACGAGAACGATCTGGTGTACCACTTCGGCAACGCGCTGCTCCCGGACAAGGGCGTGCCGGAGCACACGAAGATGTTCCAGGCCGAAGTCAGCGCGTTCTGCGCGCGGACGGGATTGCCTCCGGACGAGACGTGGAAGACGTGGATCGACGGTCCCGCGAAGCTTTTCCTGCTCGATAAAGAGCATCAATTCTTCGAGACGATGCTGGGGCATCTGGAAGGCTTCGGAATCAAGCCGCCGGTGGCGGCGGGGCACGTCTGGGGCGGGATGGGGATGGGCGCGCTGTACTCGCTGGCGCGGGGCGGGATCGTGGATTGCCACAGCTACGGCGGGGACGAAGCGCTGTCCGCCGATCCGCGGACGGGCTCGAACTTTCTCCATACCGCCGCCGGCGCTCAGCTTTACGGCAAACCGTTCGCGATCACGGAATACAACATCGGGCATTACCCCGGCCGCGACCGCTTCACGATGCCGGTGTACTGGGCGGCGGTGGGGGCGCTGCAAGGCTGGGACGCGCCGATGCTGTACGGGTACAGCCAGGATATCTTCGGCACGGGGGCGCGCGGGATCGACAACTGGTCGAGCTACGGCGATCCGGGGGTGACGGCGGCGATGCCCGCCGCGGCGCTCTTTTTTCGCCGCGACGTCCGGCAAGCCAAGCAAACGGTGATGCTCCGAGCCAAGCGCGAGACGGCGCTGGATAAAAAGCTGTCCGGCGAACAGTCGCGCGCAGTGCGCACGCTGATGGAGACGCACCGGGTCACGATCGGCCTCGAGGCGATCCCAGAGCTGCCTTGGGTGAAGGCCAGCACGCCGGCCGAAGGCGTCGAGACGATCGACGATCCGCACAAGAGCTACCTGGGGGCCGAAGCCGCCGAGATCGTCTCGGACACCGGCGAGTTGAAGCGCGAATTGAAGCGCGGCGTGCAGACGGTGGTCACGCCGGGCGGGGTGGCCTTACAAGGCTGGCTGGGCGAAGCCGGTAAACTGACCGCGGGGCCGTTGAGCGCCGAATCGCGGACGCCGAAGGCGCTGATCGCGCTGAACAGCCTGACGGCGGAACCGCTCTCAAAGTCGACGCGCGTGCTGCTGACGGCGGTGGCTCGCGTGCGCCCGATCACAGAAGGAAACGTCAACCGCTTCCACAGCGAACCGGTGCGCGCGACGTTGCGCTTCGCGTCGGAGGTCGAAGGCTTGCAGCTCGTCCCGTGCGGCCCGGACGGAAAGCCCGGAGCAGCCCTTCCGCTGGCACGGGAAGACGGCGCGTACCGGATCGAACTGCCCGCGGCGGCGGGCGTGCATTGGTGGACGCTGACGAAGTAGGCTCCGGATCGTCGCGGACGCGCGCAGAGTATGAAAGCAAGCGCTTGGCGGGTTCGTGTTTGTTCCGTTTGTTTTAGGCTCTGTCCCGAAACCCTTCTTCGGCGTCTGCTTGCGAGGACCTGCGCAGAGCTTGGTCCGCGCGGCGCATCCGCCTTCGAAGCGTTTCGGGACAGAGCTAGAGCGCGCTTCGCGCGGCCGGGAGCGGAAAGGGTAACGCGGGCCGTGGTTCGGGCGGGCGCATGTAGCGCGGATCGAGGTCAAAGCCGCGTAGGTCGAAACTATTTGGCGGCCGGCTGGACGATTTCGAGAACGAGTCTTTCACTGCGCAGGTCGCCCAGCCAGACCGGCGCGGCCAGTTGCTTGACGACCGCATAGGACTTCCAGGCCGCGAAGGTCTCCTGCTTCAGGGCGAGAACGGCCTGGAGTTCCAGCCGGCCCGCGGCATCGGCCAGGAATTGGAAGGCTCCCTTGGTATCTGCGGGCGCTTCGAAGGCCGCCTTGGCGGCCTCGCTGCCCCGGAACCAGACCGTCCCTTTGGCGGGGAGGGCGCGTTCTTCGCGGGCGGCAAGGGTCACGAAGACCGGCGCCGGCGGAGCCGGAGGCTGGACGCGGTTGGGAACCGGATCGGGCAAGCCCGCGCCGACGAGCTCCGGCCCCCGTCCGAGCGGCCAGCGGACGGCGCGGAGCATTTTGCGGTGAGGGTGAGGCAGACGGGCCTCCATACCCAGGAAGACGGCCAGGGGCTGGTCGGTTTCGTTCCGCAGGACGAGCGTGACCTCGAAGAGCGCTCCGGCCTCGACGCGCGCGCGGTCCGCCTTCAGGCTGAGGCTCAAGCCGTTCACGGGCTGCACGCAAGACGCGTATACGGTCTTCACGCTGCCGAAGCGCGCCACGAGTTCGGGATCGGGCTTCTGCTCCAAGGCCGCGAAGAGCTGCGGCACGGCGTCCGATCCCCAAGCGCTGAGCTTCTTGGCGGCGGTTTCCCGGACCTCGAAGTCGGGGCTCGCGACGTCGCGGATCGCCGCGCGCACGTCCGCTTCGTCCACGTTCGGAGGACGGTTTTCGGCGCCGGCCAAGGAAGCCGCGCAGGCCAGGAAGACCGCCAGCAACAACCGCCGCACCGTTTGCCGCCTTTCGTGCGCGCGCCTCCGGCATGCGGAGGCGCGCGAATCGTTCATAGGACTGCCGCCGTCGAGGCTACTTCTTCTCGGCCGGGGCGGTGACGCGGTAGGCCTTGCCGCCGACGGAGACGAGCACGTCGTCGCCCAGCGCAAAGACCGCGCCGAGTTCGGGGTGCTTCTTGAGCAATTCGAAGTAGTCCTTGCCGAAGGCCTCGAGCTTGACCGGTTCTTCGCCTTCCTTGAGCTTCATGGAGCCGTCGACCCAGACATTCTGGCGCAGGTAGAAGGCGCGGCCGGCGGCCTGCTTGATGGTCATCTCTGCGCTGGCTTCGACGTAGTCCTGGAGTTCCTTGGCCTCGTCGCCGTTAAGGGCCAGAACCTTCCCGCCCGCTCCGCCGCCCTGCTGCGCCAAGCGGTCGGCGGCGTACGCTTGAGCCTTCAGTTCGCGCGCGGCGGTGTCGCTCTTGAAGCGCCGCTCGACGGATTTGTCGTCGCGCGCTTCGCCGGCTTCCGCGGGCTTGGGCGCGCGCGCGGCGAATCCGGCATCGCCCTGCGCGTCCTTAAGCTGCTTCTCGGCTTCGGCGAGAGAGACGGCCAAATCGCCGCTCTTGGCCGCCACGGCCTGTCCCGCGCGCTGTTCGGCCTCCTTGCGCAGTTCCGCGCGATTGGCGTTGGCGCCTTCGAGGAGTTCGCGGCTGGTGGCCACCGGGGCGCCGGGTGCGAGGGCGGCGGTCTCTTCGGTCAGCCGCCCGCGCCAGCGTCCGTCGCGGATCGCGTTGGGGTCCATGCCGGGTTCGAGGACGAGCTGGCTGGTGTACGGCGTGACAATCCCATGCTGCTGGGCGAGGGCGACGACTTCGTCGATCAGTTCCTGGTTCGGCCCGGCGAGGCGGAGTTCCTCGAGCAGATGTCCGATTTTGCGCATGGCCCAGACGCGGGGCAGGAAGTCGTTGCCGCGGTCGGCTTCGGCCCAGACCACCGGGAGGCGGATTTCGCGCTTCTCGCCGGCGACGTTGCCGGTGAGAACCGCGTCGCCGCTGCCCGTGCCCTTGTAGCGCCCGAAGACAAGCAGTTCGTTGCCCTTGAAGAGCGCGGGGAGCTTCTTCGGATAGAGGCTGTGGACGCGCGCGGAGGGCCCGAGATCGAGGGCGAGGTCGGTCATGACGGGGTTCTTGATCTTGGCGTAGAAGTCGCTGACCTTCAGTTCCAAATCCTCCTTCGGCGCGACGTAGCTGCACGTGCCAGCGGCGTCCATGACGAGGCGGTCGAGCAGGTGGGTGTTGACGTCGGTGCCGACGCCAAAGGCGAAGACGCGGGCCTGGGGCTTGCCGTTGGAGTTCTCGACGTCCTTCAGGATGCTCTTGATGTCGGTGATCCCGACGCTGGGCTTGCCGTCGGTGAGGAAGATGACGAGTTTGGCGTTGGCGGGTCCGGCGGTGAAATCGTTTTCGAGCGCGGTGCGCAGCGCGTCGTCGATGTTGGTGCCGCCGGTGGCTTCGAGCGCATCGACGTAAGCCAGGGCTTTCTGGACGTTCTCTTTGGTGGCTTCAATCAGCTTGGGGTTGAAGCTCTTCACTTCGGTGCTGAAGGGCACGAGGTTAAAGCGGTCGCGCGGATTTAGCTGGTTGAGGCAGAAGCTGAGCGCGGCCTTGGCCTGCTCCATTTTTTCGCCGGCCATGCTGCCCGAAGTATCGAGAACGAAGACGATCTCCTTGGGCAGGACTTTGCTGGTGTCGAGCTGTTCGCCGGGGCGGACGAGAAGCATGAAGTAACCGTCTTCTTCGGCCTTGGGGCGGTGGGTGAGGATGCGCAGCGCAACGTCGTCGGCGGTGGGCGCGTAGTAGAGCCGGAAATCGCGGTCGCTGGCGAGAAAGTCTTCCTTGAACTTGATCGTAGCGCTCTTGGGATCTGGGCGATCGACCGAGACGAGGTGGCTGGGGCTGTAGACGGGGCCCAAGGCGCTGG
>BTVV01000147.1:0-14158 GCA_045863855.1 Planctomycetota bacterium | reverse complement strand
CGCCGTGGTGCGCCTGCAGCACCCGCAACGGGAGCCTGCCGGGCTCGAAGTAGCTGGAGGCTCTAAGGACGCGTGTCGCCATGCGTCCGTATTATACGCGCGCCGGCGCACGCTTCTCCGGAAGATCGGCGGCTATCCCTGTTCGGGTGTGACCTTCAACGTCACTTCCTGGCCTTCGCGGATCACAACGATCTCGATCGCTTCGCCCGGCTTACACTGCCGCAATACGTTCATGAAGTCCTGAATCGTCTCGATCCGCTTGCCGGCCAATAGAATGATCGTGTCGCCCTGCTTGAGCCCGGCTTTGTCGGCCGGCCCGCCGCCGCGCACGCCTTGAAGGCGCAGGCCTTTGCCTTCGAAGCTGTAATCCGGAAGCGTCCCCAGGCGCACTCCACCCATGCCCATCACCGGGCGCGACTTCGGCTCGATTTTCACATACGCCGGCCGCTGCGGCGCCTGAATTAACCGCGCCGCCGTATCGAAGACGAACGCGCCGATTTTTGCCATGCCCGGCGCATTCAACTTTTCTGCGGTATCCGTCGGCTTGTGGTAGTCGGTATGCGATCCGGTGAAAAAGAACAGCACCGGTACGCCGTGATTCACGAAAGCCAAGTGGTCGCTCCCGCCGAAGCCGTCCTCCGTCGTCTTGATCGTAAACCCGTAGGGCGCGTTGACTGCCTCCAAAAGTTTATCGAAACCTTGCCCCGTTCCGGTTCCGATGGCATGCAGCTTCTCCTCGCGCAGCCGGCCGACCATATCGAGATTCACCATCGCCGCGATGCGTTTCACCTCCAGCCCTGCCGGCGGTTCCTTGACCAGGTACAGCGAGCCCAGCGTGCCGAGTTCCTCGGCCGAAAACGCCATGAACCAGACCGTGCGCTTAAGAGCGGCCTTGCGTTCACCCAATGCGCGCGCCAGTTCGAGCAGGACCGCGCTGCCCGAAGCGTTGTCGTCGGCGCCGTAATGAATCTTCTTGGCGCTCAAGTCGGTCTTGTCGGCCAGCGAGAATTCGTTGCCCCGGCCCAGGTGGTCGTAATGCGCGCCGAGGACGACAATCTCGTCCTTCAGCACCGGGTCCGTACCCGGCAGCACGCCCAGCACATTCTCGGTGCTCGCGCGCGTCCGCTCGATCTCTACGCCAAGAGATACCCGGACCTCGGCCATCGCGCGGCTCTGCGGCTTCAACTCAGCGTCGATCTGCTTCTGCAGGGCTTCCAGATCCAGGCCGGCCGCGCGGAACCAATCGGCCACCACTGGCGTGCGGGCTTGCAGCGCCGGCAAACCGCCGGGTACGCGTCCGCCTTGAGCGAAGGGCAGCAACGTTTCGCGTTCTGCTTCAGTCGTGTTGCGAAAACCCGTCGTCACCAGCAACGCACGCGCGCCTTGGTCGCGAGCGGTCGCGACTTTATAGAAGAGATCCGAATAGACGCTAGGCGGTGCGTGAGGATCGGCCTCGCCTTTCCCAATACGTTTCCCCGCGGGCGTCTCGGGCTCTCCTCGCAAAGCGACGACCAACTTGTCCTTCACCTCCAAACCGGCGAAATCATCGTAACCGTTCTTCGGATCGCTGATCGCGTATCCCGCGAAGACCAATTCTACGGGTTGCTCTTCTTTCAACGATCCGCTCATACGCAGCGGCACAAAATCGGCTTCCAGCTTATAAACCTGCTTGTCTTTCCCTTCCGCAAGGAAGGTCAGGTGGGTCGCTTTACCCAGTTGTACGCCGCTCACAAATTCGAAAGGCTGCAAATAGGAACGCTTATCGCCATCCGCTACACCGCCGGGCTCCAAACCCCATTTCCTGAAGCGCTCGACGATGTAATCCCGCGCTAGGCGGCACCCTTCGGTGGCCGGCTGGCGACCTTCAAGCTTTTCCGAAGCCAGGTAAACCGCGTGAGCGAGAACCGCCTGCGGGTCGAACTCCGCCGCCGAGACCCCGTCGAAGCCTTGCGCGCGAGTGAGGTCAGTCGCTTGGGCAGGGGCAGGGGCAGGGGCAGGGGCAGGCGGCGGCGCCGGAGCTTCCTCTTGCACCGATTCGCAACCGCTCAGGAAGATCAAAATAAGAGCGGCCCAGACCCTCATCGTACCGTGTGTAAGCCGAACCTGGTTTGCGCACCAAGGTCTGTTCAAGCGGTCGGTCACGAGTTTCAAGCTCCTTTGAATCCAAATGGTTTGGCGCGCAATCACCGTAACTCCAAGCCACGGCCTCGTCTAGCAGGCACCAAAAGTTCCCGTCACGAATAAGCGTTGGCCGGCGTCGGAGTGATACAGGAATCCCGGTGTTGCGGAGTATCGAAATGGCACGAGCGATCTGGCGGCATTTTGCACCGGGCCGATTGACGGCTTGGACCGTTGGCGCCGGGTTTTTTGCGGTAGCGTCCTGGGCCTGCGCGATTTTCGCGGACGGCTTTCACAGCCCTTTGATGGTCTACAAGGATCCCGAGGAGTTCTTCGAAAAGCACAAGGAGGAACTGGGCTTTGGGACAGGGGATTCCAGCGGCGAGTCGGACGCATTAGCCAGTCTGGAATCCATGCAAAAGCGGCTCAGCGAGCTGAAAGTGCGTGTGCGTACTTTAAGGACAAGCCGTGAAGAGCGTGAGGCGGTACAAGCCGAGATTGATGAATTGACCAAAGCCATCGAGGAGCGTGCACGTAGTACCATGATTCCGGGCCAGACCAAGGCCGATAAACAGAAGTGGTTTATTCAGGAATTGATTCGAAGTGCGCAGTACATCAACGAAGTCAACGTGCGGCCTGAAGAGTTCCCTTCGTTCACCCGTGACCGGAACGGCGCGCGCGAAGGCATCTCCAGAATCTTCGTTCAACTCGGACCTCAAGGGGTTCCCTACTTATGGGACACGATTGTCCAAGAACTTCGTTTCGCTGCTCGGGACATCTCCCCTGAAGCCAAGAAGTTGAGCGAACGGCTGGTCATCGTGCAGATGGAAATCGAGAAACTCCGAATGGGGCCGGCGCCGGATATTCACCCGGATCGAGCCCGCATGCAGTTGGAATCCCTGGAGACCGAGCGCCAGGAGATCCTGGCCAAGATCACGGCGATGAACGATCCTCATGAAGAAGGCATGGAGCGAAACCGTGACCTGATCAAACAGCTGGAGGACATCATCGTTGAAATCGGAGCGCCCGCGGCTGTGATTCTCGCCGCCGATCTGTCGCATCGCAATCGCGCCGTAGCTTCCCATGCCGAGTTTCTCCTCCGGCGCATCGGACCACCGGCGATTCCCTCTATCGTATTCCAACTCACCATTAAGACTCGGGAGCGTGATGCGGCCCGATTCCTCCAGAAATGGACTGGAGAGGATTATGGCGTCGATACCGTGGCCTGGATGACCTACTTCCGAAAACAAGGGGTCCGCTTCCCCGGCGATCCCGAAGCCAAACCCGCCGTGGAATCCGTGGGACCTGCTCCATTCGCATCCAAGCCGCCCGTCGAACCGCCACCGCCTCCACCCCTCCTCGATATCAACAGGCGAACACCTCCCGACTCTACGGTGATTGAAGAAGAAGAGGACCGCTAGCACCCATCGGCCCGCTTCGCCCTCCCAATAACCCACTGGCATTGAATCGTTTACTGCGGTTAAGCTCCCTCCTAGTGGGCGGCTTACCTTGCTGCACATGCACGGTGCGTGATATGGTGCATTATTGGGGCAGCAGGAAAGACCATAGACTCCGGGGGATGCTTCACGCACCATGGGAAACGTTGAGGAAGTCAAAAAGAACAGCCAGGGGCTGCGTGGCACCATCGCCGAAACGCTCGCGCGCAAGGACGCCTGTTTCAACGATACCGACCAGCACGTCATCAAGTTCCACGGACTGTACCAGGAAGACGACCGTGACGAGCGCATGGCGCGGATCAAGGCCAAACAAGAGCCGGCCTACATTCTGATGGTCCGCTGCAAGCTGCCCGGCGGAAAATTGAGTGCTGCGCAATACCTCGCCATGGACCAGATCTGCGGCGACCTGGGCAACGGCTCGCTGCGCGTCACCACGCGCCAGGACTTTCAGTTTCACGGCGTGCTGCTGGGCAACGTGAAGGAACTGATTCAGAAAATCTACGCGGCCGAAGTCACCACTTTCGGAGGCTGCGGCGATGTCGAGCGCAACGTGGTCGCCACGCCCGCGCCTTTCGCAGAACCGATGTACCGTGATATTCAGGAAGCCGCGCAGCAGCTCTCCGCCGCAACGCTGCCCAAAACGCGCGCTTACTTCGATGTCTGGCTCGATGGCGAAAAACTCAAGCGCGAAGACGAGCCTGATCCGCTCTATAAGGACGTCTACCTGCCGCGGAAGTTCAAGTCCGCGATCCTGGCGGGTCCCCGCAACGATATCGATGCCTACGCCCACGATCTCACGTTTGTGGCGCATGCGCCCAATGGGAAGGTCGAAGGCTACACCGTCCTCGCCGGCGGCGGATTCGGCATGGATCACGGCAAGAAGGCCACCTACCCCTTCCTGGCCGTGCCGCTGTATTACGTCGGCAAGGAGCACGTGGTGGATGTGGCCAAAGCCGTAATCGCCACCTTCCGCGATTTCGGCGACCGCGAGAACCGCAAGCACGCGCGCCTGAAGTACCAGATCGTCGAACGCGGCGTGCAGTGGCTGATCGACGAGACCAAGTCGCGCTTGCCGGGCGTAAAGTTCGAGGCGCCTAAGAACCTGAAGCTCGGCAGCACCGAAGACTGGCTGGGCTGGCACGAGCAAGGCGACGGCAAGCTATTCCTCGGTGTCAAAATCGAGTCCGGTCGGATCAAGGACTTCGACGGCGGCCCGAGAATCCGGACGGCGCTGCGCACGCTCGTCGAACGCTTCAAGTGCGAAGTTCGCCTCACCGCCAACCAAAACGTGATCTTCTGCCACCTGAACCCGGACGACCGCGCCGAGATCGACGCGCACCTCCAAAAGCACGGCATTCTGCCCGCTGCCGATTACACGCGCCCGCACCGCATGGGCATCGCCTGCACAGCACTGCCCACCTGCAAGCTGGCGCTTTCCGAAAGCGAGCGCGTCTTCCCCGATCTGATGAACCGGATCGACGGAGTGCTCAAGGAACTGGGCCTGCAAGACGAGTCGATTCTCTTCCGCATGACCGGCTGCCCCAACGGTTGCGCACGCCCCTACAACGCCGACTTCGCGTTCGTTGGGCGCGGCATCGACAAGTATGCCGTCTACATCGGCGGCTCGCACCGTGGCGACCGCATGGCCGGACTGGCCATGAAGACTTGCGATCTCGAAGAGATTCCCGGCGCCGTGCGGCCATACCTCGAATCGTTCAAGGCCCAGCGCACGTCCGGCGAAACGTTCACCGACTGGTGGGGGCGCACGCAACCGGCCGGCCCCGCTCCTCATCCCGACCAGTTTCACGTCGAACTGGAAGCGCGAAAGGCGCGCTTGGCGGGTACCCAGGCCTCGGCTCCCGAATAGAATCTCGAAACGTGCCGACCCCGCGACATAACCCGCTGCGCGCCGCACTGAGCGAGAACCGCCTCAGCATCGGAGCCTTTCAGATGCTGGCCGATCCCGCGGTCACCGAGATTTTGCTCGGCGGAGGACTCGAATGGGTCCTCATCGATTCCGAGCACCGCTCTTTTAGCGCCGAAACCGTAGAGCACCTGGTCCGCACCGCGCACGGTTGCGGTCCGGGCAAGAGCGCCGTGGTCCGCGTGCGCGACCTCACCCGCGGTGCCGTACAGTACGCGCTGGAGTCCGGAGCCGAAGGTATTGTCGTACCGCTGGTGAGTTCCGCCGAGCAAGCCGCCGAAGCGGTGGCGCTGACGCATTACCCGCCGCTGGGCACTCGAGGTCTGAACGCCGGCGCGCGAGCTGCCGGCTGGGGCACCGCCGATCCCAGCGGCTACGCCCGCGCGGCCAACGAGCAACTCGTGGTTGCCGTCCAGATCGAGACTGTCGCCGGACTGGAAGCCGTTGATTCCATCGCCGCCGTTGAAGGCGTGGACATGCTCTACGTAGGGCCCTTCGATCTTTCGCACGGTATGGGCCTGACGGGGCAACTCGGGCACGCGGAGGTCCGCAAGGCCATCGCGCGCGTCTTTGAAGTAGGGCGCAAGCACCGGAAGTGGCTCGGCGTCCTGGCGCCGGATGTCGCATTCGCACAATGGTGCATCGAAGGCGGTGTGCGCTTCCTCACCTATCGTTCCGACGTGCGCTACCTGAAAGCTACCGTCGCTCAGGAAGTTGCATCGCTGCAAGCGCTGGCCGCCCGTTGACAGGCTCCTTCAAAGTGCTAACAGTATCCGGGTGAACGCCAACCGGATTCGACAAGCAGGTTTTCTAGCGCTACTGTGCGGCGCGTGCTTGGCGTGGGCCGTTTGTGCCGGAGAAGCCCCGCCCGAAAAGCCCCTCGATTCCAGTTCCTTGCCGAAGCAGTACGGCGGATTGCCGCTGCTCTGGGCCCCAAAAGTAGGCGACCTGGAAAAGCTCGCGGGGGACTTGTCCGCGCCCGTCTGGAAGCAGGCCGCGCAGGTGGAAATGGTCGACTGCGTCAGCGGCGCCACACCTAAAATTCCCACCACGCTGTACGTCTATTGCTCCGATCACGCGCTCTACTTTGGCTTTCGTTGCCGGGAACCCAAGCCCAACGGACTGGTCACCGCCGGCGGCGAAATCTGGTCCCACGACGAGGTGGAAATCTTCTTCGAGCCCCACAAAGACACGCTGAAGAAGTGCTACCACCAGCTCATCGTTAACGCCGCCGCCGACAAATGGCACGGCCGCGTGCATCTGTATCCCAAGCACCAAAACATGCAGCTCCGCGAAGAGTGGAACCCGCGCTTCGAAGCCGCGGCAAAAGTGGGCAACGACGCTTGGACGCTGGAAGTCAAAGTGCCTTATAATCAAATGAAGCTGACCGAAGAGGCCAAGAAAAAAAACACGCTCTGGCGTTTGAACCTCTATCGCCATCGTCCTCAAAAGGACGAGGAACCGCGCATGACATGGGCTTGGTCGCCGCCCGGCGACCCCGCGTTTCACACACCCATGAAATTCGGATACCTGCTGCCCGAAAGCCACGCCAGCGCAAAGCTGATCGCCCGGATCGCCGAAGAAGCGCGAGCCGAAGCCGAGCTTCGCGCCCAGCCCCTGGGTCTCGAACTGGATTGGGAGATTAGAAAGCGCGCCGCCGAATTGGCCGCGCCGCTCTTCGCCGAGCGAGCCGCCGCGGCCGAACGCCTCCTGTCGATCCACACCACCCATCCCACGGGGGCGCTGCGCGTGCGCGAGGTCCTGGACGTGCTATGCCAATCCAGCCGCGACGCCCATCTGGTCGCTGCGGCGGGAGCTTTATTGGGCCAGCTCAAACAGTCGTCCGAAGGCGGAGAAGATCCGATTCCTGACCAGTTCCTGCGCCGTTCGCGCTGAACGCAGTCCGGATTCCAGTCCGCCTATCGTCCACGCGCCATGCCGCCCGGGACTCGTAACCTGCATCAGCCGCGAGGCAGAATCATGGGGCCGGCCACTTCCTCGGCCACCTTGGTTCCCGCCAACCGCTCCACCAGCTTCAAGGCGAATTCGAAAGCCGTTCCCGGACCTCGACTGGTGATCAAATGCCCGTCGCAGACCACACGCTCCTCGGAGTAGGTGGCAAAGGCGGCCACTTCGTCGCGCACCGCCGGGTGGCTGGTCATGCGCTTCCCCCGCCCCACACCGGCGGCCACCAACGCGATCGGCGCCGCGCAAATCGCGGCCACGTCGCGCCCGGCGGCTTCTTGCTCGGCCAGCAGCTTGCGCACGACCGGCGAAGCCGCCAGCGCTTTGCTGCCCGGGCCGCCGCCCGGCAGCACCAGCGCCTCGAACGGTCCCTGTACGGCGGAGAGCGCGCAATCGGGGGCGATCTTCACCGACCGGCTGCAGGCCACCGGAGCGGTGCCTTCGAGCCCCGCCAGCATCACGTCAAGTCCAGCGCGCCTCAGCACATCCACCACGATGACCGTTTCCATCTCCTCGGCGCCCGGCGCGAGAATCACCAGTACACGTTTCATAGGGGGTGCCCTTTCTACGCTCGGAGGCGCTCGGTCACGATCGATCGCCGTGCTGTCCCTGCATGGGATTGTGCGCGAACGCGAACTCTTGAACGATCCGGCCTCCGATCAGATGCTCCTGAATGATCGTCTCCAGCCGCTCAGGCGTGCATTTCTTGTACCAGACGCCATCCGGATACACGACGGCGATCGGCCCTTCTTCACACACGCGAAAACAGCCGACTTTGCTGCGGTATACGCCGCCTCGATTGGGATTGACGAGCTTCAGCTCTTTCAAGCGACGCTTGAGGAACTCCCAGGACTCCTCGCCTTTGCCGAAGGAACAGCAATCCGGTCCCAGACAAATGAACAGGTGCCGCGAGTAGGTTCCAATGCCGAGTTTCTCGGCTGCCTTTTCGGCCTTGGCCATGTTGCACGCGTCTCCAGGTGGCAGCCCCGGCGCGATGGCGCGCCGTACTTCTCTTAGCATGGCCCGAGGTGAGCGTCGCGCAAATCCTTTCAGGAATGTTATCCGCCCGTCGCGTTCCCGGTGCCCATCTCGAAGGCGCTGACCGGATCTCCGCAGTAGTCCCGCGTATCGCGCAGGTCTCCGCGCGCGCGCGCCGTTTGGTCGCCTTCACGGATCAGGACCGCCGCGCAGCCGCGGTACCGATCCATGCGCACCACCCGCCAGACGCCGGCGTCCACGGGCATCACGCGCTGCGGATTGGGATCTCCTGGATAGAAAACGAAAACCTCGTTCAGCCGCTCGCCTCGCGGCAGCCGAAATCGCAACTCCTTCGGCTCGGCGTAATGCAGCGTGTCTTCGGTCGAAATCCAGTCGGTCATGCAGCCGGCCAGGTAACTCCCGTCGGGCAGCGTATAGAGCTGGCCGTACACACCATCCGAGAATGTGATCGGATCGGGCTCGAAGCAAAGCACCCGGCCCGCGAAAAGTTTGTAGAGCGGCAAATAGCGCGCGTACAGCAGGCGCAGGGCGCGCTTCTCGCGCTCGAGTTCCGCGGGCGTCTTGCTTCGGAATACCGGATCGCGCGGCCAGCCGCCGTACACCACGCTGCGCTTGAGGTATTCCTCCTGCGGCTTCTTGAGTCCGGTCCACATGAAGAAGAGCGGCTTGGCGATACACGTGAAGAAATACTTCACTTCCGCGCCGTCACCCTGGCCTTCCAGAAGCACGCCGTCCACGTGCCGCATGTTTTGAACCGTGCGCGGCTTGTTCGCGAAGCAGTCCTTGCGCTGGCGTTGCAGCAGCTTCCCGATCCGCTCCTGGATCCGCGAGAGAGCCCAGTTTACCGAAAATGCCGGCTTGTTGTTCACCATCGTCACGCCGTCACTGTGCGCGAAATCGAGATCGAAATGCCGGAAGCAGTCGAGGAAAAAGCCGTCCAGATGCTTGCCCAGTCTGGCGAGGATTTTCTTCGTGGAAGCGATCGCGAACCGGCCGTAGCTGAAGTCGGGATCGGGATTGATGCAGTGGCAAAAGCGCCAGCCGCTGGGCGCGGGCTTTCCGTCTTCGTACGTCACGATCGAATCCGGATGCTTCTTCTCGATCCAGGGAATATAGCCGTCCGTGTAGTTCGTGTAGTAGTGCGAGGAGATCCCGGCCTTCTGCAACACTTTCAGTTTTTCGAGGATCAACGCGCGCGATAACCGCCGGTTATTCTTCACCGGGCGGCCTAGCCGCTCGTTTTCGAGCTGTCCGATACTTTTCCAACTCTTCGCCCCTTCGTAATAGTAATCGCCATAAAATGGAAAGTGCCCGTGAACCTCCAGGTACTTGCCGCCGAAGCTCTTAAATTCCTCCACTTTATCGGCCGTAAAAATAGAGCCGCATTCGAATGTCCCCTGCCGTTCCCAAATCTCTTTGACCGGAGGATCGAAAAAGTCGCGATAGCGCCCGTATACCTGCCCCAAGCCCGGACGCCAGTGTCCGCCGTGCATGAAAATCAGCCCGCCCGTCTGACAGGGTTTTCGGCCGTGCAGCCCGATGTGGTAGTGAACATGCTCGAAGTAAGGCAGCTCGTCGAGGTTCGGTTGCTCTTGAAAGCCCCAATTGAAGGTGCGTTCCCCGTTGATGAATTGAAATTTCGACGCGGGCACGTTGCGTTCGAAGCAGTCGGCGAACGTAAAGCCCGCGTCCGTCGCTGAATCGTAAGTGCTGAAAACCGGAACACAGACCTCGCGGTCTCCGACATACGGTCCCTGGTTATACATAAAGTCGAAACTGCTCATGCCGTCGAAGATCCAAGGATCGTTGAGTCCCTGGGGCGCACCGTCCTGGCGCGTATTGGCGGCCGTCCAGCAGTACCAGCCCGCGATCAGCGGTACGAAGAAAAAAACGCGCACTCCGCGATTCACCGACGCATCCTGCGTGAGCGTCACGTCCCATTCCAGCGTCGAACCGTCCAGGCGCAGTTCCAACTGCACTTGAAACGGACAATTCGCATACGTCTTGATGAGCGTCAGGCGCGTGCCCCTTGCGTCAAGCTTGGCGTCCAGCACGCGCGGATCGGAATGGAAATCGTCGTAATGCTTGCGTTCCAATTCGTCGAAGATGCGCAACCCACCGATGTAGCCTGGAATCTTGCCGCGCAGTTGCTGAAACAGATCCACCTTCTTTTTACCGCGTTTAACGCTCAACCCGCGCAGGCGTCCGGTTGCCCGTTCCACCAGCACCTCTGCGAACTTGTTTTGAAGCGTCCACACGGAGGCCGACTCAGAGGTGAGGAGGATTACGTGCGGCATCTGGGGTCATTCCTCTGGAGTGAGGCCAGCCGGCGACCGAGCAAAGCCGCGGTCCCAAGATCGATGATTTCACCGGTGGTCTATACCTCTTCTATACAACATCCAGCTTCAATTCGCGTCCGGCCAATACCCTAAGCAGGCGAAATGAGTCAGGTGCGTCACCATCGCACATGGGGAAGCTTAAGCAGAGCCGATAGTTCGGTGTGGGTTGGAGCTAACTGATTTCCAACCCGCTCGCGCTCGGCCCGTCGGTGGTCACGAGGCGCAATCCGCCGTCGGGCTGGCGCACGGCCAGCAACATGCCTTCGCTGACCTCGCCACGAAGCTTGGTAGGTTTGAGATTGTCCACGATCACAATAGTCTTCCCGATCAACTGCTCCGGGCTGTAGTGCTCGCGAATGCCCGAGACGATCCGCTTGCTCCGTTCGCCCAGCTTGAGTTGCAGAATCAGCAGGCGATCGGCCTTGGGATGAGCCGAGGCTTCCACAACTTCGGCGGTGGCCAAGCGAACCTTGGCAAAATCGTCGATACCGATTTCCACTACGCCGGCGGGAACCGGTTCGGTGGCCGGCGGTACAGGAGCCGGCGCGGGGGGCTGCGGAGATTCGCTCATCATCGGACTCCTGGCCGCGCGGCCGTATTCCTCTGCGCGGTCGGCCTTAAAAAGAGCGGTCCGGGCGTTGGCCCGGACCGCATATGGCATTCGAACGTCGGCTCTGCGTACTTAGCGCGACTGATCCGGAGCCTTCTCTTCGTTGGCGCCGGCCGGCTGCGGCAGCGGTTCGACGCGAATCACCGGCGGCTTGTTCTCGGTATGGTTGTTGGTGTTCCCGTTCGTATGGCCATTGGACTTGCCGTTGGTGTGTCCATTCGCATGCCCATTGGAGTGGCCATTCGAACTCCCGTTGGTCTGGTGATCGCTTTCCGGCGCGGCCTCGGGCTTCGGCTCTTCCGGCTTGGCTTCAGGCTGCGGAGCTGCGGGCTGCGCTTCGGGTTGAGCCTGCGGTGCCGGCTGAATGGCCGACGCCGTATCGGCCAGCTTCTCGGCCTTCTTGTGCGCCTTCTCGGCGTCCTTGGACAAGCGTTCCATGAGCTTGGAACCGCCAGCCAGTCCCGCCGCATCCTTCCATGCCTTGCCGTAGTGCTCGCGAGCCGCTGAAGCCTGCCCGTTCGCTTCCAGGCATCGGCCGTAGTAGTAATTGTGCCACGGGTCAGCTTGCAGATCGTTCTCGGCCAGCGCAAAGTGGTTTAGAGCTTCCTGATGCTGGCCGGTGGCGCTCAGTGCCGCACCCAGCACGCTCTCGGCATTCGAAATCTCGGTGCTGACGTAGGATTCCGCTCGAGCCCCCTGCGCCAACTTGGCCGCTTCGGTCGCATACGCAGGCTTGCCGCTTTCGATGTACGCGATTGCCAGATTCAGCCGCGATGCCGCGTTATCCTGCTTGGCAAAGGCCTGTTCGGCGGCTTCCACCGCACCGCTCACATCGCCCAGATGTCGGCGGCAAGCGGCCAGATCGGCCCATGCGTTCGCGTTTCCGGCATCCAGATTCACGGCCTGAGCGGCCGCGTTCGCACCGGGACCCCACCATTCCAGCTTGCGCCGCACGAAAGCCAAGCGCGCCCAGGATTCGGCATGACCCGGATCCAACTTCACGGCCACGCCGTACTCTTCCTCGGCGCCCTGCCAGTCCGGCTCAGGCTTGGACTCGCGAACCATGGCCACGCGAGCGTGCGCCGCCGCGTTGTTCGGCTCGATCAGCGCCGCCTTCATCGCGGCCTTTTCCATGGCCAGCCAGTCGCCCTGCTTCTTGGATTCGTTGAAGAGCATCTCCTGCATCTGCATGCTCTGCGGGGATGCGCCTGAGCCCTGCTCCAGCAGTTCCTTCGCTTCCTGGTCCTTGCCCAGCAGGCGCAGCAATTCGGCATGGTCGCCATAGGCCGGCGCATAGCGGTCGTCGACCTGATGCGCCTTGGCGAACATTTCCAGAGCCTTCTGATAGTGCTCGCCGGCCTGATCCTTCTTGTCTTCCTTCGCTGCCTTGTCGCCCAAA
Source organism: Planctomycetota bacterium (assembly GCA_045863855.1). Classification (GTDB taxonomy): domain Bacteria; phylum Planctomycetota; class SZUA-567; order H5-PLA8; family H5-PLA8; genus H5-PLA8. Next base: position 1,347 of record BTVV01000147.1, on the reverse strand, counting down.
TGCTTGAACGCGACTCCCAGCATGTGGAAAGCTTCCGGGCGATCCGGCGCCAAGCGCGTGCTGTTTTCGAACTCCACCTGCGCCTTTTCCGGAAGGTTCAGCTTCAGGTAAACATCGCCCAGTTCCATGTGGAACTGAACGTCGTTGGGGCGGTGAATGACCGCGTTTTCAAGTTCGGTCTGCGCCTGCGCTAACTGGCCGCGCAGCAGGTAGATCTGCGCGCGATTGCGGAAGGCCTCCGGCAGCCGGCCGCCCGGCACCAGCCGCTGGCCCGCATCCACTTCCCACATGCCTTGGCGGAAATCGCCCAACTGCGCGAGCGCGAGTCCCAATTCCACGTGCGCCAGCGCGTTCGAAGGCTCGGTCGTCACGGCCACCGTCGCGGCCTGCTTGGCTTCTTCGCTGTTGCCCAAGCGCAAGTTGCACTGCGTCAGTCGGACCAGCGAACGAACCGCCCGCTGCTCTCCTTTGAGCGCATCGAGCAACTGAATCCGCGGGCCGCCGAAAAGCTCGAGATGATTGATGAAGGCTTCGCGGGCGCTGGCGTACTGGTAAAGCTCCATGTAGCAAATGCCCACCGACTCCCACACGCGGCGAGTGGCATTCAATGGAAGCTCGCGCTGCAAGGCGCGCTGGAAGCCGTTCAGAGCCAGCGTCCAGTCCTTCTTCTCCATGCGCAGCCACGCCTGCTCAAGGTCACGCAAGGAACCTACGCCCAACGCGGGTTCCTTCAGAACTTCCATCTCGTGAACCTGAATCCAGGGATACCCTTCGCTGACGACGATCACTTCGCCGTACAACCGGACCGGCGTGTAGGTGGCCAGCTTCTCCATTCGCTGAATCAGCTTTTCTTCGCGGCGATCCACGTACAGGAAGGGAAACACGTCCACGCGCTGTTCGCGGTTCCAAAGGTCGGTTTCGTAGTTCCAGCAGTTGTAATTGACGTGCGTATCTCGGTAGAACGGCGAGACGACCGGGCGGTAGAACGAACCACGCTCGCCCCAGTACACATCGAACTCGATCTTCCGATCCAGGTAGAACCTAGGCTCCGAACGTACCGCACCTAGCGTAATGGACTGGTGGTCTTCCTTCTTGGCCGGCCATACGCGGAAATACCGATCCCACGTGGTTCGCACATGATGGAACGGATGGCGCATGGTCGCGCCATAGCTTTCCTTCTCTAGCTTCTTGGAATTAAAGGGATTGGGTGAAGGGTCCGCAATCGGGTCTTCGACGGCTTGGCCCCAGGCACAGCCCAAGACCAACCCGGCGGCACAGACCATCCAAACCGCTCGTTGCGCAACGCGGTAATTCAAGCTTCGGTCCTCCGAAGGATGCCCCAACCGC
>BTVV01000146.1:0-14172 GCA_045863855.1 Planctomycetota bacterium | reverse complement strand
ATTTTTGAAAGAACTGGGAGGCCATAAATGCCGCAGGCCTCTCGCCGGCCCATCCCGAATGCATGAGTGCCGTTGCTCCCATCCCTGCGCTTCTCCGCGGTGCAAGTCCTTGACCTACGCCAACGGCCCGATCGCCGCCTCAGCCTCGCGCAGCAGTTCGCCGTTTTCCACCAGCGCGCGTGCGGCTTCGATATCCTTAGCCACCACGCGGTCGCGTTCCAGCGGCGCGACGTCCCGGCGCAGCCTTGCGAGCACCGGGCGCAGGCCCAGCCCCGTCTCGAGTTTCCGCAAGCTCACCGCTTGGGCCGCGCAGAGCAGTTCGATCGCCAGCACGATCCGCGTATTCGCCAGCACCATGCGCGCGCGGCGCGCGGCGGTCAGCCCCATGCTGACGTGATCTTCCTGGTTACCGCTCACCGGAATGCTGTGCGCACTCGACGGCCCGCACAGCGTGGCGCTCTCGTTCACCACCGCCGCGGCTGTGTACTGCGCGATCATGTACCCGCTGTGCAGTCCTTCCAGCGGCGCCAGAAACGCATGCAGATCGGTCAGATTGGGATTCATGATCCAGTCGACGCGCCGCTCCGAGATCGCGCCCAATTCATGCAGCGCTAATGCAAGGTAGTCCATGCGGATGGCGATGGGCTGCCCGTGAAAATTTCCGCCGCTCACTACGCGTCCGTCGTCCAGCACCAGCGGATTGTCGGTCGCCGCGTTCAGTTCGATCGCCAGCATCGCTTCGACGTGCGCCAGCGCATCGCGCGCCGCGCCGTGAACCTGCGGCAAGCAGCGCAAGCTGTACGGATCTTGCACCCGCGCGCAGTGCGCGTGCGATTCCACGATCTTCGAACCGTCCAGCAGCCGCAGCACGTTCGACGCGCTCGCCTGCGCGCCCGGATACGGGCGCAGCGCGTGAATTCCAGGGTCGCAGGGCGTGCGGCTGGAAAGCGTCGCGTCGATCGAAAGCGCCCCGGCGATATCGGCGTACTTCAAGAGCGCATGAGCGTCTTCGGTCGCCAGACACGCCAGTGCCGCCATCGCCTGTGTACCGTTCAGCAGGCCCAGACCTTCCTTGGCCTCCAGCGTGAGCGGCGCGAGCCCCGCGCGCTTCAGCGCTTCGCCTCCGGCGAGCTTCGCACCCTTAAAGGTAGCTTCGCCTTCGCCGATCAGGACCAGCGCCAAGTGCGCCAGCGGAGCCAAGTCGCCCGAAGCGCCCAGCGAACCCACCGCCGGAATCGCCGGATGCACGCCCGCGTTGAGCAGATCGATCAGCCGTTCGGCCACCACCGGCCGCACGCCGCTCGCGCCGACGGACAGCGCGTTCGCGCGCAGCAGCAGCATTGCGCGCACGACATCCTCGTCGAACGGATCTCCCACGCCCGCGGCGTGACTGCGGATCAAATTGACCTGGAGTTCCCGGCGATCGGCTGCGGCGATCGGCACCGTGGCGAACTTGCCGAAGCCGGTCGTGACGCCGTAGACCACGTCGCCGGCCGCGACATGATCCTCGACAATCTTGCGCGATGCCGTCATCCGTACGCGCGCATCCGCATCGAGCGTGACACGCGCGCCGCCGCGCGCCACCGCGATCGCATCGCGCCAGGTCAGGGTGCGCCCATCCACGACGACGTTCATGCGCGCTCTTCCTTCGTGCCGGAGTGACCAGCACGATAGGAGTTCACGCCAAAGGAGGGAAGTGCAAAGCGGGACTCAGCGCTTGGCTGCCGCGGCGGCGAGCACGAATTCCAGCGCCGCGGCAGTATCTTCGTAGTTCGTGGCGTGCCCGGCGGCAGGGCGGTCGATCAGGAGCACGTCCTGGCGGCCTTTGGCTTTCAGGGCCGCGGCCAGCCGGCGCACGCTATCGGGCGGCACGGCCGTATCCTTTCCGCCCACGGTAAAAGCCAGCGGCATCGTGAGCTTCTCCGGCATCAGTTCGGGGCTGCGCCCGCGATACTCCTCGGGCTTCTGCGCCTTGGTGCCGCCGTACGAAGCCGCGATCGCGTCGAGAAAGTTCTCGTACTCGACCAGGTTCGCCGTTCCGTTTTGCGACGAAACGCCCGCGATCAGCTCCGGATGCCGCGCCGCGAAGATCAGAACCGACGTCCCGCCCATCGACCCGCCGGCGAGAAACACCTTCCCGATCTTGTGCTTCTGGCGCAGCAGCCCGATGAGCTGCACCACGTCGGCCTCGGCCAGCGGCCCCATCCAGGAAGTCCGGGCGCGGTAATCGGGCGAAACGAAAATCAGGCCGTGCTTGGCCGCCACGTCGCGCGCGCCTTTGCACTCGCCCCGCGCTTCCTTGATGTACTGCCAGCGGTCCGAACCGTGCCCGTGCAGCGCGATCAGCAGATCGTGCGGCTTGGCGGGATCGAAACCCGGCGGCAGCAGTTCGACGTAACGCTGCACCGTCCCGTCGGCCTGCGCTTTGAATTCCTGATCCATCGCTTCGGGTTGCTCCGCCGCGCCCAACACGCCGCCGGCCAGCAGCAGAAAGATCCAGAGTCGCATAGCAGCCGGCATTGGAGCCTCCTACGCTTGTACCGCCGCCAGCGTCCGCGCGGGCATCCGTCCCTGGCGCGCGTGCAACTCGGCGAAGGTGATGCACTCCAGGCCCCGCGCGCGCACGTACTCGAAACACAGCTTCAGCATGCGCATCTCGGGATCGAACTTGCCCAGCGACCACGGATGCCAGATCAGCGTAGCGTATTCGTGCTCCAATTCGATCGCCTTGTCGATGAAGTAGCGATGCACTTCGAACTCTTCTTCCGGCGTCTTCACGAAGCGCGTGACGACGTGATCGGGGTACACGGGCGGCCAGAGCAGGAAGCGCCCCGGCGTCGCGTTGTGCCCCTTCAGTACGTTTTCGTGCCAGCCCTGCAGCGGATACTCCCACAAGTCGGGACAGCCCTCGGCCGCGTAGGTGCGCACGGGCAGGATCGGCACCGGGAGCGAGTACTTCGGACCCCAGCCGACGCTGCTCGAATACGCGTACCCGCTTTGCGCGACCAGTTCGATCAAGGCCCGGTCGCCCAGGCCGTCTTCGAAACCGCACGGCGTGCGGAAGCCGATGCACGGACGCCCGAAGCAGTCTTCGATCGTCGCCTTACTTCCGCGCACTTCCGTCTGCACCTGCTCCCACGAGACGCCCTTTCCGTCCAGCGCCGGATGGTCGCGCAGAAGCGGATGAGTCGCGCTGTGGCTCGCGATCTCGAACTTCGGCGCGTCCAGCAGCCGCTTGTAGTCCGTCCGCTCGGCGCCTTCGAGCAGCTTCGAGACGATGAAGAACGTACCCGGCACGTTCATCTCGTGATGCACTTCGACGATCCGTTCGCATGCCTTTCGGCAACGGTCCGCCGCTTCGGTATCGTAGGCCGCCACGAAAACGGTCTTCATGCCTGGATCTCCTTCACGCGTTCGATTTGCGAAGTTACTTTCCGGAAGGCCGCGGCGATCTGGTCCAGCAGCAGCGCTTCGTCGCGCATCCACGCGCCGCCGCCCAGCGTCAGGTCCAGTTCCGCGCAGCGCCGCTCGGCCACCGGGCAATCGCCCGCGCGGTACACGATGCGTTCGCCCTCCGGATGCGCCGCCCACGGATAGCCCCGCCCGAAATGCGTGCGCTTCTGCTGGAAGACCGGGCGCAGGTGGATTGGCGTCCCGACGTAGCCGCTCCCTAGGGGCACCCCTTCGGCCTGCAGCGCTTTGACGTACTGCTTGCGCGTCACGCCGGGAACTTCTTCGGGCACGAAAGTCCAGGTGATCATATGCCACGCCGGATCGCGGTCGGCCGGCAGGCGCTGCGGGCGGATGCCCGGCACCCCGGCCAGCCGCTCAGCCAGCCCGCGCGCATTCGCGCGCCGCCAGCCGTTCATCTCGTCCAGCCGGTCCATTTGCTTCACCGCCAGCCCCGCGCTGATGGCGTTGACGCGGTACGTGTAGATCAAGCTGTCGATCCACTTGCGCCGCTCGGGATCCTGAATCTCCGCGAAGTTCCGCGCCGGGTGCATGCCCGCCAGCAGCGCGCGTTCGAAGTGCTCCCGCGTCCGGCAGACCAGCGCGCCGCACTCGCCGGCCGCGATGTTCTTCCCCGAGCCCAGCGAGAAGCATCCGAAGTCCCCGAAGGTTCCGACCGGGCGGCCTTTGTAGAGCGACCCCTGCGCCTGCGCGCAGTCTTCGATCAGCGCCACCCCGTGCTTGCGCGCGACGGCCGCCAAGCCCTCGAGGTCGGCCGGAATCCCGCCGATGTGGACGACGACGATCGCCTTCGTGCGCGGCGTGATCCGTGCCTCGACGCTCTTCGGGTCCAGCGTCAGCGTCTCCGGATCGATATCGGCGAAGATCGGCACGCCGCCGGCCTGCAGGATGCACGAGACCGTCTGCCCCCACGAGTACGGCGTCACGATCGCCTCGTCGCCCATCTCCAGCACGCTCATGCAGGCGATATGCAGCGCCGGACCGCCGCCCGCCGTGGCCACGACGAACGGGACGTTCAGTTCGCGCGCCAGGCGTTCTTCAAGCGCCCCGCCCGGACCGCCCTTCGGCGCCGCGCACAGGTACGTCCAATCGGTCCGCCCCTTGACGAGGTTCTCGCGAACCGCGTCGATCTCCTCGTCGGTCAGGTACGGCCACGCGGTGCGCGGCGCGGTCACGGATTTCGCGCCCCCCAGGGCGGCCAGTTCTTCGGCGGCTACGGCGTGGCTCATCGCGGCTCTCCTCGTGATATGCTGAATTTTGCAAGATCGATCTACATTCCTGAGTAAGATACCCTTGGCCAATGGGAATATCCTGCTTATGGCATATACTATTTTGCACGATTCGCCGCCGGTCCGCCTGACCCACGTCCAGCACCAGCGCCGCACGCGGCCCGTACACACGAGCGGCTTGTGGACCGGCCCGATCCGGCAGAAGTACTGGACCCTCGATTACTGCGGCTGGGAAGGCGCGTGGGTGGACGTGGAGCACCCGCCCGGCACGCGCGCGGCGCACCCCCGGCCTTCGGGCACCTGGCACCTCTACGCGCCCGGCGTGGCCTACCACGAACGCTACGACAAACCCGAGAACCGCCGCGAAGACATGTGGCTCTTCTTCACCCTCGAACGCGCGCATCCGTTCTTCGAACGTCACCGCTTCGCGCGCATCGCCGATCCCGAAAGCATCCTCCCGCCCATCGTCCGCCGCATGTTCGCGCTCCAGCAGCGCGGCGAACCCGGGCGCGAGAACCTCCTCCACGCGTACCTGCTGGCGATTGTGGGCCACGTGGCGCTGGCCGCGCGCGAAGGCGCCGGCACGCCGGCCGATCCCTGGCGCCTGCGCGATCCCGAAAGCGCCGCGGCCGCCGGAGCCGGCGCGCTCCTCGAACAGGTGGACGCCGCCCTGAGCCGTACGCTTGCCGCGCCGCCCTCGCTGGACGAACTGGCCGCCGAACTGGGCCTCTCCGTCAGCAGCCTCGCCCACCGCTTCAAGGCCGAGACGGGGATCACCGTGGTGGACCGCGTGCGCTGGCTGCGCATCCGCGAGAGCCGCCGGTTGCTCGCACGCCCGAACGCAACCGTGAAAAGCGTCGCGCGCGAATTGGGCTTCAGCAGCCCGTTCTACTTTTCGAGAGTCTTCCGGGAGGTGGAAGGCATCACGCCACTGGAGTATTTGAAGCGGCAGTTCAGGCGGTAAAGCGCCCGTCGCGAACCACCACGCGCCCGCGCTTCACCACCGTTCGCACCGGGTTCCCGCCCACGTGGTAGCCCAGGTGCAGGTACGACGGGCCGTTGAGGATGACGAGGTCGGCGAGCTTCCCCGGCTTCAGGCTCCCGATTTCGTGCGCGCGGTCCAGCGCCGCCGCCGCGTTGATCGTCACCGCCACCAGCGCTTCCGCCGGCGTCATCTTCATCTCGTATACGCTCAGCGTAAAGACAAACGGGAGCGACTCGCAGAAGCAGTTGGGATTCAGATCTGTCGCGCACGCCACCGGCACCTGAGCGGCGATCCAGCGCCGCGCGTCGCTGTACGCCATGCGCAGCACGAACGGCGTCCCCGGTAAAAATACCGCCACCGTCCCGGACGCGCGCATCGCGGCCAGCGTCGCGTCGTCGGTGAAGCACAGATGGTCGGCGCTCGTCCCGCCCAGTTCCGCCGCCAGCTTCGCCCCGCCCAGCAGGCACAACTCTTCGGCATGAACTTTAACTTTCAGCCCCGCGCGCTTACCGGCCTCCAGCACCTTCCGCGACTGCGCGACATCGAAGACGCCGCGCTCGCAAAAGACATCCACGTACTCGGCCAGCGGCGCCAGGCGCGCCGTCGCGTCCACCGCTTCGGCCACCACCTGGTCGGCGGTCATCCCCTGCGGCACCGCGTGCGCGTGCAGCAGCGTCGGGACCAGATCGACCGGATGCCGTCCGTCTCCGGCGTTCGCCGCTCGGATCACCTCAAGCATCTTCCGCTCGGTGGCTTCGTCCAGCCCGTAGCCCGTTTTGGCTTCCAGCGTCGTTGTGCCCAGCGCCAGCGCGCGGTCCAGGCGTTCGCGCAACCCGGCGAGCAATTCGGAGTGCGACGCCGCGCGCGTCAATCGCACGCTTTTCAGAATCCCGCCGCCGCGCTTGAGAATCTCGAGGTACGGCGTCCCGCGCAACCGCTCGGCGTACTCGTCGCTGCGGTCGCCCGCGAAGACCGGGTGCGCGTGGCCGTCCACCAGCCCCGGGATCACCGCGCGTCCCGAGGCATCGAGCACCGTGTCGGCGCGCGCCGCTTCCGGATGCGCGCGCAGCACTTCCGCGGTCGGACCCACCGCCGCGATCCGTTCGCCGACGCAGTACACCGCGCCGTCGGGAATCAGTTCAAGCTGCCCTTGAGCGGCGCCCGCGCGCGCGGCATCGGGGCCCGCCACGCTGGCCAACTCCGCCGCATGGCGAATCAGGAGCGTGCCCGTTCCCGCGCCGGCCATGTTAAGCCTCCTGCACGCGCGTCGTCGCCAGCAACTCCGCCAGACACCCCGCCGCGAGCCGGCCCGTGACGTCCGTTCCCGGCGGCTCCAGCATCGGCGCCAGTTCCATGATATCGCACGCCACCACCCGCGGATCGGACGCCAGCAGCCGGACCAATTCGAAAAGCTGGTGCGCGAACAGTCCTCCCGGCGTCGGCGCACTCACCCCCGGTGCGACCGACGCATCGGCCACGTCGAGATCGATGCTCAGGTAAATCGCCTGCACTTCGCGCGGCAGGGACGAAAAAATGTGCTCGGCCACCCGCGAGGAACCCTGCGTATGCACCGCCATCGCCGGCACGATCCGCGCGCCGGCTTGAATCGCCCGGTCGATATACGCCCCCGAAGTCTGGAAATCGCGAGCGCCGACGCAAAGATACGACTTTAAGCCCGCGTCGAGCAGCCGCCCGAATCCGGTGCCGCTGTTCGGCGCCTGGCCTTCGCCCACCGCGCGCACGTCCAAGTGCGCGTCGAGGTTGATCACGCCCAGGATCGCGCCGAACGAATCGAGGTACGGCTTCACGCACGGAAACGCGAGCGAGTGGTCGCCGCCCAGCGCGATCACGCGCGCGGGCCGCTTGCCCGAACCGCGCTGAGCGTGCTCGCGCGCGCGCCGCGCCCACTTCTCGGCGCCGGCGTGAGCGGCAAGTACGTCGGTGAGCGGCAGTTCCGCGTCGCCCAGATCCGCCACGCGCGCCGCGATCGCGCGCCCGTCGAGCCGCGCCGTCTTCAACTTGCGCGCCGCCAGACGAATCGCACGCGGGCCGGCCGCCGCGCCCTTGCGCCCAAGCACCGCTCCGTCGAACGGAAGCCCGTACAGAATCGCGTCGGCCGCGGCCACGTCTTCCGCGCGCGTCGATACGCGCGATCCGAGCAGCTCGTCGAGCGGATCGGGCGACGACGACGGCCACGGAAACGCGCCGGCCAGCCCCTCCGCCGCCGTGCGCACCACTCCCGGACGTTCCACGTTAGCGTCGGACAACGGTGCCCCTCTTTCTGGAAGTGCGTTCGTCCATCGGTATCGCGATCCCATGCCGCCGCGCGAACGCCAGCGCCGCCGGATATCCCGCGTCGGCGTGGCGGATCACGCCCATCCCCGGATCGGTCACGAAGACCGCGCGAGCTTTCTCGCCGGCCAGCTTCCCGCCGTCGAGCACCACATGGCAATTCGCGTGCAGACTGTAGCCCATGCCCACGCCGCCGCCGTGGTGGAAACTCACTATATCCGCGCCCGCCGCGCAGTTGAGCAGCGCATTGAGAACCGGCCAGTCGGCCACCGCGTCGGTCCCGTCGCGCATCGCCTCCGTCTCGCGGTTCGGACTCGCCACGCTCCCGCAATCGAGGTGGTCCCGCGTGACGACGAGCGGCGCGCGGACCTTCCGTTCGCGCACCAATCGGTTCAGCGCCAGCGCGAAGTGCTCCCGTTCGCCGTAGCCAAGCCAGAAGACACGCGCCGGCAAACCTTGGAACGCGACGCGCTCCCGCGCCAGCCGGATCCAGCGGCACAGCGCCGCATCGCGCTTGAACATCCGCAGCGCCAGCTCGTCGGTCGCCTCGATATCGCGCGCGTCGCCCGATAACGCCAGCCACCGGAACGGCCCGCGCCCCTCGCAGAACAGCGGCCGGATGTACTCGGGCACGAACCCGGGAATCTTAAACGCACCCTTGAAGCCCAGCTTGTCCTGCACCTGCCCGCGGATGTTGTTCCCGTAATCGAAAACCACCGCGCCGCGCTTCTGAAAGCCCAGCATCGCTTTCACGTGCGCGGCCATGCCCCGCAGCGCGAGTCGCTTATACCGCTCCGGATTCGACTTCCGCAGCTTCGCCGCGTCCTGCGCGCCGTAGCCCGGCGGGATGTACCCGTTCAGCTCGTCGTGCGCGCTCGTCTGATCCGTCACGATCTCCGGCCGCAGGCCGCGCCGGAGCAATTCCGGATGCGTCAGCGCCGCGTTGCCCAATAGCCCCACGCTCAGCGCGCGCTTCTCCTTCCGCGCGGCCTCGCACCACCCCACGGCCTCGTCGAGCGACGCGGTCTGACGTTCGAGGTAGCGCGTCTCGATGCGCTTGGCGATCCGCGTCGCATCGGCCTCCACGCACAGCGCCACGCCGCCGTTCATCGTCACCGCCAGCGGTTGCGCCCCGCCCATCCCGCCCAGCCCGGCCGTGAGCACCAGGCGTCCCCGCAGCGTCCCGCCGAAATGTTTGCGCGCGCACGCCGCGAACGTCTCGTACGTGCCTTGGATAATTCCCTGCGTGCCGATGTACGCCCAGCTTCCGGCGGTCATCTGCCCGTACATCATTTTGCCAGCCGCTTCGAGTTCGAAAAAATGATCCCACGTCGCCCAGCGCCCGACGAGGTTGCTGTTCGCGATCAGCACCCGCGGTGCGCGCGCGTGCGTGCGAAACACGCCCACCGGCTTGCCGCTCTGAACCAGCAGCGTCTCGTCGTCGCGAAGGGCTCGAAGCCGGCCGATCAGCGCGTCGTAGCTCTTCCAGTCGCGCGCCGCGCGCCCGATGCCGCCGTAAACCACCAGCTCGCGCGGGTTCTCGGCCACCGCCGGATCGAGGTTGTTGTTCAGCAGCCGCAGCGCCGCTTCCTGCCGCCAGCCGCGGCACTGCCGCTTGCGGCCCGTGGGCGAACGGCCGAACTCGTTCAAGTAAAGCTTGCTGATGGGACCGATAGGCGCGGACATGAAGGCTCTCGAAGCCGCCGTTAGCGTTTGCTCTTCTTGCCCAGAATCGCGTTGACCGCGACCGTCTTGCCGCGTTCCTTATCGAACGGCGTATCCGCCACTTCGATCAGCAGCAGCACGTCCTTGGGACCCGGATGCGCATCGCCGTACTCATCGGCACGCGAGCGCAATACGGCGACATCCGGCTGCGGTTCGGAAAGCTCGCTGATGCGTACCGGCTTCCGAACGCGTCCCAAAGCCCGGCTCCACGGTCGATCCGGCGAGATTGTAGCAGACCCGCCGCTCCGGCAACAGCCTGCACCCCGCCGTTGCGCGGACCCGAAAAGGCCCTACACTTCCCGCCCATATGGAAACCGCTTCGGGTATTCCCTGGCTGCGCACGCGGCTGAGCGTCCAGATGTTCCTCCAGTTCGCCGTCTGGGGCGCTTGGGCGCCGGTCCTTTACAAGCACCTCCTCAACCTCGGCTTCGCCCCCGAACAAGCCGGCCCGATCATGGGCACCGGTCCGCTCGCGATCATGATCACCCCGCTCATCGCCGGACAGATCGCCGACCGCTGGTTCGCCGCCGAACGCTACATGGGCGTCAGTTTCCTGGGCGCCGGTACGCTTCTTCTGATCGCCTCACGCATCGATACGCCCGACTTCTCGAGCATGTGGGGGCTCCTCCTCGCCACCATGCTGCTCTTCGGCCCGACCCTGGGGCTGGGCAACGCCATCTGCTTCCACCACCTCAAAGACCCCGCCGCCGACTTCCCCCTCATCCGCGTCTGGGGCACCGTCGGCTGGATCGCTTCGGCTTTTATCGTGAACGGCGTCATGCACGCGTTCGATATGAACCTGAGCGCCTGCCTCGTGGTGGCCGGCAGCGCCGCGATCTTGAACGGGCTCTATTCGTTCACGCTCCCCCACACGCCGCCCAAGCGCGACGCCGCCGAAAAAATGGCGCTGGCCAAGACCCTCGGCATGCTCAAGAACGGTTCCTTCGCGCTCTTCAGCCTCCTCGCCTTCGTGCTCCTGATTTTCGCTACCTTCTATTACTTCAAGAACGCGCAGTTCTTCCCCACGCTCGGCATCGCCGACGAATGGCTCGGCCCAACCCAAAGCATCGGGCAGGCCGCCGAGATCGTGACCATGTTCCTGCTCCCGTTCGTGTACAAAAAGCTCGGGCCGAAGAAGACCATCGCCATCGGCCTCTTCGCCTGGGCACTGCGCTTCGCCGTCTTCGCGTTAGGCACGCCGGCGTGGCTGGTGATCGCCTCGCAAGCGCTGCACGGCGTCTGCTTCGCCTGCGGCATCGCCGCGGCGATGATCTACTTCGAATCGATCAGCCCGCCGGACGTGCGCGGAAGCGTCCAGAGCTTCCTCACCTGGATCACCTACGGGTTCGGGATGTTCGTGGGCGCCTACGTGATGGAAATGGTCGGCGCGCGCTACACCACGCCGGCAGCGGAGCAAGGCGCGCCGGCGGTCCTCGACTGGCACGCCTTCTGGACCGTCCCGGCCGCCGGCTGCTTCGCGATTCTCTTCGTCTTCCTGATCGGCTTCAAAGCCCAACCCGCGGCGGAACGTCCTGCGAGCTAAAAGCTGCCAAGGCACGCGGGCCCGTTAGCTCAGCGGCCCTGCGTACACGATGCACCCCGCGTGCCCTGCTCGAACGGCACCCGAGGCGTGCCGGAATTTCCCCGGCGAACCTCTGTGCCATCTGCGCCTCCGTGGTAAAGTCGATTCGTCCGCCCGATCGGAGAGCCGCACATGCCCGAAGAAGCCCAACACCCGCCCAAGCTCGACCGCATCGTCGACGCGCGCATGGCCCTCAAGCGCCGCTTCGAAGCCAAGATGCAGGCCACCCCGGCGCTCAGCGACGCCGAGCCGCGCGGCGCCGGGCCGGCCAACCGCCACGGCATGCCTAAGCTGCCCCCCGGGCAGCACATCACCAAGGGCTGGCCCGTCCTCGATCTGGGCATCGTGCCCGAACTCGACACCGCCAACTGGACGCTCACCGTCGACGGCGCCTGCCGCCATCCGCTCGCGTTCAACTGGCGGGAATTCCTGCAGCTCGAACAGACCGACGACACCAGCGACTTCCACTGCGTCACCACCTGGTCGAAGATGGACGTGCCGTGGAAGGGCGTCCGCTTTGCCGATCTTGCCGCGCTCGCCGAACCGCTCGAGGCCGCCGAACACGTGATGTGCCACGGCTACGACGGCTACACCACGAACGTTCCGCTCGCCGAGGCGCTCAAACCCGACGTCTTGCTCGTCCACACCGCCTACGGTCAGCCGCTGCCGCCGGAACACGGCGGACCCGTGCGCATGATTACGCCCCAGCTTTACGCCTGGAAGGGCTCGAAGTGGATCAAGCGCATCGAGTTCCTCACCGCCGACCAGCCCGGCTTCTGGGAACAGCGCGGCTACAGCAACTCCGCCCATCCCTGGCGCGAAGACCGCTACGGCTAATCGTGAATGCGTCTCGCGCGCCTGTTGTCGGCCACACCATGTACGCAAGCCGTAACCTATCCACTTTTCCGTTTGCAGTTTGTTTGGTACTTACCGTTTCCACCCGTTACCTGGCCTGCGCCAACTCCAGCATCGCCGGCTCGAACGCCGGCACCGGCATCGCGTCCGGCGTCATCCGGAACTGCTCCACCAGCCGCTCGTGACGCAGGTCGGCGATCGAGTTCACCACCAGGTCCGGACCGTAGGCGTAGTGTGCCAGATCGTCGCGCTGCGTCCCGCCGCTGAGCACCAGGATCGTCTTGTAACCCATCTGCACACCGCCCAGGATGTCCGTCTCCATCGTGTCTCCGATCATGATCGTCCGCTCGCTGCGCAGACCCAGCATCTTGCGCGCGCAGCGCATCATGATCGGACTGGGCTTCCCCGCGCTGAAGGCCTTGATCCCGCTGGCCGCTTCCAGCATCGCGACGACCGCGCCGCAGCCCGGCCGGCTCCCGCCGTGCTGCGTCGGGCAGTTGGGGTCCATGTTGGTCGCGACGAGCTTCGCGCCGGCGCGGAGCATCCCCAACGCCGCCTCGACTTGCTCGAACATCACCGTACGCCCTTCGCCGACGACCACGTAGTCGGGATCCTTGTCCACGATCGCGAAGCCGTTGCGGTGCAGCGCCGTCTGCAAGCCGCCTTCGCCGATCACGTACGCCGTCCCGCGCGGCTTCTGGCTCGCCAGGAACCGCGCCGTCGCCATCGCGCAGGTGAAGACTTCGTTCTCGCTCACCCGGATGCCCATCCGCGCCAGCTTCGTGACCACGTCGCGCCGAGTGCGTTGGCTGTTGTTGGTCAGGAACGCAAACGGGATCCCGTTCGCCTGCAACTCGCCGATGAAGCCTTCCGCGCCGCGGATCAATTCGCCGCCGCGGTAGATCACGCCGTCCATGTCGATCAAGTAGCCGTACCGGTTGTTTTCGTCCAGGGTTCCAATGGAGCGCATGGGTGACCTCCTTCAAGGTTGTGCGCCGGAGCGGCTTTCGAACCGCACGAGCGCATACCGCAAAGGCAAGGCCATAGGGCTTCCTGATGTTTTCGTGCGAATCGGACGCCCATGCTCTTGCACATCCTGCTCAACACTTGGGCAATGGATCCAACACTTCGTTGGCTTTGAAGCGCGCTGCGCAGCGTCTTCCTGCGCGATTACACACAAAGGCCCTTAGCCATCTCGATGAAGGTAAGCAACTTGTGCGAACAACTCGGTGCACTTTGGATAAAATCAAGCGCACCGGTATGCGAATAAGCGAGCGATTCTACGCCGTAAATTCACTCGCCCTGGAGCCTTCCCTTTTCACTTCGCACCCCACCGTGCCGGCTTGAGCCTCTTCCGGTATACTCCCTCCTTACATAGGGAGCCGTCCGCCATGCCTGAGGTCGAACTAAGCGAGCCGCCCCTCGTCGCCGCCGGCGAAGGCGGGCATCTTCCGCGCGGGCTCTCGCTCTTTCGATTCATTCTGTTCAGCTTCCTGATGCTCGGCGCGGCCTACGGCGGCGCGGCGCTCTACTTCGACGCTCCGCCCCCGCCCGGCTACGAAGCGCCCAGCGGATTGCGTGCCGCGGCCTGGGAACCCAGCCCCGTCTGGCTTCCGACCTTCGCGGCGCTCAAGCTGGGCGTCGGTGTCGCGCACGGTCCCGACGGCTACGTCTTCAGCAGCCGCCTCGGGCATGCCGCCCACGCCGGCTGCGCCATCGCGCTGGGCATCGCCTTGGGCGGACTGGCCGGCTGGTGCGCCGGCGAATCGATCCGCCGCGCTTACCTGCGCCGCAAGAACGAACGCATCCGCCAAGCCATCTTGAACGGACGCGCGCAGCTCGAGGCCGAAATCCAGGAGCGCGCCACGTGAGCGATCCGCGCGCTGTCCGCCGCGTGACCGTCCAGCGCCTCCGCGACGGCGCGCGCGAAGCGTGCGGCGACGAAGTCGCCGCCGAAGAGCCCCTCGAGATTCGTGTCGCCTTCGCCGACGGCACGGTACACCCCGTCGCCGTGACCATGCGCACGCCCGCCG
>BTVV01000145.1:0-14282 GCA_045863855.1 Planctomycetota bacterium | reverse complement strand
GCGAATTATCATGCGACTGTATGTGCAGATGGCACTGGAGCATGACCCGGAATTATCCGAGCACCTCATGGCGGAGTACAAGAGTTTGTACCCTGGCGATGAAAGCCTAATTTTCCTGAGCTACTTCCAAAGTGTGGCGCGGGAAGATTTTCCCAATTGCCTGCTCTTTATGGATCAAATCGACGAAGCCATTGGCGGCGATGTATATCTCATTTGGTATCGAGGCTATTTAGCCAAGCTGGCCGGACGAGCAGAGATTTCAAAAGAGATGCTCGGACGATTGCGGGAACATTTCGAACTGACACTCCAGCCAGATGACGAGACGAGCCTGTTTGCCGAATTCATGTTTCCTGAACATCTTAACGAATGGTTGGTGTCCCGTTCGAGTGAGGAGGAGGAGCCTTAACGCGTATCCGGCTACGCCTTCCCGCCACCCGTCGCGATCTGCTCGTATAACGCCGCCACTTCCGCCGCCGTGCGGCGTATATCGAAGTGCTTCTCGATGCGCGCGCGCGCCTTCTCGCCGAACTTCGCGAGTTTCGCCGGGTCTTCCAAGAGCTTCACGCAGCCGCGCGCCAAGGCTTGCGCGTCGCCGGGCTTGGTCAGGAAGCCCGTCTGCCCGTCCTTGACGATCTCGGTCTTCCCGCCGCTGTCGGTGGCGACCACCGGCAACCCGCTGGCGCCGGCTTCGGCCAGTACGCGCCCGAACGGTTCGCGGTCCGACGGCGCAACCAGCACGTCGCTCGCGGCGAGCAGATCCGGTACGTCGTCGCGCTGTTGCAAAACCAGCAGCGCTTCGTCGTCGAGTTTCAAGGCCGCTGCGCGCGCCTCTAGAAGCCGCGCATAGGACGGGTTCTGGCGGAAGAGATCGCTTCCCACCAGCAGCCCGCGCGCTTTGGGAAACTTTTCGCGCACCGCCGCCAGCGCCTCCAGGAACAGTTCGTGGCGTTTCCAGGGCACCCAGCCGCCCACGTCGATCAAAAGCGGAACGTCTTCGGGCACGCCCAGATACGCCCGCGTGCGCCGCCGGATCGCATCCCGTTCGGCCGGCGCGTGGCAGCGCGCGAGGTCGATGCCGTTGAGCACCGTCTTAATCTTGCGCGCGGCCAAGCCCTGTTTGCGCAGGTGCTCGGCCACCGCACGGCTAATCGCGATCGCGTGCGCGCTGCGGGCAGCCAGGATCCGCGCCAGCGGTCCTAGGGGGCGCAGATCGCGGCAATGCCACAGCATCGGGATCCCCGTCTCGCGGCTGACTTCCCACGCCACCAGCGCCGAGGAGTCGGTGTTCGCGTGCAGGATCTGGATGCCGTATACGCGCACGATCTCAACGAGAATGCGGGAGGCCTGATAAAGCGCCCGGACTTGGCCGGCCAGCAGGAACGGGTGCAGCGTGCGGCGAAAGCGCCGTAGCGGCACCGGATGCACCGGCACTTCCGCCAGCGCGAAGAGCCGCGCCAGCGGGCCCTCCGGCGGCACGCACGCATGCGCCGCGACGCGGTCTTCGGGCAACGCGCAGAGCAATTCGTACAGCGAGCGCTCCGCGCCGCCCATCAGCCCTTCGGCCGAGAGGAAGAGCACTCGAACGGGAGCGGCGGAAGATTTTTTGCGGACGATGCGGGCCATGAGCGCCTTTCGGCGTGCATGATCGGCCACGCGCCGAGGGGCGTCAATCCGGGAAAATACGCAAGGAGTGCGTTATCCGCGCGTGCGGCCCTTCAGCACCAGCGTGCCGCAGACCAGATCGTGAAGCGTCCGCTCCGCCGGATCGAAGACGCCGACGATCCAGCCGGGCATCAGCAGCCATTTCAGCGCGCCGCGCAGCAGCGTCATCGGCAGGTTGGGCACCTGCCCGCCGCGTGCGCGCACCGTCAGCACCACCAGCCGCTTGCCCAAGCTGCCTCCGGTGAGCTGCAGAATCGCATCGTTGAAGAGGCCCGTCAGGAAAAAAATCAGCAGCAGCACCACCGGATGCAGCACGCCCGCCGGGAGCAGCCCCAGGCTGCCCAGCGCCACCACGATGCCGGTGATGAGCATGTTCAGCGTAAGGTCGATGAAGCCGGCGAGCACGCGCGGCAACCGCCCCGCCAGCGGCCAAGCGCTGATTCGTCCGAAATTCGTTCCGCTTTCGGCGGCGCCTTTGTTCTTGCGCAGCATATCGGCGGTGCGCAGCGCCGCTTCGCGGCCCGTGCGCTGTTCCTGGCGCAGTTGCGCCGTCAGCGCTTCCTGTTCGCCGGGCTCCATCACGATCGTACCAACCTCGTCTTCGCTCTCGTCGACGGCCCGTTCCACTTCCGCGGCTTCCGATACGGCCACAGGCGCCAGACCCTTGCCGATGTCCTGAGTCGAACTGATCGAACCTTTGTGAATCTCCGCGGCCTCCGGCACTTGGTTCAGCCGCGCTTCGAGTTCCTGCGTCGACGCGCGAGGCGGCGGTCCGTCTTTGCGCACCGTCGATGCCGCATGCGGCGGCGGTCCGTCGCGCTTCACCGTAGTGGCCGCCGGATCGACGCGCCGTTCGGTTTCGGCCAAACGCTTCGCGGCCTCTGCGACTTCGCTTGTGCGCACCAGCGGTTCGGTTTCGGCGAGTACCGCGGCAGGTTTGTGCGCGGCCTTGTCGGACGACGGTCCCTTGAAGCCCGGCAGGCGCAGGCGCCGACCGCACTTCGGACAGCGGCCTATCGGATGCTGCGGCCGAAACGGCACGTGGATGCGCTTCCCGCACAGGCACGTGAGCTTCCAGCGTTCCGTCCCGTCGCTGCTCGTTACTCGATCCACGCGCGTCGGATCGATCACATCCACCGGCGCCTCGCCGCCCGTACCGGGTGCGCCGCGCAGATCGTCCACCAGCCCTCCGGACGGCGGGCGAGTGGGGTCGGGTTCACGGGGCGTTTCCGGTCGTTCCGGCATGCGGGATAAACTCCCTCGGTCCTGCGCTTTCGATTCCCAATCGTTCCAACCATCGAGCCCGGAACGCGCAACGGCGCTCCGAGGGTCAACTTATGATATTCAATCGGGTGCCTTCCTCGAATGCAACGAACGTATCCGCCTACCTTAAGGTAGACGCGGGAGCACAAGTGAGGGTGACGGAGCACCCGTGCACACTTTTTCCGCCGGAAATCCTGGAAAGAGCACGACGTGCGGGTTGAATGAGTAGCCAGGATCTGAGGCCAGTAAGGACGGAAAGGGGAGCATGACGCGAGCCAAGCCCGACCTGCCGCCGCCCTTTCCGCCGCTCCCGCCCAGGCAGCCGGCGACCAGTGAGCCTAAGTCCACCGTGCGCGGCACGGCCGATTATTACGAACAGTTTAAGTCAGAGAGCGCCCCCAGCGCCTTCGAGCCTGCCCCCGAATCGCCCGCTCCGGCACCGGCCGTGCCGGACGAGGAAGCGATTGAAGCTGAGGCGCTACCTATAAAGGAGGCGCTGAAGCCCCTCCTGATCGTGATGGGCATTCGTATTGGCGTGCGGGTCGCCGCGTACCTGGCGGCGGTCTGGATCTGGAGCCGCCATCCGGCGGTCTCGTTCGCGCTGTACGTCCTGGTCACGGCAGACTTCTTCTATCACTTCATCCATTCGGTCCTCTTCCGCGAACTGCGGGAAGGCGTGCAGGCCTGGATTTCGGTGGCCTTGCTGTTGGGGTTGGGATGGCTCGACCCCAATGGCCACATGGGGCTTGAAGGGTACCCGCAATCTTGGTGCCTGATTTTCAGCACGCTCGTATTCATGCTCGTGCTGATTCGGCTTTCCTCGCCCGCGATCATACCTCAGAACGAGCGCTATTCCGTCTGGCTCGGCGCCGAACCCGGTCCGCAGTATGCCCCGCGATCCTGGACCGCGCGTGCCGCGCACTGGTCCCGCGTGGTCTGGGACGTGCTTTAGCGCCATTCGTAGCGCGCGTGTTCCTTCGGCGGCCTTGGCCGTGCCGTCGATCCGCCCGCGCGCCTGCCCAACGCACGCTTCGATTTCCGCCGGCCGCAATCGTCCTGCCGTTGACCCCCATCGGCCTTCGGCTATCTCGGAAGGCTCGTTTCACGCGGGACGTGCAGAAAGGATGGGGCCGGATGCTGGACACCAAGTTCATTCTGAGCAACCTGGAGTTCGTGCGCCAGACCGTTGCCGACAAGGGCGCGGCTCACGCGCGGATCGATCTCGATAAGTTCGTGCGGCTCGACGAGTCGCGGCGCAAGGCGCAGACCGAGAACGACCGCTTCGCCGCCGAGAAGAACAAGCTCTCGAAGCAGATCGGCCCGCTGATGGGCAAGCTCAAGGGCTCCGACGAAGCCGCCCGCGCCGCGGCGCAGAAAGAGATCGACGCGCTGAAGGCCCAAAGCGCTGCGCTCGACGATCAGATTCAGCAGCAGGCGTTCGAGTTCGCCAAAGCCGAGACCGAACTGGATCAGATGCGCGCGTGGATTCCCAACGTCCCGCACGAAAGCGTCCCGCCGGGCAAGAGCGCCGCGGACAACCCCGTCGTCCGGACCTGGGGCGAACCCTGCCGCTTCGAGTTCAAGCCGAAGTTCCAGTACGAACTGGGCGAAGACCTCGGTATCCTCGACTGCACGCGCGGCGCGAAGGTCGCCGGCAGCGGCTTCTACTTCCTCTGCGGCGACGGCGCCCGCCTCGAGCGCGCGTTGATTGCCTGGTTCCTCGACGAACACCGCAAAAACGGCTACCTCGAAGTCATCCCGCCGTACTTCGTGAACGAAAAGACCCTCTTCGGCAGCGGCCAGTTGCCCAAGTTCCTCGACCAGATGTACTACGCCGGCGAGGACAAGCTCTTCGCGATTCCCACCGCCGAAGTCCCGGTGACGGCTTTCTACCGCGACGAGATGCTCGGCGAGAGCGACCTGCCGAAGAAATTCTGTGCGTCCTCGGCGTGCTTCCGGCGCGAAGCCGGCGCCGCTGGAGCCGACACCCGCGGCATCCTGCGCGTGCATCAGTTCAACAAAGTCGAGATGCTCAAGTACACCACCCCCGAAACGAGCTACGCCGAACTGGAGGCGCTCACCGCCGACGCCGAAGCCCTGATCCAGAAGCTCGGCCTGCACTACCGCGTCATCACGCTCTGCCGCGGCGATCTGGGCTTCAGCGCCGCGAAGACCTACGACATCGAACTCTGGGCGCCGGGCACAGGCAAGTGGCTGGAGGTCTCGAGCTGCAGCAACTTCGGCGATTACCAGGCGCGCCGCAGCAACCTGCGCTACAAGACGGCCGGCGGCGGGAAGCCGCAATTCGTCCACACGCTCAACGGTTCCGGCCTCGCCTTGCCCCGCTTGCAGGCCGCGATTTGGGAAACCTATCAGCAGAAAGACGGCAGCGTGATCGTCCCTGAAGTCCTGCGCGCCTATCTCGGTGGCCAGGAACGGATCGAAGCGCGAAAAGCGTAAAACGGGCTTCTAGAGGGAAAACATACCTAATATTTATAGAAAATGAGGACTTTTATCCGTGAAAGTACTCGTATTCTGCGTTTTTAGCTGCCCGCTAGAGCGGAAAAAAAACGATAATCTAGGCCATCTGCGCAAGCAACGGGTGCTCGCGGGAGGCTGTGGCCTGCTGGTGCGGGCGGAACAACGATTCAACACGGAGGGTGGTACGCATGGCCAAGAAGGCTGCTAAGAAGAGCGGTGGTAAGGCCGCCGGTAACGCGAAGTTTATGGCGCCTGTTGCCATTAGCGCTCAGTTGGCGGAAGTCGTCGGCGACAAGCCGATTCCCCGCACTGAAGTGACTAAGAAGCTGTGGGCGTACATCAAGAAGAACAAGCTGCAGGACGAAAAGAACAAGCGCAACATCCACGCCGACGAGAAGCTCAAGCCCATCTTCGGCAAAGCGATGGTGAACATGTTCGAGATGACGAAGCTGGTCAACAAGCACCTCGGCTAAGTCGTCCTCGTCCTTCGAGCCGTACCGAACGCGGGCCTGCTCGGCCCGCGTTTCTTTTTACTTCGCTTCGAGCCACTTCAACGCCTGCGCATGCGCTTTCCGCGCCCGTTCGGCCAACTCCTTTGCGGCGGCATCGGCGGGCGCTTCGAGCACCTG
Source organism: Planctomycetota bacterium (assembly GCA_045863855.1). Taxonomy (GTDB): domain Bacteria; phylum Planctomycetota; class SZUA-567; order H5-PLA8; family H5-PLA8; genus H5-PLA8. Next base: position 8,247 of record BTVV01000145.1, on the reverse strand, counting down.
CCATACGCAATCGTCGCGCAGAGTCTCGCCGGCCTTGACTTCGCGCAGCGGCGAAAGCAGTTCCAACTCCAGGTAGTTCTCGCCCGGGCTGGTGTAGATTTCCACCGCGCACCCCTTATCCGGGTAGCTGCCAGCCGCGTCGAGCCGACGGCTCTGCACAATTAACGCGCCGTCCACCTGCGCCGCGCACCACGCTTCGGGCGCCTGCGTGCCGAGCTTCTGCGCTTGCTCCTGATTGCGCAGCGTCACCGCGCGCGCGTCCGCATCGAGCGTATAGATCTGCTTCTCTTTCGCGCCCGCCAGCCCGACGATCTGCTCCTCGCGCTCCGCCGCCATCAGCGCGATCTTCGGCGCGCGCACTTGCGTCACCGTCCAGAGCGTCAGCGGCTTCGGATCGCCTTCGGCCTTCTCGATCCATTGCCGGATGTGCAGCGCCGCGGCGTCCGGCACGAGCGTGAATTCGCGTATGCCCCGCGCGCCCAAGGATTTACTCAGCGGTGTGGCGATCCGCACCCCGCCCGGAATCGGCTCCGCCGTGCACGTCGAGCCGTCGAAGGCTTCGTCCGGCGGCCAGCCGCGTCCCATCAGTTTGGGCCACTGGGATTGTTCGGCCGGCCAGACCTTATCGCCGCCGTAGTTGAACCACTGTTTGCCGTCGGGAGTGGAGGTTTTGCCGTGGAGCTTCTCGTCGTGCCAAAGCAGGTTTGCACCGCCGGGGGTCGAGAGGTGCATGACGCGTCCAACGGCCGGCACGATCACGACTTCCAATTTCGCGTGCTTCAGGCGCCAGCAGTCGGTCCAGCCCGCGTATGCGATCTTCTCCGCCGCAGGCGTCGCTTGGGGTTCGGCTTTCGGCTCGTCGTCGCAACCGGAGCACAGCGCAAGCATTAGAAGGAGGACGGCCGCGGTAAGCGTCGAACGGTTCATGAGCGTTTCCCCGAATGCGTGCTTCAGCTTAACCATGCGGTCGCCGGTCCGCGCAGGCGAAACCGGATCCGTGCGCCGGCTTCGGGCGCTTGGGAGATGCGCAGGCGCAGCGGGGGCGAACCGGCGCTCAGGAGCGCCGCCCAGCCTGCGCCGTCGGGCATCGTGCGCGTCACGGTTCCGCTAAGTGCTCCGTCCGTGGCGAGTTCCAGGGCGTCCGGACGAAGGTACACCACCGCGCGCGTGCCCGCGGGCCGGCCTTCGATGCCGCTCGTTTCGAGCGCGCCGATCTCCGTCACGCAGCGGCCGGCGGCGTCGAGCGTCCCGCTCAGTAGCGAACCGGCTTCGAGCAGTCGCGCGACCGCCGGGCCGGCCGGTGCGCGCAGAAGTTCGGTGGGCGTGCCGCTTTGCAGAATCTTCCCGCCGTCGAGGACCGCGATCCGGTCGGAAAGTTCCAGCGCTTCGCGCGCATCGTGGGTCACGTAGACGGCGGTTAAACACTGTTCGAGGCGCAACTTAGCCAGCAGCGCCAGGAGTTCCGATTTCAGCGTCGCGTCGAGGTTCGCGCAGGGTTCGTCGAAGAGCAGCAGGCGCGGACGGCCGACCAGCGCGCGGGCGAGCGCCAGGCGCTGGCGTTCGCCGCCGGAAAGCTGCGCCGGGACCGAGCGGTCGCGCCCGGTAAGTTGCACGGCTTCGAGTTGCGCGGAGATGCGCAACGCTTGCTCGCTGCGGCTAACGCCTTGCGCATTCAGGACAAAGCGCAAGTGTTCGGTCACGGTCATGTGCGGCCAAAGCATCTGGCCTTGAAAGACCACGCCTACGCCGCGCTTCTCGGGCGGCGTCCAGGAATGCGGCCCGAAGACGGTCGTTCCGTCCAGTGCGATCGTGCCCGCGTCCGGCCGATCCAAGCCGGCGACGGCGTGCAGCGCGGTGGTTTTGCCGCTCCCGCTGGCGCCCAGCAGCGCGAGGACCTCGCCTTCGGCGACGGAAAACGAAAGCCCGTCCAGAACCGTGCGCCGGCCGTGCCGTTTGACCAAACCTTCCACGCGCAGCCGTTCAGCCAAGCTTCACCTCCAGCACGCGTTCCAAAAGCGCCGCCGCGGCTAAGTACGGAATCCACGACATGAAGATCTGGACCAGGCACAGCGCCGCGAGGAGTTCATCTTGCCCGAAGTGGAGCAGCGAGGACAAGCGCACGGGCAGTGTCATAAAGCCGACGGGATTGATCAGGATCGAGCAGGCCAGTTCGCCGACGGCCAGCGCGTAGACGATGGCAAAAGCAGCCAGCAAGCCGGGATACAGGAGCGGAAGGTGGATCGTCCAGCCGCGCCGCACGAATCCCGCGCCGGCCACGCGCGCCGCGGCGTCCAGGCCCGGATGCAATCCGGCAAACGCGGCGGCGAGGAGAAATACGCTGAGCGGGAAAAAGCGCGCGGCGGCGGCGAGACTCACCACCACCGGCGCGGTGAGCAGTTCGCGGCCCCAGTGCGTGAGTTGTAACGCTTCGCTCCACGCTAACCCGTGAATTGTGCCGGGGATGGCCAACGGAACGCAGGCCAGAAGCGCCAGCGCCGCGCGGATCCAGCCGCGCCGCGTGGCCAGCAGCCACGCGTACGGCGCGCCGACCACGAGCGCCAGCGCCGCCGCGCCCAGCGCGGTCTCGAAGCTGTTCCAAACTTGTCCGCCGGCCGTCTGTAACCCTAGGCGCAGCTTGGGCCAGCCGGTGCTTTGATGCGCCAGCGACGCGACTGGGGCGAGGACCGCCAGCAGCAGCACCGCCAGCGCCGCGACCGGCAGAAGACGACCGCCTCTAACCGGATCGGGCGGCGCGGTTTGCGCGCGCCAGTGATCGTCGAGCGTCGCTTCGGCCGAGCCGCGCACGAGCAACTGCCGCAGGCCCAGGAACAGCGCCGTCGCGCCCAAGAGCGGCAGACACAGCAGCAGCGCCTTGGCCAGCTCGAAGCTCTTGATCGCCGCGTAAATCTGAAGCGTGTAGGTATTTAGGAGCAGCACCGGCGGCACTTCGAAATCCCCGACGCTCAGCCACGCCACGCAGATCGCTCCGGCGCTGACGTACGGAAGCAGCAGCGGCGTATCGATGCTCCACCAGCGCCGCCAAGGACTTGCGTGGACGCGCGCGGCCAGCGTCGAGGTCGGGCCGATGGCGCGCAGACCGACGAGCGTGGACATCGTGACGAGCGGGAAGAAGCATAAGCCCAGGACCCACGCGCTTCCGGCTTCGCCGTACATCGAGAAGGGAAGTTGCTCCGCGCCGGTCCAGTCGCGCCACAGCATCGCGGCAAGTCCACGTTTGCCAATCAGATGCGTCCACGCGATGGTAACGACCGTCGGCGGCAGCAGGAGCGGCAGCGGATAAACGGCGGCAAGGATCTTGCGCCACGCGCCGCGTGCACGATGGATCGAGAGCGCCACCGTGACGCCGCAGAGGACCGCTAAGGTCGTCGCGCCCAAGGCGATGCGTATGTTGACCCAGAAGAGTCCGGTGAGCCGTTCCTGTTCGGCTGCGTTGGGCGCGGTGTAATCGGCGAAGGCGCCGCCGCGCGCCGTGCCGATCAAGAAAGTCAGCAGCGGGCCGATCAGAAGTGCCGCACAGGCCAGCACATAGGCCAAGCCCAGGAAGGCGCGCCAAGGCACGCCGGGGCGCGCAGTGGTGCGATCGGCTTCGACCGGCGGCGCGGCGCTTACCAGTTCAACTCCTCCTGCACGAAGCGCTTCACCTCGGGGAACTGTTCGGCCGCTTTCACCCAATCCACCTGCATGGCTTTGACTTGAGCGGGATCGAACTGCGCGTTGTACGGCTTAACGCCCGGCCGCACGGGCATTTGCGCGCTCTCGCTCTGCGCCAGCTTCGCTTCCACCGCGCGGCTGACGAGGTACTCGATCAGCTTTTTCCCGCGTTCGGGGTTCGGGCCGCCTTTAATCAGCGCAACGCTGTTGGGCAGCACCAGCGTCCCGATTCCCGCGGCGTCGGGATAGACCATCTTCACCGGGCGGCCTTTGAGGAACGCGCCGTTGGCGTCGTCGGTATCGGTGAGGCAGACGGCGGCTTCGCCGTCGGCGACCATGTTCCGCGCCATCGCGTTGCCGGGCGCGACTTTAACGCCGTTGGCTTTGAGCTTTCGGAACCAGTCTTGCGCGCGTTCGGGCCCCCAGGCCGCAAAGAGCGCCGCGGCGTGCGAGTAGGTGGTGCCGAAGAGCGGCTTGGCGATCACCACCTGATCCTTAAAGCGTGGATCGATCAGGTCTTCCAGCGACTTCGGTGCGTCCTCCGGCTTCACCAGCTCGGTGTTGTAGAGGATCACGCGCGCACGCGCGGCGAAGCCGGTCCACCAGCCCGACTTGTCCTTATACGCATCCGGTATGTCAGCGGCGTTTTGCGGCACGTACGGTTCCAGAACGCCTTTGGCTTGAAGGACTAATGTCTGGCCCACTTCGTTGTTCCAGTACACGTCGCATTCGGGATGCGCTTGGCGCGCGATCAGGCGGTTGACCAGGCCCACGGTTTTGGCCGCTTCGGTGTCGGTCTGGAGCTTCACTTTAATGCCGGTCTGCGTCTCGAAATCGGCGACGATGGGTTCCGAGAAAAGCGGGTCGAGCGAAGTAAAGAGCACAACTTCGCCGGCGCCGGAGGTGGCGCTGGAACCCTGTGGCGCCGCGGGACTTCCGCTGCCGCAGCCGGCGCCAATCAGGATCGAGAGGCTCAACAGCAACCATGCGCGCAGGCGGTTCATGGGGCAGACTCCTGGCTGCTAGAAGTTGATTTCCGCGCGGCCCATCTCGACGCCTTCGGCCATCAGGAGCGTGGCTTCCAGCCGGTAAGTCAAGATCGCCTCGATCCTTCCATGATCGACGGGAAGCTCGAAGGTAAGCACGCGGGGTTCGCCGGGCATGATCTGCGTGGACGGGATTTTATCGCGCGCCATGCGCGGCGGCGGCTGGAAATCGCGCCGCCAAGCGCGCACCTCGTTCTCGATTTCCTGTTCTTTTCCTTGGAACAATTCCTTCTGCTTCACCAGCACCGATATCTCCAAGCGTACGATACGGTTATTGATTTCGCCGGGGACGCCGTGCGCCGCGCCGATGTTGGTGACGGTGGCGGTCAGGGTGCGGCCTTCCACTTTTAAGTCCAAGCTTAGCGTCTTTTTAAGCGCTTCCGGATCGTGCCCGCCGCCGTGGATGAAATGCTTGCGCGTTTTGCGCTTCGGACCGCCCGGACTGACGACGCGTTCGACGACGGCCATGTGGCAGTCCTGGCACGTCATGCCTTGCTTAAACTGAGGGCTGGCTTCGAATTCCTTGAACAGGTTGTGCGTGTGGTGGCAATGAAAGCAGGCTTGCGAAGTTTTGAGCCGCGGTTCCAGGATGCCGTCGCAAGCTCCGTTAGAGCCGAGGGTTCCGTGCACGCGGCCGTCTTTGATGTGGCACGTGAGGCAATCGATGCCGGCTTCGCGGTCGGTGTCGCGCAGCAGCGGTTCTTTCTCGATGCCGACTTGCAACATCGGCTGCGGCGCGTGGCAGCTCAGGCATTCGACGCGCTTGTAATTCTCCGTGAACGTCTGGAAGTTGTTCTCGGTCCAGGCGCTGGCGTGCTGATCGGAAAGCCATTCGGTGTAAATTTCGCTGTGGCAATCGCGGCATTGCTGGCTGGACGTGAAAACCAACGGCGCTCGTCCGGGACCGCCGGAAAGATCGGGCAAGGGAGGAGTTACCGGCGCGGGCTGAACTTCGGGCGCGGGGGTTTCTTCGGAGAATCGGGCGGCCAAATATAAAAAGAGCGCCAGGCCGGCGAGCAGGACGAAAGCGATCAAGGCGCGCGCCATCTCGGAAAGCTCCTGCTCTTTCGTATTGCCTTTTCGCCACGCCAGCGCACGCGCTAACCGGTATTTGGCATCAGGACTTGCAGTATAGCGGGTGGGGCCGGTCTTTTCTTCGACGCAGTAAAGGCTTGCACCGGACGGATTTTCAGCGACCTTTAAGGATAGCGTGCGGCGTCCTGCCGCGCCCGGGGTGCAAAATTCGATGCGTCCCACGCGTTCCCTTTCTCCTGCTGGCGCCAATACTTCGGTGGAGCCGGGTGTGACGCAGGCGAACGATGCGGAGTGCACCTGGGTGGAACAGGCGTTGGACGGCGCTCCCGAGGCGTTCGGGCAACTGATGGCTCAGTACGAGCCATCGGTGTACGCGTATCTGTTGAGCCGGACGCGGGATCGGGAGTTGGCGCAAGAGCTTGCTCAGGAAGCCTTTGTACGGGCGTTCGAGGCGCTGGAGCGGTTCGACCGGAAGCAGCGTTTCTTACAGTGGGTGTTGGGAATCGCGCATCACGTCTGGAGCGAAGCGCGGCGGCGGCGGGAGCGGCAGCAGCGCGGGCTGGAGGTGCTGGGGGCCGATCAGCGGGCGCGTGAGTACACGGAAGTCCTTGCTCCGGAAGAAGAAGCGGTATCGACGCGGATATTGAGCGCGATCGAGGACTGCCCGGAACGGTACCGTTTGCCGCTCTTGATGCGCTACCTGGAGCGGATGACGTTCGAGGAAATCGCGCAGAAGTTGGATTTAAGCCCGGGTCAGGTGAAAGGTATCTTGTACCGTGGCAAGCAGTTACTGAGGGAGAAGCTCGCCGATCTGTTTCCGCACGGGCGAGGGGGAGTCGAATCGTGACGCATGAAGAAGCTCGAGAATGGCTGGCGGCGACGCCGCTAGATCGCATGGAAGTCCAGACGCGGAAAGAAGTTGAAGCCGCATTGGCGCGCGATCCGGAGGTGGCGAACGAGGCCGAGTTCGACCGCTTTGTGGAAGAGGGCTTGCGTCCGCTGCGCAGCCGCGGGTCGGCTCGCGAGGCGGTGTTGCATCGCTTAAGGCTTGATTCGTCTAGACTTACAGGGTCGCGCCGCAGGTCGCGGCGGGCCAGCGTGCGGCTGGCGGCGGCGGGAAACCGGCGCGCGCTGGCGTTGGCGGCGGCGATTTTGTTGTGCGCGGCGGGCGGGATCTGGTTCTGGAGCGGGCGGTCGAAGGCGCCGGTCGAGCCTGCGGTAACCGATGCTAAAGATATTCACCCTTTAGACTTACGATCGGTCGAGCCGAAGCCTGCGACGGCCGATCCGGAGCCGGATACACCGGACGAGCCGACGCCCTCGGCGCATCCCCAGGTGCCGGAGGTGGCGGAAGCGCCGGCGCCGAAGGCGCTTCCGGCGCCCGCAATAGCTCCGCAAGTGCCGGATTGGGCTGAAGTTAGCTCCGGTTCGGCGCGCTGGGAACTGGCCGGCGAGGCCGCGGCGCGGGCGACGTTGGGCTTTCCGGGTGGATCCGGTATTCCGTTGCAGGAAGCGGATTTACGGGTGCTCCCCGGTGCCGACGGAAAGCCCGAACGGCTGGCGGTGGTGGCGCGCGAAGGGCGCACGGCGCGGCTCTTGGACCTTGGTTCTAACGAAGGACTTCCCAAGGACTTAGGTGAACACGAAGCGCTGCCGCTGGAGCCGGAGCGGGTCTATCTGCTGCGCCTGGAAGGGGGCGGATTTGCGGCGTATTACGAATTGCGGGTGACGGAGTTCACGCCGGGCGGGCACGCGGAATTGGACTGGCTGCCGGTGCCGACGGCTTGGGCGCTTACACGTATCACCTTGGCCCGTCAGACTTTCGAAGAAGCGGCGGCGCAGGCGGAGTTGGACGCGCTGCATCGCCGGCAGAACCCCGAGCAGGCCGATCCGGCCGGCGGCGGGGTGCACGCCAAGCCGGTGGAGCCGCCGGAGAAGGAGAAGGTCAAGAAAGTGGTTAAACCGTTGGGGCGGATGCCTTAATGGGAATTGGCCTTGAACCGGCCCGGCGCGGGGCGCAAAGGTTCGAGGTGCAGTCCAAGCCGCGCACGCAAGGTGCGTGGTTCGAGAACGGCGCTCAATCCGAGAACGAGAAATAAGGACTTACAAGCAGGGATCGGTTGTCTATACACGGCTGTGCACGTCGAGCAAAAAGTCGATTCTGCTATAAAACTGCCATAAATCGCTGCTGCAAAGCGTAAGAAAAAACGCGTCGTGCATGGCGGTTGGGCGAGCTATGCACCCATGAAATGGGCATCAGGAGTTTACGTGGTACGATCTTTTTGTATTGCTGCGCATGTGCGGGTTCGTTGACCAGACGCCAATTACAGAGGCCGCTCCCGTGGTTCGAAAACCTCATGACTCGGAAACCGAATCGCGCCCCCCTAGCTCCATTCGATTGGTAGACCGCCTGTTGGGCGCGCTTGTGGGAGCGTTCTTAGGCGCCGCAGCCCTGGGGACGCGAAAATTTGTGAGGGGCTATTCTTGGGAACAG
>BTVV01000144.1:0-14420 GCA_045863855.1 Planctomycetota bacterium | reverse complement strand
GCACCACGCCTTCGGGCATCCCGTCGGCCAATAGCGCCTTGGCGTCGGCATGCCCGGCGACGCCGGCAGCCATCGCCTGGACCAAGGCCAGCTGTTCGTGAGAGAGCACGGGCCGGCCCTGGGCTTCGGCCCATTCCGCCCAGGCCTTGGTGGCGGTGCCGAAGGGCTTACCGGTCCGCTCGTTGAGGGGGCCGCCGATGGCGTAGGTGGACTCGAAGACCGTACGGCCTTCCAGGATCAGCGTATGCGCCGCGCGGCCCATCACGAAGGCCGAGCTGTCTTCGTCGGCGATCAGGCCCAGTTGCTTCTTGTGGTAGAGCAGCGGGCACTTACGGAAATCGGCCAACGCGTGGCTGTTGAGGTAATCCTTGGCCTTCTTGCGGTATACGGCCTCCGGCTCGCGGTGCAGAAAATCAGGCGTGGCGGTGGCGATCATGGGCGGCCCTCCCTGCGGAGGCGTGAGCCCGAAACGTTGAGACCCATCGGCTCTATCTCCCTGCGTTTCCAGACCGGGCGTGCCGGCCTACGCAGGGTTATTCGCCGCTCGACAGGCTCATTGCGGTGACATTCCGAAAGTCATTTTTCTGTCATTATGACGGTGTGAGCCTGGCCCAAATGTCATTTTGAGCCCTACAGATTTGAGCCTGTTCACGCGCTTTACTGGATCCGTGCTCCGAATGGATCGGAGCGCCTCTGCGCCCGCGAGGCGAAAGGATACCGGTATGCGCAATTCATACGCTGGACTCGTCGAACCCTGGAAACTCGGCCTCATTCGGGAACGCGCCCACCTCAAACGGCTGAGCCCACAAGACCGGGAGGATCTAACCCAGGATCTTGTCCCCAGACTCTTGGACTTTTATTACGATCCCCATCACCCATCTGGCGCAAGTGAGCGAACCGCGTTCATCGCGCTCATTGACCGCCGCATTTCCGGTTTCCTGCGCGCTCGAAAACGCCAAGTGCAAGCGTTGACTCGCCATCGCCAAACCGTCCTGGCTTCCAGGAATGGCGAAGGCGCCGCCGAACCCTGTCACGAACTTCATGCCTGTACGCTGCGGCTCGAGATGCAGGAGGTCATGGCGCGGCTCAGCGGGTTCGAACGCGCCGTCTGCCAAGCGCTGGCACGGCAAACCCCCCAATCGCAGATCGCCAAGGACTGGGACGTCTCGCGCGACCAGATCGCCCTCACCATCGAACGCATTCGGGAGACCTTCGTGGCCTGTGGCTTCCAGGCATAACCTTGCCACCGGTTCCCTTTCCCCTCTTAAACGGAGACCCCATGGTGATCTCAGAGCATACATCTGTCCCGCATGCCCAGCAGCAGAACATCGCGGCCCTTTGGGATGTCAAAGCCTGTGCCCACTTCTTAAAGCGATCCCCACGCTGGGTGTATGCGGCACTAACCTGCAAGCCCAATGCACCCGGCAGCATCCCGCACGTCCGCATCGGCAAAGCACCACGCTTCATTCCCGCAGACCTCCAAGCCTGGGTTCGCATGGGGTGCCCGCCCACCGCCACCTTTCAGCAATGGTCTCAGGCGCAGCCCCGACGGAATCGACGCCAGTAAAGCCTTGATTGTTGCCCCAGTCGAGGCTCACTGTGTCTGAAAGGAGGCCATTCCTATGGGCCGTGTGTTCAAACCGAAGTACGCGTGGACCAAAGCCGACGGCACGCGCGTCGAGAAGGTCACCGAGGCGTGGTACATCGAATTTGGGGACGCCTCGGGCCGCTGGATCCGGCGTAAGGCCGGAGTCTCGAAGGAGCAGGCGCAAGACGCCCTGCGTAAAGCCGAGTCCGACGTCCTGGCCGAGAAGAACGGGCTGCCGGTACAGCGCTTCGCCGAGATGCTGTGCGAGAGTCTGGTGAAGGACTACCTCACCGCTCGAGCGCCCCATGTTTCCGCCAAGCAAGCCGTCATCGTTGGTCAACGCCTACGCGACATGCTCAGGCTCACCAAGGCCGTCTACCTTCGCCAACTATCGCCCGAGGCCGTCGAAGGCGCGCTCCAGGAACTGGCCAACGAGAAGAACCTGTCGGCGCGCAGCCAGAACGGTTACCTCCAAGCCGTGAAGGGCATGCTCAACTGGGCCGTAAGCGTACGGCGTATCCCCTACAACCCGCTCGATTGCATACCCAACCGGCCAGATCTGGAGAAGAAGCGCCTGCGACGCGCGCTATCCGAGGAGGAGATCGCGACGCTCCTTCAGGTGGCCCTGACCGGACCGTACCGGCGCAAGGTCCACGTCTACCAGAACCGGCCCCAAAAGGACGGCGCCTTCAAGGATCCCGATATCCCGCTGCCGGTCCAGGCCCATCTGGCGCAGGAAGGCCGACGGATGGCACTCGCGTACCGCCTGATGCTCGAGACCGGCCTGCGCAAGGGCGAGGTCCGCGCACTTGCCTGGGGCGACCTCGATCTGGAAGCAGGGACGCTTACCACCCGGCCCGAATGGGTCGGCAACAAGAACGGCAAACGCCAGACGCTACCGCTGGCCCCCGGACTCGCGGAGGCGCTCAAGGCGTGGCGCGAAGAGAAGAAGCCTGAAGAGAAGGACCCCGTCGTGGGCATCTCGGATCGCGCGCTAAGGTGCTTCGACGACGACTTGAATTGCGCTCAGATTCCCAAGAAGGACGCCGCGGGCCGGGTGGTGGACCTTCACGCCCTGCGCCATACCTACGGTACGCGCCTGATCGCCGCCGGCGTCGATATCAAGACCGTTCAGGCCCTTATGCGCCATAGTTCGCCGGAGTTGACGCTGGGCATCTACGTGCACGCCGACAAGGATCGTATGCGCGAGGCGGTGAAACGGCTTCCAAAATTCAGCATAGTACCAGACGTTAAGGACTCGCCTTCAGATTCCACACCAGACATTGCGTAGTATTAGCGCTGGGCTAATCGCAAAGTGTACCGACGAGAGATTGATGCGTTAGGTTTGGGGGAAGTGAAAGCATAGTATGGCCAAGTAAACATTACGCGTCTTGTCGTTGGGGAGATACAATCGGTAGTTAAACCATCCATCTTCTGGGTTGCCGATATGTTCTGCGAACGAAGAGTGGCCGGGAGTACTCCCCTTGATTTGGGCAAACACGGGGTCCAAATTCAAATTTCGCACAAAATAGAGAATGGCCGCCTTGGAATCGCGCCAAGTTAAGTATGAGAGGATTTGATCAATAGTAGCAGAATGCTGCTTCCCTCCTCCCCAGAATTTGCACTCCGCAATAAAGGCGTTCTTCCCATCGTACCGGATCAGAATATCCGTCTTACCTTGTTTGTTAAAGGTTTCTCCAGTAACACCTCCTTGGAAATGCGGGGACAGCATCAAAATGAAGCAGTCTCGTAATGCCTCTTCCCCCTTGTCTGCGAACAAACTGGGGTGCCGCTCCATCTCTCGCCCCAAGTCCCTGCAGACAGTCAAGATCTGATGGTAGGTCGTATTGTCGAGCGTAGGCTCAGGAGAATATGCAGAAGTGGATGTAGGAGGTTTGGATACCAATGCTGGCTTCTTTTCCAAAGGAATAGTGAATGCATGCGGGACAGACGAGCTACGCTTAATGGGAATCCCCAATTGCATAAGTACAGAGGATCTTTTTAAGAGCTCGCTCTTCCGGCCTGCAAAGTGCGCCCTGGCGTTTCCCTCGAGACCCGAATTGTAGCTCACCACATCCCTATTGGTGTACTCGACAAGACTCTTTATGTGGTCAATCGTTTGATTCGCCTCTTTGAGAATCAGTGCCGCGTCGTTCTGCCAATTGATAATGTCAAAACAGATTTCTCCCGCGCGAAACTCCACATCAACAGAGCTCATCGTGAAGGTAGAGGCGCGTAAAGCAAGGAGTCGCTCGTCCCCCGAGAATGGAATATGTATGGTGATAACCTGTTTGGGATAGTTCCCTCCTCGTGTCACACCAAAGTTGAATGGGAAGCGCCCGGCTTCAATTAGTTCCTCCCGCGTGCTGGTTGTCTTTGCATTCCAATCAAATGCCAGCGGCTCTATTCGGTACTTTGCAACTAAGTACCTAATGTAATCTGGTTCATTGACGCCTAGGAGCTTGCCTTCGGGTTCTGTGTCGATCTCGTGTTTTAGTTTTACGGCTGACTTTTCAAGCAGGACTCGAAGCTCGCCCTCAAAAAATAGCTTCACGACTACCTCCGTACACTTGTCCAATCTACTTGTACGAGTCATTGCGCTTCGCAAAGCGCAGTTTTACGTGGGTACCAGTTTTGGTCAATGATCTGTCGCAATAGACGTTTCACGCACAGGTGCCTAATGCTGATTTTGCATAATCGTATGTACACTTGCCACTGTATGCAAGAAATACGCAATCTCGACTTATACACAGTTGGCGCTTCCCGCGCGTCCGGGCCCACGTGGGCGCGTATTTCCGCGCGGACCTAGGTTGGGATAGGGCCAGACTCTTTGGCGGCCCCTTGGCGGAAGAGGTTGCCTTCGCGGGCACTTGTTAGCAATGGATTGCACTGAACGCGGAAATCGAGTATGTAGCAGAGGTCGTTCGTATTGCTTGGACGTGCGCGCGTTTGCAACGAACTGCGCTGATTTGCCTTGGAGCGGGCGAAGGGATTCGAACCCTCGACCTTCGGCTTGGGAAGCCGAAGGACACATATTGTTAAGCGCTATCACTACAAAAGGTTGCAGAAACCACTTCAATTTCTTTGGCGGTTCCTTGGCGGAAGGGGTTGCACTGCTTTGCAACAATCTGCACGGAAGACACCAAACCCGATTCCCCTTCAACTCTACTCTTTTGTTTTTCTTCGACCGTACCTTCATCCCCTGTACCGCCACGCGATGAGCTTTTGCGTAGGAAGACGACAAAGGTACGCTCTCCTTTCAAAGTGATAGCAGGGCTAGGAACATTTTTGACTGCTGAAGGGCAATGGCAACCTGCGCTTCTGTAAACCGTTTCATCTTCATCTGCTATCCCTCCTCGATTCCAAAATCTACCCCTTTCTCGCATCTAGAATGGACCTGTTTCCAAGATTCATGTCATAGTTTGGTCGCAGAAACCCGCAAATGAAACCCTACACTCGCCATGAGTAAGTCGAATCGCGCAACGAAAGCGCCATACCGGCGTCAGCAAGGTCGAGATTCAGCACGGCCCTTGCGCTACTCAACCGCCAGCCTTCCTCCAACGCCTCCACGCGCCAAGCGTGCGCTTCGGGGAATAGCACAAATAGACCGAGCGCCTCCCGCGCGCCGTCGCGCGGCCAACTCCACGCGACTTGGCGTTGGAAGGCGCCGCGCCACGTATACTGCACCACCACCTCGGTCTGGCCGCATGTTTCGCGCAGCGACTCCGCGCCCGGAGCCAAGGCGCGCAATAGGAACCGCTCTTCGCCTTCGCCGATCCGAGCGGCGCGAATCGGTTCGTTAAGAACCTCCGCTTCCGGTGCGTGGAAGCGCCAGTGAAGCGTTCGAGCATCGGCTTCCGCGCCGAAACGCACACGGTCTACGATCACCGCCAGCGGCGCAACCTCGTCGCGCAGGAAGAGCACTCGCCGCGTGTACCGTTCCAGCCCGCGCACGCGCGGATACGCTCCGGACAGTTCCGCCTCCAGCGCCGTCGCGCGCCCTGCTTCCGCTGCATGGCCAAGCGTCCCGCACTGCTCCGCCCGCGGTTTGGGCATCCAGACAAAGCCGTCCCCGAACTGACCTGTCTCGTCAAAGGTCAGGACATCGTGTAGCGACGTGAGCTTCCGGTAGCTGCGGCCCCCGTCTCCCAGGATCGTCCGCCCGCGATGCCGCAGCAACACCTCGCCCCGGCTTGGCATGAAGTGCGCGAAGTTGTACCGCGTCAGTCGTGCGTTATGCGTCTTCCCGAATGGCACGCCTGCCTGAAAGCTCAGCCAAGTTTCGTGCGCCCGACGCCCTTGCGGTTCGGCGTGCAGGTACGCTTCGCCCGAGTCCTCGAAAATCCGCGTGAGCGGCAACTCCATCGGGGCTGCGTACCGTGGGTCGCCCCAAATCAATTCCTCCGCCGATAAGGTCGCGCTTTCCCGCACCGCGCGGGCCAGATGCGCCTGAAGCGCCGCGTGCTCCGTTCGCCGCGCCAGCACCCACAAGATGCCACGGTAACCACCCAGCCCAGAAGGGATCAGCCGGTGCAGCCAATAGTCCGGCAGTGCGCGGTAGTGCGGACCGTCCAGCACATCCAAACCGCACGCACTCCGAATCGCTTCTGCGAAGCGCACGTGGAAATCCAATCCGTAGCTCACGTCCAGACCGCAGCCCGATCCGTCCGGCGTCCAGAGCGCGTTCCGCCGCCGAAACTCGTTCGCGGCGAAGTTCAGCCAATCTTGCGCTTCCTCTTTCAGGTCCGCGTCATCGCACCCAAGCAACCCCGCCGCACCCAGTCCCATGTACGTCGCGCTGAAGTGATTCTGGAGGTACCCGGTCGGCAGGTAACTGCGCTGTAGGAGCGCAAAGCGAAACACCAGCCGCGCGTGATGGATGAGCTTGGCCCGCCAGCGCGCCGCCCGGGCGCCTTCCGGGCGCAGCCAGTCGCATAGCAGCGAAAGTAAGAAGAGATGCTCCCCGGCGCGGATGTCGTTGTCGCAGCCCATGTGGCCGGGCTGGCCGGTTCCCCAGTGCTCCGCATCGCACAGCGCATCGCCGACCGCCAGCGCCGCCTCGCGCGCCTTCGAGTCGCGCGCCAGAAGCGCCCGCAGTGCCAATCCCAGCGGCGCACTGGCCGCTTCGCTACCAAGAAATCGGCGCCACCACGCCTCTCGAATGCCTCCCGAACCGATCTCCTGGCGCAACCGCTCCGCATCCGCTGCCGTCAGCCACATTCGCGGATGAACGCCTCGCATTTCCGGCAGCAAGTCCACGCCCGATCGAAGCGAATCGTCCCGCTCGTCCCGCCCGATCCGAATCGACGCCCAAGTCGCACAGTCCAGCCGCATGTCATCCGAACGAGGCCGGGCGAACGCAAGTGCGATCGTCCGCGGCCCGCTCGAAGAAAAACGAAGAGCGAAGCTGCTCCGAGCCCGTCCGGCCTCAAGGTCCGCTGCTCCCGGCAGATCCAGCCATACGCATTCCGGATGCGCGATCCCGTCCACTTCCAGGCCAAACCGCGGAACCACAAAATCTCCGTTGATGTAGTCCCATGGCCCCGTCGGCGGGGCCGCCTCGTCATGCGGATGCGGCCCGTGCCCAGCGCCGAATCGCAGCTTCAGCGTCAGGCTTCCCGCATCAAATGCCCCGGCGCGCCCTTCCAGATCAAAGCGCACCAGTCCCGCAGGAAACTCGCCGCGAAGTTCCAGAGTCCGTGCGTCCCGCGGGCGAGCCTCAAAGCCCGCCGCGTTCGATGCCCAATGCATCCCGCCCGTATCCGCCGCCGTCAGCACCGCCCAAGGCTCCGGCAACGCCGCCGCCGCGTGCGGCGCCAACATCACGTCCGGACTCATGCCTCGCCTCCCGGCGGCCCGATTGAGCCACGATCTGTGAAGCGCGGCGGCAGCGGCCAGCGGTCCCGCTCCGACGGAGCCTTCGGCCCGCGCCGCAGCTCACGCGCCAGCACCCGCACGTACCGCCAGCCTTCACGCCGTCCGTCCACTTCCAGCGTGCTCACAGGGCGCAACAGATGCAGGTCTGAAGCCGCGTTCGCCAAGGTCAGCAGCGAGAGCGACCCCGGCGTCTCGATCCGCCGCTCCAAAAGCGCCATCAGCACGCCTCGGCACGTGAAATCGTCCGTCACCAGCATTGCCGTCGGCGGGATGGGTTCGTCCAGCAAGCGCTGCGCACCCACGTACCCCGTCTCCTCCGCGTCCGCTGCCGCGCGCTGCCGCCATGCCGCCGGCACCTCCAGCCCATACGCGCCTAATGCCGCCTCGAACCCCGCCAGCCCCTTGCGTCCCAGGAACGCGATCCGACGGTGCCGCGCCGCGATCAACCGCCGAGCCCCTTCGCCCACCGCTTCGTCCCAGGGATGGAACAACCGCGGCACTCGCGCGCTCGCCAACATCGGAGGCAACTTCACATGGTCCCCGCAGATCACAAACCGGATCCCGTTCGCCACGTACCGTTCCACCTCGCGGGCTGTCGGCGTCAGCGAAATCACCCCACGCAGCCCCGCCTCCAGTACTCGCTGCCTGAAAAAAGCCTCGTCTTCACCCAGGTGTCCCCAGCCCGGCGTTGGCAGGAAGCTCAGATCTAGCCCCTCGTCGGCCGCCGCTTCCATCGCGCCGCGCAGCAACTCACTAAAGTACGGATGCGGCCCCGCGCCCGTCACTCGCCCGTAGCCGTCGCAGACGAAGCCGATCTTAGTCCCGGTCAGATCGGTCGGCCGCCCGCGTCGCGGTTTTCGCTTTAGGCTCGTGCGTTCGCCCGGCAAACGCACATAAACGGCCGACCCTTGCCGCGCTAAAACCAAGCCCTCGTCGCGCAGGCGGCCAATGACCTTCTGGATGGTCTTGAGATTGACCTGGAACTCGCCGGCCAGCGCGCGCATGGTCGGCAGCCGTTCGCCATAGGTGCCGTTGCGAATGCGATCCAGAAGTTTTGCGTGTATGATCTGCCCGGGGGCCTGCTGTTCGGTCATTCGCCTGCCCTACTTATGTGCAAATGGTTGACTCATCTACACGTATACACCTTAAGGATGATGGTACAATTAAATTCTACAAAATTGTATACTTCCTTGATTCCATATTGTACCACAGGTGTACGCAGTCCTGGTGATGGACCTTTCAGGAGTACCTAATGACGCTCAACCGCCGCCGATTTCTCGCCTTGGCCCTGGCCGCCTGGATCCTGGGCTGCAGAGCCTGGGGTCTGGAGGAAGGTCCCGCCGCGCAGGCTGTAACGGACACCACTGGCGATCCCACGCTGGACGGCACCATTTATCCCACACCTTTTAGTGCGCAGATGGGCAGCCATGCATGGAAAGTAGAGAAGCCCGTGCTGGTATCCGACGGCAAGATCGACCCGCGGGTGGCAAAGGCTGTGACCGAATGGCTGCATCTGGCGGAACCGCCAATGGTGGTGGGCGCGCTACCTGAAGTTGGCACCGCCGTGTTGGTGGGCGGGCCCTCGCGCAACGGCGTGGCCCGGCAATGGGTAGATAAAGCCAAGCTGACCTTCGAGCCCGAAGCCTGGGGCCGGCATCCCGATCAGTCGTATCTGTTCAAGACCGCGCGCGAAGGCAACCTGCTGGTGGTGCTGCTGGCCGGGCTGGAAGCCGCCGGTGACTACTACGCGGTGCAAACGGCGCGGCAGGTATCCCGCCACCACGACGACGGCGCGGTGTGGGTTCGCGAAGCCGAAGTACGGGACGGCCCGGCCTTCAAACTGCGCGGCATCAAGGGTCTGTCCGCCGAGTACGCGAGCCTGTACGCACCGTTGAAACTGAATTTCGGCTGGACCTACACCGGCACCGTCCAGGGAGATTCAAGCAGCGCTCAGAAGAAGGCCACAGCAATCAAGGCCTACACGGATTGCTTTGGCGAAACAGCGGTGAGCTTCAACCCGGGCACGGCGCTGAGCAAGGGCGTGGGCGGCGATTCGGCGGCCGAGACGCTCAAGAACAACATCACTTCCACCTTCGCCTTCTGGGCCGATGCGGGTGCCAGGCATTTCGTCCTGAGCTTTGACGACCAGCCCACCGGACTGCACAGTTCCTATGCGAAGGTGTACGACTCATACTGGAAGGCTCACGCCGACATGCTCAAGACCTTTCGCGAAGCCGTGCGCGCCAAGGCCCCCCAGGCGCCGGTGTATTGGTGTCCGCACGAATACCACGGCACGAACATCCGTGACGAGCCTAACGTCGTGAGCGCGCGAGAAGCCGGCCTGCCCGAAGATCTGCTGCTGTGCTGGACCGGCCACGGCGTCACTTCCCACGGCATGAATCTTGCCAAGGCCAAAGCCTACGGCGATTCGTTTGGCCGCCGGCCTGCGCTGTTCTATTACAACTGGCCCATAGGAGTGCCCAGCACCTGCGCCGAAACCGGCCCGCAGCCGCCGGCCGAAGCCAACCTAGCCGAGATCACCGACATTCACATGATGTGTAGCAATCACGACCGCGCCTCATATGTCGCGTTCCTATCCGGCCTGGATTGGGCCTGGAACCCGAAGGCCTACAGTCCGGAACTGAGCAACAAACTGGCCGCCCGTGAATGGGCACGCCGCTTTGGAGGCAAGGCGGCCTATGCGCCACTGCTGGCCTGCATGGAATGGAAGCGCACGCATAATTCGCGCACCATCGTGCCTGACCAGGCGCAGCGTACACCAGACGAGTTGAGCAAACTGGTCGATGACGAAGAGGCTTTCTTTGCCAAACAAGTGCCGTTGCTCAAGGCCCATTTGACCGACCAGAAACTGGCGAGCGAAATTGAAAAGACCGCCTCCGCGCGCATCGCCACATTCCGAAAAATCGTCGAAAATCAGCGCCACATGCGAAAGGGCAAGGCCGCGCGCCTAGACGGAACCATTGTACTGGACGGTAAACTGGACGAAGCGGCCTGGGAAAAAGCACCGGCACTGGACGGATTTATCACTAAAGGCTCGTTTACCGAAAAGACTACGCCCGCCACCGTGGCACGCGTCCTGTACGATGACCAGTTCCTTTACGTCGGCCTGCGCTTGGACGAGCCCAAGATCAAGGAAGTCAAGCCCTACACCGAAAAGACAGGATGGAAGGTCCAGCACGGCGATTTCATCCAGCTCAGCATCGACCACACCGGCGAAAAATCGCGGGCCGGATTCCTCTGCACCACCACCCACGGCCAGGCCAGCAGCTACGATTTCGGCCACAAGCATCTACAAAACTTCGAAGTCAAGGTCGCAACTTACCCCGACCACTGGGTGGCTGAATTCAAATTGCCACTGCAATCGCTGGACGCGCAGTACAAACCGGCCCCCGGTCGCACGTGGGGGTTCAATGTCATTCGCAATCGCGTCGTCAAAAGCGAGAAGGGCATGGAACTGTCCAGCTGGTCGCCCCTGGCATCCACCAAGGACCTCTTCAAGGGTGAATACTGCGGCGACCTGACGTTCGAGTAACACCGACCTCAACTTTCTGGAGCATCCCGATGATCAAAGGGCTTCTTCGCATCTGCCTCGTGCTAATGGTCTGCGGTTTCTGTGTGGGTCTTCGGCTTGGCGCAGCCGACCTTGCGCCGGCCAAAGTGTCCGCTGGCTGGACCGATGGCGTGGCCATCGACACCGTAGTGGCGCCGTACATGAGCGACAACCTTGAAATGGCGGTGATCCCGACGCCGCGGCATGTCCAGTACGCCGGCAAACTGCTGGAATTTCACAAGGCTGCCGTGGTCATCCCCAAGGAGTATCCGCACGCCTCGACGCTGCGCGACCTGGCCAAGCTGTTCCCCGACGTTAAACCCATGGCCGCCGACGCCTGGCCCGCGGGCGGCGACGCCGACCTGGTGGTCATGGTGGGCGATCCCGCGCGCAATCCACTGTGCGGTACCGTTATGGACGCGCTGGGCATCGAAACCACGCCTGACACCACAGCCCGTTTGGGCAAGGAAGGCTACCGCCTGATTATCACGCGGCACGAAGGAAAGGCCGTCGCGCTCCTGGCCGGCAACCAGCCGGCGGGCGATTTCTGGGCCGTGCAGACCCTGCGCCAATTGCTGATTCGCAAGGCCGAGCAGGCGTACACCGCGGGCGTGTGGATGGAAGACTGGCCGACCTTCCCCGCGCGCGGCAGCAAGGCTCTGCGCAATTACATGCCGCAATACAAAGATAATTTCTGCTGGGGTACGCCGTCCAAGCAGGCGGGCGAACTATTGGGCAATTTCGGCTGGTTCATTCCCACCTGGTCGCCCGGGGGCAGTCTGGATTGCAGCGACGCCTACCTTAATCGCCTGGGTGAAGCCTTCCGCGCGCATTTTGAAAAGACAGGGGTCAAGGATTTCTGCGTGAAATTCGACGACGTCGGCGCATCGCTGCGCAGCGGCTACAACCTGGGCAAGGGCGACATCAAAGACTTGGTGGCGCTGATGAATCTGGTAGTGAAGGCCGGCGCCGCGCCCGAGCCGTCACCCGCAAAGCGACTGTGGGACAGAATGAGCGAGGCAGATCGCGCACTGCTGACCAAGGCCACCGATCGCAATGCCAAGTGGTGGACCTACGAAGATGATCTGATCAACGTTTTTAGTACCCTCACCGCGATGTTTGACTTGTACGATGCAGCAAGTTTCGCCCAGACCAGCGTTCCTGCCGACAAATGGGGGGGAATGCAACCCGGTATCTCGCGCAATTTGGCGGTCAAGATCAATCGAGAACTGTTGGCCGCCGCGCTGCCAGACTTCTTTCTGCCGCCACCGGAGTTTGACACGTCCGAACGCTTTGCCAAGTACGGGCCGGCCATCGTCTATTTCCTGACCGAACTGGATAAGCGCGCGAAGACCATCGATCCCGGATGCCGCATCTGGTACCTTCCGCAGGAATACGCCGCGCCTACCGGCGGTCACCTGGCCAGGGCCATCCTGGAAGCGGGCGGCTTGCCCAAGGACATCGCGCTGTGCTGGACCGGGCCCCAGGTGTTCAGCAAGGACCTTTCGCCCGACGGCATTCGGCGTTACATGGAAAGCTTTGGCCTGACCGCCTGCAAGGGCCTGATATACGACAACTACGCGCGCCACGGCGACTACTTTGCCATTCCCCGCGAAGGCCGCAGTCCAGAACTGGCCAAGCACCTGCTGGGGATCTTCAGCGAAAATAGCACCGCGCTAAACCGCATCACGCGCTGCGACCAGAGCTGGAACCCAGAGGCCTACAATCCTGAACGCGCGCTGAAGCTGGCTTGCCGTGAAATGAGCAAGCGCAACCCGGATCAGTACAAGCGGCTGTACGATTTCGTGCAGTTCTACGAAAGCCACCGCACCATCCCGCTGCGCATGACCCGCGAGGAGAAAATCACCGAGCTGAAAGAAGTCAACGCTAAGTTGAAATCGCTGCTGGCGGCACTGGCCGAGGTTTTTCCGGAAAAGGATCCGATGCTGAAGGACGTAACCGGCGCGATTGGCATGCGCATGAAGAAGCAAGGCCGCATGGAAGCGGCGGGCTACCGCGAATTGACGGCCATTCGCGCCGAACAGCCGGTGACGCTGGATGGGAAACTCGACGAAGACTGCTGGCAAAAGGCGCCGGTGGCCGGCGGTTTTGTCGCGCTGGGCGAAAAGTGGATGGACCTGGGACCTGAAACGGGTGTGCCCGTGCCCGATGCCGACAGCACCAGCGTGCGCGTCTGCTACGACGACAAATTCCTGTACGTCGCCGCCGAATGCCATTCGGGTGACGAAATGGCCATCAAGACAACCAAGGCCGACGGCACGCCCATGTGGTGGGCTCGCGAGAAAAACGACCGCGCCGATACCGGCGGCATCTGGCACGGTCCTTCTGTGGAATTGTTCATCGCCCCTGGCGGCGACCAGATGAATTACTACCAACTCGTCGCAGGCATCATGGGCGCCACTTGGGACAAATACAGCGGCAAGCCCGCCGAAGTGTGGGATTCGGGTTGGGAGGTCAAGACCACCATCGACAAACACGTCTGGATCATGGAAGCCGCGATTCCGCTCAGCAGCCTGACCCATGACCCCATCAAGAAAGGCGACCTGTGGGCGGCCAATTTCTGCCGCTCGCGCCCCGGCCGCCAGATGTGGACCTTTGTATACGGCCCGGGTGGGTTTCATACGCCAGAGGATTTCGGCGTGTTGAAGTTTGAGTAGTGACTTTGCCCTGAAGCCCTTACCTGGAACCAACGTGCCAAACTTGACCGACACTACGCACCTAAAGTAGGAGTACCTGTAAACTGCTCAAGGGGATTCCCTCAAATGCATCGAACCGTTACCGTCCTGTGCCTGGTTTGCTTTTCTATATCTGTCCCGGCTCATGCCGCCAGCCAGTGGATCGATGTCAGTGAGAAAGTTGAATTTTTCCCGACGCCGCTCCCCGACCTGTACGGCGAAACCTGGAACAAGGTCGAGAAATCCGGGGGGAACATGATTGTACCAAGCGGCAAGCAGTGGACTTACGACCTGCAGATTTTCCAGGAGCGCATTTACATTGGCCACGGTAGCACTAACAACCGAATAAACAATTATATGCTGTATTTCGATACCCAGACCGAACTATTTGCCGTGGATCGAAACGCCGCCGGAAAGCCCATTGAATTTCCCGAGGAATGCATGGCTCACATGCGTGTCTTCGATGGCGAATTATACGTCACCAGCACCGACCAGATGAACGGCGGGATGAAATTTTTCCGTAAAAGTTCCGAAGGAGCCTGGACCATCAAGACCATTCATAAGGAGCAACAGCATAGTCGCGACCTGTATAAGGTAGGGTCTCACATCCTGGTGCATTTCAGTGTCAGCAACGTCCCTTTCCCCGGAACGCTGTATTCACCCGATAATGGCAAGACATTGTCTTGCC
>BTVV01000143.1:0-14778 GCA_045863855.1 Planctomycetota bacterium | reverse complement strand
AGCCGAGCCCCATCCACGGTTCGGCCGCGAGCATCCGTGCGCCCGTCTGCCAATAGCCGAAGCGTTCGAGCATCGAAGCACCCAGCAAATCGGACGGAAACACCCCCGCAACGATCAGGCCCGCGACCGCTAAGCCAGTTCCCACGCCTGATACGGAAAGGATCGTGAACCAGCGCCTGCGCGGCACGCTGGTGGCTTGGGACTGCGCTAACCAGATCCAAGCCCCGAAGCCCGCCGCCGCCCACGCGCCTTTGGAACCGGTCAGATAAAACGCATAGCCCAGCAACGCCATGAGGGCGGCATGGTACGCATCGCTCCTGCGCCAGCGGCTCTGATTTACTTCGCGCGCACGCCGGCCGGCCCACCATAGTGCGGCATGAATGAAAAGTACCGGAAGCAGATACGCGGCCAGTGTGTTGGATATCCCAAACGTGCCGAAGCAGTCGTCGCCCTGCAAGCGCCAACGGCCGGCCATGCTCTGCAATTCGTCCGGTACCGCTTCCAGTCCTGCCGCAATCCGTGCTCGCAAGATCGGCAAATCGACGTGGTACTGCCACACGCCGATGAATGCCTCGACCAGACCCATCGCCACCCACGCAGCCAGCAAACCGCCAGCGGCGCCCGGCCGCGTGCGAACCAGCGCATGCACGGATAGGAGAATGGAAAAGGCGATGCCAATCTCACCCAGGCGCGCGAAGGCCTTGCCGTCGTGCGGCGAGCGCACCAGACCCCAGACCAGCAACCCTACCGCCAAGCAACCCAACAAGCACAACGCCCCCGGCGGCATGCTCGAGCGCGTGCACCCGCGGCTCGCGAGCCAGACGCACGCGGCCATGAGCAGCGCCAGCAGGTTTGCGAAGCCTGCCTCGAGACTGTAGGGAAGCTGTTGGAACGCGACAGGACGCCACACCACAAACAGGCCCCAGCACAACCCGGCCGCCCAAAGGAAAGGCGCCGGAGTGGAGTGCGCCTCTATGCGCTCAGACATCGGCCGGCGGCCCCTGCGTTTCATTGCGCTTGCGCTGCGCGCCGGCGCGTTCGAGCAACGCGATCAGCGTCAGGACCAGGAATGCCTGTCCGATCAGAAGCGCCCCTTCGTGCGGCTGCAAGCGGCTCAGGATCGCCGCAGGAAGCGCGATCGCCAGCGCCGCCAAGTGAATCGTCGCCACGGCCTGTCGCCGGGTCATGCCCAAGTCCACAAGCCGGTGCGAAAAGTGCGACGTATCTCCGCGCAGCGGCGGGCGGCCTTCGCGCAAACGGATCGCCAACACCGAAGCCGTGTCGTACAGCGGAATTGCCAGGATCAGCACCGGCACCCCGATGCTGAGTACCGACTCGTGGTAGCGGTAATAGGTGGTCACCACCGTCAAGCAGGCCATCAGGAATCCGACGAACATCGATCCGGCATCGCCCAGAAAGATACTCGCCGGCGCCAGATTGTGTCGCAGGAAGCCCAAGCAGGCGCCCGCGAGCGCCGCGGCCACCAGCGCTACGGGCGCTTCGCCTCCCGGCAACGCCACCAGCGCCAAGACGCTCGCGGTGATCGCTACCGTCCCGCTGCAGAGGCCGTCCATGTTGTCGAGCAAGTTGAAGCTGTTGGTGATCAACACGATCCAAAGCACCGTGGCGGCCTGCATCGGCCACCCGTCGCCCACCAGCGCCGTCATGCGCACTCCGCCGCTCACTACCGCGATGGCCAGCGCGAACTGAATGACGAGTTTGGTCAGCGGACGGAAGGCCCACTTATCGTCGGCCAAACCGAACAACAGCGCGCCCAGCGCCCCGGCCAGGCTCACACCCAGGACGCGAGCAAGCGGCGGACGAGCGCTCATGCGAGCCGTTTCGAGATACGATTGGAATCCCCAAGCCGCGCGTTGCCCGCTCCAGGCAGGATCGTAAAGCAGCCGCAGGTAAACCCAGGTACCAGCCGCCAGCGCCAATCCCACGGCCAAGGCCACGGCTACGCCGCCGCCGTACGGAATGGGATCGGCGTGAGTCTTATGCGCGCCGGGACGGTCCAGGAATCCCATGCGTCGCGCGAGCGCGCGAACCGGAGGGGTCAGGAGCCAAGCCGCGCAAGCGGCAAAGGCTCCCACGGCCATGCATAGCAGTTCCACGTAAAGTGTCGCTCGCTCCCGTTACGCCGCCGGTCGCACGGCGGTTCGGCGAATTCCAACGAGCGAGATTACTTGCGTTCTTTCTGAGTCTGCCCGTCCTGCAGACGCAGAATCGTCTCGCGGCTCACCCGCCGGTCGAAGACGCCCGATTTGTGCTCGCTGTCGATAAACGGGAACTCCGGATGGAACTGCGACGGCACATTCCGCTCGAGGAACCGCAGAACCCCGTTCCCGGATTCGTCCAGCCGTCCGACCACCTGCATGCTCCAAAGGAACGCGCCCTGCTCGCCGTCTCGAGTCCCCGCTACGAAGTGAATGGGCGGCTCGCCGTCTTCGTCCGACCGTCGCAAATAACGGCCCATGAATTCCACCTTCGCCGGCCCCAAATCGGTAGTCCGGTCGCGGTAACTCACCAAGCCCCTGTCCAGCTTGCCCTTCAGAATCTCGGTGCCCACCCAGCCAAAGCGTTCGTCGTAGGTCAGCTTGGCCTTGGCGCTGAGGTTGATGTCCTGCAAGCGCCACTCGTCCTTACCCGCCCAGAGCGTTTTTAAACCGCTCAAGAACGGCCCGAAGGCCTTTTCCCGTAGCGGGTGCGCCTCGCCGGTCACCGCCCCGCCGTACGTCAGCCCGCCGTTTTCCCAAACGATGCGGTCCAAGTACAAGACTCGGTCGGACAGATAACGCCCGCTCGCGGCGATGCGTCCGCGTAAGCCGCGCACGCCCGGCGGCAGCAAGAACGGATCGGGGAAATCCTGGCTGTTCAGTTCGACGTCGAATCGCACCAGCGGACGCTCGCCGCGCGCCTCTTCCGACAAGTCGCTGTAGTCTTCGACGTGCGAGCGGAAACGCCACAGCGGCATGCTTTCGGCGACTTCGGTCCCGCCCAGCGCGCGCGGTTCGAAGGCAAGCTGGAACGAGCGCCCCCCGCCTTCCTGCCGGTTCATGATCAACGTCGCCTGCAACAGATCGCCCAAGAAGCCGCGCAGCACGATGCGCGACGCGCGGCTCTTCCCGTCGGTCACGATGCTGCCTTTCAGCGATTCGACCGGACCGAGTTCCTGGCCTCCGGACTGCGCCGAGATTGCGCCGCCGCGTCCTTCGTCCACCGCGAATTCCAGCCGGCCGCCCTGCATGTGGAACGAAACCCGGCCTTCCGGACCGGTACGAATCGCCTCCGCTTTCAGCCAGTGCGGCCAAAGCGTACCCTTCGCGCCCTGCATCCAGTTCAAGGCCGGCGGCACCATTACATCCGCCGGCACGTCGCGAGGCAGGCGCAAATCCAGATTTCGGTACGAAACATAGCCGTCGCATGCGAACGGGCGCTCGCCGGTCGGCACTTGCACATCCACGCTCAGCGAAGGAAGTTCGCCTTTCGCGCCGCTCTCGCCCGTCAGCAAGGTCCGCAGCAGCAGCACCACCGGATCCAGAGGCGCCGACTCCTGGTGGGGCTGCCCTTCCCTCCATTGCGAGGGCGTATCGATCTGCAGTCCGCTGCCGACACCTTTCCAGCGGCCTTCACCCAGCGACGAAACCCGCAGGGCGAACGGCTGTCCGTTGAAGACCTCGGTACGGAACTCGCCAATGGGCTCGCCGTCGCCGCCACGATCCAGCCGCCCGCCGCAACCGCGCAGTTGCAACGCCGGCATCGAACCGATGCGCGCTTCCAGGTCCACCTGTTCGAAATAAAGGGGAATCGGCGGGCCGACTAGCGGTGCCTGCGGGCGCTGCAGAAAGTCGCCACTGACATTCACGCTCAGGTCGCGCATGCCAATAAAGTGCACCGACTCGATGCGCGGGGGCCATGGCCAAACGTCGAGATGAATTTCGCAGCGATCGGCACTCAGTCCGGTCACGCGATTCACGCCGTCGTCGATGTCGCTGTGCTTCAATCCCGTGACGGTCAGGACCGAACGCTGCAAGTCAAGGTTCAGCGGGGGATCGAAGGTCGCGCGCCCGCCGCCGGGCAGGAAGCTGACCAGCGCCTGCTGCAGCATCTGTTCGGCGCCGCCGGTGCGCAAATGGCCGACGAATCCCGCCAGCACACAGACCATGCCGGCCAGAAACATCAGGACCGCTTGCCACGCATGCAAATATAAGGATACGTTCACGGTCTCTTCGCGTCCTCGGTTCCGGAAGGGCAACACCGCCAAGGAATTAGACTCGCTCGACCCAACTCGGTCAAGCGGCCCGCGCCGCGTCCAGGGCCGCTTTCAGCTCCAACTGCCCGTCGTACAGCGCCTTGCCCACGATGCAGCCGAAGCAACCCAATCGAACCAGCGCGGCGATGTGTTCCACCTTCGACACGCCCCCGCTTGCGATGACCGGGAAACGAGAAACCTTGACCACCTCGCCCATGCGAGCGAAGTTCGGCCCCTGCAGCATTCCGTCGGTCTCGATATCGGTATAGATCACTTCCGCCAGCGGCCAAGCCGCGACCGATGCCAGCAACTCGCCGGCGCTCAGCGCGCTCACTTCCACCCAACCCTTCGTCGCCACCCTACCGTTTTTGGCGTCTAGCCCCAGGATGATGCGCCCCGGATACGCTTCGGTCAGTCCGCGCAAAAAGGCAGGATCTTCGACGGCCTTGGTGCCGATCACACAGCGCGCCGCACCCGCGTCGAGCAAGTCCGCGACGGCTTCACGCGAACGCAGCCCGCCGCCAACTTCTACTTCCACGCCCGGCAGCGCGCGGATGATCGCTTTCGTGATCGCCGCATTACGCGGGAAGCCTTCGAATGCGCCGTCCAGATCCACTACATGGAGCCGCTTCGCGCCCGCGTCGATCCAGCGCCGCGCCGCGCGCACCGGATCGTCGTCGTACACCGTCTTGCGGTCGGCCAAACCCTGCACCAACCGCACGGCCTGCCCGCCCTTGATGTCCACCGCCGGTATCACTTGCATGGTCGCCATGGTCCTCGTCCAAGTCTCTCGCGTTCGCACGAAAAGGGCGCAGGTTGCCCGCCGCGGCACGCGCTGTAAAGCGTTATTCCGTCCAAACCGCGCCCGTTCGAGGCGCGCCCGGCGTAGACGCGTTCGGGCGGTCCAGATCCACATCAAGGACCCAGAACACCAACCGCGGTCCGTCCAGGGCTCGAAGCCCTTCGATTTCGGCAAGCACCGGCGCGCCGGAGGCGCCCTCGTCGAAGACTACCAGCCGGGTGCCCACGCCTTCCTGGCCCCAGCGCAAAGCCGCCCCGCGCGCGGATCGCGAGGCCTCGCTTGCGGGCTCGCCCAGCGGCCGCCAGGCGGCCGCGTCGTCCGCCGCAGCTTCCATCGTCCAGCCCGCGCTCGACCAGAGGCCGCTCAGTACGCTGCGCGAACCGTCCGATCGAACCAGCACCGCGCCACGCGGCGCGCGACCGAACGCCGCTTGGATCTCCTGCGCGGTGAGTCCGGCGGGGAGCACGATGGCGCGAGCGCCGTTAGCTTCGGTCAAGCGCAAGCGAGGCGCATCTCGAGGCGTTTCGCGCGCCGCGCTACGCTGAGCCAGAAAAAGCGGCGGAGGAGGAGGCGGATAGACCGGCCGGAACGCATAGTGCAAGCCCTTCTCGCGCGCTTCCAGATCCAAATAATTCGCGGCCAGTTCGCCGTCGGATGCATGCAAGGCGCGTAGCGTGCCTTGCGCCGGCCCGTCCAGCGCCAGCCGTTCGGATGCGCGCAGCCCTTCGAGGAAGGACAGTTCTTCTTCGAAGACCGCCCGGCCGTCGGCGGGCACGCTCACGCGCAAAAGCCGCGAAACGATCAACTCGGGCGGCGGAAACGCCTGGCCCAGCCCCGCCGCCAGGGCGGCGATCGAGCCGAGCGCCAGTCCCGCGGCCATGTAGCGCGTGCGCTCCGCGCGCAGCCAAGCCAGGACCGCCAGCATCATCGCAGCGCCCACCAGAGCCCAAAGCGCGGATTCGTCTCGCACGCGCGCGGCCACCGCGCCGGCCTCGAATGCATCGAATGCACGCGGGGCGATGCGCCGGTCGTTGGGCGGAAGCCGTTGCGGCTGCAACTCCGGACTCGAAAGCGCCCGCTCCCAGACCGGCAACATCGACTCCGCACTCGCCCATGGAAAGAAAAAGACCCCCCCACCCAAGCCCAGTCGGTAGCGCGCGAAAATCATCCGCGAGCCATCGTCGTAGCCGACGTCTTCTTCTTGCAGGCTCGCTTCACTAAACCACGCCGCGGGGTCTTCCGGTAGGCGCTCGGATGCGGCCGGCAGCGGAGTCAGCCCCGCCCGGCGAGCGCGGTCCAAAGTGCCCGCCCCCACGATCAGAACTCGGCCGCCCCGCAACAGCCACCGCCGCAGCGCACCCAAGGCCCTATCGCCGACGCCGTCAAATGCTCCTTGGCCCAGCACCACCACATCGGCGTTCTCGTATATCCAATCCTGCTCCGGCAATTGCGCGCCGGTCAGTCGCGCCGCATGCCAACGCGGCCGGTCGATCCAGCGCGAGGCGCCCACCACCCAGACCAACCGCTCGTCAGCGCTGGCGACGACTTCCAGCACCCGCGCCAGATGCGCTTTGAAGCGCGCTCGGCGCTGCCCGCTTTCGGGATCGTCCTTCCAGAGTTCCAGCGTCAGGTCCGCACCCGCCGCTGGCGCTCGTACCGCTACCCGAAAGCGAGTCGGCGCATCCGAACGAAAGCGCGCGTGGGTGAAATAGCGCGGTGCGCCTTCCCCCGTCCCTTCACGAAGTTCGATTCCGCCGCTGAATTCGGCTTCGGCGCTGGTGACCTGCCCCTCTAATACCACCGCCGAACCGGGCCGGTATTGCCATCCATACGTGGGCAGCAGCGTCACCTGCGGTCCGCTCACCGGCAATTCGTTAACCAGCGCTAGACCGGACGCGGGCTCTTGGGTCCGAGCAACCCCTGCGCAAGTGACCAGGAGACAGACGAGGCCCACGCGTTCGAGTCGGCGCATCGGTCAGGCACCTCCCAGGCTGGGCGCCGGCTTGGCGCGTTCGCCCGGCCGTGCCCCGCCGGAAAGGTACACCGTCAGGAAGGTCAAGTCCGCCGGCGTGACGCCGTCGAGCCGCAGCGCCTGGCCAAAGGTGCGCGGACGATGCCGCGAGAGCTTCTCGGCGGCCTCTTTCGCCAATCCTCCGATGGCCTTGTAATCGAGGTGCTCCGGCAGCGTGCGCGTCTCCAGTTCTTTCATGCGTTCGATCTGCTGCGTCTGGCGCGTCAGGTAGCCTTCGTACTTCGCTTCGATTTCCAGGGCCTCGTCGGCTCCGCCCGAAAGATCCAGCGCCAGACCGCGTTCGCGCAGATTCGCCATGCGCAGTTCCGGCTGGCGCAGCAGTTCCCACCACGTCTTGAGCGACGCCGGCGGTCGCGCGCGCTTAAGGTGCTCCGCCGCATGCTCGATCTGCGCGCGCTTGGCGGCGACCGCATCGAGAGCCGGGGCGTCGAGCAGTCCGAAGCGCCGCGCATACGCTTCCAGCCGGCGGTCCGCGTTATCCTGGCGCAAATGGAGCCGGTATTCGCTGCGGCTGGTGAAAAGCCGGTACGGCTCCACGATCTCCTTGGTAACCAGATCGTCGACCAGCACGCCCAAATAGGCTTCTTCCCGTCCCAGCACGAACGACGCTTCGCCGCGCACCTTCAGCGCCGCGTTCAACCCCGCCAGCAACCCTTGCCCCGCCGCTTCTTCGTACCCGCTGGTCCCGTTGATCTGCCCCGCGAGGTACAGTCCGCCCACGCGCCGAGCGGCCAGCGTGGCGTCGATCTGATGCGGCGGCGCCATGTCGTACTCGATCGCGTACCCGAAGCGCAGCACCTCCGCCTCTTCGCAGCCGGGGATCGTCTTGAGCAGCTCGAGTTGCACCTCCGGCGGCAGGCTCGTAGAAAAACCGCCGACGTACACCTCTTCCGTATGTTCGCCTTCGGGCTCCAGGAACAGTTGATGCGAACCTTTGTCCGAGAAGCGCACGATCTTGTCTTCGATGGACGGACAGTAGCGCGGGCCCGTGGAGCGGATCTGCCCCGTGTAGAGCGGCGCTTTGTCCAGGTTCGCGGCGATGTGCCGGTGCGTGGCTTCCGTGGTGCGCGTCAACCAGCACGGCAGCGCCGGGCGCTCGATCTTCGCGGTGCGGAAGCTGAAAGCCGGCGGCGGCACGTCGCCCCATTGTTCTTCGAGACCGGCGGTCCGGATCGTCCGGCCATTTAAGCGCGGCGGGGTTCCGGTCTTCAGCCGCCGCAGTTCGAAGCCCAGTGCCTCCAGCGAGCCCGAAAGGCTCATCGCCGCTTGTTCGCCCGCCCGCCCGCCACGGCTTTGCCGGGTGCCTTGGTGGATCAGCCCGCGCAGGAAGGTGCCGGTAGTCAGAATGACGGTTTGCGCGCGATAGGTCAGGCCGCTTCCTCCGCGCAGCCCTACGACCCGCAACTCGCCCTCGGACGGCGGCGCCAACGTCAGCGCCTCCGGCGCGGCGCCTTCGCGCAAGCGCGCCAAACGCTCGCGGTAACGGGCCTCCGGATCCCGCGAAGCGCCGGCGGACTCGACCAGTAGTTCTTCGACCGTCTCCTGGCGCAGCGTCAGGTTCGGCAAGCGTTCCAGCGCGTGCTTGGCCAGCAACGCGTAGAGCCGCTTGTCGCACTGCGCGCGCGGAGCCTGTACCGCGGGCCCCCGCGAACGGTTCAGCATGCGAAATTGGATCCCGCTGCGGTCGGTGAGCAGGCCTTGCAGACCGCCCAAGGCGTCGATCTCGCGAACGACGATCCCCTTGGCGGTGCCGCCCACCGCCGGATTGCAGGACATCTGCCCCAGCGATTCGAGAGCCATCGTAACCAAAAGCGTGCGGCATCCCATGCGCGCCGCGGCGTGCGCGGCCTCGCAGCCGGCGTGTCCGGCGCCCACCACGATCACGTCGAACGCCGTGGCTCGATCGACCACTTCGCTCATGCCCGATCCGCCGCCTCCAACCCCCGGACCAGCTTACCATTATGTGGGCATGCCTGCACGCGGAGCGTGAGGCATAAAAAAGGCCCCGCCGGATCTTCCCGGCGAGGCCTCGATTGTTCGCTTCCACGGACCCTACGAATCAGGCGTTGCCGCCCGATGGCTTGACGTTCGCCGCCTTGGGACCCTTTTCGCTCTGCACGACTTCGTATTCCACCGCCTGCCCTTCCGCCAAGCTGCGGAATCCGTCGGCCACGATGCTGCTGTGGTGGACGAAGATATCCTTGCCGCCGTCATCGGGCGTAATGAATCCGTAGCCCTTTTGATCGTTAAACCACTTCACTTTTCCCGTGGGCATCCGCCGTCTCCTTCACGACCCGTCCGCCCGCGCCTGTGCGGGTCCGTACCGCGGCGCGCCGCCCCGTCGGCGGCGCCGGATCCGCTTAGCTGTAGAAGATCTCCGCCATCGGCATGAAGTCGTCCGGCAGCAGCTTGTAGCGCTTCTTCTCGGTCTGGCTTTCGCGCAACATGCCTTTCATCGGCACGGCTTCCACCCGATCCCCACGCAGAGTCACCATGTGCCCGTACTTCCCGGCGGCCACCGCCTCCGCCGCGCAGATGCCGTACCGCGAGCCCAGAATCCGGTCGTACGCGCTGGGCGATCCGCCGCGCTGCAAATGTCCCAGCGCCAAACCTCGCGTCTCGATGCCCGTCAGTTTTTCCAACTCTTTGGCCACCGCCTCGGCGATCTCACCGGGCTTCAGCACGATATTGCCGAAACTGTCGCGCTCCACCTTTTCGCTGATTTCCCAGCCGCCGCCTTCCTTTTTAACGACCCGCGGCTTAGCGTCCACGCCGCCGATCGAAGCGCCTTCGGCGACCACGACGATCGCGTGCAACTTACCGCGCTCGCGCGCGCGCCGGCAGGCTTCGGCAATGGCCTCGATCCGCACCGGATGCTCGGGCACCGCGATGAACTCCGCGCCGCTCGCCACGCCCGTGTACGCCGTGATCCAGCCCGCGTGCCGGCCCATGCACTCCACCACCATGATCCGGTGATGGCTCATTGTGGTCGTACGCAGGTCGTCAATCGCCGCCGT
This sequence comes from Planctomycetota bacterium, assembly GCA_045863855.1. Taxonomy (GTDB): domain Bacteria; phylum Planctomycetota; class SZUA-567; order H5-PLA8; family H5-PLA8; genus H5-PLA8. The sequence goes on along the minus strand of BTVV01000143.1, from coordinate 4,672 downwards.
GGCCTTCTCCACCGCGGACCAGAATCCGAAGGTGAAGTCAGTTCCCAGCACGTCGTTGTCGATCGTTTTAGGGACGCCGATGGCCGGGATGCCGTGATCGCGGTAAAGGTAGTAGGCGATTTCCAGCGTGTCGTCGCCGCCGATGGCGACGAGCGCGTCGATACCGAGTTGCTTGAAGTTCGTCAGCGCCTTCTGCACGTCCTCCGGTTTCTTGTACAGATTGGTTCGGGAAGTTCCAAGAATGGTGCCGCCTTCGTGGAGAATCTGATCCACCGAATGCGCCGTGAGGTCTTCGATGCGCTTGTCGCGCAACCCGGCCCAGCCGTCGATAAAACCGATACACTTGTATTGCTCGCTGGTTTCCTTCGACAGCCGCGTGACGATCCCGCGAATGACGGCGTTCAAGCCCGGGGCGTCTCCGCCGCCGGTCAACATGGCGATGCGCTTCATCTCTACACTCCTCTTAGGTTAGGCATCCGGCATCTTATCCGGCGCGGTCCGCCGCGCAAGGAACCCGAGGCCGGGAACTGCGCGGAGGCAACCATTCTTCTGCCGCTCGCGCCGGCCACTGCACTCACTCGATCACATTGGTGAATTTCGGGCGGTTGGAATGAATCAGAGACCCAATTCGGAGCTGGTGAAATTGGTGTCGTAGCGTCCGGATACGAACGCGGCATGCTCGAAGATCTCGCGGTACAGCGGAATGGTCGTCGCGACCCCTTCCAGCACCAACTCGTCCAGCGCGTTGCGCATGCGCCGGATCGCTTCCTGACGGTCGCGCCCGTGGACAATCAACTTGCCTAACATCGAATCGTAGTACGGCGGCACCGTGTAGCCCGAATAGATATGCGAGTCCATGCGAATCCCGCTGCCCGCGGGCGGGCAATACAGCGCCAACTTGCCTGGCGACGGCGCGAACCCGCGCTTCGGGTCTTCCGCATTGATCCGGCACTCGATCGAATGCCCGCCATCCTTCAACCGGTTGTCGATGTCCTTCTGCCGCCAGCGCAACGCTTCGCCACTGGCCACCCGTAACTGCTCTTCCACCAGATCCAGGCCCGTCACCATCTCCGTGACCGGATGCTCGACCTGCAAGCGGGTGTTCACTTCCATGAAGTAGAACTTGCGGTCCTTGATGTCATAAATGAACTCGACCGTCCCCGCACTGAAGTACCCGGCCGCTTTCATCAACCGCACCGCGGCCATCTGAATGTCGTAGCGCGTGCGCTTGTCGATCACCGGACACGGCGTCTCTTCGATCAGCTTCTGGTTGCGCCGCTGGACCGTGCAGTCGCGCTCGCCCAAGTGGAGCACATGCCCGTGCTCGTCGCCCAGTATCTGCACTTCGACGTGCCGCATCGATTCGATGAACTTTTCGAGATACAACGTCCCGTTGCCGAAAGCCGCTTCGGCTTCGGTGCGCGCCTGCATGTAGTTGCTGCGCAGGCTCATCGGGTTGTGGGCGATGCGCATGCCGCGCCCGCCGCCGCCCGCGCTGGCCTTGAAGAGAACCGGATAGCCGATCTTCTCGGCCCAAGAGAGCGCCGCTTCTTCGTTCTCGACGGCTCCTTCGCTGCCCGGCACCGTCGGCACGCCGGCCTTCTGCGCGATCTTCTTGGCCGAAATCTTGTCGCCCATCTGTTCGATGGCTTTGGTGGGCGGGCCGATGAACGCGATCTTGCAGGAGCGGCAGACCTCCGCGAAGTGCGCGTTTTCGCTCAGAAAACCGTATCCGGGGTGGATCGCTTCGACATCGGCGATCTCTGCCGCCGCGATGATGTTGTTCACCACCAAGTAACTCTGCTTGGCGGGGGGCGGACCGATGCAGATCGCGCGGTCGGCCATGCGCAGATAAACGGCGTCCTTATCCGCCTGCGAATAGACCACGACGGTTTCCACGCCCATCCGTTTGCAGGTGCGGATGATGCGAAGGGCGATTTCGCCACGGTTGGCGATCAGAATGCGGGAAAACATCGCAGTGGCGGGCAGACCCCGGGGCAAGGCGCGTCCACCCCGACGCCGGCGCGGGGTCTACGCGGCCCTGCGCGTCCTTTTAGCTCGGCTCCACCAGGAACAACGGCTGGCCGAATTCCACCGGCGTGGCATCCTCGACCAGGATCTTGACGATCGTGCCGGCCACGTCGGCCTTGATTTCGTTCATCACCTTCATCGCTTCGACGATGCAGACCACGTCGTCCTTCTGTACGCGGTCGCCGACTTCCTTGAACGGTTGCGAAGTCGGGTTCGGCTTGCGGTAAAACGTGCCCACGATCGGCGAACAGATTTCCTGCGTCGGTTTGCCGCTGCCCGATGCCGCTTGTGCCGCGGGCTTGGGCGGTTCGGCCGCGCCTTTGGACGCCGGCGCCGGAGCGGCTTGCTCCGCGGGATGCACGATCGAATGCGTCGGCTGGAAGACGTACGGCATCTCCCGGCGTTCGCCGCGGCGCGCCTTGAATTCCAGATCCCCCTCACGAACCGACAGCTCCGTCAGTTCGTGAGTCTCCATGAACTTGATCAGCTTCTCGATCGTCTCCAAATTCATGGATGCTGAAACCTTACCTTGCTGAGGGCCGCGGCTATCGGTTGGAACCGTTCCAACGCAACCCGATGGGCATTCGGCTGAGTACGCGGTGGCCGCTCGCGGTCACCAGTACATCATCCTCGATGCGCACGCCGCCGACTCCAGGCAGATAGATGCCCGGCTCCACCGTTACCACCATGCCGGGTTGAAGCATGCCCTGCGCCCGCGAGTTCAACGACGGCGCCTCGTGAATGCGCAACCCCAGCCCATGACCCGTTCCGTGTCCGAAGTACTTTCCGTACCCAGACTTACGAATGTGCTCCCGAGCCGCTCGATCCACCGCGGCCAATTCCACGCCCGGACCCACCGCCGCAATCGCTCGGCGTTGTGCCTCGGCGACGATCCCATGAATCTTACGCAAGCGGGGCGGAATCTTACCGATGAAGAACGTGCGCGTCAAGTCGGCGTGATACCCCCCACATCGTGCACCCCAATCGATCAAAACTATGCTCCGGCGCGGCAACTTCTTATCCGTAGGGCGCCCATGGGGCAGGCTTGAGTTCGGCCCCCACTGGAACATGCAATCGAATGCTTGGTCGTCGGCCCCGGCGCAAACCATCCGGTAGCGCAGTTCCGCCGCGGCTTCACGCTCGCGCATCCCGGTCTTCAGCAGCGCACAAACTTCGCGGAACGCCTGCTCCTGAATCCGCAGCGCCTTCTCGATCTGCCGGATCTCCCAGCCGCTCTTGATCAGGCGCAAGCGTCCGATCAGGCTTTCGCGCGGCAAGGAAATCTTGACACCTTTGGCGGCCTTCTTGAGCGCGTCCAAATCGCCTAGCGACAGGTCATGCCGTTCCACTCCCAGTGTCCGCACGCGCAGTTTACGCGCCCATTCGCCGGCTTTGTCCATCAGGCCCGGCGGCTTGAGCACGATCTGCCAACCCTTCGCCGATTGTTGCGCTTCTTCGATGAAGCGGAAATCGGTCAGCAGCAGTTTGCGTTTCTGTGTCACCAGCAGCGCGCTGTCGTCGCCGGTGAATCCCGACAAGTAGCGCACGTTCATCGGATCGGTGACGAAGGCGCCGCCAATTTTTTCGAACGCCATGATTTCGCGAAAGCGCGCTACGCGCCCGCGCAACTCCGCCGCCGGAGGAACCACCGCCATGCCTGACTCCTTAAGAAGCCCGTGAACCTTACGCCGAAAGACTCTTCACCCAATTCTCTAGGATGCGCAGCCCCACACGCTGGCTCTTCTCGGGGTGGAACTGGCAGCCCGCCACCGCGCCCTTGCCGGCCGCCGCGCAGAATCGCCCGCCATAATCGCTCGTGGCCAAGACCGTATCCTCAGCGCCGGGCGCGACATAAAAGGAGTGCACGAAATAGACGCTCGAACCTGCGTCGAGCCCCTCGAATAGCGGGTGGCTCGAGGCGAACGCGAGACTGTTCCAGCCCATGTGCGGAACCTTCAATCCGCCCCGCGCGCCGAATGCGGCACCCTTAAAGAGCCTCACCTCGCCTGGAAGGATGCCTAACCCTGCGACCCCGGGCGCTTCGTCGCTGCGCTCGAAAAAAAGATGCAAGCCCAGGCAAATGCCCAGTAGCGGACGGCCCGAAGCCGCGTACGCGCGCAGCGGCCCGGAGAACCCGCGCTTCTCGAGACCCGCTATGCCGTCGCCGAAGGCGCCCACGCCGGGCAACACCGCGGCCGGCGCGGCCTCCAGTTCGTTCGCGCTCGTCACGAGTTTCGTTTCGGCGCCCAAATGCGCGAAGGCCTTCTCCACACTGCGCAGATTGCCCAGCCCGTAATCGACGATCGCTATGGCCATGATTTCATCTCACACGAACGGCAACGCCCATGGAAGTACGACAGGCGTACGTAAGAACCACCAGCCGAAGACATCCAGAAGCAAAGGATGGTAAAACACGACCAGTACCGCCGCCAGCGCCAACGATGGACCGAAGGGAATGTAATTCCCTTCCAACACCTCTTCCTTCTTGCCGTCTGCGCGTTCACGAATCTCGCCCGTCGGCCAGGCGCCCGAAGCCATCATGCGCTTCTTGACCGGGTATGCGACCAGCAAATTGCACCCGATCACCGCGCCAAGCACCGGAGAAATCGGCGTGGATTCGTACCCCAACATGCCGCCGCGC
>BTVV01000142.1:0-14914 GCA_045863855.1 Planctomycetota bacterium | reverse complement strand
GATCACGGCTATACGCTGGTGTTGGAGGCCGACCGCACCTTCCTGGCCAAGCATCACCATTTCGAATCCGTGGATGCCGCGTTGCGAGACGGCGTCGACATCATTCCCGAGATTCGGGAATTGCGCCGCCACGACAAGCCGCGCCGTGTAGCCGACACCGAGCGTGGCGTCGCCCTTCGCGCTCAAATCGAACTGCTGGAAGAGCTGATCGAGGCCTACCGCAGCAACGAACTACGCAGCAACCGCACCCAGCTCGACTGACACTATTCGTAATAGTGATTCATGGCCCGGGCGAAGGCTTCCAGAATCAGCGGCATTTCCTGGCCTTTCAGGCGTTCGCGGAAGGTCGATCCGCGCATGAACATCACGAAAAGCCGGTTCTTCTGCCACGGAAATTTCTCGGCCACTTCGTGAGGCTTGATACCGCCTTCGATGATCTGCCAAGCCATGCGCGCCGGGATCTCCCCCTGCTCGTACGGCGAAACGGCTACCGCCATCATGCCGCCTTCTTCGACGAAGAAGCCCCAGAAACCCAAGGTCGGCAGCTTGGTGTTCTGTTCGGTCCACGTCACCACGTCGATGGGCTTGATGATCTTAGTGGGATCGTTGTCGTCTTTGAGCGTGTGGTAGTGCGTAATCAGCAGGCAGTCGCATTCGTCCTCGGCGTCCTTCACCGCTTCCTTCCACTGCCCGAAGGTGGTGATCTGCTTGGACTCGACGAACTTCAAGGGGCTCCAGTCGAAGTTCTCGATTTCCTTGTGAATCGCCACGGAAGTTTCCGAGTCGTCCGAAATGTGGTACACGCGGCGCTTATCGGAAGGCAGGAGCTGCAGAAAAATGTCCCGCGCCGCCTCGTACGGAATGCGCTCGATGATGCCCGTCACGTTTTTGGCCGTATGGAAGTTATAGTCCTGAAGCTCGGCGTTCAATCCGCTGAACAAAATCACCTTGTTCGGATCGTCGATGTAGTAACGCGTCACGTACTTCTGCGCGTTGTCGTCCACCGCGATAATGATATCCGGCTGCCACTCGTCGATCATCCGGCGCGCCGTCAAGCCCGCCTTCTCCATGAACTCGGGAAACGGATGCCTTTTCGTGTCCATATAATGGAAGCGCAAGTTGTACGGCCGCGAACCCAGCTCGCGCCTGATCCCGATATCGATGTCCTTTACCCACGCGTAATCCGTGTAGTAGCTGTGCAGAACCAGAATGCGCGGCCGCTTCAAGCTTTCGTGGATCAGGAACGATCCTACGATCGCCAGGAACAGCACCATAAACGCGCTGGTGATCTTCTGGAGATTCATAGCAGCCCCAACATTTTCCAATAGGGTACCGATGCGAACACGGCTCCTATGCGTATGGCGTTGGAGAAGAGGTTATACCAGAGCATGCGCCTCTCGTTGTAAAGCGGGACGTCGTCGCCTTTGCCCTCCAGCTCTTCCTGAAACTGCAGGTAATAGGTGCACTGGTAGGCCATCACGAATCCGTCGCTGACCAGCAAAATCACAAAGGCCAGGATCCACGCCGATACGCCTTGTTCATCGGCAATCGGCAGGAATACCGTGCACAACAAAACGATGGCCGCGTTATTGGGCATCACCAGGCGAATCAGGAAGATGAACGCCGAGAGCAGCAGCAAGAAAATAAATAAGTCGTCCCGCAGGTACTCGCCCATCCACTCGATGTGCTTCTTCAGCAAGTCGTCGAGCTTCAGCTTCTCCATGGTATTCACGATGCTAACCATCCCCGCCAGCATCAGCAGGAACGGCCAGTCGATCTCTTTGCGCAGGTCGTTCTTGGAAAAGACGCCTAGGTTGATCAGCATGTACAGCACGGCCAGCCCGATCCAGGGCGGCTGGACTTTGTGCAGACTGCTCGTCAGCGCCCCAAAAACGAAAAAGACGATCCCCGAAAGCGCGATCCACTCTTCCTTACTCATCGGACCCATCACCTTTAACTGCGAGGTGACGCGACTCCGGTTCAGGTAGGGCTTTTCCTCGTTTCGAAAGAAGACGAACGAGAGCGCGAAGTGCCCCAGCACGATGATGCCGCCCACCACCGCTGCCGCGACGATCCAATAGCCCCAGGTGAACTGAAACTTCACCTGCGCCGGAAAGAGATCGTACACCGCGAAGTTGATCGACTTGCTCGTCAGAAAGATCGCCGAAAGCGCCGTGGCCCCCGTGAAGGTAGCCGCGGCCAGTCGCGTCGCGGCCATCTGCCCGCGTTTGTAGCGCACCGCATCCGTGATGTCTTCCAGCAGCGGAGCCATCAGCGAGACGCGGCCGTTCGCCGATGGCAGCACCGGCGTCAGCAGCAACCCCACGAGCATCATCGCGCACTCGTAGCCCAACTGCGTGGCCGGCGCGTGCTTCAACAGCCACAGCGATAACCGGTAAATCAGGCCCGAACGCACCAGCACCGCGCCGATCCCAAACACGCTCATCGCCATGAAAAAGCTGCCCGAGGCGAACCCCGATAGCACGTCCGAAGCAGGAACTACGCCCAGAATGATCGAAGCCAGCACCACGAAGATCGCCGGAATGTATTCGGGCAGCAGGCGAAAGACCCACATCAGCGTCGTGGCCGTGAAAACCGCCAAGTAGTTCGTTTCGCGCGACTGCATGCCATTCGCTGAAGCGAGGTAATATACGAAGGCCGGACCCACAATCGCCGCCAACCATCCCACGGCCTGCAACCAGGAGGCCGCTTCGCCAGACTTCTTCTTCTTGCCGATCTCCACCGGGAACTCGCGTTCGCCGGCGAAATGGTTGATCAGGCTGTGGTAGAAGCCCGCCTTGGCCGTCGGATCCATCTTGGAAAGGGCCTGAAGCGACTCCCGCGAAATTCCCAGCGCCACGACTTCCTCAGAGGCCACCGCATCGGTCAGATAGTGTTTGCCTTCCACCGCGGCTTCTTCACCCACGAATCCTTCGTGCACCGCCTCGATCACCCGGCCGCCGTCCATCAGCCGGACCGAACCACGCCGCAGCAAATACGCCTGTGCCGCCGGGCCGTTGCTCTCGTATAGCTTCTCGCCCGGCTGGAATCGCAATTCCACTGCGTGCGGAACCAAGCGCGCCAGCGCCAAGCGGTCGCATTTCCCGAGAATGGGTGCGTTCATCAGCGCATCGGCGATGGTTGGACCGTGAGTGCCTGGATCGCTCATTTACTCAAGGCCCGCGATGCAAGCTGAAGGTTTGACAAGCATTCGATCCGCATGAGGCTCATAGTCCTATAGCGTCCTCCGCGCAAACGCAACTGCCCCAGAACCCATCACGATCCCAGCCCCTCCATGCGCATGGCGTAAAAACAGACGCCCACCCACGCCAGAACCGTCAGCGCCAGAGGGAAATCCTGCCACAGCGCATCTGTGGGCGATTCACCCCCATCCAGGCAATCCACGATGTAGCGATAGCGAAAGAATCCAAACAGCACCAGCGGAATCGAGAGCGCCAGCTCCTTGCGCACCGTCAGTGCGAAAATGCCGTAAAATAAAAGCGCTCCCACCGCCGAGAGAAACGCGAAGTACTCCAGCAAGCTCTGCGAGTACTGCTTCAACACCGGCCGCGCCGAATCCTCGTGCGCCTTTTTCTCCTGTAACCGCTTCGTCGCCACAAGATACAGCGCCAAGCATAAGGTCGTATTCAGCATCCAGGGCGAGAGCGGAACGTCCAGAATCACCGCCCCCGCATAGACCCGCAATACGAATCCCGCCGCGATACAGAACAGATCCACGATCGGCACATCCTTTAGCCGCACCGTGTACAGGACGTTCAACGCCTGGTAAGCCGCAAGCACCAACCCCACTCGTCCCAGCAGCACTGCGGCTCCCGCCGTTATCGCTTCCAGGCAGGCCAGCAGCACCCAGGCCGCCGTGGGAGAAATCGCGCCCGCCGCCAGCGGCCGGCGGCAGCGCTTTTCCGGGTGTTTCCGGTCATCTTCCAGATCGAATAGGTCGTTAAAAACGTACACCGCCGAACTGGCTACGCAGAACAGCCCGAACAACGCCGCGACGCGAAGCAGCGACGGCTCCTGATGGTACAACCCCGTGAAGACCAGGGGTGCGAAAACAAAGCCGTTCTTGACCCATTGGCGCGGGCGCAGCAGGCGCACCCAAGGCGCGCGCATCGGCGTTTCGGCGGCGGGAACTTCGGCTTCGGACGATTCTGGCATGCTTACGCTTTCAAAGTTTAAGCCGTTTGAACACACGCTCGGGCACCGCGCCAATCAGCAACATGATCCCGCGCCAGAAGCCCGGGACGTACGCCACGTCGCGCCCCGCGGCCAGCGCGGCGAAGATCCCTTCCGCCGCTCCCTCTGGCGTGGCCACGCCGAACAAACCCGCCTTGCCCCACGTCATCCGAGTGTCCATGAATCCGGGTTTGATCGTAGTCACCTGCACGCCCGAGCGCCAAAGCCGGTTTCGCAACCCTTGCGCGTATGCCGCAAGACCCGCTTTGGCCGAACCGTACAAGTAGTTGCTCTGCCGGCCCCGGTCCCCGGCAACCGACCCCATCACGCCGATCACGCCGCGCTTGCGCGGCTCGAAGTATGCTGCCGTGCGCTCCAGCAACGAGACCGCGGCCGTATAGTTCGTGTCCAGCATCGCCCGCGACGCTTCCCAATCGCGTTCCGCGGCTTTCTGGTCGCTCATCGAACCGATGCAGAATACCGCCACGTACAGCGACTCCCCCGTCCGCGCCGCCAGCGCTTCGAAAAACGCGCCGTGCGTCTCGAACGCCAGCGCATCCAACGGGCAGGCGTGCGCGGGAACACGGTGCCGGATGCGCAGGTCGGCCGCCACGGCTTCCAGATCCTCCCCCGCCCGGCCGGCAAGAAAGAGTTCGTAGCCGCAGCGCGCGAACTCCCGCGCCAGTGCGCGCGCCACCGGGCTCGTCGCGCCGAAGATCAACACGCTCCGTCCGGCGCCCTGGCGCAGGCCGCTCATGCGAACGCCTCCGCGCCCGCCCGCGCCAATCCCAGCCGCCGCGCCAGGCTGCTCGAAAGCAATACCCGCGGATCCAGTTCCGCGCGCAACGCGCGAAAGCGTCCCAGCTCCGGATACATCGCACGAAACGCGTCGGCGGTCGTCAACGCATCCTTCGCTGCGTAGATCCGCCCGCCGTGCGCCAGCACCCGGCCTTCCAATTCGCCCAGCATGCGCGGCAATCCGTCGCGCATCGGTAAATCGAGAGCCAGCGTGAATCCGGGCGAAGGAAACGAGAGCCATCCCGCGTTCGCCGCGCCGAACCGTTTCAACACCGCGAGAAACGAAGCACGCCCCGAAGCCGCAAGCTTCTCCAACACTTCCGCCAGCCCCGCTTCCGCGGTCGCTGCCGGAAAACTCACTTGGAACTGCACGAAGCCGCGCCGGCCGTAGAGCCGGTACCAGTGCGCGATCGAATCCAGCGGATAAAAATACGCGTCGAAGTCCACCAGCTTCCCGGCCGCATCGCCGTGCGTGGCGTAGTACAGCGTATTGAACGCGCGCACGCTCCAGCGGTTCAGCGTCAGGGAGGGAAGATTAAACGGTACGCCGCAGCGCCCCCGCGGCGGCGGCCACAGCGGATTGGGCGTCCCCGCCGGCAGGTCCGACAACCGCGCATGGTTCGCGCGCATCAGTACGCTGCGACCCAAGCTTTTCCCGCGCGCCAATCCGTCGATCCATGCCACCGAATAGCGATACCCCGCGTCCGACTCCAGCATCGCGCGCATCGCCTCGGCAAGCCCCTTCACGCGCAGGTGATCCGCCTTCAGGTAAGCCGTCTCGACCTTCAGCATCCGAAAGCGAGCGTCCAGGACGAACCCCGTCAACCCCGCGCCGCCCACCGTCGCCCAGAACAGGTTCGAGTTGCGCTGCGGACCGCAGACGACCCGCTCGCCGTTCGGCGTCAGGAGCGTCACCTCGTTCACCGCCGCGCCGAAGGTGCCGTCTGCGTGGTGATTCTTGCCGTGGATATCGTTCGCGATCGCGCCGCCCACCGTGACGAACTTCGTACCGGGCGTCACCGGCGGGAACCAGCCTCGCGGCAGGAACGTCTGCAGCAACGCCTCGAAGCTCACGCCCGCTTCGCAGCGCACTTCCCCCGTGTCTTCGTCGAAATTCAGGAATCGGTCGAGCCGCGTCAGGTTCACCACACCGGCGCCACGATTCAGCGCGCAGTCGCCGTAACTGCGGCCCAATCCACGCGCAATGTAGCTGCTCTGCCCGCCGGATGCCAGAATTTCGGCCACCGCCCCGCGCCGCTCGGGCCGGAATTCGTGGCAAGTTTCCACCGGGTAACGCGCCCACCCGGAAAGTTCGCGTCGCACCGACGGCGGCATCTCTTCGCCCGGCCTCCCGTACCGTTGAGGAACGGGGTATTACTTATCCGATTAGCGCGCTTCCCGCACCCGGGAAACCTGTGCTGCGCTTTTCAGATCCGGGCTTTGCGGCGAGAATCGCCGTCATGACCAGCCCCAACCAGCTTGTTCTGATCGACTGCCCCGACCGCACCGGCCTCGTACACGCGGTATCCGGCGTGCTTTTTCGCCAAGGACTCAATATCGTCCGCAACCAGGAATTCGTCGACCGCGACGCGCGGCATTTTTTCATGCGCACCGAATGCGCCGGATCCCTCGATCAGGCGCAGGTCAATGCGGAATTGATCCGCGTCCTGCCGACCGAGGCATGCGTACGCATCGCCGCCCTCGAGCCTAAGCGCATCGTCGTCTTCGCCGGCAAGGAACCCTACTGTCTGGGCGAATTGCTTCTCCGCCACTCCTACGGCGACCTGCATGCCAGCATTGCCGCTGTCATCAGCAACCATACCGATCTCGAAATCCTGGTCCGGCGCTTCGGGCTGCCGTTCGAATGCGTGCCTCATACAGGACTCGAACACGCGGCGCACGAAGCTCAATTACAGCCGCTGCTAAAGCGCTACGCGCCGGAATACCTCGTGCTGGCCAAATACATGCGCATCCTGACGCCGGAATTCGTCGCACGCTGGCCGCGCAAAATCGTGAACATCCACCACTCGTTCCTGCCTGCCTTCGCCGGCGCCAATCCCTACGGGCAGGCATTCCGCCGCGGCGTGAAGATCATCGGCGCCACCGCGCACTTCGTCACCGACGCGCTCGACGAAGGGCCCATCATCGCGCAGGACGTGACCCACGTGGACCACACCTTCAGCGCCGCCGCCATGGCTCAAGCCGGGCGCGACGTCGAGAAGCTGGTGCTCGCCAAAGCGCTGCGGCTGGTCTTCGAGGAACGCCTATTCGTGCACGGCAACCGTACCATCGTCTTCGATTAACGGGCAAACGCCTGCTTCAATAATGCCACCAGCCCCGGAATATCGTGCTCCGCCGCTTCGCCACTCAACGGCATTTCCAGTTCGCGTACGGTCTGGCTCGTGATCGGGCCGATGGAAAACAGCTTCAGCCGCGGGGAAGCCAGCGCCTGCTTGAGGCGCTCCGGCCCCAGAATTTCCGCGAAGTTCCGAGCCGTGCTGCTGCTGGTGAAGGTAACCGCATCCACCTCGCCCGCGGCCAGCGCTTCCAGCGCCGCTTCCTGCCCGGTCGTCTCCAGCACCGTGCGGTACGCGATCACTTCCGTGACGCTGCCGCCGCTTTCGCGCAGTAATTCAGGCAGCGTGCTCCGCGCGATATCGGCGCGCGCCAGCAGGAAGCGCGGCGTGCCCGCATCGGGCTTCGCGAACGGCGCGGCCCCGTCACTCGATAGCGCCACATCCAGTTGGGACTCACGGGCCGGAGGCGCCCCGAACACGCCCGCCGCGCGCAGGCTCTCGACGATCGATTCGGCGACGTACTTCGGAGGCACCAGGTCCGCGCGAATGCCACGCTCCAGAAGCCGCTCCTGCGTGGACGGGCCTACCGCCGCCACCTTCGCCGCGCCCAGCGCCCGCGCGTCGCGCCCTTGTCGCGCCAGTTCGTCGAAGAGCGCATCGACGCCGTTCACGCTCGCCAGCACGATCCAGTCGAAGCGGTCGAGGTGCCGCACCGCCGTTTCCAGAGCCCGCCGGTCTTCCGGCGGCTCCAGCCGGATCGTCGGCAACTGCAGCGCCTCCGCGCCCAGCGACGTAAGCCGTTCGGCAAGGTCGCTCGCCTGCAGTCGGCTGCGCGTGACGACGATGCGCCGCCCGAAGAGCGGGCGCCTCTCGAAGAAGTTCAGCCCCGCGCGCTCCTTCACCACGTTCCCGACCACCGTCAGCGCCGGCGCCTCCAGCTTCGCCTCGCGCACCTTCGCTTCGATATCCGCCAGCGTCCCGGTCACCGTGCGCTGCTGCGGCGTCGTGCCCCACTGGATCACCGCTACGGGCGTCTCGCGCGGCAGATGCTTCGAAAGCTCTCCCGAAATCCGGCCCAAGTTCTTCACGCCCATATAGAAGCAGAGCGTCCCGATCTTCGAAAGCGCCGCATAATCCAGCGCGCTCTCCGGCTTCGTCGGATCCTCGTGCCCCGTCACGAACGCCACCGCGCTGGCGTGCGCCCGATGCGTCACCGGAATCCCCGCGTACGCCGGCGCTGCGATCCCCGCCGTCACGCCCGGCACCACTTCCACCGCCACACCGCGCTCGATCAAGTACGCCGCTTCTTCCGCGCCGCGCCCGAAAAGATACGGATCGCCGCCCTTGAGCCTCAGGATCTGCCTGCCGCGCTTCGCCTGCTCCACCAGAATCGCATTGATGTCCGGCTGCTCGACCTCGTGCTTGTTCCCGCGCTTGCCGACGTAGATCCGCTCCGCGCCCGGGTTCGCCATGGCCAGAATCGGAGCCGTGACCAGCGCGTCGTACACCAGCACGTCGCAGCGCTCGAGCAGATCCTTCGCCCGGAGGGTAAGTAAGCCTGGATCGCCCGGTCCGGCGCCCACCAAATAGACGCGGCCCTGCGTTCGTGACGGATCGTTGGCTGCAGCGGTCATGAGCTTCCCCGATGGCGACGCGCCCATAGTACCCCGCGGGCCGACTTTCATCCAACGCCAGCCGCTGCTGGCGGCCATGCGCAGAAATCCGCTATACTCCGCGCCGTTCGCGAGGGACGAACCGATGGCCGATATTCGCATCGATGCCGACGCGCTGTACCGAGCTGTGACCGCGTTCGATTACAAGCTCCTGGCGTATTACCTCGACCTGCGCAGCGGCGAGATCACTTCGCGCACATTGACGCCCGAAGAAGTTCACGACGTGCCGCCCTCGCCCCGTATCGCGCCGCTGCCGCCCGGAGGCGGCGACGTCACTATCCGCAGCGAACCCGTTCCGTTCGGTCCGTCCGGGGGTGTGGCGAGAAAAGCCGACCTCTTTAAGAACGATCCGACGCCCAAGAAGGACACATTCGGCGGGGATTTCTGGAAGCGCGAGAAGAAGGAATCGACCAACCCCTTCGGCGGCGGCGATCCGCGCCGCGAATCCAGCGCCAAGAAACTCGCTTCGCTCTTTGGCGAGAAACCGCCCGAGCAAACGAAGCCAGCGCCTAAGCCTGCCGTGCCCGCGGATGCGCCCAGCGATTTCACCAGCCACTTCGATCCCAGCCAGCCGCTGCAGCGCATTCCCGTCGCCGACGTAGAACAGCACCGCCTCTGGCTGCGTGCCTTCGCCCAGGATTGCGGCGATCCCGAAATTCGCGACCAGCTGCTGCCTGCGTGCGAATCCGCGCAGCCCTTGCAGGCGTTCTTGAAAGTCCTTCGCAAATTTCAGCGCATGGGGCAGCAATGGGACAAGTTCCACCGCCGCCAGTCCCGGCACTTTGCCGAACAATGGCTTAAAGCGCTACCCTTAACTTGGGAGCTCGTGGACCCGCCGCATCCATGATGCGTTCTTTTCCCGGCAGAGGGGTCAATTTCCAAGCTTCCGTCCGACGAAGCCGTGCGGTCGGGGTATGTGCGATAGACTCCTTGTCAACCCTTGAGGGCGGAAGCTAAATCGTGGCCGATTCGTACCGGGGCGGGCCTCGTTTCGACGCCGAAGATCGCGCGCGCCTGCAAGGGCTCGACCACGCCCAGGCCACGAATCCCACCGTGCGCGGCTGGGCCGCCGGCCTGATCGCCTGCGCAGCGCTCAGTTACCTGATCCCGCAGATCGACTACGTCATCCGGCATACCGTCCTGACGCTGAATCTCCTCCCGGCGTCCTCGGTCGTGCTCTCCTTCGTATTGATCGTGCTCTGCAACGTCGCGCTCGCACACTGGCGCGAGACCGTCGGCCTCAGCCGCCAGGATGTCGCGCTCGTCTTCGCCATGACGATGCTGATCAATCCGCTTCCCGGTTACGGCTTCATGGCCTACGGCACGGTGGCGCAATTGGGCAGCTTCTACTACGCCCGCCCCGAGAACGACTGGGAGCACCTGCTCCATCCGTTCATCCCGGGCCACCTCGCCGCGCGCGATCCCAGCGATCCCCTCAGCACCGATCCGCGGCCCGTCGAATGGTTCTTTGCCGGCCTCCCGCCCAATACTTCGGTTCCGTGGCAAAGTTTGATCGGACCTTACCTCTGGTGGTTCCTCGCACTCGTCATGGTGCTGGGCATGTTCTTTGCCCTCTCGGCGCTCCTGCACCGGCAGTGGTCCGACCGCGAACGCCTCCCCTTCCCGCTGGCCCAGATTCCCGAAGCCATGACCGTCGGCATGGGCGGCCGCGGTGGAGTGCCCCTGTTCTTCAAAGACCGCCTCTCCTACTGGGGCCTGGCCGTCACGTTCCTTCTGCACGGATGGAACGCGATGGTCGACTACTTCCCCACTTGGCCCACCATCCAGCTCCACAACACGCACATGGACTGGACCTACCTCACCGAACCGCCTTGGCGACATCTGCACCCGGTCTACATGAACATTTATCCCTCCGTCATCGGGATCATGTACCTCATCTCGCTCGAAGTGAGCTTCTCGCTCTGGTTCTTTTACATCGTGGTCTTGAAGCTCGGGATTCTGATCGCCGTGCTGGGCTTCGGCTTAGGCAGCAACGGCTGGTATTTTTCGGGCTTCGACGGCCCTCAAAGCATTTTCACCTCCCAGGGCATGGGCGCGGCCTTCATGATGGTCCTGATCGGGTTCTTCATGGCGCGGACGATCTTGCTCGACAGTCTCCGCCAGGCGCTGGGGCTGCATGCCGAAAACGAAGCTGGCGCGGCCAGCAAGGCCCGCGCGCTCTGGTTTCTCCTGATCGGCGGCCTCATCGGCTCCGTTCTGTGGATGGTCCTCGTCGCGGGCATCTCGTGGTACTGGGCGCTGGCCGCCGCCGTAATCCTGCTCCTCTCGGCCACCGCCATCTCGCGCCTCGTCAGCGAGGGCGGCGTCTTTTTCCTCCAGATGGGCTCCAACCCCGCCCAGTTGCTCGCGCAGATCTTCACCCCCGTCGCCATGGGACCGCAGAATTTCATCATGCTCAGCATCTGGAGCCGCATCTTCGTCTTCGACTGGTACCGCAGCAACCCGATGATCAATATCCTCGGCGCGCTGCATCTGGGCTCCGTCACGAACCTGCGCCGCAAGCCTCTCGTCATCGGGCTCGTCGCGGCGCTGGCCGTCACCTTCGGCGTCAGCTTCTATAGCTTTTACAGCACCGCCTACCGTTATCCGGGGGGCGCGCGCCAGTTTGGATGGGCCTTCGACAACCACCCGCAAGGCGAGTTCCGCTCGATGGCGGATACCGTCTCCAAAATGAACGCTTGGGAAAAGAAAGAAGCCGAGTTTGCGGAACGCGGCAAAGAGGTCCCTTCCGCCGAGGTGCCGAAGGTGGCCCGTCCCGACACGCACAAGATCGTCTGGATGAGCGTCGGGGCGCTGATGATGGGCGCGTTTTTGCTCCTGCGCACGCGCCTCTTCTGGTGGCCGCATCCCATCGGCTACGTGATGTGGATGGGCCCTTGGCCCATCCACCGCATGTGGTTCACGTACTTCCTGGGTTGGCTGATCAAGACGCTGATCGTGCGTTTCGGCGGCCAGCGCGTTTACCTGCGCGGGCGCAACTTCTTCATTGGACTCATCGTCGGCGAAGCGCTCGCCACCTTTTTCTGGATCATCGTGGCCGCGCTCAAGGACCACAACGGCGGCTACGGGATGCACTACAACTGACCGGCCTGCGTTTGCTCAACCGCGGAAGAGCTGTTTCGTAAAGTCCAGGTTCCGCTTCGCGTTTGCCAGCGGATCGTCTCCGCTCGGCGTTTCCAGCACGAACGGCCCGCGATACTGCGCCTTTTCCAGCTCACGCTTCACCGCCGGGAAATTCACGCTGCCTTCGCCCAGATGGCAGTTCCGGTAATCTTTGATGTGCACCACCGTCAGGCGCTTCGCCGCAGCCAACTGCGGAATCTCCTCCTCCGGCTTGTGGCCGCGGTGCATGCCGTTGGCGGTATCGAAGTACACGCCCATATTCGGCGGCGCGGACGCTGCGGTCAGGATCTCGATCGCGTCTCCGGCCGAATGAGCGAAATCCCGCGCGCACAGTTCCAGCCCGGTCTTGACCTTCGCTTGCTTCTGCGCGGGTACCACTTGCCCCAGCACCTCGCCCCAGCCCGCGCGCTGGCTCTCCACCGTCGCGCCTTCATGATGCGTGAACGGCGCCAGGATGTAGGGAATGCCCATGGCGTCGCATCCGGCGATCGTCTCCTTGAGCAGCTTGGCCGCACGCGCACGGATTGCGCCATCCGGATTCGAAGGACTCAGCTTCCAGAATGCGCCGAGGCAGATCGAGACCAGCTTCACGCCGCTCTGAGCCGCCAGCTTCTGCAACTCGCTCCGCCCGGCGGCGCTGTAGAGCGGGAAATCGGCGTACTCGGCGTCGACATCCAGTTCCAGGCACTCCGCGCCGGCATCCTTCGCCACCGCGAACGCCTCGCGCCAGCCCGCCGAAAGACAGCCGTTTCGAATCCCGATCGGATTTTCCGCCAGCATACGTGCTCCTAGCTCCGCCCCGCGCCGAACTTGCTGCCCGGCGGCAAGACCGCGTCCAGTTCGTCGCGCAGGAAGTCCGCGATCTCGGCCACTTCGTCCATCCCCATCACCTTCCCGGCGATCTCCTTGAAGCGCTCGTACGTGCCGCTGCGCACGATCGTCTTCACTTCAGGGATCAGCTTGGGCGTGACCGATACTTCCGTCAGTCCCAGACCCACCAGCAGGGGCACGTAAATGGGATCGCCCGCCATCTCGCCGCACATCGCCACCGGTACTTCGAACTCGCGCCCCGCGTCGACAATCATCTTGACCAGCGTCAGGATCGCCGGATGCGCCGGCGTGAACAGATGCGCCACGTGTTCGTTGCCGCGGTCCACGGCCAGCGTGTACTGGATCAGGTCGTTCGTCCCGATCGAAAGAAAATCGCACTCGCGCGCCAGGGCGCGGATCTGCAGCGCCGCCGACGGCACTTCCACCATGATGCCGATCTCGATCTCGTCGTCGAAGCGCTCGTTGCGCGCGCGCAGTTCGCCTTTGATCTCTTCGATCGTCGAGCGCCCCCAGCGCAGCTCCTCGATGCAGGAGATCATCGGCAGCAGCAGCCGGATCTTGCCCTGCGCCGAAGCACGCAGGATCGCGCGCACTTGCAGCCGGAAATTCTCAGGACGCTTCATCGATACGCGGATGCTGCGCAGGCCCAGGAACGGATTGTGTTCCGAAACCGAGTACGCCGGATCGATCTTGTCCGCGCCCAAGTCGAAGGTGCGAATCACCAGCGGCCGCCCGCCCAAATGCAGCAGCGATTGCTTGTACGCTTCGAAGTGATCTTGCTCCGTCGGCATCACGCCGCTCTTCAGGTACAGGAACTCGGTCCGGAACAGTCCCACGCCCGCCGCACCATAGTTGGTGATCGCGTCCAGCACTTCCTCGGGGAATTCGACGTTCGCCATCACGCGGATTTCCCGGCCGTCCTGCGTCACCGCCGGCAGGTCTTTGTCCTTGATCAGCGACTTCTCGAATTCCTGGAACTCGACCTGCAGCTTCTTGTAGCGCGCCAGCGTCCGGTCGTCCGGGCGCAGGATCACGATCCCGCGGTTCCCGTCGATGATGATCGTCTCGCCGCCGGTGATATCGGTGCTGATCGTCTCCAGCCCCACCACCGCCGGGATCTGCAGCGCACGCGCCAGGATCGACGTGTGGCTCGTCCGCCCGCCCGCATCCGTCGCGAAGGCCTTAATCTTGTTCCGGTCCAGCGCCGCCGTTTGCGAAGGGCCTAAGTCGTGTACCACCAGCGCCACCGGCCGCTGCAAGTGCTCCAGGTCTTCGCCTTCCTCGCCCAGCAGTTCTTTCAACAACCGCTTTTCGAGGTCGATGATGTCCGAACTGCGCTCTTTGATCAGTTGACTCTGGCTCGCCGACATCACCTTGGCGACTTCACGCAAAGTCCGCGCGACCGCGTACTCGGCCGAATGATGCTGTTTGATAACCCGGTTCGTGATCCGCTCGCGCAGCGACGGATCGCGCAGCAGTTGCGTCTGCACCGAAAGGATCGCCGCGAGGTTGGGGCCCAACTGCGATTCCGTCACGCCGCGCAGGCTGTCCAGCTCTGTCAGCACCTGCCCCGCCGCGGCCTCGAAACGCGCCGCTTCCGCCTCCGCGCGATCCGGCGGTACCATCCGCTTAGGAATGCGCACTTCCTCGCCTTCCAGCAGGAAGGCTTCCCCGATGTACACACCGGGCGAGACGGGAATCCCTTTAAGAATTTCCATGGCTGAATCCGCGAGCGAGCCCGCGCGTTGAGCGTCCTGTTGTGAGTCCCACGCTCTTGCCGAGCTTACCTTGGAAGCCCGTCAAGCCGCACGATGCAGCCGCTGCACCGCCTGTGAATTTCAGGGAAATACCGCCTGCCGCACACAATAATAAGGAACGCACCCCGTGCTGGCAATGCGCAATTTTGAACAGCCACGCTTGAACCTCACTTACGAGCGATTTCGAGTCGCCGCGACCATACGCGATAGGAGTCCATTA
>BTVV01000141.1:0-15207 GCA_045863855.1 Planctomycetota bacterium | reverse complement strand
CCAGCGGTGTCAGAAGGAATGCAACAACACAGAAAAACAAGAGCGGGATACGCATAAGCATACCTTTCGGATGTGAAGAGCAGGAAAGTCAAAGCTAATGCAAGACTGTATATACCACCGCATATATATGACAAGCTAAAAGAGAGCAGTGTGTTTCATTTGTGTTTACGAAATGTGTAATACCTTGGGGGAACTAAGGTTGTATTGGGTTGGTTGCATCCGGCAGATTTTCGCACGGTGCTCGACGAAATTTTTTCCTTTCACGTTCTCTCCACATACCGCGAACGCTTTACCACCTCCTTATAGGACAGCTTGCGGCGCGGCTTAGAGACTTCTTGCGGAGTTCGCACCCGCACCCGTCTTGGGTTTCAGCGTTGAGCTTGCCGCGCCGCCGCCTCAGCTTCAGCGCCCTTCCCCTCAAACGCTTCCAGCCGCCAATTCCACGCCGCAACTCGCTTTTCGCCCTCCTCAGCCGGATCCTGATCCTGCGCCAATGTTAGGTTCGAGCGGAATCCCGCGTTTAAGTCGGTAGACCAAACAAGATCCTCCATCCAGCAGTAGGTTTGTTCCCCAACGCGGAACCAACCGCTCGGCTTCGCTTCCCACTTTCGAGGGGTTTCCCAATAGGCCTCCCGCATCAAGCGCTTGAGTCCCTTCGCCGCCTCCGGCGAGAGCGCCCGCTTGACCCGTTCGTCCGCGAACTCCACCGTCACCTCGCCGGCTTTCTCCGGCACCGCATCCTCCCCGCGCGCCGCGAGCGCCTGGACCAGCACGCCCCAAGACAACCGATACGCGACCCTAATCGCACGCCTCACTGACCTGCCCCCCCCCCCTGTTTATGTACCACTCCCAGCGTTAGGGAGAAGATCTTTGTGTTGCGCATTTCGGGTAAGGCCTGAGCTTCGATATTCACACCGCCTTTATGGTCACTGGCCGTTGCCCTCAACAAGACCTCTCCAGTGTTACCGTTGAAGGCTTCCTTGGCCGCGGGGACTTCTACGTTCAAGGTAAAACCAGTGCCAAGACCTCCGAAGTTTCGCCGATCCCCTACGGCGCAAGACGTGGCGGTGGAAGGGGCCAGCATGACCATGGGAACAGCATAGCGCCGGTTACAGGGGCGTCACGGAGGAAGAAGAGGCTCGTTTCAGGTAGGTAAGCGACGGATTCAGGCAGAGCTGGGCTAGGGCGTCCTATGCTCTAATGAGTTTGAACTCGGCCGAGGGCATGAAGGGCGAGGACGTATCCAACTCGATCAGGGTGCCATGGGTGTCGAAGGCAAACGCGGCATAAGGGATCTTGTGCTTTAGAGAATCTACCGGCCCCCAGATGAACAGCCATTCGCTATCGGGTTGCCGGCGTATGCGATCCTCCATGCTTGCAAGCTGGCTTTGCAGAGCCATTAACGCCTTTTCTCGGGAGCCGGTGTAATAGGTCGCCAGCACGCGCAGGTCAGCGACCACATGCGATAGTTTGAACAACTCGTCCATGTAGGTGCCTGGCTTGTTCTCGTGCTCGAAGGCGATCCTGATGTCGAAGTCGTACTCACCCGCCCCCTTGGGCTCCACACCGACTAAATCGAGATTCAAGTATTCACTGCGCACTTCCAAGCTGAAGGCCGATTCCATCACACCACGCGCAACCTTGATGACGGCCTCGGTCCATGCTGCTGTCTGCTTCCGCAGCGGATCGTCAAGCGTGCGCACAGTCCGGCAGCGTGCACGCAAGGCTTCCCGGTATTCGATCCAAAACGCTTCCGGGTTTACTTGCACGGTTAACTCCAGCCGGCCATTGAATCAGGCGCTCAATTCGTCGTTCTCGGGTTCGTCACGCGTTACGATCGGCATATCGCGCTTGATCTGCCTCTGCTCTTTCAAGAGCGCACCTTCGTATTCACACGCCATTCCATTTTCACCTACCGTCCACCGCTCGTCGTAGGGGCCGCGAAACATGGTTGCAGGAAGAGGCTTTCGAGCAACCGGATTCTCGACCACAACGACACGCGGAACCGTGAACCGGCCTCGCGGGTAGCGAGCGTAAAAGTTCCATCGCAACTCAATGTCTTCCCGTTCGGAAAGGTGCCGCCCCTTCTTCCATTTCGCATCCAACAACAGCCGGCGCAAATCACGGCCGAAATCAGGTTCTAAAAACCTGGATGCCTTTAGCACTACAATGGCGCTAATCGTCTGGTTCTGGAAATCGCCGGTGTGGGGAGCGATCATCTTGCCGCCACCCAGGAAGGCATTAGTAAACGACGACTCCTCCACAGCCCCCGTAACCGTATTGATTCGCATTTTGAATCCGAGGTCACCGAGCATGGCACCAAAGATCGTTCGCGGATCGAGGAGAGCCGTCCAATCGCCTACGTTCATCACCACCAAAGTGCAAGGACTACTTGCAAGCGCGCCGAATTTGGACCGAGCCTTGCCAATCAGTTTGCGCAGGCTCTTGTACGGATTAAACCACCTGCCCTTGGAATCACGCGACCCTTTCTCGCATAGCTCCTTGATCTCGTGGTAGGTGGATACGCCCTGCCATTCGATCCGGTAGTCTGGCTTCGACTCTTGTCCGGCAATCGACGGCTCGAACGCATACGCTGTGTAGCCGTTCTGGGATAGGTAGCGCTCAAAAAACAGTTCCGATTCGGTATGCATGGTAGTCCTCGCTCAATGGAACGGCTTCAGACTTCTAAAGCCATCGTACCTGCCTTAAGTAGCCTGAAGACTGCCCGGCAACCCGTGTCGTGCAGTCTTCAGGCGCCATCGACTACGCCGAGAGCAGCCGAGCGGATGCGCTCACGATTCCGCCATGTGGATCCGTGACAACCACGTACCAATGACCACATTGCGGTACGGCAAGTCGAACCGGAGATCCTCTAAAAAACCCACCGCGATACCGGTAGCTTCTACGTGATCTGAAATCCCGGAAGTTAAACGGATCCAGCAACAGTACATTCGCAGCCCTTCCCGGCAGGGTTACCTCAACTACGTCACCCCGGCTTGCATTAAATTCAAAATTAACAAATCTCATGACGTAAGCCCTTTCATCAACTGGTCTTAGGAAACCCATCGCACACACGTGCGTTAAGCAAGCGGCCCGTCGCGAGGCAACACCCCTCCCTTCCCGCCTCAGGCGACAGGCTAAAAGGACCACTTGAATTCGGGGGGAAACAGCCGATACTTGAAGTTGTTCACGCCTCAAGTAGGGGTGTTCAACCCCGCCCTAAGGGAGGTCCGGTTCCCTTTGGGTTAGTAGTATCGCACCCTCGGTTCAGGCCGGGGGTGCTTTTTTCTCCGGCTAACCTTTCGGTTTGGTCCTCCTGAGCCTTTCAATCAGCGCCACTACATCGTCGTAAGGTATGTACCCCGGATTGTTTGCCTGAAGGTTTCTGGCGTACGTTTGCGCATCATCAATCCGTAGGAGGCTTTTCTCGTAAAGCTCCGCCAATAGGTCGAAACAACCGGTTACCTTGAGACCTTCCTTGCGCGCCACCTTGATCAACGGCTTATCCTCGGAAATGATCCCCCAACCCGCGTCTTGGGCAATGATGACGCAACTCCAGTCCTGAAAAGAAAGCCCGCCTTTCCCCTTCCTTGCCGCAGCTTCCAACAACTGCTCGGTCTCGCCGCGAACGATTTCCAACCCCAAGGCCCTGCATCGCTCTTCAGTTAAACTTCGCTTTTCGTACAAAACGGGTACTGGCACGGCGATCACGACCACCTGACCTGATGAAAGTGCCAGTACACTCTCACACACCTCCAGAAGCTGAATCAGCGCGCTCGCATCAATGACCCGCTTCACTCGGCGCGCTGACACGGATAATCACTCCACCCACGCGGCTTGCAGGTCGTGGAATTCATCGAGCGTTTTTCTCAGAATTTCCGCTGCCCTCGACCTCGTAATCTTCCCGTCCTCGATGGCTTTTCGAACTAGCCGGTAAAGACGATCCTGAACAAATCCATGTTGAATATTCTCGGGCTCTTCAGGGCGCCGGGATGCGGGCATGCTCTTCATGTATGCGCTTTCAGGAACGGACGCAGGCTCAGCGTGCTTTGCGAGCTTAGTTCCGTTCATTCTCTGATACGCGGCGTAGAATTTCGGCCAATAGTTTGTGCCTCTGGAGTCCATCTGGTCCAGGCGATACAGGACGGTCTTGTAGCTGACGCGAAAGATATGCTTCACCTTGTAAACGCGTTCAATAAATGGAAGGCCGTAGGTTTCACTCCATTCCTTCTCAAATGCCCGTCTCGGCATCAGGAAGCAGGAGGCGAAATGGTTCGCCTGAAGTTCCTCGTTCTCGTTCTCTTCGGTCTCTTCCGATTTAAAGGCGGAAAGATGCAGGATGAGATGCCCCAACTCGTGGGCAGCGCTAAAAATCCAGCGTTCCACCGAAATGCGATCCCACGTGTTCACGGCGATAGCGGGGCCGGTATCCTTTTCAGCCACCGAAAGGCCAAAGAAATCATCCGAGTGCACCTGCATGGAGTAGACCTTCACGCCTTTATCTTCTAGCAGGCCACAGATGTCCCGGATTGGATCGCCTTCGCGCAGTCCGAATGCCTTTCGGGCATGCTCCGCTGCGTCCTCTGCACGCTTAAGCAGATCGGGCCTCTCGGGCACCGGAATCTTCTTCAAACTGTCCCGCTCTTGGGTCTCATCCAGCAAATCTTCGAGTCCACAGTAGTCCTGCAACCAACGCGACATGTCCGTGAGCACCTGCTCGCGGCACTTAAGCTGCTTCTTGGCCCGGAAGCGCACACGCTCCAACTGAAACGCTGGCGCCAGCAAATCCTGTAGCTGCACCTCAAACCCCTCGGCCAATGCCTGCAACGTATCCACCCGAGGCACAACCTCCCCGGCCTCGATGCGGCGAAACGCAGAAAGGCTCATACCGCACCTGCTTGCAATTTCGGCCTGGCTTTTCCCGCTGCGTTGCCTTAACCGCCTAATGTTCGGCGCGATCACTTCCGCCCGTTCCCCCATCCCCTGCTCCTCCTCTAAGCCAGCCATTAGCCCCCCGGACCTTGCTCCTGGCCCGTCGCTCGTGCTAACACCGGCAATCCATTGCTTCGCGGTAACACCTCCTTTGAAGGGATTCACCCCCAACATCAAGATACCCAGGATCGGCTAATTAAGCAACAAATGTAAAAATAGTTCTTTTATGAACGATCTATACATTCTATGAGTAATTAATAAGAGGGCACAAAGTAAGACAGGTAAAGGAGTTAAAGACTCATTCGCCATGAGCACCCGCCAGCACCGGCATCGCCGCGTCATAAACCTTCCGTAAGTCCGCCGGCACCAGCCTCAAGTAGATCTTGGTGCTCTCCAGAGAGTCGTGCCCCAAGAACGCCTGGATGTAGCGGATGTCCGCGCCCCCGCGCAGCATGTGCACCGCGATCGAATGGCGCAGCCGGTGCGCGTGCAAGTGCGGCGCCTTCGGCCCCCGGCGGCGGTTGAGCTTGTCGAACATCCGATCCGAGGCGCCGATCGTCAGGCGCTGCCCCCGGTTGGTCAGCAAGAGCGCGCCGTGGTCAGGGCCTTTCAAGAGCGAGCGGCGCAATGCCAAGTAAGTACGCAAGGCGATAAAGAGCCCCTGGAGCAGCGGCAACTCGCGGGGCTTGGCGCCCTTGCCGCTACGGACATGCAGGACGCGGTTTTGGAAGTCGGTATCGCGCAAGTCCAGCGCCAACGCTTCGCTGATCCGCAGGCCCCCGGAATAAAGCAGCTCGACTAGGGCGATATCGCGCAGGTCCACGGCGTTACGCTTGGGCATCGCGTTCAGAAGCTCGGCCACGTCGGCCTCGCTCAAGGGCGGCTCAGGCAGCGGCAGGTCATCCTTCTCGGGCCGCGGTACGGTCACGTGGCGGGCCGGGTCAACGGGCATCGCTCCGCTCTCGGCCAGCCAACGCAGGAAGGCGCGGGCGGTGATCGTGAACGAGGCCCGGCTCCCGAACGAGTAGCGCTTGGACAACTCTTCCAGGTACGCGTCCACCGTATCGGGGACGGCATCCGCCCAGCTGGCTACCCCGCGTGACCGAAAGGACGCCGCCAATCCTGTGAGCACGCGCCGGTAATGGGCCTGGGTCTTAGGCGATAACCCTTCGGCCGCACGCTGCCCCAGGTACGCTTCGATCTGGTCTTCCACGCTAAGCCCTCGGGTGCGCAGCCCGGCATGCGCGGCGCAGGTCGTCCACGTGCAGCGGCGTGTACTTGGCCGTAGTGGACAGGCGCCTATGCAGGAGCAGTTCGTTAATGCCGCGGATATCGGCTCCGTTACGGAAGAGCACGGTCGCAAAGGTGACGCGGGTGGAGTGGCTGGAGAGTTTCTTGGCGGCCAGCTCGTCCAGGTCGGGGTGGGCTTCGACGGTCTGAGCCTGGAGGGCCTGGATCAGCCGGCCCAGGTACTCGCCGCAGATCCGTTCGGTGCGCGCACCCAGGAAGATCCAGCCGGGGTCAGGACCATGGCCTAGCAAGACAGGCCGAGCGTGCTCCAGGTAAGGCCGGACCAGTTGCATGGCCCAGGCGGCGACGGGAAGCACGCGGCCGGCTTGCCCCTTCTCCCATTCGACGCGGACTTCGTTGCGGGTGAAGTCCAGGTCGCCCACGCGCAGATCCTGCAGCGATTCGCGCCGCCTCCCCGTGGCGAAGGCAAGAGCCAAGAGCGCCAGGTTCCGGCATTCGACGGCCCAACTCCGGCTGCCGTGCGTACGCGTAGCCACGCGCTGGGCCTGCGTCTGGAGGAACGCCATCGTCTCCTGCTGGTCGAGGGGATCGGCCTTGACCTTGCGCCGCACGATCCGCGGCGGCTTTAAGCGCCGGGCCGGATCAACTCCCAGCATCCCGCGCCGGTACGCCCACAAGTAGAAAGCCTTGACCACACTGACCCAGGTCGCCTGCGTGGCCTTGGCCAGGGCTCGGCGCGTATCGGGGCGGCGGTAGTCCTCGGCCAGGAACCGTTGGAAGGCGCGTAAGCGCTCTTCGGTGGCCTGCAACGGGTCTTCGAGCCCTTGGGCGCGCAGGTACGCGTCGAAGCGGTCCAAGACACGGCGGTTGCTGCGCGCCGTCGAAGCACGGCCGGCGACTTCTAGCGCTTTAAGGTACTGGTCCAATATAACGTGCATACGATCCGTCCCACCGAGTCCACCTACGGCTACGTTCCAGCGAAAACATACTTCTCGACAAAAAAGAGGGGTGTCACCTCCCCACGCCACGCCAACTCACCAACCGGGCTTAAACCTTTGCTACGCCAGGCGTAAAGTTGGCGAGACGCGCTCGCCAACCTCGCCAACTGCACGAAGGTGGACCCGCACCACCTACGACTACGATCCACGTAAAACCAACTTCCAAGCAAAAAAAGAGGGGTGTCACCTCCCCGGGTTTCCGACAACACCCCCTTAACCCGTTGCGGCCCTAGGAATAAAGTTGTTGTCACGCTTGCGAGCCTCCGACAACTCCTCCATCGTGCGTAGCCGCACCGCCGCTTCGAGCCGATCACGCACGCTCAGCGCCACGGGGCGGTACGTGCGGACCTTGCCCCGGCCACGCTCGGACGTGACGAACTCCACGCGGTTGAGTTCTTCCAAGGCGCTGTAAATCCGGTGCCGGGTCCAGCCGGGCAAGTGCGCCTGCAGTTCGTTCAGGCTGAACGCGGCCAAGCGCTGCTCGCGGACCAACGCCCATACGGCCGCCGCATGCCGCGAGAGTTCGTCCACCGCCCGGCCAATGGAATCCCCCGCCAAGTGCAGCGCGATCTCGAAGTCGGCGCTATCGGCCAGGATGCAGCCATGCTCCCGCAGGCGCTGGTACTGATGCAGCAAAGCGCTGGCCTCGATCAGGCGCAGGAAGCGCTGGTGCTCGCGGCGCAGGCGGATGTTCGCGGCCGGAAACTCGATCCGGTCCGCGTAGGGGATCGCCACCGGAAGGGGTTCGATCAGGCGCTGGAGGTTACGCAGGCGCGTCGTGATCCGCGCCCGGTGGGCTAAGCCGGCCGCTTCGCGCTTGGACAACCGCTGCGCTTCCATAATCCGCTGCGTCTGCGCTTCGGAGTCATCGGGGGTCAGGTCGTAACAACGGTCCAAGACCTCGCGGTCCAAGTCGCGGGTGGTGCTGGTCAGGAACGCCACCGGGCCTTTCGCTTCCCGGAAGTCCGAGACGACCGTACCCGTGGCGGCGTCGCGCATCGTACCGGCTTGGCGCAACACACCTTCGCTGAGCAGCACGCGCAGTTGGACGATCACTTCGCGTTCCAGCACGTCCGACTCGGAGAGGCACAGGAGCTTGTGGCGCAGTCCGTATCCTTGGTGGATCAGCGCGGCCTGGGTCAGGTTCGATAATCGGATCAGGTCTTCGGGCGGGGTGGCGGCGCACAGCGCCTCCAGGGCGAAGGTCTTGCCGCCGCCGCTGGGCGAGCGCAGGGCCGCGTGCAGCGGATCGGGGAGCTTGCGCGAGAGCGTGACCAGGAAAAGCAGGCGCTTGAGGCTCTCTTCGCCCACCCACCCCAGGGCTTCCAGTTCACCGGCAACCGCGTCGAGCAGGTCAGGCCGGCGCAGCAGCGCCAGCGCATCCTCGCGCTCGGCATCGGACATGCGTTCGGCCGCAGGCGTCGAAGCTTTCTTGGTGGGGTCGAGCACCGCCGCTTGAAGCACGCGCACGGCGTCCAGGAGCACGATCAGATGGGCTTCGACGACTTCGCAGGGAACGCCGGTACGCAGGGCGGCGCTGGTGGCGAAGCGCTTGCGTTGCGCCTCTTTGGCCAGGTCGAAACGATCCCGGGCCTTCTGGCTCTGCCGCTCGACGCTCACCTCCAGCTTGCTGCCCACATCGAATGCAGTCTCGACTTCGTAGGTCGCGTCGCCGGCCCTGAAGACTGCCCGTAGCATCCGGGTATCGTGGGTTACCAACTCGGGCTTCTCGGGGTATTCGGCGGCCAGCGGCGAAATGACTTCGATGGCCAAGGGGGCGGCGGCCTCGGCAGGCGGGGGCGCGGGAGCATGCTCCGCGTGGCCCTGCGTGCCGGGCGTACCCTCGGCGGGCTGATAGCTAAGAGAAAGCGCGGGCGGCGGGGCATCCCCGCACTCGGCCACCGTCTGCGCGGCAGCGGGCGCAGGCGTATCGGCGCGTTCGGCTTGCTGCACGGCCACTGACGAGTTGCCCTTGCGCTTCTTGGGACGCGAACGCCCAGCGAGCTTCGAGGCCGGCAGGTTGGCCTTGTCGATGCCCAGCAGCGCCAGCGAGTCCGTAGGCGTGCGCACGAACTCCGTATGGCACCACGCGGCCGGCACATCCGGACCCAGCAAGTCCTGCATACGCTTTAGCGCTGGCTTACGGTACGAGGCCACGACGATCTCGCGCGCCTTCAGCCAGTCCGCGTGGGCTTCGAGCAGTTCGTCGCCACACACCAGCACAGCGCCGCGCACACCTTCCTGCGCCAGCTTCAGGAGCAACATCGGGTGATCGGCAACGACAGTCCGGCCAGCCGCATGCTCGCACGGTAGTGCCAGCCCGTGCGGGGGTGTCGTCGAAAACGCATGCCGTCCCAAGTACGGCGCGAGTTTGACGAGGCCCACAGGTTGATTGGGTTCGTGCGGATCGAACGTGGGCAGCAGTAGGCCGGGAGCTTTCACCGGACAAAGCCGGTTACCGAAAACAAGGCCCGCTGCCTTCAGCGCAGCGGGGTCGATCCCGTCGAGCAGGTTGGGTCCGCTCCAGCCGACACGATACGAACTCAGCACTTCGGGAGCGTTGAGCCCGTGCGCGTGCAGGAACGCCTGCGCGTCGGCGCTGGAACTCAGGGCCTGCTGCGCACGCTCGACGACCACCGCCAGCACATCCACCGCGACCGCCTCCATGGATCCGCTGGAGGTGGTAGCAGACGGCGGTGGCGAAAAATAGATCGTTGTCGGGGTTCTGGGACAGGATTCTCCCAAGTCATTTTTCGGCAACGGCTTACGACGGTCAAAATTACGGTCAGACCTCAGTTCGGGCATGCCGCCACGCCTCCACCGCGGAATCGCAGTACGTGCTGAGGCACGGAATCGCATTCGTCGCCAGACAGGCAAACGGGCTCTGTCTGGCGGCAACGGTGCCGCGCCAACTATGGAGTGGAGAGTCTGAGGTACTGAACGAGCAGTTTGGCTGAATGCCTCGCCGCTCACGCACACCGACCCTCGGCCCTAATGGGCACGCCGGTACGGTGGAGGCTGGATGCTAGTCCGGGTATGCGGCGGATCAATCTAATTCCTAGATAATAAGGGGAGGATGTCACCCCTTCGGCTTTCACTCATGAGCGCCCAGGTAGCGATCAGGTTCTCGATCCACTTAGCGGATCTCCCCATACCGGCCCGGTAGTTCTCCAACAGCAATAGAATCTGCTCGTGCAGCCGCCATCCCGTGTCCCTCTCGCCCCCGACCCACTACCCCTTGTAGTTTCGGGCTCACCCATTGAAAAGGCAGGTCTTTCCCTACCTTTATATAGTGCGACCAGGGCTCATTAAGGCGCTCGACCCGTTAGGGTGCTAACAAACAGCTGTTTGTTGGCCACCCCCTATGGCTTCCGTTCACGAGTGCGCCTGCCGCGTCGGCGCTTCAACGTTCGTAACGCCCTGGCCACGGTCCCACGTGAGATTCCCAAATGCTTCGACATAGCACGCACCGACATGTGCTTCCGCGCGTACTTCTGCAACCGAGTCCAATCGATCACCACCGGCGGCCTTCCCAGGCGCTTGCCCTCCCTACGCGCGCGAGCCAAGCCCGCCTGCACCCGCTGTACGATCAGTTCCCGCTCCATCTCCGCCAGCACCGCGAAAATACCCAGCACCGCTTTACCCACGGGTGAATTCGAATCCAGGTTCTCGTGGAGGGATACAAACGACACGTCCAGCCTGCGTAACTCATCGAGCAACAGGACAAGGTGTTTGACGCTCCGGCCCAGACGATCAAGTCGCCAAACCAACAACACATCCACCTGGTTCTTTCGCGCCACAGCCAGCAACCGGTCGAGGGCAGGGCGCGACTCTTTCGTGCCCGATACCCCCGCGTCCACGTATTCCCCCTGGATGACCCAGCCGCGCTGCCGTACGAACAACCGCAGATCGTGAAGCTGATTTTCGACCTCTTGCCCGCTGGTGCTGACGCGGGCGTAAATCGCGACGCGTAGCGCCGCTTTTTGGCGGGCCATGGCGGCCTCCTTTAGGGGGTAGTTTGAGCGGCAAAATGCGGACGCTAAATCGCGGTCATCGCCGGACCCAAATCCCTATCCGTTTTAGGGTGTCCGTTAGGCTACGAAAATTCAGCCCCAGAACGAGGCTCACGGACGGTCGAAATCACGAGACTCGTGCGCTATTCATTCGGGCGCGAACTATTTAGGAAATCCCGCCCGAGCGGCTCACATGCGTGCCCCGGTGGCGCCTACCACAGGCACATCTCCGTTTTCCTGCCCGCTTGCGGCGGCGTACGGCGCGCGAGTTCGTTGACGAATTCAAGGGCCGCCCACGTCCCTTTAGCAGCAGCAGCATCGAACTCGCGGATCACGTTCCGGATATGGCCGCGTCCTCCACCGCTCATTAGGCCCAGCAACAGGTGCTCCTTGGCGCGCGCTAACACCTGGCGGCGTTTGTTCTTGGCCTCCGCCACGCGACGCTGCTCCGCCAATGCTAGGCGCGCTTTACGCTCGTCCTTCCAGCGCTTTATTAAGCTGGCGACCGCGCCGGCCTCGTAGGGATCTCGGCCGATCCATATCGAACGATGAACTCTGAAACCAGACTCGGGCTCAAGTTCCCGGTACCTGAGTCGAAAGTGGTCGCCACGCCGCTGAACGATCCCGTTTTGCTCCAGAACGGCACGCATTTCAACGAGGAGATCCTTAAGTTGGCGCCCAGACAGGGACTGAAACGGGTCTGGCGGGCCGATCGTGTTTCGAATGACAGGCAATTTGCACCTCCGGGGCACAACGAGACGGGGGTTGTGAGGTGTGTTGAACGTGAGGTTCTGACGCGGGTGGCCGGTACGGCGTGGGAGGCGCCTCAACTTTCGGGTTTAGAATTGGGCGATAGCCGGCGAGTTTCAACACGTGGGAAATTCTCGCGTACCGCTCACACAAATCGACCAGCCGCATTTCCATGCGCAAAAGTTTGCCCAATTCCTCGATCACCGCAGGCGACGGTCGGAGCGTTACCTCCTCCCTCCCATTGTATTGCGCCATCTGCTCGGCGATCAACACCTGGCGCGTCAGCAGCAATCTCGCGTCGTACTCGATCATGCAGCGAAATACGGCGTCGATCAAAACCGGTAACCCCTTGTCGGCGTTGGCCTTGAGTACCTCGTTCAGCAGCCGCCTTTTCTCGTTCGCGGTCTCGATGCAGGCCGTCCAGCGGTTCGAGAGCGCGTCCACGAGCGCACCGACCTGACCGCCGCGCGCGAGCGCCTGGAGCCATTCGTGCGTAGGCATTTCGCTCGGGCACGGGCGGCGCGGACGGCGGTGCTCGCGCGCTTCATCCTGATACTCCGCGTAACCGTCGGGCACGTCCTCGTCCATGGGGCACCTCGCATCGTTCGCCGGAATTATATTGCCCGCAAACCCCAAAAAATAGCCTTTCCCGGGCTCGATAATGATCCTAGGGCGAATCTTTCCGCAGCGCCGCTTCTGAAACTTTTAAGTCCAGGCCGCGTCGGGGCTTGCCGGCGCGGCCTGGGCGGGAGTCATGTGCAGGGCGTCTCGGCGTGACCGAACGCAGTGATCTCTGCGGCCAACCGGGTGAGCAGTTGCGAGAGTCGTCCGCGCGAGATGCCCAGGCGCGCGGCGATCTCGGATTTCGCATGGCCGACGGACAGGTCCAGCAGGACCCTGCGCATGCGTTTGGGCTGCGTCCGAGCGAACGCTCTCCAGTCTACAGCCTGCTGCACGCGTACCGCCGGATCCGCGCGTTCGTCGGACGTGATCGCGCGGGCCAGGCGCTCGGCGATCGGAGCGGGATGATCGGGCGAGTCTAGCGATACGAAATCTTCTCGCCTGCGGCTGGGATACGCGCGCTGCGTGACCAGACTGCGGTGCCGCAGGTGCTGGGCGGCAGCCCAGCCCAACGCCTCCCCGTTGAGGCGTTTGCCACGTTGCGCGGCCTGGGCGTGGTTCAGGTACATCGCGCCCAGCGCGTCGTCGGCGGCGTCCCGCTGGTAGCGGCGGGGCAGGCGCCGGGACATACGCTCGGCCCGCGATTGCAGTTCGGGCAGCAGCGCTTCGAACTGGGCGGCGGTCGGTGTGGTGGACGGCAATGCGCGTAGATCGGCGGCGGTGGTCATGTGCGGCTCCTGAGTCAGGGCCACGCTCACGCCACCGACCCCGAGCGCCCACGCGCCCGGTAGTGCAGGGCGGGCGCGGGCCGGGTCGGTACGGCGGTCAGTCGGGGGCGTCGTCGTCGTGGCCATTCGCGATCCAAATGAGCAGGATGACGAAGGCGAGCACGAGAGCGCGAAGGTCGAATGGATCCATGATATTTTCCTATAGTAGGAGTGGAGCTTGCCGTGCCCGACAGGCACGGCATGATCGCAGTCACGTGAGCGAGGGGCGTGTGCGTGGAGCCGTTACGTTGGGAACTGCGCAAGATATGGCCGGACGGGCTGCTGCGGCAGGTGCTGCGTGCCTGCGTGGGGGCCGGCATTGGGGACGATTACCTGGCCACGGTGCGCACCGTTCACCGGAATTCACTGCGGCGATTTAAGGGACAGGACAAGAGGAGCCGCAAAGGACGGCATTGGCGGTCGCGCATGGCAACGGACCTGTACGCACTGCTCTGGGCGTGGCGCGCGCAGGTGATGGCGTTGAACGTAGAGTACGAGATCCCGAGTTGGCGTCCGTGGATGATGCTCAACTGCCAGCCCGCCGGCGGTCGCTGGACGGCCGATCGATTCGAGGAGGGTTATACGGGCAAGCGCTGCGATTCCTTTGGATGTCCGTGGTGCTACATGCGGCGCTGCTCGCTGTTAAAGTCGATTCTGCTGAAGGACTTGGGGTTCAAGAAGAATTTGTCCGTGGTCCGAATCCAGGTGGCCAACTCGGACCAGACCCGGGTCAGGGAGGATCGCGCTATGCTGACTCGATTCGCGCAGGTGCTGCTGCGCCGCGGTAGCACGTTCAAGACGGCGCTGCGGGTCACGGCACCGTTCGCCGTGGTAAAAGGCGGTCAACTCGTGACCGGCCACGTGCTCACGTACGTGCACGACCAGCCGTATCCGCCGGAAGCGGTTGGTGTGGTGGAAACGAACGTGAAAGGTCTGGGGATCGTGAAGGTTCAAAAGTTCTCGGTCATGGCGTGTTGGAAAGCGGTCTTGACTGCGTACCCCTACCCCGCAGCGCTCCTGGATGCCCGAAATTTGAAGGAATATTACTTGTTGTTGCGCTCGCAACGCGGAGCGAGGGTGCACGGGATCGTCGGGAAGAAAGGGAAGAATGGGGGGAAGGGGGCGGTTCAGGACGGCGATACGAAGTTCTTTATCGCATAGTCTAGAAGGTGCAGGGCGTCGGCGTGGTTGTCGTCCTCGATGTGCTGGGGGTGGAATCGTTTTTGCGCAGCGGCGATCATCTCCTCCTTGGAGGCGTTACCTCGCCCGGTTGCGAACTTCTTCAGCATCTGTACGCCGACGGGCGCGTAGCGGACTTGGAAGAGTTCAGAATAGAGCTGGATGATCCCGATGAAGGCGCCGTACAGATGGGCTGCGGCCGTACCGGAATGTCCGTGCTGTTCCTCGTAAACGATTAAGTCGATGGGTACGCTTTTGTCGAATTCGCGTAGATTCAGATAGAAGGTCCGAAGCCGTTCGCCGGGTCGCTGGCCAGAGTGGGGGGTAAGATCCCACGTACCCGATTTGATGCTGTGGTCGGCATCCTTATACGCCCAGCCTGTAATGGTGCCTGTGTCCAGAGCGAGGATGCGCATGGTTTGGATACCCTGCTGAGAGGTCGAAAGTTCTCAAAACGCTCTTTTGGCGTTTTTGAGGCTGTCGACTATCTTCTTGTAAAGAAGATTAAGGAACAAAATTACGAGCATTCGACCATCTGTGCACCATGCGAAATCCATTAAGTAAGAGTAGAGACCAGATGGCACAGGGTGCCTCCCTCCCCCTCAACCATGCACAAGCGCTGGCTCGGGGTCATCTCACGGGCTACTGCTCATCCTGCGAGAGGGTCTTTCAGCCGACACGCTCCGTCACAATATA
>BTVV01000140.1:0-15330 GCA_045863855.1 Planctomycetota bacterium | reverse complement strand
AAAGCATCGGCCATGACTATTTCCCCTTCTTACCCTTGCACAAACCTTGCGCCCATTCGAGCGTCAGCGGCTTTTCTGAATGCAGTCCAGGCCCTTTAGACTTTCCATGTTCAACCACGAATGGCGCCGCATTCCGCAAGCCCTTTGCCGCGCGTTTCCCGATCTTGAACAACATGGGTATCTCCTAGACCAGTACCAACTCGGTCCCAATGTACTTTGGAGTACAGTGCCAAATGACCTTATCCACAACCGCGTGAATCGGAAAATTCGGGATGCCCGTTACACCCACCGGAACCAAGTCCTTGACCAACGTACCCGGCTTGTACGTGGAAATCAGGAAGCCATCGAAGATCAACGTTCCGCTCTTCCGCAAGCGGCCGTAATCCAGCATCGTTCGCTTCAGGTGGTTTTGCAGTAACGTCTTGTCCGACCGCAACGCATCGTCCGAAGTGAGTTTGTCCGTCGCCTGAACAACGGCCGTGCTCAACGACTCCGGACGCGGCCACGAAGTCTTCCGCAACCAAAGCTCGTACAGGCGCCCAAGGTCCAGGTGCGCAACTCGTTTGTAGTAGCTCTCGATCCGATCCATGTCCGGCATGTTCTCCCACACGCCAAAGAAGTCCGGACAATCAAGCGTATGGTTCGAAAGCCCAATACTGGCCGTCAACCGGTGATCCATCGGGATCGCCACCGTCACACGAATATCACGTGCGCTTACATCCCACCCGTCAGCATTGGTTTGATACTGCCCGTTGTCCCACTTGATTGATCCGCCTTGATTCAACATTCCTTGCATCGCAAGTCCCGGAACGTGAATCAATCCGTTCTGCCAAACTACAAGCCCGTCCAAGGTGAGCCCTGTTTGCCAATTTCCTGCATCGTCCTTAAACTCGAATCGAACCGGAAACGGGATCGAAAGATAATCTTTCGGGCCGTCAATTCCCGTAACCTCTGGATCGGCTTCGTGTCGGGTGAGCAAGGTAGACCAAATGGGTCGGGGAATTTGAGCACGTGGATAGGACGCAAATTCAGTTCCGGCATAGAAATCGAAGCTGCTTTTTATCTTCCACATTTGGAAGACGGTAGGCCAAAGCTCCATTGAGCGCTGAAAGCCTTCCGGTGAAGTCTCTCCGTGCTCAAGCACGCTGGCCTTGAACGCCGTCAGTTGCGCGGCCGTCCACGCCGCTTCCAGGCTCCCGGATGCCGTATCCACGCGCGTTTCAACGAAGACCAACCCGCCGCTCCCGGCCGCAAGCGTTATCAGGTCCGTACCGTCTTCTATGTACGTTCCGCGCGTAACAACCGCTTGATTCAAAACCGTCCCGGCCGTTCCACCCGCTGCGTACGGTATCGAGACACCGCCGCCGTCATAGCGCGAAGGAATCAACTCCAAGTGATTCGTGAAAGACACGTTCGCTTCGGAACCCACAGACACTTCCGGCGAAATGCCAATCGTCCAGCCGCCAGCCGTTTTGAGGATCAGTTCAAGTGCATCGAAAACCGAAAGACCCTCAAGAACTATGTCCCTGCCTTTTCGTGCAGCGCCAAGCTGACTGAAATTCTGACCCGTTCCCTGGTCAAAATTCGTTATGGCCGTGTTATCAATCGTGTCTCCAAAACCATCCGGCCAAATCAAGAAATCCTCAACAGTCATCTTGTACGGCCAAAGCGACGGTGAAATTGCTCCGGTCCCATACTTCTTCTGGATGTAGCGGACAATGCTGCCCAAAGTCCAGTACGTAGCTTTGCGCTGAGAAATGCTGTTGGGATCAGGAACCGCTTCCCCTTCGGATAGTCCGAAGTCAGGGGAGGGAGCAAACATCGGATCGCCATTTGCGTCGTCAATTCGGTTCGGCCGTCCGCCTGGATTGAAGTGTGTCGGCCAGCCTTCTTGATAAACACCCGTGAATGGCGGCTCGCCTGCACCAACATCCGCAACGTAGCGGCCGGAAATACGAATCGTTTTGAGGTAATCACGATCATCCATGATCGTGACAGAAAGACCGCTTGAACCGTCTTCCTTCGTGTGCCCAACAACTGCAACCTCACCCGTCATGTACACTTCATCGAAGTTGGTCCCGTTGAACTTCATCACCATGGCCCGCGTACCGCGCTTAATGTGCTTCATCGGCCCGTTGGCATTGAAAGCAACCGCGTTCGCGCTTACGTCCGCCTGACCCTTTGGAACCTGGATATTGCAGACAGCACGACCGGGATTCGGACCGGCCACCCATTCGCATTCTTCGACATACCACCTCGGGTCAATGTCCCAACCGATTGCCGATGCACCCGCTTCGTCCGTCGAAACGCGACCGAAGAACGGAACGAGCTTTTGAGCGTTGCGGTCCGCTGCCAACACCTGCGTTATCAACTGGTCAGTCATGGCCGCGCTCCTGGGGATCTTCCAGCGACATGGTGGCGCCACAACACTTCGGCCAGCCGGAAGCCAAGCACCGCGCCGAATCCACCCGCTGCATCCGTCCGCACTTCAGACACCACACCCGCCCGCGCGCCAACTTCTCGTGAGAGACCGACAGTTTGGCGTAGGGCGCTGAACACATGAGCCTCTTCACCGGTTATCCCCATGGCCGTCTTTCGCGTTTCCGCGCATCCTGGACGCTTTTCCGGCGTCGGACCGCGTGCGAGTGCCTTTGAGCGAAGAAAACGCGCCAGAGCGCTTGGAATCGCGTGAATTGGGCGAGCCAGCCTCAACGCCAACCGTGCTCAGCAGCGCCAAAACGGCCACGCGAATGAATTCAGGAAGCTCGTGGCATGATTCGATTGACCGGCACACGTCGGCGAGAGTGGGAGCGTTATGCTCCTGTTGTGTTCCTGTTGTGCTCGCAATATGTCCGGAATTGACTGCACCTTGTCCGGGGGGCGTCCGCATTTCGCAATCGTTTTGGGGATTAAACTCTGTGGTGTGTCCGGCTTGCAACAAAAACGGACCGGATGCAGGCGCACGCGGTCCGTTTTTGTAACTCTTTAAATTGGTGGAGGCGATGGGAGTTGAACCCACGACCTCTGCATTGCGAACGCAGCGCTCTCCCAGCTGAGCTACGCCCCCACCGCAACGGCCCAAGCGCGATACTATGCCGCGAAACCCGCCGTTCGTCAAAGGCAAGCGCGCGAGTTTGATCCCCCGACACGTTCCGCATACAAGCAAACGGCCCGGCTCCCTATAAGGTAGCCGGGCCGCATGAATTCGGTCGCTCGATGACGAGTACCGAACCCTTTTTCAGCGCCGCCCGCGCGGCGTGCGTTCGGGCGAGGGTTGCGTCTCGCCTTCACCTTCCGTGGTGCGCTTGTTCCGCGGCGTTCGCGTGCGCGGAGTCTCCGCGGGCGGTTCAGTCGTGCGGCGAGCAGCGGCGTCTTCGGCCGCCTTGCGGCGCGCTTCTTCCTGCTGAGCGGCGCGCTGCCGGGCCGCTTCATCCGCGGCCGCACGGCGCGCCGCGTCTTCGGCCGCACGTTGCTGAGCCGCTTCCTGCGCGCGGCGCAACGCCTCTCCGTCCTGCCGGCGAGCCGCTTCCTCCGCGGCGCGCTTCTGAGCCGCTTCTTGCGCCTGGCGCTGCACTTCTTCGTTCTGCCGGCGAGCCGCGGCTTCTTCGGCCGCGCGCTGCCGGGCTTCTTCCGCCGCTTTGCGCTGCGCGTCCAGTTGCGCATCCCGCTGCGCCGCCGCTTCGCGCGCGCGCTGCTTCGCTTCGGCGTCGGCCCGGTCCTGCTCCGCGCGCTTGCGGGCCGCTTCCTCGGCCGCCTGCCGGCGCGCCGCCTCCCGCGCCGCATCCTTCGCCTGCTGCTCCGCCGCTTTGCGCGCGGCCTCCTGCTGAGCTTCCGCGCGGCGCGCGGCTTCTTCTGCCGCTTTGCGGCGCGCCGCTTCGGCAGCTTGAGCCTGCCCTTCGTCGGCGGTTTTGCGCGCATCCTGTTCCGCGCGGCGGCGCTGCGCTTCTTCCGCGGCTTGGCGGCGGGCTTCGTCCGCTGCGGCCTTGCGCCTTGCGTCTTCCTGCTCGTCAGCCTGCTTGCGCGCTTCGCGCTCGGCTTCCGCCTTGCGTTTTGCCTCATCTTCCGCGGCTTTGCGGCGAGCCTGCTCGGCGGCCGTCTCCTGACGCCGCGCATCCAGCTCGGCGCGGCGGCGTTCCGCGTCCTCGGCCGCCTTGCGCTTCGCTTCATCCTCCGCGGCTTTGCGGCGAGCCTGATCGGCTTCCGTCTCGCCTCGGCGAGCGTCGAGTTCCTGCTTGCGCTTCGCCTCGGCCTCGGCCCGGCGGCGAGCGTCCTCCTCGGCGTCCTTCTTCTGAGCTTCCTCGCGTGCGCGGCGCCGAGCGTCCACTTCGGCCTGACGCTGCGCGGCTTCTTCGGCGATCTTTTGCCGCGCCACTTCCGCTTGCTTCACTTCTTCCGCGCGCTTGTGCTCCAATTCTTCCGCCGCCTTCTTCTGATTTTCGTCCCGCGCCGACTTGCGCTCTTCCTGGGCCTTGCGCAGCGCTTCCTGGCGTTCCTTCATCTCCCGTTCGGCTTCGGCGCGCTTGGCCTCCGCTTCTTCGGCCGAACGCCGCGCGCGGGCGTCTTCGGCGGCGACTTGCGGAGCCACCAGCCCCGCGGCCGGCACGCCGCGCCGGCTGCGCTCCACTTCCTCCAGCACCTTCCCGCGCTGCGCTTCGACGCGGTCGAGTTCTTCCTTACGCTTGCGTTCCTCGGCTTCCGCGGCCTTGCGCTGCGCGTCCGTCTGAGCGTTGCGGCGCGCTTCCTGCGCCTTCGCCAGATCGTCTTTGCGCTTCTGCGCCGCGATCTCCGCCACCTCCCGCTGCTTCGCGAGCAACTCCTGCCGCCGGCGCGCGGCATCCGCCGCGTCGTCCCGGCGGTCGTCGCGCCGCTCCTTGGCCTGTTCCTGCGCCCGG
Organism: Planctomycetota bacterium; assembly: GCA_045863855.1. Taxonomy (GTDB): domain Bacteria; phylum Planctomycetota; class SZUA-567; order H5-PLA8; family H5-PLA8; genus H5-PLA8. The sequence continues at coordinate 10,438 of BTVV01000140.1, read as the reverse complement.
CGGTAATCCTCGAGCCGCCGCGCGCGCGACTCCTGCTCCGCCTGCTTCTTCGCCGCCGGCGCGTCCATCTTCTGCGCCAACTGGGTCTCGCGCTGAGCGCGAATATCGTCGAACCGTTCCGCCGCCACGCGCCGGCGCGCCACCACCACGTCCGGGGTCTCCGTCACTTTGGCTTCCAAGCGCGGCCGGAAGGCCACCAACTGATTGCCGCGCACCGATTCGCGCGAGAGCTCCTGGCCCGGGCGAACCTGCGCGTCGGCGATCTGGTACGCCGTCACCTGACGGCCCGTCACGCGCTGTACGCGGTCCAGTTCGATCCCGCGATTGATGAAGCGCCGGTTCTCGAATGCGTACGAATTACGCACGATCGTCGTCTGCCGATAGATCGTGACCACGTCATGACGCACGTAAACGGTCCGGTAGTCCTGAGCGAAGATGCTGCGGCAAGGCACGAACGTGTAATGGTCGTGGCCCAGGTTGAAGTGGAAGTCGATGCCCACGTTCCGGCCGTAGTAGGTGAATCCCACGCCCGAGCGGTAGTGCGAATGCGGCGGCAGCGGCGCCCAGCCGTAGTGCGAATCGTTGTGCCGCCAGTGCACCCACGCCGGAGCCCAGACCGTATCCGGCACCCAGCACCAGCGGTGCCGCGGATGATGAACCCAGCGCCCGTAATGGAACGGCGCCCAACCCCACGCGTAACTCGACTTCCAATACCAGCCGTAATCCGTCCAGACCCAGTTCCCGCCGTGGCAGTACGGACGCCAGAACGGATCGCTCATGACCACCGTCGGCCGCCAAATCCAGCCGTGATCGGCCACGTGCACCCAGTTCCCGTACGGCGAGAGCGAGTCGTAAAAGAAGCTGACGTTCAATCCTTCGCGCGGCGGAGCGACCACGATCGGCGGGTCGTAATAGTCCCCGCCCAGCACGTCCCGTTCCACCACGCGCTCAACGATCGGCTCTTGGTACGACGTCTCCAGATCCGACCAGGTATCTTCGTATTGGTAAGTCGGCAGCGGATCGGCGCTCGTGAGCGCCGCCGGCTCCGGCAGCGGCGCTTCTTCGGGCGGCGCGGGCAGCGGCGCGGCTTCCGCCGCCGGCGTCCCCCGCAGCGCGCGCAGTTCTTCGCCGCGCCGGAGCATCCCAGCGATCACCGGCGACGGCACGCCTTGGTCGTGCAGACGCAGTATCTCTTCGAAGCTGAGGTCGAAGGCCGTGTCCGACGTCTCGACCCAGGCCAAAAGGACATCTTCGCCCACTCCAGATCGGGTCAGGACGATGATCTCCTGTACGCCTTCCGAAGCGCACGCACCCCAGCCGGCCATCGCCAGCACCAACCCCAGGATCCACTTGTGCCCCGTTCTCACGGTTCGCTCCTTACCGGTTCCCACACCTCGTCCCAATAGTACGCCTACGTATCTATCCTCGCTACTGGGACGCATGCAAGCGTAAAGCATTCAGGAGATTTTCGTTGCACCCGATCTGAGCCCCCTGCATGGGCCAACTCCTTAAAATTTTAGCCGAAGCGAGCCTTTCCGCCATGCCACACCCGTACAGGGGGAGGTCGAAGCCTCCTTGACGCAGGCAAGAATGCACCTTAGAAGGTTAGTTGCTTGCGGCGAGGGAGTTCCGATTCGTGACCGAATCGGCTTGGTGACCAAAAACTTCTTCGTGCGCCCTTCCTTTGCCGGCTCGTGCTTGACCGGAGATTCCATGGACGCGATTGATCTGAAGATCCTCGAAATCCTACAAATCGATGGGCGCGCCAGCCATTCCGAGATCGCCAAAACCGTCGGGCTTTCCGCGCCTTCGGTGGGCGAGCGCGTTAAAAAGCTCGAGAACAACGGGGTCATCCGCAAGTACGTAGCCCTGCTGGATCCCGCCAAGGTCAGCCGCCTGATCACCGCCTTCATCGCCATCAGCCTCGACAAGCCCATCCACGCCAAACCGTTTCTGCAGCGTATCGAAGAACTGAGCGACGTTCTGGAATGCCACCACGTCACCGGCGACATGGACTACCTCTTGAAGGTACGCACCCGCTCCACCCACGACCTCGAGACGCTCATCACCAACGACCTGCGCCCGCTCGACGGCGTCGTCTCGACACGCACCAGCGTCTGCCTCAGCGCACCCAAAGAAGAGACGCATCTCGCACTGCGCCTGGAAGATCTCGCTTAAACGCTCGCCGCTCGAAGGGACGACCGCGTCACGATGCCTCTCGCCGAACCGCTTCCGATCGTCCTGTACCCCGATCCCTTCCTTAATCAGAAGGCCCGCGATCTGACGGAGGCCGAGTTCGCCGGCGGAAAGGCCGACGACTGGAACCTCGCCGAACTCGTGGAGCGCATGAAGGCGACGATGTACGACGCCGAAGGGATCGGCCTTGCCGCGCCGCAGGTCGGCGTGGGCCTGCGCCTCTTCCTGATGGACATCAGCGAAAACCGCGACGCCCCGATTGCGGTTTTTAACCCCGAACTGCTCGATATGGACGGCACCGAGGACGCCGAAGAGGGCTGCCTCTCGATCCCCGACGTACGCGCTTCGGTCAAACGCGCCCAAAGCCTCAAGCTTAAAGCCCGCGACATCCGTGGCGAACCGTTCGAACTGGACGCCGAAGACCTGCTCGCCCGCGTCATCCAGCACGAGAACGACCACCTCGACGGCATTCTGTTTATCACCAAAATCGGCATGGCCGCGAAGTTCATGCTGCGCCGCAAACTCGCCGCGCTCGAGGACGATTACGCGCTGCTGAAGCGGCGCAAGACCAAAGGCAAGTAGAGGCGGGCCGGCGCGACTCCATGACCACGCCCCCCACCCCCGCTCCCGCGCCGGCCTCCGTCCCGCCGCAAGCGCCGCTCCCGTCCCAGCGCCTGCTCGACGGCAAGAAAGTCAATGCGACCCTTGAAGAACTCTGTCATCGCATCGACGAACGGTTTCCGGAATCGGGGCTCTCACGCGTTGCCCGCGAGCTCCTCGCCGTAGGCAGGGAAACCGAGAGCGTCATCGCCCGAATCGAACGCCCCATTTACCGCTACCGCATCGCCTGCGGCGTGGTGGTTCTGCTTACCCTCGTCGTGTTCGGCTTCGCCGTCTCAGGCCTCGAAATCGATTTCAGCCGCCTCTCCATCGCCGATATCGTTCAGATGACCGAAGCCGGACTTAACGAACTGGTCCTGATCGGAGCGGCGCTCGTCTTCCTCGTCTCGATGGAGACTCGCGTCAAACGCCAAGTCGTGCTCGCCGCCGTCAACCGCCTCACCGCGCTGGCGCATGTCATCGACGCGCACACGCTGCGTAAAGATCCCCAAAGCCTCCATAAACCCGAGGCCGCCACCCTCCACAGTCCCAAACGCCTCATGAGCGACTTCGAACTGGGGCGCTACCTCGATTATTGCTCCGAACTCCTCGCGCTCACCGGCAAGATTGGCTTTCTCTACGTCCAGAACTTCGACGATCCCGTCAGCGCCGAAGTTGTCAACGATCTGGAAATGCTTACCACCGGCCTCTCGCGCAAGATCTGGCAGAAGATCGTGCTGTTAAAGCCCGAATAACGTTCGCGTTCCGGTGTACTTCACGCTGGGATTCGAAGGCAAGGAGCACCGCCCATGCAGGTTACCAAGCTATACCTGAACGCATTCGTGTGGACCGCGCTGGTCCTTCCGGCCGCACTCGCCGAAGAAGGCCCGGTCATTCAGAACATGGACGAAGTGAAGTTCCGCCCGCCCAAGGAAAAGGCCGCCGCCGAACTCGTCGAAGGCAAGGTCGGCAAGGCGGTAAAGTTCAGCTTCGAAAAAGACGCGCGCAACGCGCTCTTCATGGGCAACAGCAACGCCTCGCCCGAATGGGATAAAGCCGGCGGTTTTTCCTTCTGGGTCAAAGGCGACGGTTCCGCGAACTGCGGCGGGCTTCAGTTCATCTGGAACGAAGACTACGCCGCGCGCTACGACTACTGCTTCCCCATTTCAGGAACCGATTGGCAAAAGGTGGTCGTGCGCTGGTCCGACGTGATCCCCGCGCTTCCGAAGGAGTCCTGCAAGTTCCTCGACGCCGCGAACGGCAACGCGCCGTCCAAGCTCGGCGCGCTCTGGATCGGGAAGTGGTGGTACTGGAAATCGTACGAAGCCCACAGCTACACCATCGACGAGATGCGCCTCGAGCCGTCGATTCCGGCCGAGACCGCCGATTACAAGCCCGCCGGCGCGCCGCTCGAACGCGTCCTCGCCAAGCTCAAGGCCGGACAGCCCGTCACCATCGTCACCATGGGCGATTCGCTCACCGATTACGCCCACTGGGCCAACAAACCCGGCAATTGGCCCACCATGCTCAAGAAGGCGCTGGAAGAGAAGTACAAGTCGGCCGTCACCATTGTCAATCCCGCCATCGGCGGTACCGAACTGCGCCAGAATCTGATCCTCATGCCGCGCTGGCTGCAGCAGACGCCCGAGCCCGATCTCGTCACCGTCTGCTTCGGCTACAACGACTGGAACTCCGGGATGCGCGGCGCGATGTTCGAGGAAACGCACAAATTCGGAGTCGACCGCATCCGCCGCCTGACCAAAGGCAAGGCCGACGTGCTCCTGATGACCACCAGCCCCGCCGTCGAACACTGGGACACCTTCGCCGAACTCGCCGAAGCCGCGCGAAAAGCCGCTCAGGATAAGAACGCCGGACTCGCCGACGTGAATAAAGCCATGCAGGAAGCGGGTAAAGAAGACAAGGCTAAGCTCTTCGTCGACGACAAGGTCCACCTCGGCCAGCCCGGGCATGAAGTCGTCGCGCGAACGGTGCAGGCGGCCATCGAAGCGGGCGGGAAGTAGGGTCCATAGCACCTCTCTCCGTCCCATTTCAAAATCTGAATCGATCGCCTATGCTGCGCGCCTATCCCCATGACCGGGGGCGCGAAGGCAGGCGAATATGGAATCCAAAATCGCGGCACGGTGCGCCGCGTTGCTTTTCTCTTCCTCGAAGCTCATAAACCGTGACGCATGCGGACGGACGGGCTTCATGCTGGCCGGCCTGCTCGCCACGGGTACTTCAGGCGCGGCATGGGCGCTATTTCGGTGGTGGCCCGTTGGCGCCACTGCGGCCGATGTGCAGGCGGCTCAAGCGCAGTTCATCCGTGAAACCTTCTTAGCCTTGCCGCTCGCCATGCTCGTGGGATGGATCGCGGGTTGCTACCGATACGAGTGCTACGCCGGCAAGCCGGAATCGATGTTCTCGGGAACTCGTGGTGTCTTAGCCGTAATTTGCTTGATCGCAAACGCCCTGAACACCGTCGCGATGGCGGCCCTGATGCTGATCCTGCATCTCCCGATGGGCCTCGCCTGCCTTGGTCCGGCCTTGGTCGTGGGTTGGATCGGTCAGTATTTCAAGATTTCTCTGTACCACTCCGGAACCTTCGGAATCATGGCCCTGTTGCTTACGTTCGCCGGAATGACCGCGCGCGTGGCTTGGGAAGAAACTCGTCCGTTGCCGGTTTACTTGGCCGTCTACGGCGCGGTCGGAGCTGCCGACGGCTTTGTGGACTACCTCGCACTGCGTTGGTCGGCCATGGGCAAGCTCGCGCCATCCGTCGGACGGCCCATTCAATACTCGCTACGGGGTTTCATCGGCTTCATCCTGGCTCTGGGATTCTACGTCTCGGTGCTCCTGGCCCTGTTCGAATCGGCATAACGGCCGCGCGTCACTTCTGGGCGGCCCGATGCCGATAAACGAACGTCTGCCCCGAGCGGCCATAGTAAACCGCAAAGACGTTCTGCTTCGGATCGTAGTAGCCCGCGCGCTGCTCGTTCACCCACGCCTTCGCCGGATCGTCCTGGTGCAGCGCTTGGCCTTTCACCTCCACCACCTCCCACGCATCCTTGCCGATGTCGTACGCCGCCAGCGTCCACGGCTCTTTCGACCACTGCCCGCCCTTCTTGCTGAGCAGCAGGCAGACGTCCGCGTTCGAGTCGTACGCAAAGACGCTGTGGCTATCGTACCCGTGCCCCGGGTTGTCCGCCGCGCGCGTCCAGGCCTTGGTCGAAAAGTCGAAGGTGAAAGTCATCTCCTTGTTCACCACGACCAGCTTCTTGTGCTTCACGCTGTACGCGGCTTGAATCTCTTCCCCGGGCGCCTTCTTCTGCCGCATCAATCCGCTCGTCGTACCGCCGGAGACCACGTTCTCCCACGCGTTCGTCTTCGCGTCGTACGCCCACATCCCTTCGTCGTACCCGCCCGGCGTATTCCCCACGCAGGCGTACCAGACGGTCTTGTCGAGGTCCGGGATGTAATTCAGCGTCCCACCCATCCCGCGCATGATCGGGAACGGCTCCGCGCCAAGCTGCTTGAACCAGCGGCCTTTTTCGAGGTCGTAGTAGTACATGCTGCTTCCCGGCTTCAGTTGCGCGACCAGCGCCTCAGGGTCCTGCCCCGTGATTTGGGCATACGCGCGCGTCAGACTGCGGTGCACCCGGTGCTTCTCCTCCTTGAAGTTGTCGCTGTCCAGCACCGCCCAATACAGCCGTTTCGATTTCTCGTCGTACGTCACGCCGTCCCAGGTATGCCAGGGGCCGACCGGGCCGCCGTTCGTCGTGTCTTGCAAGTAGCCGTCCTTGACTGCGATGTGCGCGTGCCACGCCTTGATGGCCGCCTCCTGCTTCTCAAGTTCGGCCTTGTTCTTCTCGACTTCCACCCCCTTCTCGATCGCGTCTTTCGCCTTCTTTGCCTCGTTCTGCATCGCGCGCACCCGCGTCGCGTCGCCGCCGGGGGCGCAGATCATCCGCCACGTGTTCGACGCAAGGTGAAATTCCCAGACATCGTTCAAGCGGTGCGGAGACGCGTGGTTCGCGCCGCAGTACAGCGCCGTACCGCGATCCGCCGCGTACACCAGCTTGTTCCCGTAGTCGCGCCGCCCCGGGCCGTTCTTGAGCGCCCCGTGATACTTCTCCACGCCCGCGGGCTCGACCTTGATCTTCCCCAGCAGCACCGCGCTGCGTTCGCCCAACGCGTTCAGCTTCTCCAGCACCGCCGGATCGTCCGTGAACGCCGGCGACTCCCCGCCCGCAACGGACACGCACCACACCGCCGCCGCCAGCACCACCGCTCCCATGCGACCGTTCATGCTCGAACTCCCCCTTCCGACGAAGTTTCACGCAGTTCCACAGGCACCCCGATCCGCACCGGCTTCAGGTGCGGGTGCCGCCTTCGAGCCTCCAGACGATCCACCGCCAGTTCCGCCATCTGCGCCGGATTCCAGACCACCGCCGGCTGCGCGGCCTCGCCCCGAAATAGCGGCAGCCAGTCGCGCTTGTACTCCTGCTCCGTCGCCCAACCCACGATCTCCAATTCGCTGCCCACGCGGATGCCCAACTCGCGCGCCACCGCCACCGCCTGCATCGCCACCTCGCGGTACAGCGCCACGATCCCGTCGGGACGATCGGGGCGCGTCAGGAGCCGCCGCGCCGCTTCGGCGCTCGCATCGCGCGGGCACTCGGCGACCCACTCCGGCGCCAGCCAGCGCCCGTGCTTCATCAATCCCGCCGCCGTCCCCGCCACGCGCGCAAGGCTGTGCGAACTCCAGCTCACCGGCCCCAGCCACGCGATCCGCTTGCGCCCGCGCCGGATCAGATGCTCCGCCGCATACACCCCGCCCTGATAGCTGTCCTGAACCACCAGATCGATCGCCGCGCCCGCGTCCCACGCGTCCACCGCGACGGCCGGCAAGCCCGTCTCTTCGATCCCGCGCATGATCTCGCCGTCCACCGCATCGACGATCAGCCCGCTCGCCCGAGACGCCGTAAGCTGCCGCAGCACCGTCTGCCGGTTGCGGCCCTGCGATCCCACACCCAGCAGCGTCCAGTTCCGACGAGAGGCCGCGCCCTGCAGCGACGAAAGCAACTCCTGGTGCAACGGACTCCATTGCTCCGGAGACTCGCGCAGATCCGCCACGTAGACCAGCGGGCAGCCCAAGTCAGGATCCGAAGCGCGCGCAAGCACGCGGTAGCCCTTGCGCGCCTCGGCCGTCAGATAGCCCTCGGCTTCCAGCTTCTTGAGCACCTGATGCCCCGTCTTACGAGCCACACCGTGACGTTCGCACAGTTCCCGCAGCGGCGGAAGGTATTGCCCCGGAGCGAACTGGCCCGTCACCAGCTTGCGCCGCAGCGTGCTGAAGAGCCCCGCGCTGACGCGACCCGACGAAGCCTCGATTTCTGTCATCTCGATGTATTCCTATTTGTACTACTGGTGTATCCTACACCGTGGCCCCGCCGGCAACGCCGGAAATTCGATCAGATCCCCATGTTTATTTTAAATCAAGTATAAATATATACTTACAATTTAATCATACGACCCGACCAGGCATGTTAGATGAGCGCGAACAAACCCTACTATATAACTAATTATAATCCGTCGCCGGACTGCCGGGCCGCCTCGAACCAAAACCACGCACCGACCCAGAGCCAGAACCAGCCTACGCAAAGCGCGACCAGCTTCAGCAGCGGCCCAATCGGCGCAGCCGCCGCCGGCCGCGGCGTCAGCCGCCAGAGGCGCCACGACAGGAAGCACGCCGCGTACGTCCAGACGTGGTTCCACGGGCAGAACGGGCAGAGCCACGCCAGCCCCAGCAGCAGCTTCCAGAAATAAAAAGTGAATGCCGACGCGATCCCCAGCCAGACCGTCAGCGTGCGCAGCACGTGAGGTTCGTACGCCGGGCCCAACCGCATGCCCGCGCGCCACCAGATCGCGCAGCCCGAATAGAACGCCCACCCCAAGATCGCGTTCGGCACGACGAACGCGCGCGCTTCCGGCGAGCGCAGCACCGCGTCGCAATCGATCCCCGGCGTCCACGAACACAACCCCGTCCCCGGCGTCACCCAGCCCGCGAAGAGCGCCGTGAAGCGCCAGCTCAGGTAAAGGGTATCCGCGACCGTGATCGCCAGAACGAACGCCAGCCCGCGCGCGAGCCGCGCGCGCCGCGCCGCGAGGTCCGCGGCCGAGCCCTCAACGTCCATCCGGCGCCGCGGCCCCGCCATCGCCGATCGCATCCACCGGGCAGAACGCCAGCGCCTGCTTGCACGCTTCGACTTCTTCCGGCGTCTGCGGCTGGCGGTAGACGTACGAATACCCGCCGTCCTCGTGCCGCGTGAAGCACGCCGGAGCCGTCTGCCGGCACAGGTCGCAATCGATGCACTGCTTATCGGTGAAGTACGCGCCCGGCGCATTCGCCTCGTAGCGTTCGGATACGTCAGCCATGCCCAGGCGCCCCATAAACGGGCGTATTCTACTTCTCGACCACCTCCGGCGCACGGCCTTGAAGAAAGCCTGCCGTACCGCTGCGGTTCCAATGCAAGCGAAGCTCGAACTTGGACTCTCAAAGAAGAGACAAACAGATAAAAAACGCCCTCATTATTAGCTAATAAAAGCATAGCCGGTAGGCGCGGTGTATGCGCCAAAGTAGCGCTCTGTTGGGTGGAAGGGGAGGTTTATCCTTATGCTTGGCAGCAGTTGGGCCATCCTCGTCTGCTTGGGACTCGTATTACTAATGCCAAAGTCGGCCGTGGCGGCTACCTACTACGTAGACTTCGATGGTGGATCCGACGAAGCGGCAGGCACCTCGGCCGACAAGCCATTCCAACGCGCACCCGGGGACCCGATGGCCATGGCTCAAGCCAAGGCCGTTGTCCTGAAACCAGGCGATACCGTGGTATTCAAGGGCGGAGTGCATTACCGCGGAAGCTTATCCGTATCCTGTGCAGGCACCGCCACGCAGCGCATAACATACGACGGCAATACGCTGGGCGCCTTTGGCGACGGCCGTGCGATTCTGGACGGCTCGGACCCCATCACCGGCTGGCGGCGTTGCACTTCGGCGGAAGATGCGGGGGGGCATCCGCTGTGGCAAAAGCTCTTTCGTGCCGATGTACCCACCGGAGCCGCGGCTCTGACGAGCAACCTGTTCGCTGGAGACCGGATGCTGTGCCTGGCCCAGCATCCTACGCCTTCGAATTTTCTGATGATCGACCGCCACGAAGAATACCGCCGCTTTCCCGCCAAGGATGGGGATTCAACCTCCCTGGTAGACGCGCAGTTGGCCGCCCTGAACGCCGAGCAACTGATTGGCAGTTACGTGCACGTGTACCGCACGGCCAACGATATCGATACGCGGCAGATTACGGCTTACGATCCGGCCGCACACAAAATAACCTTCCAGGCGCTGGCCAAGCCGCCTTATTCTCACCAGGAAGGGCGCTACGCGTTGGTGAATTGCCTCCATCCGCTGGTCTTGGACCACCCGGGCGAATACGTAATTGTTGAAAAGCCGGGGCCCGGCGGACGCTTCCCCATCTATCTACTGCCCCTGGACGATCGCGATCCGAACGAAAGCGCGATTTCGTGTTCCGTGCGAGAAGCATGCTTTGCACTGGCCACCTGCGACTTTGTCACCATACAGGGCTTTCAC
>BTVV01000139.1:0-15332 GCA_045863855.1 Planctomycetota bacterium | reverse complement strand
TCGGCGACAACTCACGCTACAAAAAACGCCAATGCAATTCAGATAACCTCCTTTGGGTACGGGAAGGTAATGCGGTATAAAAAAAGTGCGGCCGCTTTACAGTCCCTTAGCAAGAGGCCGTCTTTGGCCTCTTCCATGCTTTTCATGCCAGGCAGCAGGTAGGAACAGAGGACCGGAGTAACGGTCAACGAGACCACTAAAGAGATCAGAATCGAAACTATGTATGCAACAGCAAGGGGCGTAAACAGCCTACCCTCTATGCCGGAAAGCGCGAATAAGGGCAAAAAGACGAGCATGACTAGAATAGTGCTGAAAACAATTGAGTTGCGGATCTCACTGGAGGCAAGAAAGATCACTTCCAGTACCGGCTTTGGTGTCGCCGAATGGCGGTTTTCCCGCAACCGGCGAAAGACGTTTTCCATGTCAACAATAGCGTCGTCCACCAGTTCGCCCACCGCCACCGCTATTCCTCCCAAGGTCATGGTGTTGATGGACATATCGAAGAACTTAAAGACCAATGCCGTCAGCAGAAGGGAGAGTGGAAATGCAGTCAGGGTTACAACCGCGGTCCGGAGATTCATGAGAAATAGCAGAATGATGATGCTTACAAGTATGATGCCTTCGAAAAGACTGGTTTGGACATTATCGATGGCTGATTTGATGAAGTGCGCCTGACGAAAGAGGTTCGGCTCAATCTTCAAATCTTTTGGCAGCGAGGAACGCAATCCCTCCAGAGCTTGATCCACTGCCTCGGTCAACTGGCGCGTGTCGGTGCCTGGTTGCTTCTGCAAGGCGATGATCACAGCGGCCTTGCCATTTACAGAGCCTTCTCCACGCTTGATTCCCGGAGCAGTGCGCACCTCAGCGATATCCCGCACACGAACAGCAACATTATTCCTCGTGACAACCAGGGAATTCTCGATTTCCTGAAGCGACTGAACTCGCCCCAGATTTCTAACCATGAATTCCTGGCTTTGCTCATAGACGAATCCACCTCCGCTGTTTTCGTTGCTTTCCGATATCGCTTCCTCAAGTTCTTTGAACGTAATGCCATATCGTCTCATTCGCTCCGGATCGGCAAGGACTTGATACTGCTTTACGCCCCCACCCATAACGGTTACTTGGGCAATTCCAGAAATAGCGAGCAAGCGTGGACGGACTACCCAATCGGCCGCTGTCCTAACCTCAATTGGCTCCAACGAGTCACTATAAAGTCCTACCAACATTATTTCGCCCATAATTGATGAGATCGGGGCCATAAAAGGAGTCACGTCAGAGGGTAGTTTTTCCTGGCTTTGATTGATTCTTTCCTGAACCACCTGCCGGTCATGCCAAATGTCAGTGTCCCATCCGAACTCCACCCAAATCACGGAAAGTCCGATTCCTGAGCTGGAACGCACGCGCTCAACGCCAGGCGCGCCATTCATCGCAGTTTCCAAGGGGAAGGTAACCTGCGTTTCCACCTCCTCTGGCGCCAGCCCTGGAGCCTCAATCATTACGGTAACGGTTGGTCGGTTCAGGTCAGGAAAAACGTCCACGGGTAGCCTTGTAATGGTGAAAAGGCCATAAACCGATAAAAGCGCAGATGCGGCGAGCACCAGTCCGCGGTGACTAAGAGAAAAACGAATAAAGTAATTAAGCATTCTCGCGTCTCATTTTTCCGATTGCGCCGGTAACAACTTGTCGCAACCTAAGGTTCCAGCACCCTATGCGCAGGACTCCGGCAGAAAGGACTGCATGTACGGAAGCTTGACGCCACGTACTAGGCGCAGTTGTCCCGTTCCCACGCGCAATGAGGACGAGTGCAGGCACTATTTCTTCTCTCCATGCGCATTTTCGTTCTTTGTCTTGTCCGTCGTGACTTCGCTTTCCTTGGCTTTGGCCTTTGGTCGCAACTGTGTCAGGGAGTAAGCTCCTTGCACCACAACCTCGTCTCCAGGAGCCAAGCCATCTTTTACCTCGACAAAGCGGTCGTCCGACACGCCAGGGTTGATGTCTTGCTTCTGGTATTGACCGCCGCTCTCCAGGAAAACGAAGTGCATGGGGCCATGTACGATCACGGCGGATCGGGGAACAACTAGGGCATTCTTGGCCTCGCGCACCACGACCGAAAGCTCGACCCACATCTCGCCGCGCAACACACCCGGTGTATTCTTGGCGTCCACGATCAAGTGTGCGGTACGCTTCTGTGGTTCAAGCTGAGGCGTAATGAATCTGATTTTTCCCTCGCCCAGGAACTTCGGATCCGCCGGTGTCCTGATTCGAACCTTGTCCGCCTGCCGTCCGATAATGCGCGAGAGGAGCGACTCTGGGATTTCTCCTTCGATTTGCACCTCGCCATAGTCCGCGATCTCCAGGATGGATTCTCCTGCTTGAGCCCAATGGCCGGGAATGGCCGTCCGTCTAACGACCACGCCGTCCGCCTCGGCCTTGATTTCCAGAACGCTGGTGAACGGCAGTCCCAAGTCAACCCTGGGGTCGAGGTTGTTCATGATTAGCAAGGACTCGCGGCTTACGCGAAGCGCTTCCGCCTGGCGTTGCAGTCCCTCCGTGGTGCGACGCGCCAGGGATAGCTCTATCTCACTTTTGCGAATGTTGGCTTCCGCTTGTGCACGGTCGGATTTGCGCTGGGCGGTTTCCTTTTCCGAGACCGCGCCATCCTTGCTCAATCCTCGCGCACGTTCGTATTCAGAGTCCGCGAACGTGAATTGCTCATGCGCCGACTTGACTTCGGAGGCGGTACGTTCGGACTCGGCCTTGGCGCGTTCGAACTCCAGCAGGAGTTTCAGGTATTCGACCTCGATTTTGCGGACTTCGTAGAGGTTGCGCGACTGTTCGGGGCTGTCTATTCGCGCTAAAAGCTCCCCCTGTTTAACCGGGTCCCCGACCTGCTTGGTTACTTGCAGAATCCGTCCGGACAGGCGTGAAACCACGGCGCGATGCCGGTCGGGTAGGGGTTTGACAACCCCGCTTAATTCAATGACTTCCTCGATGGAGTGCCTCCCCACCTCGGCAGTCTTTAGCCCGATGTGCTTCGCCGTCTCGGCTGAAACGATCCTCGGGGCATCAAAGTCGAATTCTCCAACCTCTTCCGTCCCGTGCCCCTCGTGTGCGAAGGCGTATTGCCACGCGAATAAAACACCGAGAGCTGAAAACAGAACTGCCCCGACGCAAGCCAATAGCACTCGTCGTTTTTTTTGAGACGGATGCCGTGTTACGTCCGAGTCGGATTCGCCGGGTGTCCCGATGGGCCTTCGATTTGTCATGGCGCACATCCTCTCTTTAACTTTGTTTCATCTTCTTTATGGAATTGTCGGACGCATCGCCTGCCTAAGTTCAAGTTATAAGTGGCGATGAACGTTGGCAGCCAAAGACCTCAAAGGACACCTCCGGCGTCGCCGATGGATCTCTTGTCTCACTCGGTAGTGGTTGTGTCTGGCGACCACTGCACGATCCTAAGAATCATGCGTTCTAGAGAGTCGAAACAGCATCCTCAGCCGTCAGTTGAGCTGACGGATAGCCATTTCACTCGGAGATTTACGTTGAGATCAAATAAGGATGGACTGGTATCGGAGGTAAAGACACCACTGCAATTGTCCAGGATCGAATGGATGCTGTAACCAAACTTGGTTTAGATCCAGCGCATGAGCCCAGTCAATTCGCTTGCTCGGAAGGGCCAGCGTTATAGGCACAGATTCTGTCCCATTAGGAGCAGCTAAAGCGGCCGGAAAATCACCTTGCGATAGGATTGGGCATGAACAATCGGCTGACCCTGCCTGGTACAAGCCTACGCCGGGGGCGGAAGGATTCTTCTTCGCTGCATCGGCGTGGCGATTTTTACCGCTTTGGGAACAACAAGACTTGAGTGCAGGCGTTTTTTCTTGGCAACAGGTAATAAACAGGCCCAGCCAACAGCAGCAAGGTTTAACATTGCCCATAGCGACAACCGGCATCGCGATCAACGCCAATAACGCAAGTTTGCACTTCATAGCTAGAAGCGTTTTCATAGGTCTTGTAGGCCTTGTCCCGTAAGGGGCGAATACCTTCTATGAAACGGCTTAACCAAGCAACTATTACACCATTAGACCCTGCGGAGTTCAATAAGTCAACAGTAACTCACTCTCAACATGACCGGCGGGTAGGGGTATTGTCAAAAGTTCACGGGCCGGCAAAAAGCTGACGTTGCAAGGGGGCGGATCCTTCGGCGAATGATCTGGTCGCATGCGACTCTATTGAGCGCAGTAATTTTTCCCGCGGTTATAGCAATCCAAGGCGTCTATCCAGGCGGATAATAGAGAAAGTGCCCTAGTGAGGCCGATTTTAGGCCGCCTTTTCGGCTGCGCAGCGCAGTATATTGAGCCCCAAGGATCGCATCTGTACTGCGTACTTTACGGCTGGCATTCCTCGAACTCGTAGGCACCCCAGACCCATCTGATGCTTCAACCGCGACATGTTGCCTTCTACGCCTGCGCGCCAACGGTAGCGCGCTTTGAACGCATCGGACCGCTTTTCAATGCGTCGTTTTCGAAGAGCAGCCCGCTCATAAGTATATTGCAGGCGAACGCTCTTTTCTCCTCGCCGAAGGCTGGCAGGTGCCGGGCAGCGCAGGCGCAATGGGCACGACTAGCATTGCGCCACATCAAAGGACGCTTGCAGGCGCTTTAGCAGCCCGTTGAAAAAGCACTTCCTTTATGCCGCGGCAGTGCATTCGGCGCGTGGTTTTGCGAAGCTGGGCATGGGGCGCCATAAGGTTTGTGGCTGCGGCGTCCGCGTATCCGGCGCCTCGAAGCGCCACACGTTCACGATCGCGATAACGAACGCTTTCCCAAGCCATTGGAGACTTCTGGGCGTCACAACGCCAAAGACCTTCCACATTAGCAGCCCGAAGTTCAGGCCCGCCACGTGAATCAGCAGCCGCTTCCAGATGCGCTCCCGCCCGCGCACGAACACACGACGAAGCCCGCCCGTCTCCAGCGCGTGCGCGAACGGGCGTTCGAGCAACTCCCCCCGTTGGCGCAACCGGCGGCATCACGCGGCGCGGAACCGCGCCGGGACCACAGCGGCATGGGTACCATGAGCGAGCCCAACCTTTCATCCTTCATCTGGTCGGTCGCCGATCTTCTGACGCGTGCGTATTCGATTGGGACGAAGTTGGCCCCGATTCGCAGAGGATTTCCTGCTCCACAGGGAAGCGGTGGAGTTCCTGCAACAAGCCGCGACTGCAGTGATTCTGGGCCCGACCTGCGTGGCCTCATCCAGGCCCAGCGCCGCCACCTCGGAGGGGTGTTCGGCTAAACCGGTCGCCGAGTACATGACGGGATGCCGCCGGCAAATGGCAGCGACTGTCAGGTGGTCGGCGCACCGACGGGCGCTTGCGTATCTCGTAAGGAATCCACCGCGCCATAAAGGTTCGGCCCAAGTTCTCCGGCTGATGATGTAGTGAACAGGTTCCCTCCTGTGTGATAGACGGGCATGTTCGGCGAAGAACATCCCAAACACAGCGAGGAGGGAACCCACGCAGAAGCTACAACGCCGGGGCGAGCGATTCAAGGGTTGGAGCATCGGGCTGGACATTCACAATCGTTTCATTCAGTACAGCGTGCTGGATCGAAGGGGCGATGAGGTCGCGAACGGGCGGATCGATGCGCGCCGCGCGTGTCTCTCCAAGCTTGTCGGCGAGTGGCGCGCGAAAGGCGCTGTGCAGGTCAGCTTGGAAGCGTGCGGCTGTTTCTTGTGGGTCTACGATCTGCTGGTCGAGGCTCTGGGCCGCGAGCCGGTGCATGTGGCTCAGCCGGCGCGGCTGAAGGCCATCGCGATCAGTTCCGAGAAGACCGACGCCACCGATGCCTGGTGGCTGGCGCATTACCTGTACGAACGGCAGTTACCGGAAGCGTTCGTCGCCGAAGGAGCGCTGCGCGAGTTGCGCACGGCGGTTCGGGAGCAACGCGCGGTGACGAGCGAATTGGCGGATCTGAAGCGCCGCTTCCGCTCGCTGCTGGCTCAAAAAGGCGAGGATCTGCGCAAGAACGCGTTCGAGACGCACGTGGGCCAGGCGGAGATCCAGGCGATGCTTGCGCGGCAAGAAGGGATGCTCGGCGAAGCGCTGCGGCGCTTGTGGCGGCGCATCCAGGCTTTGCGCGAGGAGCGTTCCGATTGGGCTCGGCTGGTGGAAGAGCAGTCGCGGGCGTTCCCCGAAGTCGCGTTGCTGCAACGGGAACTCTCGGGCGTGGGTCCGACGTTGGCGCCCATTTTGTGGGCGGAACTGGGCACGCCCACGCGCTTCCGTTCGGCGAAGGCATACGCGAAAGCGACGGGATTGACGCCGGGGTATCGCGAATCGGGCGGACGACGCTCGAACGTGGGTATGACGCGAGCCGGATCGCCGCACGTGCGCTGGGCGCTGACGCGGGCCATTCTGTCGAGCCTGCGCTGTCGGCGCGGAGCGGGCTTGGCGATCAAGCCGTGGCTGCAAGCGCGCTGTCGGCGCAAACCTAAGAAGGTGGCGATGGTGGCGGCGGCGCGCAAGATGGCCGAAGCGGTGTGGCGACTGTTCCAATGGGGAGAAGCCTTCGACTTAAGGAAGGTGTACGGAGCATCTACGCCGTAAAAACGGGACGGAGTCTCTACCCGATTCGGGCTACACAGGAAAAGGAGTCAACTGCGAAGGGCGCATAGAGGAGAAAAGGCGAGCGGCCAGCCCGACAGTGGCAAGGTGACCGGCTTCCAGCCGAGTCAAGCCGGGCAACCGGTAAAACCTTCCTGGTGAATGGGAAGCCGCTTTCCGTACGCACTCCACAGCATGGGACGAAAGAGCCCGCAGAGATGAGTGGAACCTCCGAAAGTGCGCAGTTTGCAGTGGACTCCGGGAACCTGTTCAGAGATGCCACTAACTATCCATTTCGGCTAATGTACATGTCCCCCCAGCATCGCGACGGACAGTGCAAAGAGCCCCGATAGTATGACCATGCCCGCGCTGATGGCGGGGGCTTGACGCGTTACCCAGGCGAAGCGGCCCGTGGACGACAGTTTGCTGAGGCCAGCGACCACCGCCAACCCGACCAAGACAAGAGTGGTCGCCAGACCCGTGCTGAAGCCCAGGACCAGGAGCAGGCCCATCCCAGCTTGGCTCACGGACAAGGCCAGCAGCATCACCGTCACGGAGGCGGGGCAAGGGATCATGCCGCCAGCTGCTCCAAAGGCGATGATCTGACCCAGCGTGGGACGTTCGCCGCGACGAGCGTAGTCAGGCAGGTCGGCCGCATGTGCGCGGGCATGCTCGTCGTCACTTAGCTCGTTGTGGTCGAGGACGTGCGCCAGATCTTGACGATGTTCGTGCCCATGGACAAGCTGGTGCGAGTGGCCGTGGTCATGGGAGTGTCCGTGGTCGTGCGGATGTTCATGGTCGTGTGAATGTCCGTGATCATGGCCTTCGTGGCCATGCTGGTGCTGGTGACCACGGCCATGATCGTCGTGGTCATGAGTATGCTCGACGGGCGCGCCTTGCGTGGCCTGGCCGAACGAACGGCCGCGCCGTAGGCGCCTCACCAGCATCCAGGACCCCAACCCCACTACGACCAGGCCGCTCACGATTTGCAGCCAGTACAGGGCATGGTCGGAGAAGGTCTCACGGCCGATGAGGACCCCCATCACCGAAAGCAGGATGACCACGATGCTATGGGTGATGGCCACGGAGAGGCCAAGCACAATGGCGTCCCACTTCGTTCCCTTGATTCCAATCAGGTAGGCGGCGGTCAGGGTCTTGGCGTGACCGGGCTCAAGCGCGTGCATGGCACCCAGAACAACCGCCGACGGGAGGTATACAAATGAAAGGTTCACGTCCATGGCCCGAATCTCCGTGTCGAATTACTTGAGGTAGCTCTTGACCACTTCAATCAGCTCGTGCGCGGCTTCCTGCTGGGCCCTGGTCGGCTTCTGCTTGGGGTCGAGCACGTGGAGTTCGATGTGTCCCTCGATGATCGCCGCCATGAGCCCGTTGATGGCGCCTCGGCAAGCGGCCACGGTCTGCAGAATCTTGTAACAGTCCTTCTCCTGCTCCAGATCCCTTTCCACGGAGGCTAGCTGGCCCCTGATGCGGCGAACCCGGTCCAGCAGCTTCTTCTGATCACGAATGGTATGAGACATGAAAGGCCCCTCGTCTAATAGCGTACTACCCTATAGTATATGGGGGCGGAACGCAAGCAGCCGCCGAAGGGGTGTCTCTACAGCAGGAAATAGGCGAGCATGCCCAATAAGCCTCAGGCCACGTGGGTCTTGATCAAGCCCAGGTGGAACCGCAGCATGGCCGCCACAGCAAGGATGGACGGTACGGGTTTCCAGGTAGACCAATCGCGTATAGGTAATCGAACGGGACCGAAGGTTTCTTCGTTCACGGTTCCGAATCCGGTGTGGATCGCAAACCAGACCGCGAAGTTCAGAATGACGCCAACGACGGCGGCCGTGATCGCAGAGAGCGCCGACGTGAGGTGACGGTTTCCGCGAAGGGCCTCCACGTAGGGGGCTCCCAGAACGATCCAGAAGAAGCAGGGCACGAAGGTGACCCACCTCGTCAGGATCGCAGCCAGTGTTCCGGTCAGCATGCGATGCGGTTCGCCGGCATCCCGATAGGGCGACGACTTGACCAGAACAAGCGCCGCTTCAGCGTTTGTCCACGAAAGGCCTCAACTCCACCCAAGCGCTTAGGACATCCCGCAATGCTTCAAGGTGCGAGAGCTTCGAAGCCGTCGCGTCGCGACGTATCGGTAGAATCTGGTCCAAGCTCGCATCTCCAGCCTTATAGCGCGCCTCCGCCGTCTGCAACAGGCTCTGCGACCTGGGCACGATCTCTTCCGTGATCAACTTGGCCGTCTGAAGGGCGCGCATGAGCTGCAAGTGCGCGCTTCGCAACTCGCCTTCCAGCGCGATTCGCTCCGCGCGGCCCTTGGCTTCGGCGGCGCGCCGATCCGCCTCGGCTTCGGCAACCCGGGCCTTGCCGCCGTCAAACAGCGGTATGGAGATGCTGAACCCGGCATCCAGCGCATTCAGCCGTTCGCTTCCTACGCGGCGATACAGCAGGTCCACGTTCACATTCGGGATACGTTGTGCCTTTGCGTAGTCCACCCGTGCATGCTGAGCGGCCACTTCCGCCGCCGCGGCCAGGATACGTGGGTGCCGCTCCAGGTCGGCCGCCAGCTCCTCAAGGACAGGCAATTCCAGCGCCGCTTCGATCGCACCGGCAACCGACTCGATCTCCTTGCCGGATAGTCCCATAGCGGCAGCCAGTTCCACCAACGCCTTGGCTTTGAGCGTAGAAGCGCGTTCCAGGTCAAGCCGTGCCCGTGCCCGCTCCATTTCGGCGCGAGCCACTTCGTCGGGCACGGCTTCGCCGGCATCCACCTTGCTCTTCGCGATGGCCAGATTTCGCTCGGTAACCTCAACCGCAGCGGCCAGAAGCGCACAGAGTTGGTCGTTGTATAACGCGACCGCGAAGGCCCCATGCACCCGCTTGCGAATCTCCACCCATCCCGCCGCCTGCTCGTATTCGATCCTCGTGCGGTCTGCCTGCGCGACGCGGCGCGCCTTGGAGAGTTTGCCGGCCGTGGGTATCTCCTGCGAAACGCCGGCCAGGAATTCCGAATCGCCCACGTTGCCGCGATGCAGGGGCACGGTCTCCATCCTGGCGCTGAATTCCGGGTTCGGCATCTTCCCGGCTTGATTGGCGCGCGCGTCGATTCCCTCTACCGCGGCTCGCCAAAACGCCTGCTCCGGGTGGCTCTGGGCGGCCCACTCTGTCGCCTGCTCAAGAGTCAAGCCTACTAGCGGGACGATGGCGTCCTCCGCGGCAGTGCCTGCCCCTTCGAGGTCGCCTTTGAGTTCGGATTCGGCCACCACCTCGGTCGGATCGTCTTCCGGCCAGGGTTCGAACTCAGCCTCTGCTTCCGAAGCACTCAGGCCAAATCCGACCAGTATGGCCGCCAGGGCCATTACCAAGCAGTTTCGCATTTCCCATCCCCCCACATCATTCAGTTGCCGGCGCTGGGCTTTCCAAATCGCAAATACAGCGCGGGCACGACGATCATGTTCAGCAGCATGGACGAGAGCAGGCCGAATAAGATGACGATGGCCATGGGCGTCTGAATTTCATTACCCGGCTTGCCGCCGCCAAGCGCCAGCGGAATCAGCGCCAAACCCGCGGCCAGCGCCGTCATCAGAATCGGCGCCAGACGCTCCAGGGAGCCGCGATAGACGGCTTCCTGGAAATCGGTCACCCCCTCGTGTTCTTGGAGGTGCCGGATATGAGAAACCAGCATGATCCCATTTCGCGCGGCGATGCCGAACACGGTGATGAAGCCGATCATGGAGGCCACGGACAATACGCCGCCCGAAACGAATACGCCCAGAATCCCGCCGATTAGCGCCAAGGGCAGATTGAGCATGATCAGGAATGCGTCTCGCGCGGAACCGAAGGCCAGATGCAAGACCAGACCGATCGCCAGGATGACCGCAATGCCCAGTATCACAAGCACCCGGCCTGCTTCGGTGGCGCTTTCGAACTGACCGCCGTACTCCACGCTGTACCCCGGTTCTTCCGCTAGGATGGGGTCCACGCGAGAACGGATGTCTTGCACGACCGAGGTCACGTCACGGCCGGCAACATTACAACTGATAACGATCTTCCGCTCCACCTGCTCGCGGCTGATCGTGTTCGGTCCGGCGTCCTTGCGGATGTCCGCCACGGACCGCAAGGCCACCTTGTACCCCTGGGGCGTATGAATGGGAAGGTCGCCGAGCGTATCCGTGGTCCAGGCCTCGGTGCCGGCCACCTTCACCACCAGATCAAACGAGTTCCGGCCCTCGATGACGCGAGAGACCGTGGATCCCTGTAACCCCGCTTCCAGGGTGTGCGCGACATCCTGTACCTGCAATCCGTGGTGCGCCATGGCCGCACGATCCATGTTGGTCTTCAGAATAGGGATGTCCATTTGCTGCTCCACCGACAAGTCCACCACGCCGGGAACGGTACTGATCTCCTGGCGCGCCTTCTCGGCCAGCTTGCGCAACCGATACAGGTCTTCGCCGAAGATCTTAATGGCGACGCTGGCGCGGGTTCCCGAGAGCATGTGGTCAATGCGGTGAGAGATAGGCTGGCCGATGGTGATGTTGACGCCGGGCACCTGGGAGAGATCCTGCCGCAGCGCATCCAGGAATACCTCCTTGCTCCGTTCCTTCATGGACAGGGAGACTTCCAATTCCGCGGCCTCGACCCCCTGGGCGTGCTCGTCTAGCTCAGCCCGTCCCGTGCGCCGAGCCATCGCCACGACCTCGGGGTGCTGCATCAGCGTCTGTTCCACGATCCGGCCCAGTTCGTTGGACTCTGCCAGCGAGGTTCCAGGCAGCGTGACCACCGCGATGGTCAAGCTGCCCTCGTTGAATTCCGGCAGGAACGCGAAGCCGAGTTTGGTCGAAGCGAATACCGCTCCGGCCAGCAGCAGGACGCTGGGCAGGGTAACCAGCCACCAGCGCGTCAGGATCGGTTTCAGCATCTTGCCGTAGCCTGCCTTCAACCATCTCACGAGCAGGGGCTCGTGACCTGTGCGGACGCCCTTGCTGTTGGGCAGGAGTAAATGACAGAGCGCCGGGGTGACGGTAACCGCGACGAAGAGCGAAGCGGCGAGCGAGACGACATACGCCACACCCAGCGGGCGCAAGAGTCGGCCTTCCACGCCCGAGAGGAAAAACAGGGGCGTGAACACCAGCACGATAATGACCGTTGCGAAGACGATGGACGATCGAATCTCGATGCTGGCGTCCAATACAACGGATAGCGTCGGCCTGCGCTGGTGCTCTGAGATCGCCGCATTCTCTCTCAAACGCCGGAATACGTTCTCCACGTCAATAATGGCGTCGTCCACCAACGCGCCAATGGCGATAGCCATGCCGCCTAAGGTCATCGTGTTGATGGTCGCATCGAAGGCCCAAAGCACGAGTATGGCCGAAACGAGCGAAAGCGGAATCGCGGTCAGCGTGATCAAGGTGGCGCGCAGGTTGGCCAGAAAGACCAGGACGATAATAATGACCAGGATACCGCCGTCCCGAAGCGCGTGAACGACGTTGTTGACCGCCACTTGAATGAAGTCCGCCTGGCGAAAGAGATGCTTGTTGATCTTCATGCCTTGCGGCAGCTTGGCCGAGAGATCGTCCATGACCGTATCCAGCTCTCGCGTCAAGGTCAGGGTATTGGCGCCCGGCTGCTTCTGAATGCCGATGATCACGGCGGGCTTTCCCATCGCGGAACCTTCGCCCCGCTTCGGCGCTTCACCAATTTGAACCGATCCCAGATCCGAAACCTTGATGGGTACTCCGTCCACGGAGGTAACGACGGTCTGTGCAATGTCGTTCAGGTTCTGGTACCGTCCCAGGCCCTTGACGAGGTATTCCGAACCGCCCTCCACCATGAACCCGGTGGACACATTCTCGTTGGAAGCGCTCAAAGCCGCGCTGACCTGGCTGATCGAAAGACCGTAGATGTTCAGCTTCTCGGGAGAGAGCACGACCTGATATTGCTTCTCGCCGCCGCCAATGGGCGTTACTTGGGCGACACCGGGCACGGAAAGCAGCCTGCGCCGAATGACGGAATCGGCGGTCGTGCGCAACTCGATGGGCGTATGGTGTTCCGAAGTGAGCGAAAGGAACATGACCTCGCCCATGATCGACGAAATGGGCGCGAGAATCGGCCGCTCGACATCGGGCGGCAGATCGCCGGTCACCAAGGCCAGTTTTTCGCTGACGACCTGCCGGGCCAGGTAAATGTCCGCGCCCCACTCGAACTCGACCCATACCACCGAGATGCCCACCGCCGTGGATGAACGTACGCGGCGGACGCCGGGCGAACCGTTCAGGGCCGCCTCGATGGGGAATGTGACTTGGCTCTCCACTTCCGTGGGATCCATGCCGTGCGCTTCCGTGATGACCGTCACAGTTGGCGCGGTAAGGTCCGGGAACACGTCGATGGGCATGCGCGTGGCGAGGTATCCCCCCACCGCGCACAGTAGTGTAGCCATAAGCAGGACGGCCGCCCGGTTGTGGAGCGACCATCGAATCAGAAAGTCAATCATCGTGGGCTCCTAGTGTCCGTGGCCGTGTGCGGGGATGACCGTGGAAACCGATGCCAGCCGCACTGTATAGGCGCCCTTCGTGACGACCCGCTCGCCGGCCTCCAGGCCGGAAAGCACCTGCACCATTCCTCCATCTCGAATGCCGAGCGTAAGCTCCCGCTTTTCGAACGCCTCCCCGCCTAGCATGACGTAGACCACCGGCCGGCCGTCTTCGTCCACGAGCGCCGAAGCGGGGATCGCAATGGCCTCTTCCGCGTGGGCGGTCTCCAGAAAAACCGGCACGGCCAAGCCGATTTTGAGCAGGCCGTCCTTATTCCGCGCCTCGTACACCAAGCGCGCGGTTCGGGTTGTAGGGTCGATCTCCTGTCCGGCCATGAGCAGGCGTCCGGCGCCCTCTCCCGTCAGCGCGATGGGTTCGCCTTTCTTGCCGGGTACCTCGAAATAGGCGCCCAAGCCGCTCGCGGTACGGCTCAGGTCGGACTCGGAGATGCGCGCCTCGACCAGAACGGTCGAAGGGTCCAAGATGACGAACAGCGCTCGGTCGGCCGAAACATGTTCGCCGAGCACGGCGTTGATTTCGGTAATGGTCCCGGAAATCGGAGCTTTCAGTTCGACCGGTGGGTAGCCTTTGCGCGGATCGGAGCTCTCGGGCAAGGCGGACATGCGAACCTTGGCGTCCTCGTATGCTTTCTTCATGGCGGCTGCAGCATCCATGCTGGCCTGTGCGGCCCGGACTGCGAATTCCGCCTCTTCCAGTTCGCGTTTCGATTTGGCCTGTTCCTCGAAGAGCTTCTTTACCCGGACGAGGATCGCCTGCGCTTGTTCGAAGGCCACGCGCTCTCGGATGGCGTTTGATTCGATCTCGGCGCCTTTTACCGCGAACTCGGTTTCGAGCGCCTTGATCTGGACCTGGTTTCCGTGGAACGCGAGCAGATCGGAGCCGGCGACCGGCGGATGAACCACCGCGATCACCTGTCCGGCATCGACCTTGTCGCCGAGCATCGGCAGTGGCTTGCCTGCTGGCGCTTCCAGACGGCCCGAGAAGGGCGGAGTCACGACCCCCTTGGTTCCGGGCTTGAGCGCCACGAATCCGGCCAGGCGGATGCGCTCGATCATCCGGCGCTTGGTAACCGGCTCGGTGCCCGCCAGGATCTTCCATTGCTGTTCCTTCAAGAACGAGATGCCTTCAGGGGCTTCTTGCTCGGGGGCCTCATCGGCCGCTGCTTGGCTGGGGTAAACGGTTAAGGTTCCGATCTCCTCAATCACTTCCGGACCTTCGACGGGCGGAATGCGCAGCGACACCTTCCAGGCACCGGCCTTGGGGAACGCAATGCTGGGAATGTAAATGCCCGCACGATCGGGGTTCTGGCAAGGATGCTCCTGGGTCTCTCCGCCGGGCCCCTGCATGACGAAAGTGAGCGTGCCCCGCTGACGAGGCTCCAGATTCTGCATGTCGGTTACGTGGGTGATAAATCGTGTCGGTGTTCCGGCTACGATGTAGCGGTGCTCGATGAAGAGTTCGTACCGCTTGCCCCAAACCGTGATCTGGGCGGTCTTGGGCTCTTCCTGTTCCTGGACCTCACCGGCCTGGGTGCGCGGCTGGTCAGGCGCTTGGGAACCACACCCGAAGAGCATGGCGAACGAGCCCACGGCCAGGAAACAGAACATCAGATATTCACGCGAACGGCACATAACTACCCCCTTGAGAGTTGACCGTGCATAGCCATGGTCGCCCATGGCATTCAAAACGAATTGGGTTGAAGCAGGTCAGAGAACCGATAGGTCAGACGACAGGAGGGGCGCGTGGGGATGAGCTACAGCCTGCCAGGAGCCGGAACTTGAGGTGCCCGATCCAATCAGGAAGCGTTTGCACTTCCTGGTCCTGCACCACGACTTCAAAAGGGACTTCGCTAGGCAATACAACCGCGAAAAACGCCGCGTGCGCTTGCGTCGTTGGCCTTAAACAGGTGTGACCATGGCCGGAATGGTGGCCGTCTTCCTTGATGGGATCTGAAGACCCAGCATCGCCCTTATCCTCATGGTGTTCACCTTGCAGGCCATGGTGGTGGCCCGCATGAGAACTAGAGTCGTCATGGGAATGCGTCAGGATTGGGTCGTGGTGGTGAGGCGACACGAGCACGTGTATGGGCAAATAGCCCATCTGAAGCGAGAGGCACAGGGCCAAGGCTACGGACATAAGCCCTTGAGAATGAAATGGCA
>BTVV01000138.1:0-15353 GCA_045863855.1 Planctomycetota bacterium | reverse complement strand
ACGGCGCCTTCTTTTCGTTGGCGTTGAAGAAGCGCAGATAACCTCCGTAATCTGCGGCGGTGCCTTCGGCGTTCATGGTGGCCAAGCTGCCATCCGGACCGACGGCGATGCCGCGGTCGCCCATGCCCAGTCCGATGCGCCAGTCGTTGGTCAGCTTGGGTGTAAACGCATTCTCTTGCGAACCTTCCACAGGAGCAGGGGTGAGATAGGCGCCATCCAGTTTGTAACGCGCTACCGGCTGCCGGTCGGCGTGCGCATACAGGTAGCGATTGCGCGCATCTACGGCCAAGCTTAGCGCTCGCAGCCCGGTTTTTTCGTCCACCATACAGCGTTCGAATTTCGGCTGATTCCAATCCGAGACTCGGAAGCAGTGGTTAAAGCCGTCGGTGAAGTAGACCGTCTCCGTCTTGGGATCCACGACGAAGTGTTGTAAATCCAGCGCGCGCTGCGGACCTTCTTCGTAAAAATCTTTTACCAGGTCGAGACCGGCGCCCGTGTCCTTGAACACACGGACGGGCAGCGCCGTGTAAGCAATCCAGACGTACACTTCGCCATTCTGTTCGGCCACGGCCAAACGCGTGGCTTGATCGAAGTGATGCACTGGGCACAACGGAATAGTGGCCGCCGGCGCGTCGTCTTTGCTCCAATCGCCGAACCTCAAGATCGACAAGGATCCGGCGCCGTGGAAGTGGCCCTTTCTCGTCGTAACGTAAAGCGTCTTTGATTTTGGGTGTACGCCAATCGCATCGGGATACTCCACTGGAACTTCGCGGAGCTTTTTTCCGTCGGAATCCAATATCAGCACCCGCTTATTTTGCCGGTCGCAGATAAAGACTCGGCCTTCGGCGTCCACGGCCACGCCTTGGAGGGCTGCGTAAGTGCCGTACTTGAAGTCGGCAATCGGCGATGCCCCGCGCTTAACGAGGTCACCGATCACCTCGCTTTCCGGAAGCGCGAAGAACACGCTCGCTTTCCGTGTGGCCAAGTCAATCATGTAAACTTGTCCGTCGCGCCAATCGCCTGTCGTCTCTGCGCCCGTTCGGCTGGTTCGTTCGACCGTGGCCGCGAACACACCACTCAAGTACGCATGCTTTCGATCCGGCGCAAGGGCCATCTGCAACGGTCCCACCACACGCGACGTTCCCTTAGGCGGAAACAGAGCCGGTTCGGCGACAAGGGGTTCGGCAAGCATCGGTCTCTCGGGAATGGTTCCATCCGTGCGGATTTGCATCAACTTGTATTCGTATTCAAGCAATAGCGAATCCGGATCGGGTGAGGGAATCAGATCGGCAATCCGTCCACGAGTACCGCAAATAAGCGTGTTTGACAGCGCCGGAGAAGACAGATCGTTGTACTGCGGCGAATACGTTCCGTCTTCCCGGACGTAAACGCCCCAACCTTGTACTGCTTCCAAAGACTTTCCTGCGGGGGGCGGGAAGACGGTACGCTGATAGTCGCCTTTCGCATTGTAGCGGCGAAGCGCCGGCGGTCCGTAGTTATTGGCGTTGCCCAGCACGTACACGCTACCGTCCGGTTTGGCCTCCAGCCCGGTCACGCGCCAAGCGGCATGGTCGCCTTGGCCCATTTCCTTCGAATAGTAGGCATACGGATCGCCGCCTACGATTCGCTTCAAGGCCACACTCATGCCTGCGCGCACGCGAACGAGAAGCTTCGCGGCATTTGCGATCGGCTGCCCGTAATCGTCCTTGCCGTCCCAAAGGAGTTGCTGCGCCGCCGAGTTCGCCGCGAAGGGTGCGGGGGCCGCCGGTCCCAGGAGGCCTGCGGCCAAGTGCCGGAGGACTTGGTTTTGCGCGGGATCGACGATAGCCACTTCAACATCGGCCATCCGGCTCAGTTCGAAGGAGATACGCCAACACTTGGTTGCGGAATCCGAGCTTAATTGAGGTTCCCTTACCCATCGCAGTTCTTCGGCGCGAGCCATTCCGGTTGCCATGAATAGGACGGCCAGCAAGGCCATTCGTTTTCGCATGGGCGTGCGCTCCTTGAGCTCACTTCGCTTCGTAGCAAATCAGCTTGCCTTCTCGTGTGCTGACGAAAACCCGATTTCCTGACGCAGACATTCCCAAGAATGCTGGGAATCCGCTGACGGGTGTCTTGCCAACAACTTTGCCGTCTTCGCGGGCGATGATCCAGATTTCGGGCTGGCCTTCCACGCGGCGGTAATGCCCCACGCAGAACGCGAATTTGGGGGTCAGCAGGATATCGTCGGCCACCAATTCGATGGGCTCGGACTTCCACACCGGCTGCTTGGGATCATTCTCGACGGCGACGAGATGCAACGGATTCTTTGTCGCCCAAGACTGTCCGCCGTAGGTCATAAAGTGCGCAATGCACAGCTTTTCGTCGAAGGCAATGACCCGTCCGCTAGCCCGGGCGCCCGGCGAGCCCCGGCCGCCTGAGCCCGGATCGCTGAAGTGCTCGTGCGCGCGGTCTTCGTTGGTCCGCGAGATGCTATTACCGTAGCCCAGCATGTCGTCTATGGCGCGGCAAGCCAGACGGCGGCCTCCAGCCAAAGGCTCGGTGTAGAGGTTGGTGTGGTGCTTTGGTCCCGGGTACCCCGTGTCCGAAAATTCTTCGAAGTTGACCTTCGCCTCGATCACCTCGCCGGACTCCGGCCGGAAAGCCACCTCGCGGTTGCCCCCATGGATGGTCGAAGCGAACCCGGCGCAGGCCCAAGCCACACCGTCTTGCGCGACCATTACATCGGCCGCGGTAGGCCAGAGGCTTTCGAGCTTCTCCTGTCCGCCGATGTAGCGTTCGCGCGGGGCGATCAGCAGCTTGTAGATTGGAGTGCCGGTCTTCGCATCCAGGGCATGTACGAAACCGTCCTTGGTGGCCACCAGACAAATACCCTTATAGAGTGTCGGCGGGAAGTCGGCCCGGCTCCCGAGGTGGCGGACCCAGCGCTGTTTGCCATCTTTTACGTCAAGGGCCACGACACGCTGGGCGTCGATGTCCGCGACGTACGCCATACCGTAAGCTACGGTTGCCTGGGTGAGTCCCGTGCGCTCGCCGTACATTTGCCCGTGGGTCTTGCCACCCAGGCTCACCTGAACGTCCCAGGCCTTTTCGAGCTTGGCGCCTAGATCAGCGGCGGTTGCGTTCCCGCGGGCGTTAGTGCCTCGAAAAGTCGGCCAGTCCGTGGGCGCGGTTGGCTCGCCACCTGCAGGCGACTGCCCGTATCGCACCAGGACCTTGCCGCCGGGCTCCTGGTCGAACGTGATGTCGGTCGGCCCAATGGCGGTGATGCCTTGAATACTGCCGCCCTTGCGGCCCGGCGAATTGTAAATCATTCCGTAGGCCGCCGGAGACGGCAGGAAGCAGTTGGGGTGTACCAGGAACGGGAACCGGCGTTCGAAGGTCTCGAGCTTCAGCCAGACATTGTGCCAGTAGAAAAGGTAATCCCCCAGGAGCTTGGCGCTGCCGTTGTTGCAGGTGCTGCCGAAGAGCTTGCCCTTGGGGCCGTAGTCTTCTTTCTCGGCCTTGCCGGTCGCCAGGTCGATCTTCGTGAAGTGGACTTCCTTTTGGTTCTCGCCCTTTTCGTGGAAATAGGGCGTGCAGGTGTAAACGAGCAGCTTATCGCCCAGCTTCGTGTAACTGACCTCGCCTCCGAAGGTCTCGACGCCCTTGCCTTGCGCCGGCAGGGCAAAGACTCCACCTAGCTCGTGCGACCAGATCTTTTCTCCCGTGGCGGGATTCAGCGCCGTCACCATGTAGGGCCGTTCCCAACGCCCGCCCTCGGTCACGAGGATATGGCTGCCCACATGCAGCAGGCCCATGCCCTTCTTGACACGCTCCGCGCGCCAGGAAAGGTCGGCCTTCAGCACCTCAGCGCCGTCTTCGAGCTTGCGGACTCTGAGCACCGCCCCGTCGCTCTCCAGCAGCGTGTCCTCGTGGAATCGCGTGAACTTGCCAGAAGACTTCCACAGCAGCTTGCCGTCCGCGGCCGAGAAGACTGACCCGCCGTAGAAGACGTAGCGGTCCTTCCAAATCGTGATGTAGCTTGGGGTCGCGCCCTTATCCAGGAGCACAAAGCGCGGTTCGCCCGTCGCTCCGTCGAGGCAGACCAGTTTCCCGTCGCTGGTGACCGCAAAGAGCCGCCCTGTCTCGTCCGCGCACATCGACCAATTGCCTTGTGCGAACTGACTGGCGCGCCATTGCGAGAAAGGCACGTTTTCCTGCTTCACCCACAGCACCCGGCCGTTGTACGCGTCGCGCGCGACCAGTTGTGAAGTGTCGTTCGGCCAGCCGCCTGCCGATTCCAGGCCTTCCCGGTAATAGAACCGGCCCGCGCCGTGGGTCGGACCACAAATGCCGAAGGCCATGTGCGCACGCATCCCCGCGCGCCATTTGAGGCTGTCGCTGGGCTTCCATTCGAAGGGTTTGACCGGTTTTCGATAAACTCCGGCGAAACCGCTGAGGGTTAGGGTCTCCATGCCCAGCGCTTTGGTTTCGGCGGCATAGGACGACGGCGGTTGGCGCAGGGCCAGCACTCCATCCGGAACCAGCATTCGGTAAAGGTCGGCGAGCTTGGCCGCTCCCAGAGATGCGGAATCTTCCACTACAATCAGATTGAAGATGGTCGAGCCGTAATGTTCGGGATCGAACGCGGCGTTACGTACGCCAAGCTTCTCGCGCCATTCCGAATTCGCAAACTCGGCGCCCCACGCCTGTGCCTTTGGGACATCCGGCTGCAAGAGTTGCACGTATAGGGCACTGCTTCGCGCAAGCGCCAGGCTCAGGCTCGTATCGGAGGTCCCGAGCACCAGTGCCAATCCGCCCCGCGATTGAGTTGCGCTCAATATGGCCGCGGCTTCCGCCGACCGATCTGCGCTCAATGCTTGAGCCGAGAGGACCGACGTCGTACAAGAAAGGACGAGAAACAGACGGAGCAAGTAATGCCTGCCATTTCGCATGGTCACTCCCGATAGAATTAGGTTCCCATTTTAAGTCGCGTGCGTACCAGCACGCGCCGACCGGCGGGTGCTCCGTCTGGATGAGCATGTAACAAATCGAGGGCCGCTTCGGCCATCTCACGCGCACTCCACACCACCGCCGGCGGAATCGGGCCGCCTGCGTACACCGAGCGGTGCTCGGACTCGTAGCAGTCCTCTACGGTCCAGCCCACGAGGAGCAAATCCTTCCCGATCGTCAGTCCCGCTGCATCCGCCGCCTGCTTCAACGCTTGAGCCGATCCTTTGGTAAATACTGCGATTCCGTCGGGACGGTCGGGCCGAGCCAGTAGCGCACGCGCTGCTTCATCCACCGTCTGCGAATCGGTTGCCAAGGCATCGGCCGCATGGAAGGGTACGTCCTTGGAAGCCAGCCCCGCCACGACGCCCGCAAAGCGCTCCCGCGTATGACAGAAGGCGCCTATCGGACCCAGCCAGCCCACCCGCTTGGCGCCGGCATCCACCAGCCAGCGGGCCGCCAGAAATCCGCCCAAGTAGTTGTCTTGCAGAACCACTGGGATCGAGGCCTGTTCGAACCAACTGTTCACCATGACCAAAGGGCGCCGCCCCGAGCGCTCAACCAACGCAAGCAGACTTTCATCCAAAGTATCCAGCACCAGTCCCGAACAAGGGCTCGCCGCCAACCGTGCCAGAATCGATTCCTCAGACAAACCTTCAACGTGACAGCCGAGGAGTGACTTACCGCGCCGTGCCGCGACCACGGTCAAGGCCTGGTTGATGGCCCAGTTAGCCGGTTGCGCATCGCTTAAGTCCAACTTGTGGCTGGTTACATAAGCTACCGGCTGGTGCACTGGCCTATCTTCTCGTTGTGCCGCCAGTCGAAATCCGTGTCGCGCTTCCGAAGTTAGCAAGCCCTCAAGTTCAAGTTGCTTGAGGCCCCTGCGAACGGTCTCGAACGAGACACCGTAATCCCCGCACAATTGCCGGACAGGTGGGAGGTACTCAGAAGTTCCGTAGCGGCCTGCACGCAATTCCTGGCGCAGGCGCGTCACCAGCGCCGAGAGTTCTCTACCTTTAATGGATCGCCCCTGCATCAGTTGAGGTTCCAGTTTGTTGTCAGTGACATCCACTGATCTATACACCGGATTTTGTATGATACCTCTCGAAATATAAGTATACTAACAAAGCGGACTGGGCTGCTCCCGTGCAATAATCCACCTTAAAATATTCCTTATATATGTCACAGTAAGTCAATAGGTCCGCAATCGGTGACGGAGTGGCACGTTTAAACTGAGCGATAAGACGAGGTTGGGCTTCCGTGGCGCTTAGTTGCCCACCTCATTGCAGAGCCGCCGTTGGATCTCGTGGTTCCCGTGGTAAATCCTCTGGCGACTGGGATAATATCGCAGACTGCATGGGCGATCCTCGTGGCCCATGCCAAGTTGGCGGGTTGGCCGAGTGGTCGAAGGCGGCTGTCTTGAAAACAGCTAGACGGGAAACCGTCTCGGGGGTTCGAATCCCTCACCCGCCGCCATGATCTGTTGGCGATGATCGATAACCAGAGCCGTGTGACCCGCTGCCGAAATGGAACCGGGACGGTTCCAACGCTCGGTTTACACCTCCGCAGTCCATAGCCATCCCGAAAGGCGAGTGTCAGGCGGTGCCCGATTTCGCATGGAGTTGCACGGCGCTATGGAAGCTCAGCGTTCCCCGGACTCGCGCAAGCAGGAGGGAGTCGTCGCGTCCGCGAGTTGGACGCGCTGGCCGCGGCGCGTGGTGGTGTATACGACCGGCGCCGTGATCGTGGTTGCCGGAATCGTGATTCTGCCGCTCCCAGGACCCATGGGTACGCCCATCATCCTTATTGGACTGACCGTTCTGGCGCGCGAATCTCCACGAGCCGAACATATCCGCGCGCGGATGGTGGAAGCGCTTCGACTGAAGCAACTCGCCGAAGCGCGGCCGAAACGGCTGCGCTTGCACTTTTCGACCGTGGCCGCCCTCACGGTGACCGCGGGGGTTCTGGTGGGAGCGAATCTCCTGCCCATGGAGCGGACGTTGGAAACCGATTCGCCGTGGTTGGCTTTTGAAACAGAACGAAAACGAAAAGTGATGGTGTGCGAAACGCAGGGCTGGCCGTGGCCTTATCGAGTCGGAGATAGGCCAGATCGGTCTGAGGATAAGAGTGAAGCCGATCTACTTCCTGTGCCGACCAATCCCGGTGCTCGGCCGAACGCACCGGTCACGAAGCTCGTGCTGGCGTCCTTTTCTTCGCAGGAGTTGCATGAATCCCTGAACCGTTGGCTGGCGCTGGATGCGCTGATCGCGCTCGCGATCATGGCGGCCGTCGGTGCGCCGCTGGAATGGCTGGCTCGCCGGCGAGGCGCTCAGGTATAGTTCGGTCTAGCTCGTCCTAAATAGTGCGTCGAATTTATATCGATAATGCGGGTGATATTTACGCGCTCGGCTTGCGTTCATCGTGCTGTAAAGAGTAGGGTTGTGAATGACCCCCTCACGTCCCGGGTATTCCCATGAACGCCTCTCCAGCAATTGCCATCGGCAATCCGATACTGAAAGATCTTTGGGTGGACCCCGCGAACGGCAACGACGCGGCGTCGGGGACTTCGCGGAGCGAGGCGGTTCGAACCATCGGCGGGGCGTGGGCGCGCATCCCGCGCGAAGGTGCGGCCCACGGATGGCGGGTGCTCTTTGGTCCGGGAAGGTATGCGCCGCCGGATTCCGGCCAGTGGGTGCTGGAAGACCGCGTATACGCATCGGATCGCCCGATCGTGTTTCAATCCGTCTCGGGCGCGGACTCGGTGGAATTGCCGGCCGTCTTTTTCAATCGCTGCCGCGGCATTTTCCTGCTCAACCTCACCTTCAAAGCCGCCGGAAACGATCGGGTCATACCCAGCAACAATATCGTGCTCCATTTTGCCGAGAGCCAGGATCTGCTGGTGCGTGGGGTGACGGCGGCGGGATCGGAAGGGACCCACGGGCTGCCGCTCCTGACCTTTAAAGCCAATCAATGCCTTCGCATTTACGTGGAGGATTGCGATTTCTCGAATGCCGCGGCGAACGCGCTGGATTACGTCGCGGTTCAGTACGGGCATATCGTGCGCAGCCGTTTCCATAAAACAAAAGCCGAGTGCATGTACGTGAAAGGCGGTTCGGCGTACATTCTGATTGCCGGGAATGAGATGTTCAACGGCTTGAACCACGGCGTGCTGGCGGGGCAGGGGACGGGTTTTCAGTTTATGGTTCCGCCGTGGCTGCATTACGAGGCGTACGACATCAAGATCGTCAACAACGTGATTCACGATGCGGGCGGCGGGATCGCGACGACGGGCGGTTACAATATTCTGATGGCGTGGAATACGTGCTACCGGGTCGGTTCGAACCGCGACACCATCGTGATCGGTCAAGGCGGCCGTGGCTGGATCGGCGAACGGCCCGCCAAGGTGGACGAGCATTTTGCGTTGGGCGGCTGGTGCCATCCGCGCGGCAAGGAAGCCTACGACATCCCGTGCCGGAACGTGCGCGTCTGCAACAACCTTATCTATAACCCCGAAGGCTACGAATCTAAGTTCGCGCACATCGGACTGAGCGGCCCCATGCCTACGGAACCGGGCAGCAATCTGCCGCCTGTCGCGCGCTGTGACGAAGGCCTTGTGCTGCGCGGCAACGTGATCTGGAACGGGCCGCCGGATAAACCGCTCCTGGACGATGTGGAGGGGATGTACCACTTGGCGGTACGCCCGACGGTGGACGCGGCGGCGATCCGGCGCGAGAATTTTATCAATGCCCTGCACCCGGAATTGATCGATCCGGAACACGGAGATTTTCGGCCTGTCCCGGGCGGCTCCTTAAACGGCGTCCAACCCGTGGCGATCGGCGATTTCGAATGGTCCGACGCGCCGCAGCGTCCGCCCGTACCTTGCGGGAACCTGGACAACGCGGTGAAAGTGGATCGTGCGGGACGATCGCGCGAGATGGGAAATTGCGTAGGCGCGTATGGATTTCATGAGTAATCTCCGAGCGACTTCGAAGTCGGAACGGAAAAGCGCTTCTTGACGCTTTCACGAACTTTTATGCCAGCGCCTTGCATTATTAATGCATGCGAGCGTGCTTGAACGGAGGCTGGACTGCCGCATAATCCTGAACGTTCGAAATGGATTCCTACTGCTATCAGGAGCGTATCAACATGAGCGACGACCGGCTAAGCCACGACGACGAACTCTTCCGCCGCATTCACAGCGACGTCCAGGACAGTATGGACGAAGAACTGGAACTCGAATTGGAGGACGGCGACAACAAGGGCGCGACCGCCGTCATCGACAAGGCCTTCGAGGAACGCTTGCGACTGCGCAAACAGTACTTCAAGGAGCTCTTTCGCTTGCAGGGCGAACTCGTCAAGCTGCAGGATTGGGTCGCGCACACTAAGCACAAGCTGGTAATCCTCTTTGAAGGCCGCGACGCCGCCGGCAAGGGCGGCGTGATCAAACGCATTACCCAGCGCCTGAATCCCCGCGTCTGCCGCGTCACCGCACTCTCGGCGCCCACCGAACGCGAAAAGACGCAGTGGTATTTCCAGCGCTACGTTGCGCATTTGCCGGCCGGCGGCGAGATGGTCCTCTTCGACCGGAGTTGGTACAACCGGGCCGGCGTCGAGCGCGTGATGGGATTCTGCAACGACGCGGAGTATGAGGAATTTTTCCGCACCGTCCCCGAGTTCGAAAAGATGCTGGTCCGGTCGGGCATTCAGTTGATCAAGTACTGGTTTTCGATCACCGACGCCGAACAGGAATTCCGGTTCCGCTGCCGTACGCACGATCCGCTCAAGCAATGGAAGCTGAGCCCCATGGACCTCGAATCGCGCCGGCGCTGGGAAGATTATACGAAGGCGAAGGAGATCATGCTGGAGCGGACGCATATCCCCGAATCGCGTTGGTGGATCGTACCGGCCGTCGACAAGAAGAAGGCGCGCCTGAATTGCATTTCGCATCTGCTCTCGCAGGTGCCGTATAACGAGATCGAACATCCGCCGGTGGAACTGCCTCCGCGCGTGCATCACGAGGATTACCAGAGGAATCCCGTTCCGGACGATTTGATCGTGCCGGAAGCGTTTTAGAGTGGGATAGGCATGCCTGGGTTGACGGAAGAGTGCAAACCGTGAGGAAGACGACCATGCGAATGCTGGGTGCAGTGCTGGCGGTGTGCGTGCTGAGTGCGGTGAACGCGGAAGACCTTCAGGAACTCCCGGCCAAAGATCTGACCCTCAAGATTCCCGCCGCATGGAAGAAGGAAGAATCCAAATCGCCCATGCGCGCGGCGCAGGCCCGCATTCCGGCGCTGGAAGGCGACAAGGAAGACGCCGAATTGGTGGTTTTCACCTTTCCCGGCGGTGGAAGCATCGAAGCGAACCTTCAACGCTGGGTCGGCCAGTTCAAGCCCGAGGACCGGACCGCCAGTCTGGTGAAAGGCAAGTGCGCACACGGCGCATACTGGCTCCTGGATGTCGTCGGCACCTACAAGAAGACCGTGGGTGCCCCGATGTCCGGCAAGACGGAAGACGCCCCCGGGATGCGCATGCTGGCGATCATTCTTCCGTTGGAAGGCAAGGGTCAATACTTCCTCAAGCTCACCGGGCCGGACAAGACCGCTGCGGCGCAGAAGGATGCGTTGCGAGCCTCGGTGGGCGGAGACAAGGCCAGCGAAGAAGAAGCGAAGCTCTAACAAGCCTCTTTATTCCGCCGAAGCACTCTACGTGTGGGCGATCGTGCCCAGCGTCTGACGATTCAGGGCAGCGCTCGAGGCGGCCGACGCCGATCCACTCGCCAAGCTGGACGGCTACCGGCTATAGTGAAGTCGAGTTTCGGCGGGCTTGAACGATAGCGAGCCGCCGGGCGCATCACGATATTTAGGTCCGTTCGCGAGAATCGCCGCATGCTGCTGCTTGGAATTGTGCTGGGTACCGCGGTCGTTCTGGCGATCGCCTATCGCACCTACGGTTCGTTCCTCAGTCGGATGCTCGGCTTGGACCCCGAACGCAAGACCCCGGCGTTCGAGCAAGAAGACGGCGTCGACTTCATCCCCACCGGATCGAGCTACCTTTTAGGGCAGCATTTCACGGCTATTGCCGCCGCCGGTCCGATTGTGGGACCGATCCTGGCGGGCCTGTGGTTCGGTTGGGCGCCAGCGTTGGTCTGGATCATCCTGGGATCTATCTTCATCGGTGGCGTGCACGACTTTACGGCGCTGGTCGCGAGCGTGCGGCATCAGGCCAAGTCGATCGCCGAAGTGGTTAAGGAAAGCATGAACCGCCGTGCGTACCTGCTCTTTCTGGCCTTCGTATGGCTGGCGCTTGTGTACGTGATTATCGCCTTCACCGACGTAACGGCGGCCGCGTTCGTGAAAGATTTGCAGCAGTCCCAGGTGGAAGCGCACACCGCGGACGCCGCGAATCTGGTCAAGCCGGTGCGCGGGGCCGCGGTGGCGGGTTCGTCGATCCTGTACCTGGTCCTGGCAGTGCTGATGGGCTTGAGCATTCGCTTCTTCAAGATTTCGGAGAATCGCGCGGCGCTGATCTTCGTGCCGCTGATTTTCGTCTGTATTTGGGCGGGCCAGTTCGTGCCGCTGGATTTCGCGGGCTGGTTTTTCTCGCACCTGGAAGGTCCGGAAGCCGAGCGCGCGGCGATTAAGACTTGGGACTTGGCGATCCTGGGCTATTGCTGCATCGCCGCGGTGGTCCCGATGTGGGCGCTGCTGCAGCCGCGCGGATACCTGGGCGCGTTCTTTATGTACATCGCACTGGCCGGAAGCGTAGCGGGCCTGTTGGTCGGCGCGTGGGGCGGGGACCAGGCGGCGTTACAGATCCAGTACCCGGCCTACCTGGGATTCGAGACGGGCGCAGGCACGCTATTTCCGGTGCTGTTCGTCACCGTCGCTTGCGGCGCCTGTTCCGGATTTCACGCCTTGGTGGCTTCGGGCACGACTTCGCGGCAATTGAAATGCGAGCCCGACGCAAAGCGCGTGGCCTACGGCGCGATGCTACTTGAAGCCTTCGTCGCCCTGATCGCGCTGGTGACCGTCATGATCCTGACGCCGGCGCAGGCCGACAAGCTGAGCCGCCAGCCGAACTTGATTTACGCGCACGGGCTGGCCGATTTCTTCGCGGTTTTTTCGAGCAGCCCCGCGTTCAAGTCCTTCGCGATCACCTTCGGCTTGCTCGCCTTCGCCACCTTTGTCTACGATACCCTGGACGTCTGTACGCGCCTTGGGCGGTATATCCTTCAGGAATTGACCGGCCTTCAAGGCCGCACGGGCGCAGTGATCTGCACGCTGGCGACAATCGTGCCGGCGGCGCTTCTGGTGACCTCGAATCTTTCCGATCCGCTCTCCGGCAAGCCCGTGCCGGCGTGGCGATATTTCTGGGGCCTCTTCGGAACCAGCAACCAGTTGCTGGCGGCTCTGACGCTCGTCGGCGTGGCTACTTGGCTCAAGGCTCAGGGCCGGAAGTGGTGGTACGCGGCCCTGCCCGCGGTTTTCATGATGGCCGTGACGTTGACCTCGCTGGCGCAGATCATCTGGACCGGTTGGACGCGTTTGCGCGGCGATAAAATGGTGCTGGATTTGAACTTCCCCATTGCGCTGGCGTTGTTGGCCTTGGCGGGCGTGGTGCTTATAGAAGCGCTGCGAGTAATCGTCCGGCAACGTCCGCCGCTGCCGCAAGGTGCGGGGTAGGTCGTGGCGTGAGGGTCGTGAACGCGGTGCATGCACCCCTAAGTAAGGTGAAAGCAAGGGCTGCGCAAAGGGCTTGACCCACCTGTGCAGAAAGGGGCTGGATTTCCTTGACAGCCCTGCGTTGAAGACTATAACTCCCGCTCTGCTTTAAGCTGCCTGCGAAGCCCGATTTGGGTTGTTCCAAGCGGGCTGCAGTAGCTCAGCCGGTAGAGCACGTCCTTGGTAAGGACGAGGTCGCGGGTTCAATCCCCGCCTGCAGCTCCATTTTTGCCTTTAACCGGTTGGCTGGATCGAAGAGGGAGAGGAAAGGCACAGCGATGGCTAAGGATACTTTTCAACGTACGAAGCCGCACGTGAACGTCGGCACGATCGGTCACATCGACCATGGCAAGTCCACCTTGACGGCGGCGCTCGTCGCGGTGTTGGCGGCGAAGGGGCTGGCGAAGGTGCGCAGCTACGCTGACATCACCAAGGGCGGTACGGTGCGCGACGCGAACAAGACGGTGACGATCGCGGCGTCGCACTCGGAGTACGAGTCCGAGAAGCGCCATTACGCGCACATCGACTGCCCCGGCCACGCCGACTTCATCAAGAACATGATCACCGGCGCCGCGCAAATGGACGGCGCGATCCTGGTGGTCGCGGCCGACGCGGGCCCGATGCCGCAGACGCGCGAACACGTGCTCCTGGCCCGCCAAGTGAACGTGCCGGCGCTGTGTGTCTTCCTGAACAAGGTCGATCTGGTCGACGACCCGGAACTGCTGGACCTGGTCGAACTGGAAGTGCGCGAACTGCTGACCAAGTACGGCTTCCCCGGCGACGACGTCCCGGTGATACGCGGCCAGTCGAAGGCGGCGTTGGAAAACCCCAGCGATGCGACGGCGGCCAAGCCGGTGCTGGATCTGGTCGCGGCGCTGGATACGTACATTCCGGAGCCCGAGCGGCAGCGCGATAAGCCGTTCCTGATGCCGATCGAAGACGTCTTCTCGATCGAAGGCCGCGGAACGGTCGGCACGGGCC
Source organism: Planctomycetota bacterium (assembly GCA_045863855.1). Classification (GTDB taxonomy): domain Bacteria; phylum Planctomycetota; class SZUA-567; order H5-PLA8; family H5-PLA8; genus H5-PLA8. The sequence goes on along the minus strand of BTVV01000138.1, from coordinate 1,656 downwards.
GCATCGAGCAGGGCGTGATCAAGGTCGGCACCAAGGTGGAAGTGGTGGGCTTGAGCAAGGAAGTGCTCGACACCACGGTGACGGGCGTCGAGATGTTCAATAAGACGCTGGACACCGGCGAAGCCGGCGACAACGTCGGATTGTTGCTGCGCGGCGTCACGAAGGAGCAGCTCCGGCGCGGGCAGGTGCTGGCGGCTCCGAAGTCGATCACCCCGCACTACAAGTTCGAAGCCCAGGTGTACGTGCTGAGCAAAGACGAAGGCGGCCGCCACACGCCGTTCTTCCCGGGTTACCGCCCGCAGTTCTACTTCCGCACGACGGACGTGACGGGCAAGATCAATAAGATGATCAAGGAAGACGGTTCGGCGGCCGAAATGTGCATGCCGGGCGACAACATCAAGATGGAAGTGGAACTGGAAGCCGACAAGCCGGTGGCGATGGTGGATAACCTTCGCTTTGCGATCCGCGAAGGCGGCAAGACGGTGGGCTCCGGCGTCGTCGTGAAGATCCTGGCCTGAGGAACGCCGTTTGGGCGGGCGGCCCTCAAGCGGGCCGCCTGAGCCTCTGGCGGCGGACCGGGTGCTAGGAGCGTAGCTCAATTGGTAGAGCACTGGTTTCCAAAACCAGCGGTTGGGGGTTCAAGTCCCTCCGCTCCTGCCAACCGGACTCCCGCACCCGAGGCGTAAGACAGGACGGCGGCGGACCCGGTTCGCGCGGTGCATGCGGATCGGCTTGGAATAAGCAGGTTCTTACCGGCCCCGCGCCCGCGAGCGCGGGGCCGGACGTTAAGAAAGAGCTGGGTCCGCAGCGGTTCGTGAGATCGCGGTGGACAACCGGGGGCACTACAAGAGGCGATGGCTACGGCCGTGTCCGAAAAAAAGAGCGTATCGCCTTCCGCGTCCGGCTCGGGTTCGCCCGCTGCGCCGAGCGTAGGGGCTTGGACCGTTCATAAGCCCGGCGAAGGGACGTTGACGCGCCTGGGTTCGTTCGGGATGGCTGGCGCCTTTGGCCTGTACTCGGCGCACCATTGGTATTACGGCTGGACGTTTTTGCGAAACCTGGGCTTGCGCATGTTGGACGCGATCGGCTTGGGCGTATTGCTGGATTGGTCGCGTTCGCCGGGCGGCGTGCAGTTGGTGGGTACCGGCGGGGCGGTGCTGGTTTTCGGTTTGATGCTGCTGGCGGCGTACCATGTGATTTATTGCCGGCCGCGCACCGCGGAGTTCCTGGTGCAGACGGACGGCGAATTGCGCAAGGTGACGTGGCCGAACATCACGCCGTGGTTCAAGCCGGAGACGCAGGTGTGGGGGATCACGTACGTGATCCTGATCGTGACCTTTGCGCTGACGGTGTACATTTTCTTAGTGGATTACGTGCTGAATTTGGTCACGCATTGGATGTTCTATCAGCCGTAGGGATCTGCGGCATTCGGACCGGCGCGAGCGATAAGGACGGCGCATTAGGGATGGCTAGGAAATACTGGTACGCGCTTCGTGCGCAGTCCGAGCGCGAAGAGAAGATCAAGGAAAGCCTCGAGATGCGCTTGCGCGCCAAGGGGCATGAGAAGTACGTGTCGCAGATCATCGTACCGGCGGAGAACGTTTCGGAAATCCGCGAGGGCAAGAAGCGCGTCAGCCAGCAGAAGATGTTCCCGGG
>BTVV01000137.1:0-15750 GCA_045863855.1 Planctomycetota bacterium | reverse complement strand
CGCGGCCAGGATGTGCCCCAAGCCCTTGGCTTCCAGGTACGCGCCAAAGGCTTCAGAAATCAAAGCGGAGCCGTTGTCCGTCAGCAACTTCGGACGGGAGCACTCGGGCACCGCATGTAAGCCGACTGCTTCGCAGGCTAATTCCACGACTTCGCTGAAAGAATCGGTGCTCATGTCCTTCTGCAACCTCCAAGCCAGGATGCGGCGGCTGTAATCATCCAGGACCGAGATCAAGTAGTACCAGCCCCAACGCTTCACATGCAGATACGTCGCATCCGTCTGCCACTGCTGGTTGGGGTGCTGCGTCTTGATTCGATACTCCGGCCCCGCCGGGAAGGTCCTCAATTCCCGCGGCTTGACCCAGCCTTGCTTCTTGAGCACGCGGAAGACCGTCGATTCCGAGACTGAAAAACCGCCATGATCGCTCAGATGGCAGGCGAGTTCCCGCGCTGACCATTCGGGGTAGAGCATGGCCAACTCCAAAATCCGTTCGCGCTCCTCGGGCAACAACTGGTTCCAGACACGGCCCTTGTACGGCGAGTGATCCTGCAAGCCACCGCTGCCGCCCAAGCGGAACTTCTGCCGCCAACGGTAATAGGTCGAGGACGGTACCTCGACCCGCGCCAAGGCTGCCTGCACGGGCAGGCCCGAACCCTCGACGCTGCGGATGATCTCGAGCTTCTCTTGGGCGCTCATGCGCACATACCTCCGCGGCGCTACAGGCCCAGTCTTTTTTTGAAGCGCAGGGTATCGAGCGTGGCTTCGGCCAGCGCACGTTTCAGGTCCTCGTTCTCCAGCTTGAGTTGATGGACTTCGTCGGAGGTCGCGTCGCGCAGCGTATCCCGCGTGAGGCCGTTCTTACCGGCCTCCAGGAAGGCTTTCGACCACTTGTAATAAAGCGAGGGCGCTATGCCTTCGCGCCGGCAGAGTTCCGTGATCGGGACCTCGCCGCGCAAACCCTCAAGGACGATCTGGATCTTCTGTTCCGCACCAAACTGCTTGCGCGTGGCCTTACGTATCTGTCGTACAACCGGGGACGTGGACATCGGGTGCTCCTTTCCGCTGGTCATCCCAGCTTTCGGAGCCGGCCCGCGTGTGTCAATTCCTTCAGGGCTACGCCCTTCCGGAATCGACACACGCTTTCTCTTCCCCTTCATCTCTCACTTTCGCTGACGTTGGACACGTGGGGCCGCGCCCAGTACGACGCCCAGCAACGGCAGGGCCGCGATAGCCCGTTCGCTCATCGGCTACAAGCCCTCAATGGTTTGCCCAGGCTTCCAATACCATACCCACGCTCCCCCCAGGAGATGCCGTCACCCTTGCGCCACTCGAATCTGCGTGGTGCGCGGTGCAGCGCCCAATTCGGGCATATACGGGAGTATTATTGAGCCTACCTGTATTGGCGAATCAATTTGGCAACCTCCAAAATTGAAATGGGTATGATCGAGACAATAATCAGCATCAAACAATCTGACCAAGTCATCATGCCTGTTTTGAGAAAACCGCCAAGAATTGGGTTGTGGTGGCTCCAAACTTGAAATAAGAAAGCGATGCCCACCACCACCGCAAGTCGTAGGTTTGTGAATGCGCCAACTTGGAATAGAGTTTTGGTTTCGCTTCGACATCCGAAGGAGCGAAGCAACTCAGCAAAGACAAGCGCCGCAAAAGCATGGGTTCGAGCCATTTCGAGGGTTTCGTATTTTAATCCGTAGAGATACACGGCGAAGGATACACCGGCAGTCAGCAAGCCTGTAATCCCCATCAATACCACAAACCCTCTATCGGCTATTGATGCTCCCGGTTTCCTCGGACCACGCTTCATGACATCAGAATCTATGGGATCGGTCGCGAGGCATAACGCGGGAAGACCATCGGTAACTAGGTTGATCCAGAGCAGGTGAATAGGCAGGAGCGCCATAGGAAGTCCGAATACCACGCATAAAGTCATCAGCAGAAGTTCGCCGGCATTACCTGCGAGCAAGTATTGAAGCGTCTTCTTGATGTTGTCGAAAATGCCGCGGCCTTCTTCCACGGCAGCTACGATGGAGGCGAAGTTGTCGTCCGCTACGATCATGTCCGAGGCTTCCTTTGTCACCTCGGTACCGGCCTTGCCCATGGCGATGCCCACGTCGGCGCCCTTGATGGCCGGAGCATCATTCACCCCGTCCCCTGTCATCGCGACGATGGCCTGCTGCGATTTCCAGGCCCGGACGATCCGAAGTTTGTGCTCCGCCGTGACGCGTGCAAAAACGGCAATCTGATCAACCTGATCGCTTAGGTCGGAGTCGGAAAGCTTATCCAATTCCAGCCCAGCGAGGGCTTTGCTGTTTTCTTTGGCAATGCCCAACTCCTTCGCGACCGCCAAGGCAGTCCGTGGGTGGTCTCCCGTAATCATGACGACACGAATACCGGCACTGCGGCAGCGCGCTACAGCATCCTTGGCTTCCGGACGTGGCGGATCGTACATGCCCACAAGGCCCACAAAAACCAGATCGCGTTCAACCTCTTCCGCGGAATGTACGTCCGACTCCTGCACGCCATTCTTGATTGCGGCGCCTAGCACTCGCAAGGCCCTCGCTGCCCAGGCCTCGTTGATTGTGGAGATGTTCTCGCGATCCTTGTCCGTCAACGGTCTGATGCCCTGGGACGTAAGTATTTGGGTGCACCGGGCCAGCAGCACGTCGGGAGCCCCTTTAACCATGGCCCTAGCGCTACCTTCGAGTGACTTCCTGACCACCGTCATCATCTTGCGGTCGGAATCGAATGGAAACTCTTTGACTCGCGGCAGATCCTTGTCCAACGTCGCAGGAAAGACCTTGGCTTTTGCGGCAGCCGCGAGGAGGGCGCCTTCGGTCGGGTCGCCGATCACCTTCCAACGCCCTTCTTCCTGTGTAAGGTGTGCGGCGTTGCAACCAGCCAGAACCGTTATCAAATCGTTTAGACCCGTGGCTCCCGGTTCTCCTTCGCTCGTTCGCGGGGTAATCTTGCCCTCGGGTCCGTACCCTTCGCCGGTTACTTCCCATTCCTGATCGCAGGCGAAGAGGGTTCGCACGGTCATTTCGCCCACGGTAAGCGTGCCGGTCTTGTCCGTGCAGATGACAGAGGTCGAACCAAGCGTTTCCACGGTTGGAAGCCGTCGCATCAGCGCGCGCCTTCGCGCCATGCGCTGAACACCGACCGCGAGAGAAATGGTCACAACGGCAGGCAGGCCCTCTGGAACGGCCGCGACTGCCAAACTCACTGCCGTCAGAAAAAGCTCGAATACTTCCAGGCCTCGCATCAACCCAAGCACAAATACAAGCCCCACCACCCCCAGCGAGGCCCACACGAGCAGCTTTCCGAATGCCTGGAGGCGCTTTTGAAGCGGAGTCCCTTCCTCTTGGCCTGCCTTTTGAATCAAGCCGGCAATACGACCCATCTCCGTCGCCATGCCCGTGGCCACCACGAGAGCTTCCGCGGACCCGGTGGCCACGCTTGTACCCATGAAGACCAAGTTCTTGCGGTCGCCCAACGGTACTTCATCGCGATCCAGAACCTCAGCATGTTTTCCGACCGCATCCGATTCCCCGGTGAGCGCGGCCTCTATACACTTCAAGGAGGCGGCTTTCATAAGCCGGGCATCGGCGGGTACTAGATCTCCCGCCTCCAGGACAACAACATCTCCCGGAACGATGTCGCGCGCCAGTACATCTCGGACGGCGCCACTTCGCCTGACTCGCGCATGTGGAGCCGTCATGCGCTTGAGCGCCGCCATGGACTTTTCGGCATTAAACTCCTGGTAAAATCCAATGAGCGCGTTCAGTACCACAATGGCCGTGATGGCCAGCGCGTCTACCCATTCGCCAAATAGCCCTGAAACCATTCCAGCCGCGATTAAGATCCAAACAATCAGGCTGCTAAATTGGCTGGCGAGAATGGCCCAGGGATTGATGGGCTCCGCATCCCGAAGCTCGTTCGGTCCAAATTTTTGAAGGCGCTTGGCCACTTCGTCATCTGAGAGGCCTTCGGCGGTTGCGCCTACTTGTGTTTGTGCGGATTCCAGACTCAGTGCATACCAAGCCACCTGGGCAGAAGGATCGGCAAACTCGCCCATGCGCTATTCCTCCCGCAGGTGGATGCCATCTTTCTCGATCGACTCGGTGCCCTGCCCCTTGGTTGACCGGGCCCACTTCCATTCCTCCACCGCACAGAACATGCAAGGAACGATGAAGATGGTAATGAGTGAAATGGCCATACCTCCGACAGACGGAATGGCCATCGGCTGCATGACATCCGAGCCCCTGCCGCTGGCCCAGAAGACCGGAAGCAGGCCGAAACAGGTTGTCGCGGTCGTCATTAGACATGGCCGAATGCGCTTCAGGCCTGCCTCTATGACAGCCTCGCGGATCTCTCCGGCATGTGCGAAGGTGCGGCCCTCGAATACATCTTCAAGATAACTGGACATCACTACGCCATCGTCATCCACGACGCCAAATAGGACCAGGAATCCAACCCAGACGGCAACTGATAAGTTGACGCCCCAAAGGGCCAGCATGAAGAAGCCGCCCGACGCGGAAACCAGGACGCCAAAGTAGATGACGAAGGCGATCCATTTGCGTTTGAATCCTATATAGAGCATCAGGAACATGATCAGCAGCGTGATCGGCACGACGACCTTCATCGTTGCCATGGCGCGCCGCTGATTCTCGAACTGCCCGCCCCACTCCCAGTGGTAACCGGGTGGTACCTTGAGTCGGCCGTCTCGAACCGCGCCTTGCAGGGCTTGCTCCGCGTCCTCGACCACGCTGACCTCGTCGCGGTCCCGCGTGTTCATAGTGACATATCCGACCAGGCGCGTGTTCTCGCCCTTGATCTCCTGCGGGCCGAGCACGTAGGAGAAATCAACTACTTGCGTGAGAGGAATATGCGCGCCGGACATGGTGGGCACGAGAATCTTCTCAAGTTCGGGAAAGTCTTCGCGGTAATCGCGCAGGTACCGCACTCGGATCGGGTAGCGTTCACGCCCTTCAACGGACTCGGCCAGGTTCATCCCGCCAATCGCCATTTCGATCACATCCTGAACATCTCGGATGTTCACGCCATATCGGGCGATACGGGCCCGGTCGATCTTGAACTCAAGGTAGGGTTTGCCCACGATACGGTCCGCGACGACATCGGTGGCGCCGGGAACATGCTTCAGGATCTCTTCCATCTGAAGCCCGACGCGCTCGATCTCCTTCAGGTCGTCCCCGTATATCTTGACGCCCATCATGGCGCGGAAGCCGGTCTGGAGCATCACGATGCGTGTCTGGATCGGCTGCAGCCAAGTGGGCAGAACGCCGGGGATCGCCGTCTTCTGCTGAAGCTCGTCGAGAATCTCGGACTTGGTAATCCGGCGCTCCTCGGGCCAAGCCCACGCAAATGGCGCCTTGACCCAACCTGGCCAGCCGGAGAAGAACCGTTCTTGGCTCACCATGCGCCATTCGTCTTCGGGCTTGAGGATGACGATCGTCTCGAACATCCCGACCGGCGCCGGGTCGAGAGCCGTTTCCGCGCGTCCCAGCTTACCGACGACCGACTGAACCTCCGGTACGGATGCGATGGCTAGGTCCTGCTTGGCATTGACCTCGATGGCTTGCGAAAGCCCCGCGTGCGGCAGGACGGAAGGCATGTAGAGGAATGAGCCCTCGTCGAGCGGTGGCATGAACTCGCGCCCGATCCCGGGCAAGATGCGTCCTTCGCTTACGACTTCCAAGCCTTCTCGTTGTTCCACCTCCACGACCTTGGGCTCCTGCCTGCGCAAAAGCACGCGAAGCCACGAATACCCGTCCTTGCGGACCTTCTGCCACCGAAGCTGGGAGAGTTCGAGCAGTGGCCGGCTGCGGTCGTCGTCCTTCTCAAGGTACATCTGGCTGCGAAGTTCCGGAGAGATCTCCTCGTGAGCGAAGATATTGACCACCAGTTCGACCGGATACAGCATAGTCCCGATGCCCAGCCAGATGGTCAATCCAGCGAACAGGATAAGGCAGGGAAAGACCATAAAGGTCTTTTTATGGTCGAGAATCCAGCGCAACGTGGGCACGTAGGCTCGCGAGATCTGACGAGAAACGAAATTTTCTTCGAGGGGCAGGAAGCGTTCCTTGGTCATGCGCACCACGGCCAAATAGACGATGACTCCGACTGCGATGGCGGTGGGCCAACCGCTGTAGTGGCTGTGTTCCCAGCCCAGCATCAGTGCCGCGTGCGTGGCAAGCGTCGCGAGCAGGCCTACGCCGCCGGCGACACCATGAACGATCCTCCGCTTCCAGGGCGTCGGCCGGAAGAGCAGGTAACACAGGAATGGGACCACCGTTACTGCCAGGACGACCGAAGCGCCAATGGCGAAGGTCTTGGTGAAGGCGAGCGGCTTGAATAGCTTGCCCTCTTGGTCAGTGAGAAAGAAGACGGGCATGAAGGAGATGATGGTGTTCGAAACTGCGGTGAGGATCGCGCCCGCCACTTCCTTTGCGCCTTCATACACATTGTCGAAATGGCTCTTTCCTTTGGGCGCCTCGGCCACACGCCGGTAGATATTCTCCGTCATGATGATGCCCATGTCGGCGACGTCACCGATGGCAATGGCCAGACCGGCCAGCGACATGATGTTGCTGTCTACCCCAAAGATCCACATGCAGATGAAGCAGAGTGCCACGCTGAGCGGCAAGGTGACCAGGACGCAGGCCGTGCTGCGAAGATGTAGCAGGAAGATGAAAATGATCAGGCCGGCGACCAGGGCCTCTTCGCTGAGGGCATCCTTGAGCGTGTCGATCGTCTCGTGGACGATGTCGGTGCGGTCATAAAAGGGCACAATCTGGACTTTGGAGACGCGGCCGTCCGCAAGGGTCTTGGCGGGCAGGCCTTTCTCGATGTCCTTCAGCTTTTCCTTTACTCGCTCCATCACTTCCAGCGGGTTTTCGCCGTAGCGCATAGTCACAACACCGCCCACGGCTTCGACGCCGCCCTTGTCGAGCGCGCCGCGCCGGAAGTCCGGCCCCAGCGTCACGCTGCCGACATTCTTGAGATAGATGGGGACACCTTCTTCTTCGCGGACCACGACGTTCTCAAGATCGCCGACCGACTTGATGAAGCCCACGCCGCGGATGAAGAATTCCACGCCGTTCTTCTCGATAACCTTCGCGCCCACGTCGATGTTCGACTTAACCACGGCGTTGTAAACGTCCATCAGCGAGACGCGGTGCGCGCGCAGCTTGTCGGGATGCAGGTCGATCTGGTACTGCTTTACATGTCCGCCCACGCTCGCGACTTCGGAGACGCCTTCCACGGAGTTAAGCTGGTAGCGGATGTACCAATCCTGAATGGAACGCAATTCCGCAAGATCGAAGCCCTCCGCTTCCACCGTGTACCAGTAGATCTGCCCCAGGGCCGTAGCGTCTGGCCCCAGTACCGGGACCACCCCCTGTGGGAGGCGTTCCTGGGCCACATTCATACGTTCCAGAACGCGCGCCCGCGCCCAGTAGTAGTCCACTTCGTCCTTGAAGATCACGAAGACCATGGAGAAGCCGAAGCCCGACATCGAGCGAATCGTCTTCACGCCCGGGGTTCCCGTAAGCGCGATCGTGAGCGGGTAAGTGACCTGATCGTCCACGTCCTGGGGCGAACGGCCCTCCCAGTCTGCGAAGACGATGACTTGCTTCTCGCCGATGTCGGGAATCGCGTCCACATGGACCTTTCGCAGAGCCACGTAGCCGCCGACGCATAAGCCAACCACGATCAACGTCATCAGAAAGACGTTGTTCAGGCACCAACGGATGACAGCGTCAATCATAGCGAATGGACCCCGGTGACTTTAAATTCAACGTGCTTAATGCTTGTGCCCCTCCGGCATGGTCTTCTCGGGCGGCGCTTCGCCGGCGGTTCCCTTATGTCCGCCATGGTCATGTCCTCCACCCCCTGGCCCACCTTCAGGGAACAGCAGACTCTTCATGCCCCGAATCTGCACCTGGCTGTCGATCAGAAAATTCCCGCGCACCGCGACCGCGTCGTGCTCCTTGAGGCCGGACAGGACGGGATAGAACTCCTGCGACTTGCCGCCTTCCGATACCGATGCGCGCGGACCCAGCGTGACTTTGACGGGCTCAAATTCGCCCTTGCCGCGCTCCACATAAACCAGCTTGTTCAGTCCGCTATCAAGCACCGCTGTCGAAGGTACGGCCAGGATTTCGTCGCCTACCAGGGGCGCCTTGGTCAGCTTCATACCGCAATCGGGGCAGTTGCCCGGCTTGTCTGACTTCACATGCGGGCACATCTCGCAGATCCAGGTCTCCTGGTGGACATCCTTTTCAAGTTTCATGCCGCATTTAGGACAATTCCCAGGCTGGTCTTGCAGAACTTCGGGGTGCATGGGACAGGTGTAGCGTTCACCCTGATGCCGCCCATGCGCTGGAGAGATCTGCTTGAGGTCCATGCCACACAAGTCGCACTTGCCGGGGCCGTCCTTCAGGACCTCCGGGTGCATCGGGCAGTTGAACCGCCCTTCCACGCCGGTGGGCGCGGCGTGGCCGTCTGAAAGCAAGGGCACGCGAATCCGGGCGCTGACAAACATGCCCGGCTTCAGGCGGCCATCCGTATTCGTCACGTTCACACGCACGCGAATGGTGCGCGTGGATTCGTTCAAGGTAGGGCTGACGAAGGTCACCATACCCTTGAAGGATTCGCCCGGATAAGCCTCCGCCGTAATATCAACAAGCTGGCCGTACTGCACCCAGGCGTACTCGAACTCATAGATGTCCAAATGCACCCAGAGGGACTCCAGGTTGGCGAGGCGGTACAACGCGTCACCTGCCTTTACCGAGCTTTTCTCGACGACCATCTTCTCGACGACGGTCCCTTTCACCGGCGAGTAGATGGTCATCCGCTCCTCGATCTTCCGGGTCTTGAGGAGTTCCTCGATCTGCGCGTCGGTGATCTCCCAACGCCGGAGCTTCAGCCTCGATGCCTCCACCAGGCGTGCGTTGTCCGGGGTCTCGACCGCCAGGAGCAGTTCCTTCTGCGCAACGACCAAATCCGGGCTGTAGATCTCGACCAGATGATCGGCCTTCTCCACTGCCATGCCCGTGTAATCCACGAAGAGCCTTTCCACGTAGCCGTCCACGCGGGTCGTGACTGTGGCCAGCGCTGTCTCGTTAAATTGAATCATGCCTACAGCGCGAATCTCTTTGCTCAGCTTGCGTTTGACCACGTGGGCCGTTTGGACGCTGGCCATGGCGCGCGCGTGCTCGGAGAGTTTCAGCATGGGGTCGCCTTCACCTCCGCCGCCCGCGTCGGCCTGAATCAAGGGCATCTCGCAGATCGGGCACTTGCCCGGATTGGGCAGCCGGACCTGCGGGTGCATGGAGCAGGTCCATACGGTCTGTGCCTTCGGCCCCTCTTTTGAGGACTCACCAACCTGTGCGGATTTACCGCCGCCTCGCAGGGCATAGCCCGCGCCAAAGGCCAGCAGCAATAGCGCCAGCATGCCGATCCATTTCCGCTTGTCGTTCATGGCTTTTGCTCCTCGCGGGAACCGGGCAGCAGACGCGCAGCGCTCCGGCCACAAGCCCCTTCCAGATCGACTAAAGCCCGGTTGTGTTCCATCCGGGCCTTCTCCAGGCTCAGCGAACTGTTCAGGTACAGGCGTGCCGAATCGAGGTATTCGATAAATGGCGTCGCGGCGGTGTTGTAACGTTCCCGATAGGTCTCCAGCGCCTGTCGCGCCTTGGGAACCACCGCGTCCGCCAGCGTCTTGCGTTCCCGAGCCGTGGCGTCCGCCATGAAATGCGCATCCTTCACCATGAAGGCCACGTCGGCCTCCATGGCATCCCGCATGCGTTGCGCCTGCTGGACGCGGACTCGAAGCTCGTCGATGTAGGCCGCGTTCGCGCCAAAGCCGGCACGGTCAGGGGACGGCATCTGCATCGGCGGAAAGGCAGCCATCTCCGAGCGGGTCGGCCCCGCCTCGGCGCCCACCGAAGGAGCGATCAGGCTGGCGCCCTGGGAGCCGCGCGGAAGAACCATCGTCTCGGCCATGCGGACCATGGTCTCCATCAGCGCGACCTCGACACGCGCCCCAGCCAAAGCCTGGTTCTGCTGAGCGGCAAGGCGAAGCAGTTCGTCCAGTTGCTGAACCTCGTCCGACAGGTCTGCGGGGCGCAAGGCGCCCCACGGCGTTGCAGGCGGCAGGCCCAACACCGCGTTGACCTTGGCGATGGCGTTGATCCGCTCGCGTTCGGCCGTGAGCACCTGGGTATCGAGCATCGCCAGTTCGGACTGCGCTTTCAGCGAATCGGCCTGGCTGGCGCGGCCTACCTTGAGTTGCTCGGCGGCGATGGCGTCCATTTTGGCGAAGAGATCGCGGTTCTCTTTCAGAATCGCCACCTGTTGTTCGGCGAATTGCACGGAGAAGAAGCCGCGCGCCGCGTCGTTGATGGCCTTGCGCAAGGCCTCGATGTATTTCAGGCGCGCAAGCTCCGCCTCCTGGTCGATGGCCTGCCCCTTTAGCGCCAATGCCGACGGAAACGGAAACGTCTTTTCAGGCATTTCCTTATGGCTCTGGGGACCGACCAGCGTGTCCAATTCGCGGACGAACGAGCGGTACTGCGCGATGAGTTCCTCCAGGTAGGCCGCCTGCTCGAATCGCCGAAGCGTGGAGCGCAGCGCTTCATAGGCTACGCGAGCATCGGGATTGCGCTCGGCGGCCAGCACCATGACCAGCGGAAGGGAAATCCCGGTTTGCAGGAGGGTAGCGGCCTGCTCCTGGTTTGCGCCCACAGGCTTGACCTTGGACCGTAGATCGACAGGCAATCCGGCAGTCAATTCGGCATCGCCCAATTCTTGCTCGAACCGCTTGCTCCAGGCATCCCGCTTTTCTGCAATGGAGGCCGTCAGTTCCTTGAATGCTTGTCGATGCGTCTGCGCGTCACGGTCCGTGGTGGTCGAGCGAGCCTGCCGTACGAAAGCCTCCACGAGCTTTGTGGTGGACGGGTCCTGGGCGGACTCACCTTCTGAGGCAATGGCGATCCCCCAAGGAAGCGCGCAAAGGATGCTCAAGTAGCAGAATGGTATTCGCTTCACCTTCATGAAAGAGGTCATGGCGCAGGCTCCTTGTTCTCGTCAGGGGCTTGACGCTCTGGAGTGTCTTGGTTTTCGTTGACCGGCTCGAAGGCCGTGCCGAGAATCCGCTCAACGCGCGCCAGGTTTTGATAAAAATCCGCGGTCGCTCGAAGGCGTGCGAGTTCGAAATTGTGGACCGTCGCCGTGGTTTCGAGCACGGACGCGAGGTTTGCTTCGCCCTTGCGGTACAGTTCCTCGGCCGATTGCAGGGCTTGCCGTCCCTGGGGGATGAGCGTGTCGCGATAGAGCCGCACCAGCCGGCTCGCGTTGCGCAGCGAGAAGTACGCTTTGGCCAGCGCCGCGCGAATCTCCTGGCGCTGAGCTTCTTCTTCGGCCAAGGCCGCCTTTTCCATCTCCGATGCCTCGCGAGCCATGGCTTTGTATTTGTTGAACCAAAGGGGAATCGAGATTCCCACGCCCACAGTGATCGGATCGCGCGTGGGGTCGGTGCCATCCGGCATCTCGCCGGTGCGCATGTAGCTGGCGCTCACCGAGAGGTCGGGAATCGGCGCGCGACGCGCGTACTTGCTTTGAAGGATCGACCGCTCGACCTCGACGCCGGCTGCGGCCAATTCCTGGTTGTAGCGTTCGGCAATGTCGAGCAGGCTGTCCAGGGAGTCGCGCAATTCTGCCGGGTCCGCCACGTCTTCCGTGGGGCCCAGGCCTCGCCCCTTTGGCAGCGCAAGCATGGCGCTCAACCGAGCGGCTTCGGTTTCACGCATCTCCTTCAGCAGGATCAGGTCGTACCCAAGCTGTTCACGCTGGCTCTCGGCGCGGAATTGCTCTGGCAGTTTGGGCCTTCCAACCTCAGTGCCTCCGGCGGCGAGGGCTGCGTAGCGCTCATAGAGATTACGAATCTCCGCAGTGACGGACTGGGCACGGTCGATGTAATAGAGTTCAAAGTACATCTCTTTCGCGTCGGTAAGCGCGTTGCGCGTGGACGCCTGGTATCTGAGGAAAGCGGCCTGCGCCTCTTTATCGGCGATCTTGCCGGCGATTATCAACTTGCCCGGATAAGGAATGTTCTGGGAGGCCATGAGTTCCCATTTGGGATCGTCGGGCTTCATTTGCCGGACGAAGTAACGCCCAGAGATCATCGGATCGGGCAGCGAGAAGGCTTGGGGGTACTTTTGAGCAGCGGCCTGCCACTTGTGGTAAGCCGCCTTGACCATCGGATTTTCTTTAGCCGCGGCTTGCAGCAGTTCCGGGAGCGTGAGCTTGTCCGACAGCCCGGCAATGGGGGATTCGGCCCGGCTCGCGATTTGCTCCTCTGCGTTGCGCTCCGCCAGGACATGGCGTGCCATGCGGGCCTCTGTCAGTTCATCCGCATCCATCCACGGGCGCGCAGACGATCGTGAGGTGCCGCAACCGCTCTGAAGCAAAGCGGTGGAGGCCCAAAGGACTCCCCAAAGCAAGTAATCTCGTAGTCTTCGCATATTCGGAATCCGCATAGAGTTCAGGTCCTATGGGTATGGCTTCATTCAGGGTCAAGGGCCGTGTCGCCAATACGCTGCGCGCATGAAAAACGACCTACCGGACAGACCTTGGCCAAGCCTGTTCGCAGGTAACCTAGAATTAGGGAACTGCTAAAGAAGGAATGTAGACTTCAAGAGATATAATGGTCGCGAGGGAATAAGAGGAGGTGCCGGCCCGACTGCGGTCGCGTAAGAATCGGCATCCATCCTTGGCGTTTGGAAACTGGATATGACAGCGTAAGCAGCCTTTGAGGAGTCAGCCTTGCCCTCATAGACCTTGCCGGCTTGGGTTCCGCTACCCAGGAAGACTTTGCTGTCGCAACAACACGTCTTCCTTTGACCTACCTTCGCCTCCGCATCGTCCTGCTCCAATGTGGCAGCCGAATGGCAGCAAGAACGAACGACCGTCTCTTCAGGGGCGATCTCTGAGCAAATGGTAGAGACGAAACGGCAAGGGCAGAAGCCATATCCGGCCCCGAGGAATAGGATCGGGATCAGCAGTGCGGATATAAAAATGCGTCTACCTTTCATACAGACTTGACCCTATGCGGCAATACGTCTCGCAGCAAGTCGAATTCGAAGGACTTGGCAAGGACTGTATTCCATACCACCACTGAGATGCCTAGCCGGGTGTGCCGGCGCCCATGCTGGCTGGCTGGCCGGCTGGGTCGGGCACTCCGACCTCAACATGATCCTGCGCTACTACCAGAGGGACGAAGCGGAGGGGGTACGGATGATGGCGAAGATCGAGTCTGAGCAGCTAGCTGATAGCTCGAATGGGCTAGTCCCGTAAAGATCGAGCGTTCTTGTAAGTCCAATAAATAGTTGCACGCTAATCGCACAGAACGAAGTCGATGAGAGTATGGCCGCTGCTGTAAGTTTGTTCGGTTTCTGCAGCGCCCGATAAGGCTAACCTACAGCAAGTGCAGAGGCTTGTGTTGGTTCTGTGCAAGTAGTGTCCGAAAAGTGCTCCGTTCCTGTAAGTCCTTAAAATGGTGGAGGCGGCGGGAATCGAACCCGCGTCCCAGGATGCTTCAGATGAGGTTTCTACGCGCGTAGCCGTTTCATTAATCTCGCCGGGCATGCGCGAAACGGCGCGCTCAGCACCCGGCCAGTCCGATTGGTCTCGCTAGATTGGCTACGGACCGAAGCCGCTCAAGCCAGCCTGTATTGGGAACGCGACTCAGGGCGCCACAGGCAGGGCCCCCTGCGAAGCGTCGCTGTGCTAACTTGCGTTAGGCAGCGAGAGCGTACTCGTGAGAGTTCGCGTCTGGATTTTGCCCGGTGTTTTACGAGGCCTCCGAGCCACCTCGGCGCGCCACCCACACCCTCCGCCGTCCGGTCGAAACCTGTACGCCCCCATGGCGCACTACCTTAACAAGCTTACCCCATAAACGGGATAATCACAACGCACGCCCTTTTGCCGTGATTCGACTCGAGCGAAATCGGCACCTCTTGCCGACTCACGGCAAGACGCATCTGCGGTTTCGCGGCAAGCTTGTTCAGCCCGCCCGCTCGACCGGTTCGATTCAGGATGCCCGCACTTCGTCCCAGGCCTCGTTGAGTGCCAGAAGACCATCTGCAAGTTGCGCGGCGGTGACGATAAGCGGCGGACAGAGCTTCAGCGTCGCGCCCTGGAATCCCACAGGCGCGAAGAGCAACAGACCTTTCTGAATGCAGCGCTCGACGACTCGGAACGCCAGATCGGGATCAGGCTCCGTTGTGCCCGCCTTGACGCAGTGCATCGCCCACGCCAAGCCCTTGCCTTCGGCGGCGCCGATCACGGCCTTGTGCTTCACGGCGATTTTGTGCAGGCCGGCAGCCATTTCTTCTCCTCGCGCGGCCGCGTTCTGAGCCAGCTTTTGCTCGACGATGATCTTCAGGTTCGCGAGGGCCGCCGCGGCGCAGATCGGATTGCCGGTGTGCGTACTGGTCATGCTGCCGGGCGGGTAGAGATCCATGATTTCCGCTCGGCCGAGTACTGCGCTTATGGGCAGGGAACTGCTGATGCCTTTGCCGAAGGTGGCCAAGTCTGGCGTAAAACCGTAGTGCTCGAAGCCGAACATGGTCCCGCACCGTCCGAAGCCCGCTTGAACCTCGTCGAAGATCAGGACGACCTTGTGTTGATCGCACCAAGCACGCAGCTTTTTGGCGAAATCGAGCGGCAGGAACGCGCAACTCGCGCCTTGGTACGTTTCGCAGATCACGCCGGCGACTTGTTCCGGTTGGCAGCCTTTGCCGGCGAGGTTTTTAAGGAAGCTCTCGAAAGTGCGCTGCTCCGCAGGCAGGCGCCAGTCACCAGGGAAGGGGACCTGTACGAAGTCGCTGTGGTCGCGTGTGAGCCAGTTCTTAAGCGCCGGGATGCCGCCGGCCAATTGGCTGCCCATGGTCCGACCGTGAAAGGCATGCTGGAAGCTTACGATCACGTCCTTGGTCTTGCCGCCGACGGATATTCCGTGGGTCTTGGCGAGCTTGATCGCGCATTCGGTGGTTTCGGCACCGGTAGTCAGAAGGAAGCACTTCTTCAGTGGCGCGGGCGCGAGATTGACCAAGTATTTGACCAAGGCCGCGCGTGGCTCGTTAGGGAAGCAGTAGTTATGCAGCAAAGGCGATTGGGCTTGTTTGACGATGGCAGCCACGATTTCGGGGTGGCCATGACCGGCGTTGGTTACGAGCACGCCACTGCTCCAATCGAGCCACTGGTTGCCCCAGCGGTCCCGGACGAGGCAGCCTTGGGCGGATTCCCAGAGGATCGGGGGCTGGCCGGTCATGCTCTGTGGTTCGTATTCGCGCAGTTCCTTAAGGATAGGGATGGATTCCGGCACCGGGAGCGCCGTTTGAATGGTGCGGAAAGGGGACTTAACGGGAGGAACCTTTTGGGGTTCTAGCAAAAAAGTGCGACCGGCCATGCCTGTTTCCTCACCAAAGGATAGAACGAACGAGATGGGTCGAAGTCCACGACTGGCTATTCAGCCAGCCTTTTATGGAGCTAATGGTAAGGTAAGTCCGTGTCGATATTTGTCAACGAGAGGGGTTGGGGTGGGCCTTTAGTAGGGGTTTATTTGGTCTGGGGCTGGAGGGTGAGGCGATGTATATCCAGTCTAGCGTTGTGCGCGAACTACCGTATAACAAAAAGCTACTTACGTGT
>BTVV01000136.1:0-15919 GCA_045863855.1 Planctomycetota bacterium | reverse complement strand
TGCGGCGCACGCGGAACGAATCGTTATCGTTCGTCTCGTTGCTGCCCCAGCCCGCGCCCGGACCGCCATTCAGCGCGTCCGCATCGACCCAACCGCGGTTGTCGTTCTGGATGCTGTAGAACCAGACCTGGAGCAAGCCGCCGATGGTCAACCGTCCGGCCCGGGTGCTCACGCGAGCGTTGGGACCGTACTTGTTGTCCAGCGCCTCGTCTACCACCGGGCTCGACGGCCCGATCGGCGTCGTGGACTCAAGCTGGCGCTTCAGATCGTCCAGCTCCTTCTTCATCTGCTCGTATTCGGCCTTCGTGACTTCTTCGCCGCTGGCTCCCGCCTTCAAGCCGGCCGAAGCCAAAGCAAGCACGACGGTTGCCAACACGACTAAGCCACCGCGAACGCGCGACATCGGGTCCCCTCCACGGACTTCGCCCGCCTTTAGCGGACGTCGAGAAAGCCTTTGCCTACACCTCACCAACCGGTGAAGAACTGTTTAGGCCACACAGCACATGTTCCTATGAGCGATTGAGGATTCTAGCCCTCTTACCTGAACCGTCAAGCGTGATCTGCCTCTTTTCCAACACCTCGGATATTCGTATAAAAGCTTTTGAGTAAATGAGTTACGTGTCATTTGGATGGTCAATCGAAAGGGACTCCCGATCCCGAAACGCTATTTTTTAGCTTTTGGACCTTCAAACCATCTTTATGCACGGGTGCGTCATTACTGCGGTGCCGCGGAAACGCGGGCCGCAGGCATCCTTAAAGGTAGAGTCGGCTGCACCAGGAACTGTTCTTGGAGCCGCTTCATGTAGGCACGGGTTTGAGGGTAGTCTTGCTGGAGAGATAGGACCGTGCGGAAAGCTTGCTGGGCCTTCATGTAGTATTCACGATTGCCCGTCTGAAAGCCTACGTTCCAATAGGCCAAGCCCAAGGCTTGGTAGTAGTGCGGGCTGTCGCTGCGCAGGGCCACGGCGACTTCGCGTTCGCGCACTTCGTCGGCGTAGCGTCCGGCGAACATGTAAAGCTGCCCGCGCTGAGTCGCGGCTTCGGCGCGCAGTTCGGGCGCGAGTTCGGCGGCGCGAACGGCCAGGCCCAAGGCTTCATTGAAGCCCGGGCCGTCCTTAATCTTGCGCTGATTGCGGTCGACGCTGCGGGAGCCCAGGATATGCGCCAGCCCCAAGCTGGCCTGCGCTTGGCTGGCGTCGAGGTCCAGAGCGCGCCGGAAGGCGGCTTCGGCCTCGGCGATGCGCTGTTCGCGCAGGGCCTTCCAGCCGTCTTCGGTGAGCGATCCGGCTTCTTGCGGCGCGAGCGCCACGCGCACCAGCACGCCTACGAGCAGAAGCGCCGCTAAACCCACGCCGGCGATGGCGGCTACTTTGCGATGTTCGCGCACGACCCGGAAGAATTGGGTTACATTCTGGCCGCGCGCGGCTTCCACCGGCTGACCGGCCAGGAAGCGGTTGAGGTCTTCGGCGAGCGCGCGCCCGTTGGGATAGCGCCGCTCGCGGTTTTTCTCGAGGCACTTCATCACGATCGCTTCGACATCGCGCGGTACTTTGGGATTCAGGAGCCCCGGCCGTTTGGGCGCTTCTTTCGTGATCTTGAGCATCAGGCGCAGCGCGTTATCGGCGTGAAACGGCGCCTGGCCGGTGAAGAGTTCGTACATCACTGCGCCCAAAGCCCACACGTCGGTGCACGGATCGATGGCTTTGCTGTCGCCTTTGGCTTGTTCGGGAGCCATGTAGGCCGGCGTTCCGCAGACCAACCCCGAGGCGGTGAGGCGCGTGACTTCGTCCAGCGATTTGA
The DNA here is from genome assembly GCA_045863855.1 of Planctomycetota bacterium. GTDB lineage: Bacteria > Planctomycetota > SZUA-567 > H5-PLA8 > H5-PLA8 > H5-PLA8. Next base: position 14,119 of record BTVV01000136.1, on the reverse strand, counting down.
CCAGCCCGAAGTCGGCCACCTTTGGCGTGCCGTAGCGGTCGAGCAAGATGTTGCCCGGCTTCAGATCGCGGTGGACGTAGCCGGCTTCATGCAGCCGACCGACCGTATCGGCGACGGACTGCATCAGGAGCAGCCCCTCGTGGACCGCCAGTCCGCCGTCTCGGATCAGCCGGTCGAGCGATTTACCTTCGACTAACTCCATGGCCATGAACGGTTTGCCGTCGATCTCGCCGACGTCGTAAATCTCGATCATGCCGGGCAGTGCGAGCGCTTTGGCCGTCTCGCACTCGCGCCGGAAGCGCTCGCACTCGACTTCGTCGGCGTCTTCGCCGTCCAAAAGAACCTTGAGCGCAACTTGCCGTCCGGCTTTGGGTTCGTTGGCCTTAAAGACCGCGCCGACGCCGCCACGGGCGATCTCGCCTTCGATCTCGTACGGCCCGAAGCGTCCTTCGAGGAGCGGGGGGCGCTTGCCGCGCTGGCTTTCTTTCGCGGGAACGGCCGCAGACGCCGGAGCCGGGGCGGACAAGCCCGCCGCAACGGCCTCGAAAGCCGCCAGCGGATTCATCTGAGCGCTGGAGGGCGGGGGTGCTTGGACTTCGGGATCGGCGATGACCGGTACGGGCGCCGGAGCGGGCTTCGGCGGCGGCGCTTCGACGGCCGGGTGCGTTCCGGTGGTCAGCGCCATGCGCGTGCTGGGCTTGCTGGGTTCGATGGCTTCCGATTTGAGCGCCCGGAAGCGCGCGGTGGTGACGGAAGCTTCGAGGAACGACTTGGGCCGCGCGTGCGGCGCGTCGCTTCCGTTGCGCTTGTCGGGCGCCGCCGCGGGTTCGGGCGGCGCGGCGTCGAGGGCCACCGTTTCCACCGTCTCGTACTTCGTCGGCTCGGCCTGTTGAGCGCGGTAGCGCACGAAGCGGGCGGCCGCGCGCGCGCCGAACGGATCGGCCGGCGCTGCGGGCGGCGCCGGTACGGGCTTCGGATCGCGAAAAGACTCGGAATGGTCGTCGAAAGGCAGCCCGCCGGTGCGCGTATCGGGGTTAATGGCGGAACGGGTGCCGGAGTCGGTGTTGACCGTGCGGATCACGTTTCCGGCCGCGCGGGTGCCACGGTCGTAGCTCAGCTTGGTCCCCGCGCCCGGCCGGCGGTCGCAGATGGCCCGGAATTCGGAATCGGGCAGGTACTGCGCGGCGTTAAAGGCGACCCCGCAGGCGCTGCAGTTGAGTACGTAATCTTCGCGGCTGATGCCGGCTTCGAAGGCGGCTTTGCAACTGGGACAAACGACGCGTGCCATGCCACGGCTCCCTCGTGAACGCGGCGGCCTGCGCCGCGGATGCGACAGTCTTGCACCTCTTGGGAATCGTCCAGGCGCGCCGCTACCTTTATAGGTAAAGGCCTTTCGCGGGTGGCTTTATACCCAACTCGGCGAGTCTCCCGAAGCCCGAAAACTCGCGCGAAGCACTTGCGTACCCGCGTGCGGCTCCTTTTAATCGAGCGATGCCCAGCGCCCTGCTCTTCGACATGGACCAGACCCTCGTCCACAGCGCCGACGTCTGGCGCGAAGCCGTCATCGACCTGTTCGGGTTTCTGAAGCGCGATTTATCCTACGAGATCGCGGCGCACTTCAGCGGACTCAACATGTTCGACCTGACGGCCAAAGCCATCGAACTGACCGGCGCGACGGTGCCGCTGGCCGAAGCGCAGCGGTATGGGCGCGATGCGTTGGTGCGCAGCTACCGCAAGGGCACGGTGAGCGCCATGCCGGGCGCGGTGGATTTGGTCAAGCGCCTGCACGGCATCGCTCCGATGGTCGTCGCCAGCGGCAGCCCGCTGGAAGGCATCGAGATCGCCACCGAACACCTTGGGATCCAGGGCTGCTTTACGCGGCTCCTTTCGAGCGAATCGGTGGCGCGCGGGAAGCCGCATCCGGACGTTTTCTTGAAGGCCGCCGAACTGGTGGGCGCGACGCCCAAGCACTGTGTGGTCTTCGAAGATACGGTGGTTGGAGTGAAGGCGGCTATTGCGGCGGGTATGCCGAGCCTGGTGGTGCCGTCGTGCGACCCGGCGCTCTTGAAGCCGCTGGCTACGCGGATGTACGGGCATTGGGATGAAGTCAAGATGGAGGAAGTTCAGCGTTATTTGAAGGGGTAGGTAATGGAACCTTATTATTTTATGTTGCCTGGCTTTCGGGTGACTCCATCCAAGTCCTTGAAATCCACACATTGGATGGGCGGCGAGCCTTTCCACGCCAACGCGAAGTGCGATGTCTGCAAGCGTCCGTATGGTCAGCTATGGTGTATCGACTGCTGTGATCCCAAGATCCCCGCGCTACATCAGCCCGATTTTTCCCGTCTATCTTTATACTTTTGCTGGACTTGCGGGAACGATTTCTATTACGAGATCGGTGATCGAAAGGGTTTTAAGTTTAAAGGCTATGCGAGTAAGCGAGCGCCGAGCAATGACTTTCCGTATACCAATTATCCCAAAGTCTTTGATAGAATTCCCATAGGCATCCAACGGATACCCTATGAAGTTGAAAAATGCGCGCTGCTCGTGCTTGGTGTAATGGGGGAGGGATTTGAGGACTCCTTGGGCATGATTAAGCCGTGGATGACTGCTTCCGATCGGCGCGAGCTTTCGGCGTACTATGGGAGAGAAGTAGAAAGCCCATTGGATATGCGAAGTGACCAACTAGGCGGATTACCCTATTTGATTCAAGGCGCTGAGACCATTGTCTGTCCTAATGCTTGTGCTCCAAGAATGCGAGTTTTGGCCACGGTTTACAGCAACCCCAAGAATGGACTGCCGATGTTAGCGCCACGGGAGCATCCCGAGAAGAACAACCCATTTGTACAAGTCGTATTCCACATTTGCCCGAGCTGCTATTGTATTCATGCTGGCAATCGATGCGATTAAGTCGGGTGTTTTGAACCAATCGCAGCATTCCCGCGCTGCTTAGGACTTGCTACCTACTTCCATTTCTGGAAGATGTCGTGGGGAGAGTCGCCATGCGCGTTGCCGTAGCCATGTCCGGAGGGGTCGATTCGTCCGTCGCGGCGGCGGTGCTCAAGGCTCAGGGGCACGACGTCGTCGGTTTGACGATGAAGCTTTGGGTCTGCAGCCAGGCCAACCCCGAACGCGCGGCGTACGAAGCGGCGCTGGCGCAGAAGACGCGCGGCGACGTTTGCTGCAGCCCGCAGGATGTGCTCGACGCGAAGGACGTCTGCGCGATCCTCGGCATCCCGCATTACACGCTCGAAATGGCCGAAGATTTCTCGCGCTTGGTGATCGATTCGTTCGTAGACGATTACGTGCAAGGGCGCACGCCCAGCCCGTGCGTGCGCTGCAACGAGCGCGTCAAGTCGAAGGGCTTGGTGCTGAAGGCGCGCGAACTGGGCTGCGAGCGGCTGGCCACGGGCCATTACGCGCGCATCGCCCGCGGCACGGACGGTTCGTATAAACTGCTGCGCGGCGTCGATCCGGCGCGCGATCAGAGCTACTTCCTCTTTCCGCTGACGCAAAGCGAACTGGCCTACCTGCACTTCCCGGTGGGCGATCTGCCGAAACCGGAGGTGCGGCGCATCGCGAGCGAACTGGGCCTGCGTGTCGCCGAGAAGCCCGACAGCCAGGAGATCTGCTTCGTCAAAGACAAGGATCACCGCCGCTTTTTGCGCGAAAAAGCGCCCGCTCAATTCACGCCCGGCCCGATCCTGCATGCCGACGGGCGCGAGATCGGGAAGCACGACGGGCTGATCGGGTACACGATCGGGCAGCGCCGGGGCTTGGGCGTGGCCTGGACCGAACCGTTGTACGTGGTGAAGCTGGATCTCGAACGCAACGCCGTGGTCCTGGGGCCCGACGAGGCGCTGTGGAGTCCCGGACTGGAGGCGCGCGCGATGCACTGGATCGCCGGCGCTCCGCCGGCGGAGGCGATCCGCGCCGAAGCGAAGATCCGGCACTCGCCGCGCACGCACGGCTGCCGCGTGGAGCCCCAAGGCGCCGAGGGGATTCGCGTGCACTTCGATGAACCGCTGCGCGCGGTATCGCCGGGTCAGGCGGTGGTGCTGTACTCGGGCGAGGAAGTGCTGGGCGGCGGATGGATCGAGCGGGCGGTTGTGCATCCTGGAAGCAGCGAAGGTTTCGATGCTTCAATTTGTTCCAATGGGGTTAGGGCTAGCGTGCGCCCGAGCTGATTTAATTTGTTGGGTGAGTTGTTGGACAAAGCCTTCAAAGTTGTGGACTTCACGCCCAGCCTTTGCGATATCCAAAACAATCATTCCCGAGCGGTTCTTAAAGCGGGCGTATTCAACTTTTTTTCTTGTATAAAATGACAGCAAAAAACCAACAAGGGTAATCATTCCCGCCAATCCAGGAAGAAATGAATACCCTGAAAATCTAAATCCAAAAACCAGTACAGCCCAAATGGCTCCCGCAGCCAAAAAAAGTCGGATACCTGCGATAAAGTTTGGGTTCCGGATTCGCAGAATTTCAAGATTGGGATCGATGGTATCAAGAATAATCCGAGTTTCGAACTCGGACTGGAGCGAGTGAACGCCTTTAATTAGGATCGAGTCCGCGTAAAGCGTAAAGGTACGCTTCCCATCAAACCTAATTTCGTCGTAGGAGGCTAGTGGTTGATCAGTCACGCGTAAGCTACCCAAGACCTATTCATGACTTTAGGCGGCATTTGTCTACTGCTAATCGTGCCACCAAGTTAACAGGTGAACAATTCTACAAGTACGGCTTCCCGCAGGACTCGATCCTTGATGCGTGGACGCAATCGGTCGTCGGGAGCGACATCCACCTTGCGTCCCAAGAGGGTTTCCAAGTCCGCAAGCAGCGCGGCATGATCCATCAAGCTGGCCGTGGGCTCGAAAGCGACCAGGAAATCGATATCGCTGTCCTCGCGCTCTTCGCCTCGAACGGCGGAGCCAAAAACGCGGACGTTGCGGGCGCCGTGCTTGGCAGCCAGCGCAAGGATGGCCTCGCGCTTCGAATGCAGCAGTTCGCGGATACTCATCGCCCGATCCTCTTCCGAGGCATTCTACCGCTTTCAGGGGTCCATGGGTAGCCCCTGCCTCCGTAGCGCTTACAACATCACCCCCGCCGCCGCCGGGAAAAGCGCGTAAAAACAGAGTTCACCCCACAGAATCCGCCGGAGCAGGGGGCGGCAATCGGCCGGATAGGCGGCCACGCCGAGGCGGAACTGGTCGAGGCAAGCCAGCGACCCGGCAGCCGCGGCGAGCAGCGCGGCGACGAAGGCCGCCAGCGCGGTATCGTCGCGCTGGCCGGCCGGAAGCGAAGGATCCAGCAGTACGATTCCGCCCAATGCCGCGGCGGCGGCCAGGCAGACTGTCGCCGCCCAGGTGGCGCCGCGCGTGCGCGCGCGGCAGTCGGCGTCGTGAGCTTCGATCCGTTCGCGCGGCCAGCCGCTGCGTTTGAAAAGATTGAATTGCCCGCTGAAGCGCATGATTACCGCCGCGATCCACAAGCCCAGCGGAATCAGCACCAGCGCCGGCTGCCCGCTCATTCCGGGGCACCCGAGACGGCCGCGTCGCCAACGATTTCGCGCAGCACCACGGTGGCGTAACTCCCGGCCGGGAGGGCGAAAGCCAGGCGCACACCTTCCGGCGCCGACTCGAGGTGCGGCGCATCCAGCAGCGGTACGCGCAGCGGGCGGCGCGCGCCGGGCTGACGTCCAGCCTCCGGCCGCCCGAAGTCGTCCAGCGTCACGCCGCTATCGGCCAGCACGGCGCGTTCGATCGCTTCCTGCTTGCCTGCCGGAAAGAGCAGCTTCGGGCCGAAGAGCGGCCCGCTGGGGCTGATTTCCAGCGCCGTACAGCGCGGCTGCTCGGCCGCGGCCTCCGTCACGGCGAAGACCGCGCCGTTGCGATGCAAGAAGGCCAGATCGCCGTCCCAGAGCGCGTCGATCTCCGGCATGCGCCGCGCGAGGGCCGCGTTGAAGAGTTCGGCCTGGAACGCGTTCACGAAGAGGTTCGTCAGCTTCTTGTCGCGCGCGCGGGGACCGCGCAAGCCGCCGGCTTGTGCGGCTTCCGCATACGCATCCGTTTCCCCGCGCACCAGCAGGCGGCCCAAGTGCGCGTTCTGCCCGTCGCGGCCGAAGCGCTGCGGTCCGAAATAGTTCGGCACCCCGCGCCGGTGCAGCTCTTGCAGCACGCGCTCCGCTTCGGCGCGCAGGTTCGCCGAGGCTTCCGGAGCTTCGGCGCGCAGCACGATCTCGAAGCGATTCCCGCCGGCATGCCCGCGCTTGAGCTTGTTCGCGTGGCGCGTGACGCGCAGCACGCGGAGTTGATCGCCCAGTTCGAGTTTGCCGTCGGACGCCGCACGCTCCAGATCCGGTGCGACGTGTTCGAAGGTGAGCCACTGGCGGGTGAGGCCCTTGGTGTCCTTAAGTCCCGCCGAGCCGCCGTCGGCGGGGCGCTTCTTGAGGGCTTGCGCGAGCTTGCGCAGCGCGTCGAACGTCGAAAGGTTCCGTTTTTCGATCCAGAGCCAAAGGTGAGTGCCCGAACCCGAGGGCGCGTACAGCGGAAGCTCCTCGACGACGAAATCTTCGGGCTGCGTTTTGACGCCCACGCATAAGGGGGCCTGGGCGGAACGCGAGGTCAGGAACGGAAGCGGCGTAGCGTTCACGTGCGTGCAAGGCGCTCCGGTTGGATCGAAGGCGGGGAGTCTACCCGAGCGCCGCCGCGCGGGCCACTCGCCGCGCACCCGCGCTGGCGTCTTACGCAATGCGATATATGCTGTTCCGGGCGGCGCGAGACCGCGTGTTTCGAGCTGCCGTCTAGGTAACTGCGAGGCGGCTCATGCACGCGTGAAGCCTAACGCAAGTCGTGAGTTACGCATTCGTTTCGACGGCACACTGCACACGTGAGGTACTTCACGACCGGGCGGTCTGTGAATTGTAACGAAGAGGCTGGCGGCGCTTCGCACGCGCGCTAAAGTAGTCCGTGGTACTGCCCGCGGCGCCCGCATTCGGGTGGAGGTTCCTCCGATGGAAGGTTCCATCGCCCAAACCCTCAAAGAGCGTTACCCGCACCTGGTGCTCGCGTTTCAGCGCAAACAGATCACCAAACACCAGATTCAGGAAGCGATCAAGATTCAGCAGTCGCTCAAGCTCAGCGGTACGAAGAAGTCCTTGGAAGAAGTACTGGTCGAACGCGGCTACTTAACCAAGGAACAGCTCACGCAACTGACGCGCGAGGCGCCGCCCAAGCCGAAGGGGAACCTGTTCGGCGATTACGAGTTGATGGGCGTGATCGGCACCGGCGGGATGGGCACGGTCTACAAGGCGCGGCAAGTTCACCTGGACCGCATCATTGCGTTGAAGATTTTGCACGGGGAGCTGGCGCAAAATCAGGAATTGCTCCTGCGCTTCCAGCGCGAAGCGCGCGCGGTGGCGAAGCTGAATCATCCCAACATCGTCGTGGGCATCGACGTCGGCGTGAACCAAGGCCGGCATTTCCTGGCCATGGAGTTCGTGGAAGGCGAGTCGCTCGATAAGCGCCTGGCGCGCAACGGCGGGACGGTCTCCGAGCACGATGCGATGGACATCTGCCGCCAGATCGCGGAAGCCCTGCATCACGCGCACGAACGCAATTACGTGCACCGCGACGTGAAGCCCGAAAACATCATGATGACGTTCGACGGCGTGGCGAAGCTGATGGACCTGGGATTGGCGCGCGCGCTGGGGCCGCAGTTCCAGCCGCTGACCAAAGACGGCCTGGCGGTCGGTACGCCGCATTACATCTCGCCCGAACAGGCCCAAGGCGAACGCGACCTCACGCCGGGCACGGATCTCTACAGCCTCGGCGTGGTGCTCTTCCAGTGCGTGACGGGACAGCTTCCTTTCGAGGCTGAGCACTTCAGCGACGTGATGCTGAAGCACGTGAACGATCCTCCGCCCGATCCGCGCACGCTTAATCCGACGCTTTCCGATGCGCTGGCGCAGGTGATCCTGAAGCTGCTGAAGAAGAATCCCAACGAGCGGTACCCGACGGGGCAGGCGCTGGCCGAAGAGTTGCAGCGCCTGCTGAACGGGGAGGCTCCGATGCTGGTCAAAGCTCCGCCGCCGCCGAAGCGGCCGAAGAAACCGGATGAAACGTCGCCCACGCCGACGCAGGCCGAGGCCGCGCGCAAGCGCAAGGGTCACCGCTTCGGTTTCGAAGGATTTTGAAGCTCAGGCGCGGCACTTCGCGAGCGCGGCGTTGAGTTCTTCGGCCATGCGTTGGGCCGCGGCGCGCGCGGCATCCGCGAAGCGCGTTTCCCCGAACTCCTTGGCGTACGCACTTTCCTTGTAGGCGAAGATCAGCGCGCGCGAGTTATTTACCACCGCGCCCAGCCCGTCCCGGTGAAACCCGCGCGCCGCATCCTCCGCGGTGCCGCCTTGCGCGCCGTAACCGGGGATCAAAAGCAGCGCTTCCGGCATTTTCTCGCGCAGTTCGGTGAGTTGCTGCGGGTACGTCGCGCCGACCACCGCTCCAACGATGTGGAAGCCGCTCGCGCCGCGATGCTTCTCGCCCAGCTTGTTGACCATCTCGGCCACGTGTTCGTAGACGGGCTTGCCTTCGGCCTTGAGGTCTTGCAAATCCCCGCTGCCGGGGTTGCTGGTCTTGACCAGCACGAAGAGTCCGTTGCCATTCTGCGCGCCGATCTCGAGGTATGGCATCAGCGTATCGTGGCCGAGATACGGGTTCACGGTCAGCGCGTCCGATTCGAACCCCACGCTTTCTCCGCCGGTAATGCTCATCCCGCCCAAGTGCGCGCGCGCATACGCCACCGCGGTGCTTCCGATATCGCCGCGCTTGGCGTCCCCGATCGTGACGAAACCGCGGGCTTTGGCGTGCCGCATCGTCTCGGCGTACGCGCGCATCCCTTCGTGGCCGAACTCTTCGTAAAACGCCACCTGCGGCTTGCAGACGGGGACGAGATCGGCCAGCGCGTCGAGGAGTTCGCGGTTGAATTCGATGAACGCCTCGGCGACGGCTTTGGCCGTCTTGCCGTGCGTGCGAATGGCGGAATCGCGAATGGCGGCCGGCAATTGGTCGAAGCGCGGATCGAGGCCCGCGCAGACGGGATTGCCCTTGGCTCGGACGGCGGCAATGAGTCGGTCGGCGAAGTGATTCATGCGCGGTATGGTAAACGGTGAGCGGCGAACGGTAAACGGTAGACTGCGGCCGCGCCGTTTACGGATCGCCGAGCAGCGATTAACGTCGCGTTGTATGGATCAGGTCCAGCCATCCGGCGACCTCGCGCTGCTCGACGCCCCGCGGCGGATGCTGCTTATCAGCCGCACGCCGCGCGGGGCCGAACCCGGCACGCCGTGGGTGCGCGCGGTGGCGGAATGCGTGCGCGCCAGCGCCGCCGCAGGGGAAGCGCTTGTTACGGGGCTGGGCCGCGAGCCGTACGACTTGGCGCTTGAGGCTTGCCGTGAAGCCGGCGGCGCGGCGATCGTGGTGCTCGAAGCGCCGCTCGGCGCAGACAAACACTTAAAGGATGCGGAGGCTTGGCTGCCCGCGCGCCGCTTGATCGTGGCGCCGCTTGGCGCATCGCCCAAACGTGAAGCGCGAGCGTTGCGCGACCGCCGCATCGCCGATTTGGCCGATCGCGCGTCTGTCCTCGCGGTGCGCAAGGGCGGGAATATGGCGGCGGTGGAGGCCGAACTTGGGACTCGGGGCGTGGCGCTGGATCGAAGTTTTGAGGTCGGAGAGGCCGAAGCGCGCGGCGCCCCCAAGCCGGCGCTTTGGTCCCCTTCGAACTTGCGGACTTTCGAAGCGTGGGATTGCCTGACTCACTATACGCGCGAGCCCGATGGCGTATGGCCGGGCGAGACCTACGCCGAGTACTTGAGATGGTTGCTGCACGGCACACCCGGCCGTTCGCGCGACGCGGCGGCGGCGCTGCGCCGCATCCTGGCGCAGCAGCGCATTATGGGCTCCGGACGCCTGATGCCCGCACGTGAAGCGATGGTCAGCTTTACCGCCCGCCCGCCGCAGGAACTCCCCGAGCTGATCCGCTGGCGCAAGGGTTTGCGGCGCTGGACCTTCCGGCCCTACGGCGTGGCGATACGCAAAGCGGCACTAGAGGAGCTGGGCGCCAGGCCCGTTCGGTATCTGCCGCACGAAGCACTGACCGAATTGCCCGACGCGGAGCGCCGTTTCGCGCAGCTCTGCGCGCCACTCGACGCGGACTGGTCCGTCGAGGCCGAATGGCGCCTGCCGGGCGACCTGGACCTTTCGGCGTTGCGCGCCGCGGACTGGTTTGCGCTGACGCCAGAGCGCGGTGAAGCGGAGGCGCTCGCCTCGGAATGGGGCGGCTCGGTTGCGAGTCTGGAAGCCTGATCGTACCGTGCGGCTCGGTACGCTTTGAATAATAAGGAGCATGAATCATGTCTGCTTCGAAGCCGGTCTGTGCAGTTTGTCACATCGAAGTACCCGCGCCCGATCTGGCCAAGGCCATGCGCTTTTACGGGGAGGTCTTCGGTTGGGAGATCGGCGAGCAGCTTGGGCCGAACTATTGCATCTGGCACGCCGGCGACCTCGGCGGCGGATTCTCCGCCGATATGGCTCCGCGCGACGACGGCATGAACGTCGTGCTGGGTGTGGAGGACATCCCCGCCAAGCTCGAAGAGATCGCCAAGGCCGGCGGCGCCGTCGTGAAAGGAAAAACCGAGATCGGCGGCGGCTACGGATTCTACGCGCTCTTCAAGGATCCCAACGGCAACCGTCTGGGGCTTTGGTCGAAGACCTGAAGCTCCGAGCGGCTCCCTTGGGTTGAATTTGTGCGGCGTTCGATCTAATCTCGCGCCTGCCGACACACCGGGGGAACTCAAACATGCGCGCCGCCTTTATCCGGAATTTCGGGGGACCGGAAGCGGTCCAGATCGGCCAAATCGACAAGCCCGTGCCCAAGCACGGCGAAGTGCTGGTGCGAATCAAGGCTTCGGCGCTGAATCACCTCGACGTCTGGGTGCGCAAAGGCCGCCCCGGAGCGGAAATCAAGCAGGCGCATGTGCTGGGCAGCGATGCCGCGGGCCTCGTGGAGCAGTTGGGCGAAGGCGTGGAAGGCCTGGCGCCGGGCGACGAGGTCGTGATCAACGCCGGCGTGAGCTGCATGCAATGCGGCTGGTGCAAGCGCGGCGATCACAGCGAGTGCCCGAAGTTCAGGCTGCTGGGCTTCCAGCTTCCCGGTACGCATGCGGAATACATCGTCGTGCCCGCCGTAAACGTGGCGCACAAACCCCTGCATCTAAGCTGGCCCGAAGCCGCGGCCTTGCCGTTGGCGCACCTGACGGCGTGGCACATGCTGTTTCCGCGTGCGCGCTTCCGCGTCGGAGAAACGGTGCTGATTCACGGCATCGGCGGCGGCGTGGCGCTCGCGGCGCTCCAGATCGTCAAGATGACCGGCGGGAAGGCGATCGTCACCAGTGGGAGCGACGAGAAGCTCGCGCGCGCGAAGGGACTCGGCGCGGCTCACGGGATCAACTACAAGACCGAGGCGAAGGTGGCCGAGAAGGTTCGCGAACTGACCGGCGGGCGCGGCGCGGATATCGCGTTCGATACCGTCGGCGCACCGACGTTTCCGATCAGCTTCGAAGCCGTCCGCCGAGGCGGGCGCATCGTCACCTGCGGCGTCACCGGCGGCCGCGAGGCCACCGTCAACCTGCAGCTCTTGTATTGGAATCACATCAGCCTGATCGGTTCGACGATGGGCAGCCTGGAAGATTTCCAGTGTCTGCTCTCGGCTGTCGGCATGGCGCACCTGCGTCCGGTCGTGGACCGCGTGTACAAGTTGGAACAGTACGCCGAGGCCGTGCAGCGCATGGAAGCCGGCGCGCAGTTCGGGAAGATCGTGCTGGACGTGGACGCGTAACGCCGGCTACACGCGTTCCATGCGATCCAGTTCGATCAGGCGTCGGTCGGCGTTGAAGACCGGCGGCGGCAGCGCTTCGGCGCGTCGCTGCGCTTCGGCCGGGTCCAGGTCGGTGCGCGCGCGGCCCACGCCTCGGAAAATCTGCAGCCCCCGCTTGCGTGCAAGAATCTCGCGCCGCGTGCGCCCCCTCGGCGCGTCTTCCCACGGCTCAGGATGCGCCTCGAACTCGAAGAAGATCGGCGCCACCTGCAGCATGTATTTCCAGTACGCCGGATGATCGGTCTGGAGCACCAGCAGCCCGCCCGGCTCCAACGCTCGGTGCGCGAGCCATAAAAAGCGCGGCGTGATCTGGCGCTTATGGATTTCACCCGGATCGTAATACGGCTGCGGGTGGTAAACGTGAAGCTCGTGCAGCGAGCCCGGCGGTATGTACTTTTCGAGCACCACGCGTTCTTCGCCCACCGCGAAGCGCAGGTTCTTGAAGCCGCGCTGATTGCCGCGCCGCCGCGCGTAGCGGATCACCACCGGCAGGATGTCTACGCCAAGATGATCGAATTGCGGGCGGTACAACGAACTGCCCAGCAGATAGCGCCCGTTTCCGCAACCCAAGTCGGCGACGACCGGTGCCTTGCGCCCGAAGAGCTCCTCCCAGTTCAGGAAGCCATCGGCGGGCCACTCCTTTATGGCCGTCTGCGTCCAGTATTCTTGCGGCAATATCGCGCCCGGGATCGGCACGCCGAATTCCTTCTCGTGCTTGCCGACCTTCGGCCCTTCGGATTCGACAGGCGCGGCGCGTGAAGACTTAAAATTTCGAGGCGGTCGGCGCGGCATGCGCAACCTCCATGCGGTTCGGACTAACGAGTCCGGAGCGAACCATTATGCTGCGTGTGGATGTATTCGCACGCGTACTATCAAGAGGTCGCCGCTGCCGTTCGTGCCGCGGATTGTCCCGCCAAATACCCGGTGCTGAAGGCGGCCTGGAGGTTGAAGCCGCCGCAGCGTCCGGCGAGGTCGAGAATCTCGCCGGCAAAGTACAGTCCCGGCACGCGCTTCGATTCCATGGTGCGCGGATCGATATCCTTCCAGTCGAGCCCGCCGGCCGTCACCTCGCCCCATTCCATCCCGCGCGTGCCGAGCACGGTCAGCTCAAGCTGCTTAAAACGATCCAGGAGCGCGCGGCGCTGTTCGCGCGTCACGCGCTGCGAGGGCGGGGCGTGCGTCCCGCAGACTTGAACTTCCAGCGCGTCGAGCAGCCGTGCAGGCAGCATACCCAACAGCGCCAGGCGCGGCGGCCGATGCGCGCTGCTCTGCAGGCGCTCCAGCATTTCGCGCTCCAGGTCTTCGCGCGAACGATCCGGAAAAAAGTCGATCGTCAGCCGAGCGCGGTCCAGGCCGGCGAGGACGTAGGCGTTGGAGAGATCGAGGATCGCCGGTCCCGAGATGCCGAAGTGCGTGAAAAGCATCTCCTTGCGCTCGGTGGCGACGGGCTTACGCGCGGGGAGATCTTCGATGCGCCATAGCCGGCACGCGGCATCGGGCCACGCGGTGCCGCTCAGCTTGCGCGGCCACTCCTCCTCCAGCCGCAATCCGACCAGCGCCGCGCGCAGGGGCGTCACGGCGTGCCCCGTACCGCGCGCCCATTGATAGCCGTCGCCGGTGCTGCCCGTTTGCGGATAACTGAGCCCGCCGGTGCAGACGACCACGGTCCGCGCGTGCCGTGTCTCGTCGCGCTGCGCGAACGTGCCCCGCAGCAGGAAGCCGCCGGCCGGATCGGCTTCGATCTGACCCACGTGGGCGTTCGTAAACAATTCGCCGCCGCGCGCGAGAAACTCCTTCACCAGCGCGTCGACGACATCTTGCCCGCGGCCGCTGCTGGTGTAGAGCCGGTAGTGGCGCTCCAACTCGCCTTCGACGCCGTACTTCTTCAGCAATTCGATCAATGCCTTGTTGTCGAAGACCTTGAGCGCGTGGCCCAAGTGCTTGACGTGCGGATCGCCGAACTCGCGCACGAACGCGCGCGGTTCCAGCGTATTGGAAAAATTGCAGCGCCCGCCGCCGCTGATGGCGACCTTTTTCGCGGGCTTGGGCATGCGTTCGTACAACAGCGTGCGCGCGCCGGCTCCGGCGGCTGCGATACCGGCCAGGAGGCCCGCGCCGCCGGCGCCGATCACGGCTACGCCGGCAGGATTGGAATCGGATTCGGACATCGGCTTCCTTTAAATAGGCACGGGCAGCG
>BTVV01000135.1:0-16074 GCA_045863855.1 Planctomycetota bacterium | reverse complement strand
GTCTTCCGCGTCGAGGATGCCATCTTTCAGGCCGCCGAGCGCCTGCTTCTGGCCGAGGCTTTCGTGCGCGTCGGCCGCGAAGCCCAAGGCGCGGCCACGGCCATCCGCGAAGGGCGCGAACACGCCGAACCCGGAGCCCTGGCCAACCTCCTCGAAGCGCTACAAGGCGAACTCGAACGTTACGCCGATACGAATCTTCAGCCCCTGCGCGGCGGCGCCGCGCGCGCGCAGTCCGGCGAAGGGCGCCAGGTCGCCGCTGGACTCGACGTGCTCCATGCCCTGCTACCCGGCGCTCAGGAAACGCTCAGCGCGCTGCACGAAGGCTTAAGCGCCGCGCATCGCTACGCCGGCGCGACGCAAGTCGAACATCAAGCCGCCGAAATCCGCGACGCCTCCGCGCGGGTCGGCCCCGTCCTGGTCGGCTCCGCCGGATGGTCCGACTACGGGCCGTTCGTCCCCGGGCTGCTCGCCGAATACTTCCGCGGGATCAATTTCGATGCGCTGGTCCGCCGCACCGTCGAAGCGCAAATCGATTACACCGATCCCGATTTGCCCGACCTCGGGCGCGAGGTTTACTCGATCCGCTGGACCGGCCAAGCGCTCGCGCCGAAGGCAGGGAAGTACGTCTACGCCCTCTCGGCCGACGACGGCGTGCGGCTTTGGATTAACGGGAAGCCCGTCATCGACAAATGGCTCGATCAAGCGCCCACGGCTTACGAAGCGGAAGTCGAGCTCGCCGAAGGCTGGCACGAGGTGAAGCTCGAATTTTACCAGAACCGAGGCGGAGCGGCGATTCGGCTGCAGCGACGCGAGCCCGGCGAGACGGCGCTTAAAGCATTGCCCGGAGATTGGTTACGCAGCGGCGGGACGGGTGCGGCCGCCAATAAGCACGCGCCGGTCGCTCAAGCCATGGCCGGCGGCGCCAGCCAGGAAGCCGTCGCCGCCGCCACCGCGCGCTTGCAGACCGTCGTCGACGTCTCGCGCGAACTGCCGCACAAGCTCGAGGCCCTCGCCCGCCTGAAACCCAAGCCCGACACCGAAGTCGAACAGTGGAGCAAGACCTGGACGCAGACGGTCCAGACCCAGACCGCGCCGCTGCATCGGCTTACACGCTTGACGCCCGCGCTGGCCGTACCGCTCTTGGAATGGAACGCACATGCGGCGAACTGGGTGAACCCGTACGCGCAGGTTCGGCAGCGCTGGAAGCAGGCGATGGATGCTTGGTCGCAGCGCATGGCCGCCCAAGTGTATTCCACTGCCGCCAAGTTGCGCCGCTTGCAGGAAGGCGCCAAGGCCGTCCGCGAGGCGTACACCGAACTGGTGCAGCAGGCCGCGCAACCCGAATCGCCCAAACGCGCCGAGGCCATGGCGCGGGCCGACGCCACCGCTCGAGCGTTGGCGGAAGACCTCGACCGCCAGGCCGCGCAACTCGCGGCGCAGCTTCGGGATGCCTCGTCCGATCCGAAGCAGGACCTAGACGCGCGCCGCGCGCTTCAGGCGCTGGCCCAGCGCGCCGAGACGCTCGCCCGCGGTCCGGCCGCCGAACTTGAACGTCGCATGAACGAAACGCCCGATGCCCAAGCGCTGGCGGAGACAGCCAAGCAAAGCCCCAATCCTGGGGTGCATGCACAACACCTTGAGCAAGGTGCGGCCGAACTGGCCGGGCTGAGCGAGCGCGTCGAACGAGCGCTGGCGCTGCGCGATTCCTTAAAGGATGCCGCCGGCGATGCGCAAGCAGCCAAGGCCGCGCTCGATAAGCCAGCGGCGCCGGAGACGGCGATTGAGCAGAAACGCGCGGCGGCCGAGTTCCGCGATGCTGCAAAGGAAGTCCAGGCTGCGGTGCAGGCCGCGCAGAACCAGATCCAGCCCCAAGCGATCCAGCCGGCGGCACAGGTCGCGCACCATATGCTGCACCAGCCCGCGCCGGGTCTGCTGGACGAGAAGGCAGCGGAAGCTCAGGGAGCGCCGCCGCCCGATGCGGCCCAAGCCGACGCGCGTAAGCAGGCTCGCACGCAGGCCGCCGGACAACTGGAGCAACTCGCGCAGCAGGCGGAGGTTGCAGCCGAAGAGGTGAATCAGGATCTAGGCCGCTTGGCCGACGCGCTCAATGGGGATGCCGCGCATAATCTGCGCCAAGCGGCGAACGATGCGCAGCACTCCGGCCAGCATGCCGCGGTAGCGCAGCAAGCCGATCCCAAGCAGCCGCAGGCCGCGCAGCCGCATCTGGATGCCGCCGCCGCGCACGCCGAGAACGCGCGCAATCAGGCCGCACGGACAGCCGAGAATCTGGCGCTGGATGCGGAAGGGCAGCGCGAAACCGCGCAGAACGACGCGCAACGCCAAGCCGCCGACGACCTTGCGCGCTTGGGTGCGGCGCTGCGCCAGGAGGCCGCGAACGAGTTGGAACCGGCCGCGCAAGCGCTGGCGCAAGCACGCCGCGATCCGAGCCAGGCCAGCCAGTTGCCCAAGGAAATGCCCGCGCAAGCTAGCGCTAACGCCAAGACGCTTAACGAGATGGCCGAGATCGCCGCGGCGTTGCGCTCGCAGAATCCGCAAGCTCAGGCCGCCGCGCACGAAAAGCTCGACGCGCTGTTGGGGCAACAGGGCCAGCAGGCTCAGGTGGACGACGCGGTAGCGCAAGCCGCGGAACTGGACCAACTTGCGGGCGAACTGGCCGGAGAAAAAAACGCGGCTGCACCTGGCGCCGAAGCGCAGCCCGGAGCGGAAAAGAATGCGCAAGCAGGCGCGGACCTCGCCGCCGCACGCAAGGAACTCGCCGAGAAGCTCGGGCAAACCGGTAAGCACGAACAACTTGGACAACAGGCGCTGGCCGCCGAACTGGGCGACTTGGCCGCGGCGTTGCGCGAACAGGCCGAGGGCGAGCGCCAGGCCGCCGGGCATATGGATCAGGCCGGCGAGATGGAAGCTCAGGCCCGTGGAGCACTTAAAGCCGCCGCGCCGGAGTTGCAGAAGCAGCTTAATCAGGCCGGCGTGGAAGCCGGACAACTCGCTCCGAAGGCGGCCGGACAGCCGCTGGGCGCGCCGCTGGAACAGGCCAAGCAAGCGTTTCCGCAAGCCGCGCAAGCGGCCGGAGCCATGGCTGCTCAAGCCGATTCAGCACCGTTAGGTGAACTCGCTGCTCAACTGGACGCTCAGGCGCAGAGTTTACAGAAGCCGGTCGGCGATCTGGCGGCAGCGTTGGGTGAACCGGCCGAAGGCGTGAACGAGCAAGCGCGCGCGCTGGGTCAGCAGGCACGCGAAGCGGCCGGACGCGAAGCCGATCTTGCCGGCGAACTGCGCCGCGCCGAACGCGCGCAGCGCATGGGCGAACAGGCCGTCGCCGCGCAACACGGGACGCGGGAAGAGTTAGAAGCTCAAGTCCGCGCGGCGCTTGGCGCGATGCAGGAACAGAATCTCGTGCCCAACGGGCAGGAAGAAGCGCTCGCTCGATTGCGCGAAGCGGCGAACGCGCCCGATGCCGGCGAGGCCGCTCAGGCGCGCGCGCAGGCGGCGCAAGCGCGGGCGGCGGCGGCGCGCATGGACGGCATGGCGCTCGACTTAGACAAGCTGGCGCAAGCGATGCGCGGCAACGCGCCGGGGCTACCGGAGGCCGGCGACGGGCAGCAGGCTTCGCGCACGCCGGCGGCCGATGCGCTACAGGCGCTCGCGCAAGCCGAAGCCGCGCAGAAGCTTGGGCAGTCGGGCGAAGCGCAAGCGCAGCAAGCGCGCGCCTCCGAATTGCTCGCTCAAGCCGCGCAAGCTTCGCGTGCGCAGGCCACGGGCTTGCGCGCCGCCGGACGCGCGGAAGCGCAGCAACTGGCGATGCACCGCGCCAAGGCGCAGGGCCAGCCGGCTCAAGCGCAAGGCCAGCCTCAGGGCGAAGCGCAGGGCCAGGAGCCGGGCGAACAGGAAGGTCAAGCCGGCAAAGGCAATAGCTCGCAACCGGGCAAGGGATCCAGCACACCGTCGAGCCCGGGATCGCAGACCGAGCCCGGCGGTCCGCCGCCGCCGTTGCCGCCGGGTTTGCCGATCGATCAGGCGACGTGGAACCAGTTGCCCGACAGCTTGCGGCGCGACTTGCTCAATGCGGGGAACGCGCGTTTTCCGGCCGAATACGAAGCCAGCATCCGGCGCTACTTCAAGCGCGTCGCCGCGGCGCGGGAGAGCGAGCGATGAGCATAAAACGCCGGATCCGACTACGACTTCTTGCGCTACCCCTTTGCAGTGCTTGGGTTTGCGGCTTGGTGTTGGCCGCCTTGGCATTACCGCTTTGCGCGGGTGAGGCGGAAGAGCAGGGCGCGGTTCCGTTCATGGAAGACGAGGCGGCGCTGTTGCGGACGCTGCAGGAAAAATCGCCGCGCGATCAGGCCATCGCCAAAGGCGTTGCGTTTCTACTCACGCAACAGAATCCTGACGGCAGCTTCGGCGCTTCGTTAAAGAATGCGCTGACCGGACTTAGTATCATGGCGCTGATGGCGGCCGGACATACGCCGGACGATCCGCTGCACGGTCCGGCGATCCGGCGCGGCTTGAACTTCGTGCTTTCGCAGATGCGCGACGACGGTTACTTGGGGCATTCCGACGGCAGCAACATGTACGGCCACGGCATCTGCACGCTGATGCTGACCGAAGCGGCGGGGATGACGCGCGACGAGGTGCTCGAACGGCGCTTGCTCGAAGGCTGTAAGCGTACAGTGAAACTGATCTTAGAAGCGCAGTCGGTGAAGAAGGCGCCGAACATGCAGGGCGGCTGGCGCTATCACCCCACCAGCGGCGACAGCGATCTCTCGCTCACCGGCTGGCAGACGATGGCGCTGCGCTCGGCGAAGAACATCGGCTTGAATGTCCCGCACGCGGCGATCGAAGCGGCGATCCAATACATCCGGACCAACGCGCATCCGCAGGGCGGCTTCGGGTATCAGGCGCCCGAAGACAAACCGCCGCTGCGCGGCGTAGGTCTTTTGGCGCTCCCGGTTTGCGGCATCTACGACGCGCCTGAATTGGCGCTGAGCACCGCCAAGATGCTGCAGGATCCGCCGGCGTGGGGCAAAGGCGGCTGGTTCTATTACCGTATCTACTACTCGGCGGTGGGGATGTACCAGATGGGCGACGAAGCGTGGAATAAGTTCTTTCCGTACATCGACGAAGCGTTGCTCAAGAATCAGTCCGCCGATGGAAGTTGGCCGGAGTGCCCGGGTAACAACGAATGGGACCGCGGCGCGGCCGTTTACACGACGACCATGGCGGTGCTGGCGCTGGCGGTGCACGAGCATCTGCTGCCGATTTATCAGCGTTGAGGTTCGATTAAGCTCGGCTTAGGCAAACGCCACGAAACTCAGGCCCAGCCCATCAGGCGCCGTTCTTCGGATGTAAATTCAGGCATGGATTGGAGTTGCTCAGGGAAAGGGAAGCGCCATTCGGAAGCGTCCTGGCGGCGGATGAAGGCCCAAGTGAGCAGAGTGCGGTAGCGGTCGCTTTTGTTCACATAAGTTCCATGCCACAAACGACTATCACGAACGATCAAGTCTTCGTGGCGGACTTCCAGCGGGACTTCGCGGGGGTGCACGACGAGTTCGCTGCGGCGGCAGTGGGCGAGGTTTTGTTCGACGGCGACGCGGTCGAATTCCGCATCGATGTAAGTTTCCTCCAGTAAATGACTTCCAGGGATAACGCGGAGGCAGCCGTGGGCGGCGTCGGCGCCTTGGAGGTAATGCATAAAGAGTGTGAAGGGAAGACCTTGCACGTCTCGATGCCAGGGCGTGGCGTCGTTGGGCTCCAGATCGACGAGAATCCCGCAGCGAAGAAGTACGTCGGCGGCGAGGACTTGGCGCGCGATGGCCACGCTACTCGGGTGCAGATAACGCTTTATGAGCGGCAGCGTATGGCAGACGTCGGCAAAACCGCGCTCGATCGGATGGGAGCACGGATAGCGGCCGCTGCCACCCCAGCCGGAGCGGCGGGCGGGGGCAAGGGCGGCTTCCAGACGTTCGTCGTCGGCCGCGGAGTAGAAGCTGGGCACGAGGATGTATCCATCTTCGTGGTAGCGCTGGAGTTGCGCCGGCGTGAGAGGGGATTGGGGTTCCACTGAGCTGGATGATCCGCGATCGGCGTGTGCGGATCAAGTTCGCGGCCGTACGGTCCGCGGGTGCGCTCGTGCCTCGCAAGGTGAGTTACGCAAACCGTATGGGCCTTCGAACCACGCACGTCGAGCAAAAGTATGATCGTGCCATAAAACTGCTATAAATCGATACGCTATGTGTATATTTTTTCATGCAGGTCCATGCCTGAGCTGGGTTTAGGTTTCGGCGGGGTGCTTTTGCACCATGTTCGGCGCTTGTGCACTCGAAATGCCGGCGGGATTAAACAGGGTGCGCGCTTTCGCGCGGTAAGTTTTGCTCACCTCCCCTGCCCCTCCTTGGCAAGGAGGGGAAGCGGCAACGGCAAAAGCGGAACGATCAAACGGAGCGGTTCGAGTGAGCGATCATCGCGCCGGGATAGGGAGCGTTGCGCGCATTGAGATGCCCTGACGCGAAGGTGCGGGCGCATTGACCGGTTACGGGCGGGACGGTAGGTTCCAACGCCATGCGCGACGATCTGGCAGGTGGCGGGCGGCGGACGGCGGGATTTCGGTTCACGCCGCGGACGGCGCTGGCGGCGTTGCTGGCGTTCTTCGCGCTCTATTTGCTGGCCGGCTGGACGTACAACCGCTTCTTCAAATCGGACGAGACCAAGATCCGCGAGACGATCGCCGAAGCCGCTCAGGCCGCGCGCGAACGTCATCCGGCTCGCGTGACGAACACGCTGGCCGAAGATTTCCGCGGCCCTGGCGGGCTCGACCGCGAGACCGCTCACCGCGCCTTCATCCAAGGCCTGATGAACCTGTACCGGGTGGTCGCGGTGGAGATCACGCCGGGAACGGTGCCCGTGGAGGTGAGCGCGGTGGATCCGACGAAGGCGACGGCGCGCTTCCGGATGGTCCTGCGCGGGCGCGCGACGGACGACAGCCCGTGGGAAGACTTGAATCCACGCGCGGGCGGAACGGAGTTTCGGTGCACGTTCCGGAAGATCGACGGAGAGTGGAAGTTCAGTACGGTGGAAGTGGGAGAGCGGTAGGGGCGAATTCAAAATTCATAGTTCAATATTCAAAGTTCAAACGACCAGAACCAATCAAACGCATAACCGGCAAACTTCAAGTGGCTTAGCCGAAGGCTGTAGATTGGGGCTATCGCGCTTCCTTATTCATACTTCTAAACGCGCGCGGGCTGCGTTGGGCGTGGCGCTTAAAGGCGGCGGAAAAGGCAAACTCGTTGGCGTAACCGACGCGGGCGGCGATCTGCTTCAGGGGATCGGCGGTGCCGCGGAGGAGTTCTTCGGCGCGCTGCATCCTCATGAAGGCGAGCTGGCGCATGGGCGCCCGTCCGTAGTGCGCGTGGCAGAGCCGGTGCAGGTGCACGGGGCTGGCGTGCAGCACGCCGGCGAGATCGGCGACGGTCCAGGGCGCGGCGAGGTCGGCGGCGACGCGGTCCCAGAGTTCCAGCAGGCGCTGCTTGGCTTGGCGCGTGCGCGGATCGCCGGGAGGTTCGAGTTCGCGGCGCAGGTAGAGCGCGATGAGTTCGACGTGCAGCGCGGCGGCGCGGGGGGCGCCGGGGTCGTCGCGCAAGGCTTCGTAGAGCCAGCCGTCCATGGCGTTCACGAGCGGCGCGGCGAGAAACGAACGCCGCACGGAGACGTCCGGCGGCAAGGCTTCGGCCAGCGGCGTGCCGGCGGTGAAGTGAAACCAGGCGATGGTCCAGGGGGCCGTTCGGCGCAGCCCGTAGGCGTAGGCGCTGCGGGGCGGCGCGAGGAGCAGGTCGCCGGGCTTCAGGATGCGTTCGCCGACGGGAGTCCGGAGCCAGGCCGATCCTTTCAAGGTGTAGAGCGCGAGGCCGAAGCGCGCACTGGGGCGTCCCATCTCGTAGGCGCGGCGGAGTTCGGAAAGGCCGGCGTGGTTGAGCGCCAACGCTTGGAGCGGGGCGGATTCGGCGCGGCGCAGGGGAAGGAAGCGTTCGCGGCAGGCCGGCCCGATGATGGAAGTTTCACGTATGTTTTGGATCGTCGCAACCATGGTAAAGGCATCCTCCAAAGGGGTAAGGTACACGCATGCTTCGCGGCTGGAAAGCAGAGCTTTCGAGCGTTCGCGGAGCACGGACCGAAGCCCGCGGCGCTTCCTTTGGAGAGACCGGACCATGAGCGTGACGCTCCCCCGCCCCGAGTACCCGCGCCCGCAGTTCGTGCGCGACGAATGGCTGTGCTTGAACGGTACGTGGCAGTTCGAGACGGACCCCGGCGATTCGGGCTTGGAGCGCGGGGTGCGCGAGCGCGCGTTGACGCGCGAGATTCTGGTTCCGTTCTGTCCCGAGTCGGCGCTGAGCGGGATCGGGGAGACCGATCACCTCAACGCGGTCTGGTACCGGCGCACGTTCACGATTCCGGCGGCGTGGAAGGGCAAGCGCGTGCTGCTCCATTTCCAGGCCTGCGATTACGAGACGACCGTATGGGTGAACGGGAAGGAAGCGGGTCGGCACCGCGGCGGATGGACGCCGTTCAGCTTCGACTTGAGCGGTCTGGCGGCGCCGGGACAAGAGGCGACGGTGGTGCTGCGCGCGCGCGACGATCACCGCGAGACGAAGCCGCAGGGGAAGCAATCGAGCCGCCCGGAAAATTACGGCTGCTGCTACACGCGCACGACGGGGATTTGGCAGACGGTCTGGCTGGAGCCGGTGGCGGAGGTGCATCTGCGGCGGCCGCGGATCGTGCCGGACGTGGGCGCGGGGGCGTTCCGGGTCACGCTTCCGGTCAGCCAGAATCGCACGGGCTGGTCGGTGCGGGCGGTACTGAAGGACGGCCAAGGCGCCGTCTGCGAAGCGCGCGCGGCGGCGGATCTGGATCTGAGCCCCACGCTTGAGCTGCGCATCCCGCAAACGCGGCGGCGGCTGTGGAGCGTGGCCGATCCGTTCCTGTACGACGTGGAGCTGGAACTGCTGGACGCGGCGGGGCGGACGGTGGACCGCGCGAAGAGTTACGCGGGCCTGCGCAGCGTGGCGCTGGACGGGAAAGCCGTGAAGCTCAACGGGGAACCGGTCTTCCAGCGCCTGGTGCTGGACCAGGGCTACTACGCCGACGGGATTTTGACGGCTCCGAGCGACGCGGCCTTGATCGCGGACATCGAACTCTCGATGCGGGCGGGCTTCAACGGCGCGCGCTTGCACCAGAAGGTGTTCGAAGAGCGCTTCCTGTATCACTGCGACCGGCTGGGGTATCTGGTGTGGGGCGAATACGGGGACTGGCATTTCCTGCTGCGCCCGCGCGGCGCGGGAGAGCGCGCGATCGATGCGCAACGGCATCAGCCCGGCGCGGCGATGATGGCGCAATGGATGGAGGTGCTGGAGCGGGATATTTCGCATCCGAGCATCGTGGGCTGGTGCCCGCTGAACGAGACGGCGGAGGAACTGACGGACCGGATGTCGAGCCTGGACGACGTGACGCGGGGCTTGTATCTGGCGACGAAGCTGGCCGATCCGTCGCGCCCGGTGCTGGACACGAGCGGCTACGCGCACCGCGTGGCGGCGGCGGACATTTACGACAGCCACGATTACACGCAGGATCCGAAGGTCTTCCACGAGCGGCAGAAGGGTCTGGCGGAGCATAAGCCGTACGTGAACCGGATCGGCGATAAGGAAGAGTCGGTCGCGTACGACGGGCAGCCGTACTTCGTGAGCGAGTTCGGCGGGATCTGGTGGAACCCGGACCTGAAGCCGGGCGAGGCGTCTTGGGGGTACGGCGAGCGTCCGAAGACGCTGGAGGAGTTCTACGTCCGGTTCGAGGGGCTGTGCAAGGTGCTGCTGGACAACCCGGATATGTTTGGCTACTGCTACACGCAATTGACGGACGTGTACCAGGAGCAGAACGGGATATTCCGGTTCGACCGGAGCCTGAAATTCGATCTGGCTCGCGTGGCCGCGGCGCAGCGGCAGGCTGCGGCGATCGAGCGGCGGGGCGTGGAGGTGGGGAAGTAAAGGACAAGGAGTAAGACGGGCAACTGTACATACCGTACGCGATAAGTTAGAGCGTTTTCAACGCGTATCCAACAGGGCGAACGGACGGTCCGATGGGGCTGTCCGTTCGCTCCTTTTTTGGCCTTCCGGCAGTGTGCGCTCCGGTGGTTGCGCGTACGGCCGGCGGCCTATAATCGATCTCGTTCGCTTCCCCGGGATGCGCGCGGCCGCGCCGACGAGGAGTTTCCTTTGCCCGCTCCACCATCGCGCATCGCCTACGAAAAAGTCGAGAGCGTGGCGCTGCGCGGGAATCCGCTGGGCGACCCGCACGTGCGAACGCTGCCGGTGTACCTGCCTCCGGGCTACGGCGATTCGGACGCGCGGTATCCGGTGATCTTCGTGCTGGCCGGGTTCACGGGTCGCGGCGTGAATATGCTTCACGAAACGGCCTGGGACGAGCCGCTGCATGCGCGGATGGACCGATTGATCGCATCGGGCGCGGCGAAGCCGGCGATTCTCGTATTGCCCGATTGCTTCACGCGCTACGGCGGGAGCCAGTACGTCAACAGCGCGGCGGTGGGGCGCTACGAAGATTACGTATTGGAACTGGTGGCTTGGGTGGACGCGCACTTCCGCACGCGGGCTTCGCGGGAACATCGCGGCGTGGCGGGCAAATCGAGCGGCGGGTACGGCGCTCTGTGCCTGGGCATGCGGCACCCCGAGATTTTCGCGGGTGTGGGCGACCACTGCGGCGACAAGGGCTTCGAGCTGTGCTACCGGCCGGATTTCCCGAAGTTCGCGCGCGCGGCGGCGAAGTTCGGCGATTGGGCGAAGGTGCTGGCCGATCCGGCCGCGCAGCCCTCGCGCGATGGGCCGTTCTTCGACCTGATGAACCTTGCCGCGATGTCGGCGTGCTACAGCCCCAATCGCGAAAGCCCGCTAGGGTTCGATCTGCCGTTCGACCCCGAGACGTGCGCGCTGCGTCCGGACGTCTGGGCGCGCTGGGAGGCGCAGGATCCGCTTTTCATGATCGATGAGCCCCGCGTGCGAGAAGCGCTCGCGAGCCTGAAGCTGCTGTACCTCGATTGCGGCACGCGGGACGAATGGAACTTGCTGTACGGTTGCCGCCGGATCGTGCGCAAGTTCGCCGAGTACGGGATTGCGCACCGCTACGAAGAGTACGACGGGACGCACCGCAACACGCAGTGGCGTTACGATACGTCGCTGGCCGCGCTGAGCCAGGCGCTGGCGTAAACCCCACGGGAGACCTGCATGTCCGACCTGGAAGCCGCATTGGAGTATGCCCGCACGCGCACGGAGGCGTTCAAGCGCGACTTGATCGACCTGGTCCGCATTCCGTCGGTGAGCACCGATCCTGCGCGCGCCGCTGACATGGGCCGCGCGGCCGCATGGTGCGCGGAGCGCCTGCGGGCGCTGGGTTTCCAGAACGTCGCGGCGCTGCCCACGGCACGGCATCCGGTGGTGTACGGCGAACATCTGGGCGCGGGACCCGGGGCGCCGACGGTGCTTTTCTACGATCACTACGACGTCCAGCCCGCCGAACCGCTCCAAGAATGGACCAGCCCGCCCTTCGAGCCCACTCAGCGCGGCGATAACCTTTACGCACGCGGCGTCTCGGACAGCAAGGGGCAGCTCGTCGCGCACTTAAAGGCCGTCGAAGCGCTGGTCCAAACCAACCGCGGGCGGCTGCCGGTGAACTTGAAGTACATGCTGGAAGGCGAAGAAGAGATCGGCTCCCCCAGCCTGCCGGGCTTCTTGAAGGACAATCGCGAGCGGCTGCGCTGCGACTTCTGTCTCAACGGCGACTCGGGCATCCTTGCGCCGGATCAGCCTGCGATCATGTACGCGCTGCGCGGCCTTTCGTATTTCGAGATCCGCGTGCAGGGTCCGCAGCGCGACCTGCATTCGGGGCTCTTTGGCGGCGCGGTGCAGAATCCGGCGGAGGTGCTGGCGAAGCTGCTGGCCGGCATGAAAGACGCGAACGGGCGCGTGACGCTTCCGGGCTTCTACGACGACGTGCGGGAACTTTCGGAGGCCGAGCGCGCGGACCTGGCGAAGCTGCCGCAGCCGGACGCCTGGTGGCTGGAGCAGACCGGCGCGCCGAAGCTGTTCGGCGAGGCCGGGTATACGTCGGTCGAGCGCGCGTCGGCGCGTCCGACGCTGGAAGTGAACGGCCTCTTGAGCGGCTTTACGGGCGAGGGCAGCAAGACGGTGCTCCCGTCGCGGGCCATGGCCAAGGTCTCGATGCGGCTGGTGGCCGACCAAGAGCCTGCCAAGATTCAGGCCGGGCTGGAGCGTTACTTAAAGGAGCACGCGCCGCCGACCGTAAAGTGGGAGTTGCTCACGTTCGCGGACGCGCGCCCGTCGCTGCTCGAACGCGACAGCCGCGAGGCGCGCGCGGCGGCGGAAGCGTTGAAGGCGGTGTGGGGCAAGCCGGCGCTCTTCATGCGCCAAGGCGGAACGATCCCGGCGGTGGCGCAAATCGAGGAGGCGCTGGGGGTTAAATCCTTGCTGCTGGGGTTTGGCCTGCCCGACGACAACCTCCACGCGCCGAACGAAAAGCTGCATCTGCCGACCTTCTTCCGGGGCATCGAAACGCACCTTCGATTTCTTGCAACCGTAGGTCGAAGCTAAGGTTAAGAGAATCAGGAAGCTCCGCCGTTGCGCATGTGCGCACGATTGCTGCACCTGCTCGATGAATGGTCCTAAGAATGGCCCCAAGGCAGCGTCCATGCCTCAAGAAAACCGGTACCGAGCCGGACGTATAAGGACTTCCTGCGATGATTGTTAAGCGACGACACAGGGTGCTGCTGGCCGTTTGCTGGATGAGCGCGGTGAGCGGCTGGCCGGGCGCGGGGTCGGCGCTACAGGCGGCGGACGTGGTGTTGCTGAAGAACGGTACGGTGCTTGAAGGCGAGTTGGTGAATTACGATCCGAAGCAGACGGAGATCGCGCTAAATACGGGCATCCGCAAGGTGACGCTGCTGCGCGCGGAGGTGCGGCGCGTGGAGGTGGATCAGGCGGCGCGGCAAGAATACTTGCAGCGCCAGAATCAGCTTAAGGCCGACGACGCACGCGGGCAGTTCGAACTCTACAAGTGGGCGTGCAGCAAGCGGCTGTACAGCTTCGCCGACGGCGCGCTGCAGGCGACGCTGAAGGCCGATCCCGATCACGCGCTGGCTCGGAAGGCCACGGGCGACGTGTACCGTGACGGGCGCTGGATGCCGGCGGACGAGGCGGCTCAGCTTCCGGCGCCGAGTTCCCCCGGCGACGGCGCGGTGGAGATTGCCGAGACGGCGGGCGGCGAAGGGACGGAATCGCAGGCCGCCGCGCGCACGGCCTTCGAGAAGAGCATCGTCGAACACGCGGCGGCGCTGGGCGCGAGCGACGGCGACGAGGCCAAGCGCGAAGCGGCGGTGGCGGCGCTGATCCGCGACCGCGATCAAGCCGGCGACGTGCTGCTGGCGTGCCTCGATTTCCGCCGCATGCCGCAGTCCGATACGCGGTTGGGCGCGCTGCAGGGCCTGCGCGTCGTCAAGCCGGCGGGTCCGCGCGTCTCGCCTTCGCTGGCTTGGTCGGCGGTGATGGATCCCGAGACGGGCGTGCGCGACGAAGCGGTGAAGCTGATCAAGGAACGCAAGGACGACGCGGCGGTGGGCGGGATGATCCGGCACCTGATGGGCGCGTTCGACGAGGGCGGCGAAGTGCGCAACGCTCCGCTGCGCGACGCGGCCGTGCGCAGCCTCCGGGCGCTCGACGATCCGCGGGTGTACGAAGCGTTCTTTTACTACGTCGTCTGCGAGA
This sequence comes from Planctomycetota bacterium, assembly GCA_045863855.1. GTDB lineage: Bacteria > Planctomycetota > SZUA-567 > H5-PLA8 > H5-PLA8 > H5-PLA8. The sequence continues at coordinate 2,215 of BTVV01000135.1, read as the reverse complement.
TGCGCCCGACGCTCACCGAACTGACCAACTTCCAGACGCGGCAGATCGACAGTTTCACCGTCATGCAGGGCGGGAACGTGATCATTCCCATTCTGCTCAGCTTCCCGGTGCAGTTCCCGGAGTTGGGGATCACGCGAGTGCGCACGACCGTATCCGCGCCGGCCAGCGCCTTGCGCGCCGTCACGGGGCAGGATTTCGGCGACGACGTGGGCAAGTGGCGGAAGTGGCTGAATGGGTTGAAGAAGTAGGTTGTTGGCTTCAAACGGCAAACTAAGCCGGCCCCCAACTGCCCACTATTGCAGCCACGTAGAATCTCAATCCTTCTCGACTTACTAAATGTGTGACCGTGAGCTTAAATATCCGCTCTTAGTTACCTATATTTCAGATCATCTATAGATCACTAGCAAGGTCGCACCAACAGGCATAAAGGTATCATGCGGAGTCTGGAGATTGAGGCCATGGCCACCCTTTCTAGAGGACAAGTCGAGGGCCGCAAAATCGCTGCGGTGCACTTAAAAATCCATACCAAGGATGGAGATGACTTCGATTCCATCACTACCTACTTCACGCTCGACAATCGGATTAGCTTCGTGCTACCCATGTCATACGATCATGTTTTCTCGACATGCGAAGTCCCCTCCCATGGCCGACCCCTTAAGATCGACGACTATCCAAGACTGGTTAACGGCATCATTGATGGTGTGTACAGAGATCTCTATAAAGGAGAAGTAAGTTCCGAAGTTGTATTGCTACACCTTAGTTCAGGAGTCTGGGTAACATCCGTTTTGGGAGCCCCTCTTGGAGTAGGTGGCGCGGGACTTTTTATTCGCGGCGAATCAGAAGTTAAATGGGAATCAGTAAAGGACTTCTGGGCAGGTTTGTAGGTACTCGGAAAATCGACTTCACATCTAATAGGCGGTAAACACCTATTGACTCAGGCCTGAGTCCACACTCGAAACACGCACCACACTCCATGCTACGTTTCGCTTTGCGCAACTAGGCCTCCGCCGGGCACAGCGTCCAGGCCATCTGCTTCGCGAGCTTCAAATTCTGCGCGCCTTCGAAGCCGGGCTTGTACAGCCACGCGCCGTACTTCCAGCCGTCCAGTCCGCTGCGCTTCACGCCGGCGCAGGTTTCGGGATGCCCGGCCTTCAGGGTGGCCTTCTCGCGCCCTTGGGCGAATTGGGCCAGCGCGGCCAGCATCGCGCCGGGGCCGCCCGAACAACCGTTGAGCTTCCAGGCGGCGGGCAAGCCCTGAGTCTCGGCGCCCAGTTCGGTCTGCGCTTTCCATAACCCTTGGAGCACCTCGGCGCGGGAAAGCGTCACGTCGCGCTCGAGCACCTGCGGCGTCTCGACCGGGCCGGGCAGGCGGCGCGGATCGAGCTGCTCGCGCCAGGCCGGATCGCCGGTGGCGCGCGCGGCCAGTTCGCCCAAGGCTTCCTGCGCGCTGAGCGAGCCTCCGCCATCGCCGCGGTGTTCGATCCAGTCGGGCTGTTCGGCCAGCGGCGCGAACGCCGCAGCGGGCCAGGCCGAAGGCCGGCGCGCGGCGCGCTTGCGTTCGGCGGCGGTGGAGAGTGTTTTGTAATCGGTGAACGCAAAGCGCGGGTCGGCTTTGATCCGGTCGAGGAAGGCGCTAAGGCGTTCGAAGAGCGCTTCGCGCTCGCCGTCGGCACGCGCGGGCGCGGGCTCCCAGCGTTCGCGCGGGCGGTTGGTTCCGGCGTCGAAGTTCACCTTGTCCCAGAAGGTATGGTGGAACGTGTAGGTGGGATGGATGCACAGGACGGCCGTCTGCCAGCCTGCTTGCGCGTCGAAGCGTTTCCAGACTTCGTCGACCTCCTGCTTGGCGAAGACGCCGTCGGCGCCGATCGTGTAGGGAACCTGGAGGCTGCCGAGGTACCAGTAGAGCTTCCCGTCGCGGTTTCCGAAGAACCCGCCCGCATAGGTCGGGATGCCGGCGCGCTGGTAGAGCCAGATCGTCTGCGGCGCGACGTTGCTGCCGGGCGGCACCGCGGTGTAGAGGCGGTCGCGGCGGTGGATCTCCTTCACCCAGCTGATCGCTTCCAGTTCGGTGGCGCGGACTTCGGCGAGCCCGCGCGTCCAGCCGGCTTCGTCGCAGCGCGGGGCCAGCGTGGGGTGGACCGAATGGTCGCGGCTGTGGAAGCAGATTTCGTGGGGGAGCAAGGCCGCGAGGACATCCTGCCGCTCGCGCGGCGCC
>BTVV01000134.1:0-16725 GCA_045863855.1 Planctomycetota bacterium | reverse complement strand
GCGTGGCAGTTGATTGGGCTCGATCAGCTTCACTTCCTTCACGTCCTGCCCGTTTTTCGGCGCGGCTTTCAAGTCGGCCACGTATTGGAAGGCCAAATGCCAGTCTTCTCCGGGCGGGACCATGCTGAACACTTCAACGAGGCGCAGAGTCTTGCCCTCGGCCTTGCCCCACTGCTTGAGCACGCGCTTAGCGGCGGCGTCGGGTTGTTCGCCGTAGTTGAGGTAGTCCCAAGGAAACCAGAGGTCGCCCAAGTCGTCCTGGCCACCGGGCTTCAACCCCGGCCGCTCGAAGAGCACGACCTTATCTTTGTACAGAGTAATGACGTCCACGCTGATGTGGGCGCCGCCGTTGGAAACCCCGGTGACGGGGCGGCCGAAAATGGCTTTTGTCGTGGCGGACATGCGCTCGACTCTACGCCTCCCGATCCAGTCTCCCTGCCGAATTGCAAACGAAACCCATTTTAACGCAGCCGGGGAACAGCGTCCGGGAAGATTCGGAGTTTTTAGGTTCTTATCTGCCCCGCGCCGTCGCCGAGCCACTTGTAAGTCGTGAGCGAATCCAGCCCCATCGGACCGCGAGCGTGGATCTTATCGGTGCTGATCCCGATTTCGGCGCCTAGGCCGAACTCGAAGCCGTCCGCCAGTCGCGTGGAGGCGTTCCAGAAAACCGAGGCCGAATCGACCCTCGACTGGAACGCGCGCGCGGCGGCCTCGTCGCGCGTTACGATCGTCTCCGTGTGCCGGGAGCCGAAGCGCTCGATGTGTTCTATCGCTGCATCGAGGCTTTCGACTACCTTCACGGACAGCACCTTGTCGAGCCATTCGGTGCGGAAGGTCGCTTCTTCGGCAGCGGCGCAGGGAATACCGGCGGCTTCGAGAATCGCCAGCGCTTGCGGAGCGCCGCGCAGTTCGCAGCCTCCCGCAACCAAATCCTTCGCGATGGCCGGAAGCAGACTGGGCGCGGCCTCGGCGTGAATCAGGAGCGTTTCGGCGGCGTTGCAGACACTGACACGCTGGAGCTTGCTGTTAACCACCAGCTTGCGGGCCAGATCGGGATCGGCGGCGCGGTCGACATAGACATGACAGATGCCCTGGTAGTGCTTGATGACAGGAATGCGGGCCTGTTCGGCGACCGCGCGAATGAGGCTCTCGCCGCCGCGCGGAATGGCGAGGTCGATCAAGCCTTCCAGCTTGAGCAACTCGCCAACGGCGGCGCGGTCGGTCGTGTCGGGCACGCACACGCCGGCTTCGGGCAGTCCCGCGGCGCGCAGGCCTGCGCGAAGGATCCCGGCCAGCGCGGAGTTGGAGTGCTGCGCTTCCCGCCCACCGCGCAGGATGGTCGCGTTGCCGCTCTTCAAACAGAGGCTCCCGGCTTCGACGGTCACATTGGGCCGAGACTCGAAAACAATCAGGATCGTGCCGATCGGACAACGCACCTGACGCAGGACCAACCCGTTGGGCCGGATCGAGCGTGAAATCTCGGCGCCGACCGGGTCGGGCAGGTCGATCACCTGGCGCAGGCCTTCGGCCAGGCGCTGGAGCACGCCGCCGTCGAGGCGCAGCCGGTCGAGTTTGGGACCGGAGAGCCCGCTCGACTTCGCGGCGGACAGATCCTGCGCGTTGGCGGCTTCGAGTTCGGCGCGCTGTGACGAGAGCAATTCGGCGGCGCGTGCCAGTGCCTCGTTCTTCTGCGCGGTGGGGGCGGTGGCCAGCGCTCGGGCGGCGGCGCGGGCTTCGATGGCCAGCGCGCGCATGCGCGCGGCGAGATCGGGCAGGGTGGCAGCGGCGTTACTCATGAGCGGCATTGTAGCCGCTCAGGCGTCCGGAAACAACGCACCCGGCCGAGTGGGCCGGGTGCGTTGAAGAATGCGGGTCGAAGACGCGCGATTACGGTTTGTTGCTGGGGAAGCCGCGCCCTTGCGCGAAGCGATCGGCCTTTTGCGAATACTTGTAATCGTAGCCGCCGTCGAAAAGGTCGGCCTGAACGCCGTCGCTGGGTACTTCGCCGGTATCCGGATCTTCGGGTGACGAAACGGAAACCAGGACGTCCAGCGAGACGTTCAGATTTTTACCGGCGACGGTCGAATCCAGACCCAAAATCGTGGGGAGATCGAGTCCGCGCAGGTCGATCAACAGGATCTGCCCGTTCGCGACCAGACGCGCCTTGAACGTGGCCGTATTCACACGCCCATTGGACGCAAACGTTTCCGTGAACTCGGTTCCGTTCAACGTAACCGATACGTTCAAACCGCCGACGTCGTCGTTCCGTGTCCCTGTCGTGTTGGTGGGCACGCCGGCCATGGCCTGGGAGACATCGAGCTTGAGCAGGATGCGATTCTTAGCCAAGGTGACAAAGTCGGCGCGAAAGATGCTTTGCGTGCGGCCTTTTCCCACCCCGGCCGCGAAAACTCCCGAACTGGCTAGGCACAAGATCAGGAAAGGTAGCAAGGCTTTCGATTGGCGCATGGCGGAGTCCTCCTAACGGGATAGCGATCACGAATTCCCAAACGGCAAGTTGCGGCTACTTGATCGAACGAGTGGCCCAGCGAAGGCGTTGGCGAAAAATAATGCGTAATAAAAAGGGTGGACTTTGCATAACCCATGGCTGCGCGATGTGCACTAAGCCGTCGTCGGCTAACCCGTCCAGCTCTCCCACTGCTTGTCGTTCGCCGCGATACGATGAACTTTGAAGTCGAATACATCGATCTTGACGTCGCTGCCGATGGTGCGGAAGCCGAATTTGCCGTAGTCGGGCCGGGTGATCGGCGCATCGTTCCAGTCGACGAACCCATGGGCGAACTTACCGTCGACGAACATCTGCAAGTGGCCGCGATCTTTGACTAAGCGGATGCGGTAGCGCCGTCCGATCTCCTGGCAGGGATCGATGCCGTGCCCGACCAGATGTCCCCCGGGATTGCGCCGCCAATTGCTCGTTTCGGTATGCTGGCCCTTGTCGCCGAAACGGCTGATCGAGACGTGGTAGCTCTGCAGGCCGTCCTTCAAGGCGTAGTAATTGGGCATGGTGCCCTTGCGCGGAGGAAGCTTGGAGGCGTCAGTGATCAGATCTTCGCCGCGCAGCCCGCGGATGGCGAGGTAGTTAATGACCAGGCCGCCGTGGCTATGTACGACCATCTCGTACTCGACGGCGATATGGTCGGGCAAAGTAGGGCGGAAGAATGCCATGCAGCCTTCGGCCCCTTGGCGGCTGCCATGGCAATGCAGTTGCATCCCGCCTTGGGGCAGCTTGACCAGTTCGCCGATGCCTTCGTGGTGCCAGTTCTCAAGGGAGGTGAAGGCGTCGGAATGCAGCGTTTCGAGGTCGGGGTATTCGAAGGGCATGACCGGTCTCCGCGGCATAGTAGCAAGGTACGCATTATGAGCCGAGCCGCACGAACTTGCCGGGGAAATTGGCGATCGGATTGGAATGAGGTATAGTTCGGCGTGCCGCGGCCGCGGCAAACGCCCACGCGCCGATCATGGGGCTTCGTAACGGCGCACGATTGGACATGGCCGACCCGCGTCTTCGCCAACATATCGCCCGTATCGCCGCTCAGTTGATGTACGCACGCCAGGAAACCGAATACTTCACGGCCAAGCGCAAGGCCGCCAAGCAGTTGGGCATCGATCACCGCTACCGTCCAAAAGATTTGCCCAGCAACGCCGAAATTCGCGAGCAGATCCACTTGCTCGCCGACCTTTACGAAGGTGATGCGCGGTTCGAGCAACTCAAAGCGATGCGCCTGTTCGCGCTGCAGGTGATGCGGCGTCTGAGCCGGTTCCGCCCGGGACTGATCGGGAGCGTTTGCACCGGCCACATTCGTAAAGACAGCGATATCGATATTCATGTCTTCTGCGACGCAGTCGCCGAAGTATCCATGGCCTTGGACGAGCTTGGTTGGGCGTACGAAGTCGAGCATAAGCGCATCCTTAAGCACCACGAAGAGCGGGTCTTTCATCACATCCATGTGCACGAACGCTTCCCCGTCGAGCTGACGGTCTATCCGAAATCCAAGATCGGATACGCCTTCAAGAGTTCTATTACCGGCAAAGCGATGGAGCGGTTTTCGCTCAACGAACTGGAAACGTTTCTGGCGAGCGAGTACCCCGGCGCGGAACTCGATGAGCCGGAGGATGAGGAGGAGCCTGGTACGGGATGGGACCGCTTCGAGTTATACCGGTTGTTGTTGCGGCCCCTCGAAAACGTCAAGCAGAGCCCGAAATGGCATCCCGAAGGCGACGCGCTGTACCACAGTTTGCAGGTCTTCGAACTGGCGCGGCGGGAGCGGCCGTACGACGAAGAGTTTCTACTGGCGGCTTTGTTGCACGACATCGGCAAAGCGATCGATCCGCACGATCACGTCGCGGCCGGGCTGGAAGCGCTGGACGATTCGATTACCGACCGGACGGCTTTCCTGATCGAACACCATATGGAAGCGCACGCTTTTGCGGACGGCACGCTGGGGCATCGCGCCAAACTCCGCTTGCGCGAGGCGGAAGATTTCGAGGACCTGCTCCTGCTTCAGGAATTGGATCAAGCCGGCCGCAAACCGGGAATGCCTGTGGACGAGTTGGAGGCCGTATTGGACTACCTAAAGGAGTTGGATGCGCCTCAGGAGGCTGAAAAGGATCTTTAATTTCTAGAAAGACCGTGCGGAATGTCCTCATAAAATCGCGCCAATCGATGTGCTGTTATGGTATAAATATATATTATAATAAAGTTTACATGAGTATGTGGTTTCTTGAAAATTACTCGTAATTACGAGAATAGGTCGGTGTACCGTAATTATCTGACGTGTAAGTCTCATGCAGTTGAATGGGAAGCGCGGGCGGCATTGCGGGATTCGGAGGTCAGGCGCGGATGGCGGAACAAGAGGTCGCTGAAGCAAACGGGGTGGCGATGGGGCCGAGTCTCGCCGAAGTGGCGACTGCTTCGGATGTGAGTGTCGCGACGGTTTCGCGCGTGCTCAACGGTAAAGCCGGGGTGCGCGAAGACCTGCGTTTGCGCGTCTTGCGCGCCGCCGAACGCTTGGGCTACCGGCCGCTGCGCCGTTCGCGCAAGCACGTCGCCAGCGGCGGCAAGCCGGATACGCATTTTCAGTTCACGTTTCTTTCCGAACCGGCGGTCCGTGCGGAAATGGCCTGGAGCCCCGCGTTTCTTGCCGCCTCCGGCCGGCTGCAGACGCTCGGGCATACGCTCCATTTGCAGTTCGTGAAGGATCCCGTCGACGCGGACATGCAGCGTCTGAAGGCGAACGAGCGGGCGCTTTTGGAAGATTGCCAAGGCGTGATGTCGGCGCATCAGGGATTCTTCGCTTGGCTCAAGGAAGCGCGGCGGCTGGGCCGGCCGGCGGTGCGGTTGGGCTACTATCCCACCGTGGCCGCGGTGCCGCAGGTGGTGGGCGACAGTTTCACCGGCTCTCTAAAGCTGATGGATTATCTGATCAAGAAGGGCCACAAGCGGATCGCGGTCTGGCGTACGCACGTGACGCCGTTCGACGGTTCGGTCCCGCTGCCGATGAACGAACGCGAAAAGTACGCCGCGTATCGACTGGCGCTGCACGAAGCCGGTATCGAGTACCGCCCCGAACTGGAAGTGCGCATGAATTTCGATTGGCGCCAGGTCCAGCCCTTGGCGCGGCGTCTGCTTTCCGTGCGCCCCGCCCCAACCGCGCTCTTCATCGACAACGACTGGACCACTGCGCGTGCGATGAATTATCCGGTGAAGGAGGAAGACACACTGCCGGCCGGTTGGCACCGCGAGTTCGAGGTCGTTCACTTCATCGATACCGGCGTGGAGCCTTCTCGGCTCGGTTTGACCTGCGTGGCGCTCCCGATGGACCGCATGGGCGAGCAAGGCGCCGAGATGCTGCTCGCGCAGACGCATGGCGTCGTTTACCCGCCCGATCACGTGGTCAAGATCGCTCCGCGCTTTCTCTCCGCCGAGGAGTTGATGCAGCAAGTGCCCACGCTCGACCGATGACCACCCGCGAGCATCCCTACTTATACTTCAGCCGCGACGACCTGCCCGCGCTGCACCGCCGGTGGTCCACTGCGCCGTTTGCCGAACGCCGGTCGCGCCTGCTGCGCAACGCTCAGGCCGACCTCAAGCGCAAACCCGTGGGCTTCGACGAGCCGCGCCAAGCGCTGGGTATCTGCGGTACCTGCGCGTTCGCCTATGTGCTCAAGGGCGACCGGCGCTTCGGGGCGCGGGCGTTGCGCGAAGCGTGGGCACTCCTGGATGCTCCGAGCTGGCACAGCGACCGCGGCTGGAATCGCGGCGCGGACCTGGGCACCAGCGAAGCGGCTCAGGCGTGCGCGCTGGTCTACGATTGGTGCCACGATCTGCTCGATCCGGACGGCCGAGCGCGGTACCGCGAACGCTTGCTGGACCTGAGTACGCGCGTCTATCTGCGTTCGCTCCGCGAATACAAAGACTGGTGGATCGACAATCCAGTCTCAAATTGGAGCGGGGTTTGCCACGGCGGCAACGGGCTGGCGGCGCTGGCGCTGTACGATGAAGCGCCGGAAGCGAAAGAAGCCGCGCGGGCGGCGTGGCGAGGCGTGCGGCGTTTCCTTAAGCGCGTGATTCTGCAAGACGGAGGCGGACACGAAGGCGTGATGTACCGGCTTTACGGCGAGAGCTTTTCGCACATCCTGGCCGCCGCGGCGAGCCGCTTCTTTGGCGGCGACCGCGGACTCTACGCCGAGACCGCCCGCAAGCGCGCCGGCTACTGGATCACGTGGTTGAAAGCACCGGACGACCACTACGCGAACTTCAACAACATGGGCGAGGATACCTTTTCCGGCTCGGGCTTGCAAACCTTCGAGCGCGGGCCGATGGCCATGCTTTGCGCGCTCTACGAACGCCATGCGGCCGGTGGCGATACGCTGTTACGCTGGGGCGCCGATCACGGCGGCGCGCCGTTCTACTACCGCGGCGCCGATCCGTTTTGGTTCCTGTGGCGGTCGGAACGTCCGGTCGTCAAACGCAAGCCCAAGCTTCCGGAAGCGGTCCTCTTTAGAGGTTGCGGGCATGCGGTGCTCCAGTCGCCGCGCCTGTGGCTGGCCTTTAACGGCGGCTGGATCAGCAACAGCTCGCATAACAACCGCGATCTCGGGCATTTCGTCTTCGTCGCCGACGGCGTGCGTTACCTGCACGATCCCGGCTACGGCGCGGGCGAGACGGGCATGCATTCGACGGTGCTCCTCATGAAGAGCGACCAGATCCGCGGACGACGCGCGAAGTATCTGCGTTTCGGTTCGGCGCGCGGGTTTCACTACCTCGCTTGCGACCTGAGCGCCGCGTACGCCGGCGTGGGCCGGCGCGTGGTGCGGCACTTGGTAACCGTGGGCGGCCGGTACGCGGTCCTGCTGGACGATGTGGCCATCCAGGGGCCCGGGCGCTGCGAACTCGAGACGCGCTTTCAGGCTTCCGGCGAACTGCGCCTCAAGCCCGGCGCGCGCGAGGCCACCATCGTGCGTTCGGGCAAGCGTCTGCATATTCTCAATGCCGCTCCGGCCGATGCGGTGCTGGAGACGGATACGTACGAGTTTAAGAAACGCACTTTCGCCTATCTGCGCGCGCGGGGAGATGTGCGCCGCCATGTAGAGACCTTGGTTCATGTACTCTGGCCGGCTCAGGGGCGCGAACGGCCGCCGAAGGTTCATTTCGAGATGGAAGCCAAGCGCGGGATTTTGACCGTGACGCCTGCACGCGGAAAAACGGATCGCATCGTCTTCGAGCGCCGATCGAGCGGCTGGCGGCTGGCCTCGGTCAAGGGCGTCAGCGCGAAGCGGATTCCCGACGGATCGCAGCAGACCGTATTCAAATTCAAGTAGCTTCGGTTTGCCGTCCATTCGATGCACGTGCAGCAAGCGCACCGTGCAAGTGGCCTGAGCGCGCTTGCAATCCGAAAGACTCGGCGTCAAAACCGTACACAATATTCCAATCAGGTTCCCGGCATGAGGGCTGCACATGCCCGTTCCTTGTCCTAAGTGCCACCGTTCGGTCCCCGAGACGAAACCGATCTGCTTGTATTGCGGCGCTCGGCTGTACGAGCCCGTGCTCTGCCCGGCCTGCAAGCAGAAGAACTTGCCCGGTGCGGCCAAGTGCCAGTATTGCGGCGAACGGATGCCTGCGGCGGCTGCGCCCGCCGCTCCACCGGCGCCCGCCGCGCGCGGACCAGCGGGCGCCGGTGGCGGCGATCCCGGTCCGGCGGTGGCGGCTGGCCTGAGTGCCTTCGGCCGGCAAGACCTGCAGGAAGCGGTGAAGCAGTTCGACGCGGCGGCGCGCGCCGCGCCGGGGCAGGCGGTGGTGCAAGCCTTGGCGAAGCAGGCGCGCGCGGCCGCCGGGTTGCCCGCGGTCTCCTCGGGAGCGGTGGCGCTTCGCACCGAAGCGCCACGGCCAGCGGCGCGACCGGCCGATATCCCCGTGCTGCAGCAGGCGGCGATGCGTGCCGTGGACGCCCAGAACTTTGCGGGAGCGGCGCAGCTCTTGGAACAGATTACCTCCGCCGCCCCGCACATGGAGACCATCTGGCTGGCCATCGGGGACTGCTACCGCGAACTGCATGACGAAGCGCGGCGGTTCGATGCGCTGGATCGCGGCGTCAGGCATTGCCCGCAATTTGCGGAGCTATGGTTTCAGCGCGCCGACTCGTTGGATAACCTCGGCAAGCTTCCGGAAGCGCTGGCCAGTTACGACAAGGCGATCGCGCTGGACCCGCGGCATGCTTCGGCATTGACCGACAAGGGGCATGTGCTGGTCAAGCTGCGGCGTTACGACGAGGCGCTGGCGCATCATGTCCGCGCGACGGAAGCCGACCCGCAGAACAAGAGTGCGTGGTTCAACCGGGGCAATCTGGAGGCCGCTCTCCGTCCGCCGCAGGATGCCATCGCCAGTCTGCAGTGCTACCTTAAGTTGCAGCCGGGCAGCCCGCCCGGCCAGGTGCAGCAGGCGCTGGGATTGCTTCAGTCGCTCAAGGAAGGCCGGAAGATCGCGCTGCCGGGCCAAGGGCAGCCGTCGCCTGCCGCCGCGCCGTCGCCGGAACTCGAGCGCATGTTTCTGGACGCGCGGGCGCTGGACAAGGCCGGACGGACCGCCGAAGCCGTCGCGGGTTACCGGAACGTATTGGCGCTCGATCCGCAGTGCTTCCCCGCGCTCTTCAATCTGGGTATCGGTTTGGAAACGCTGGGCCGCAGCGCCGAAGCGCTGCCCCTCTACGAGCGCGGCCTCAAGATCAAAGACGACGACGGGAACGCCTGGGGCCAATACGGGATCTGCCTCTTTCGATTGCGCAGGCCGCAGGAGGCGCTGCGTGCGCTGGATCGTTCGACGCAGCTCGCGCCCGCCTTTGCCTTGGCATGGTCGTACCGGAGCCTCGCGCTGGGCGAACTGCACCGCTTCGAAGAAGCACTGGCGTCGGCCGAGCGTGCGGTGAGTTTGAATCCGAACGACGCCGAAACATGGAACGCGAAAGGCTGCATGCTTAAGGATCTCGGCCGCTTCGAGGACGCGCATGCGGCCTTCGACCGGGGCTTGCAGCTCAATCCGCAAAGCAGCGCGCTTTGGTACAACAAAGGCAACACGTGGCGAATGGCCGGACGGTTGCCCGACGCACTGGGCTGTTACGAACGCAGCGCCGCGATCGACGGGCACCCAGGCGCGCAACGCAACCTCGCGCTGGCGCTCTGCGAACTGGGGCGCTACGAGCCTTCGCTGGCGGCTTGGGACGCAGTGCTGCAGCGGGCTCCGAACGATGCGGATGCGCTGGAGCGCAAAGTCTTCGTGCTCGAACGGCTCAAGCGTTTCGAAGAAGCCTTGGCATTGTGCGAAGCGGCGTTGCGGACCCATCCGCAACACGCGCGGCTGCTGGCCTCCTCGGCGGCGGCGCTCCGAAAACTCGGCCGCGCCGAGGAAGGACTGGAGCGCGCCCGCCGCGCGACGCAGATCCAGCCGGACGACGCGTACACCTGGAGCGTGCTGACGTTGCTCTGCAGCGATCTCAATCTGGTCGACGAAGGCCAAGCGGCGATGCGCCGTGCCGACGCATGCGAACGCGCGACTCAAGCGCCTCCGCCGCCCTCCGTACCGCCTAAGCCGCGCCGCAATACGTTTGCATTCGAGTCGGAACCGCTGCAACAAGAGCCTCCGCCGTCCCGTTGAACCTGGATCGGCTTGTTCGGGGTGCCATTCTAACTTTAGGTTCAAGCGCCACGTCATATTCCTGAGCGCCCGGCGCCGGGTATGCGTTTATAATGACCGGGCTTCGTCCATCTCGCACATGGGAATTCTGTCTGGTGGAACTTACCTTCGCCTTCCCCGCGCTGCTTTGGGCGCTGCCGGCGGCGCTGCTGCCGGTGGCGATCCATTTCCGCGCGCGAATGCGCGAACGGACGGTCGATTTCCCAGGTGCGTTCTTCCTCGAATGGCCTGCCCAGCCGGTCCCCGAACGGCGGCGCAAACTCGAGGATCTGGGGCTGCTGATCCTGCGCTGTGTGCTGCTGGCGGCGGCGGTCTGCGCGCTGGCCGGCCCGCGGGTCAAAGGCTTTGGCCTCTCGGGCCTAGACGAGGAGGATCTTGATCTCGCGCTCTGCGCGGTCGTCGACGATTCGCCGAGTTTCGCGGCGCAGCGCGATGCGCGCGGCGAGCGGGTGGCGGCGCGCGCGCTGCGCAGGTTGGTGCAGGCCGCGGAGCGGCAGGGCGTCCGGCGCATCGCCTGCGAATTCGCTTCCGGTCGGCGCGTACCGTGGGCGGCTCCCGAAAGGATCTTGGAGGAAGAAGCAAGGGCCACCGTCAATTCGGGCGATCGGACCGCCGCGCTCGCTCGTGCTTTGCGCCGGCTCGGAGAAATCGATGCCGCCGAACGAGCCGTCGTCTTGCTAACGGACGGTCAGCGCAACGCCGGCGAAGGGACCGACTCGACCCTGGCCGCGCGGTGGACCGCTGCTTTGGATGCGTTCGGCAAGCGCGGTGCACCGCCCTTGTTGATCTGCGAACCGCCGGACGCGCCGGCGCGGCAATGGCGCATCGAAGCTCCGCGTCCCGCGCCGGGGCAGCCCGAGGCCCTGGCCGGCGAGACGCTGCGTATGCAGGTGCGTGTGGCGTGCGAACGCGGAGGCGGATCGCGCCCGATACGCGTGCGCATGGCTGCGTTGGATATGCCGGGCGCGGTTCCGAGCGCCGGCGCGCCCGCGATCTTGCTCGAACGAGCGGTGGCGCTGTCCGACGGGCAGAGCGTCGAGCTGGAATTTCCGGCGCTGGCCGCGCGGCCGGGGGCGCTCTGGTTCGAAGCGCGTTTCACCGACGCCGATGAGCGCCCGTTCGACGACCGCGCCGAAGCGGTCTGGACGGTGGAAGGCGCGTCTCCGGTCTGGTTGTGGGACGTGCGCGCGCCGGACGAGCGACCCGCTGCGGGCAAGCCCGACGGAGCGTGGGAAGCCCTGCGCGCGGCGCTCGATCCGTTGGATGGCATGCCCGGAGACCGCGTGGACTTGCGCAGCGGGCCGCCCGCCGTCGCGCCGGAGGGCCAAACGGGCTTGCTCGTCGCGCTGCACGGACCGGACGGCCCGCGTGTCCCGCCCGATCAGGCCGAACGCCTTCGCGCCTGGGTGGAGGCCGGCCTGCAACTCGTCTGGCTGCCCGATTTGCAGCGAGTCCGCGACGGCGTCAACTCTCCGCTGGCCGCGCGCGAGGCGGGCGACGAGCCGCTCTGGCCCCGCGGGATCTCTTTCGCCGAGGTCGAAGCGCGGGGTTGGAGGCTGGGCCTGAGCGAACCCGAGCACCCTTTGGTCGCACCGTTTCGCGACGGGCGCAACGGTGCGCTGGCGGATATTCCGCTGCCGCGGCGCTTGCGACTGGCGCTGCCCGGGCGCGGGGCGCCAGAAGATATCGCGCTGCTGCGCTTCGAGGACGGCGCGCCGGGGTGGCTTTGGCGGCCCATGGGCGCCGGCGCCGTGCATCAATGGGCTTTCGGGGCGGCGGCGGGGGACGCGTTGAGCGCATCTCCGGCGTGGCCGGTGCTGTGGGCAGGTCTGGCGGAATACGCGCGGCGCGCGCGCGGCGGTTGGTCGGCGCCCGATGAAATCGCGCCAGGCGAAGCGGCGCCAGTGGCCATCGCCGCTCGGTCGAAACCGCGGCGGATGATCGTCGACGGGCCGTGGGCCTTTCCGGAGTCGTCCGTAGCGCCCGCTGCTTGGACGCTTGAAGTACCGGCCGGAGCAGGAAGCTTCCACCTTCCCGCCTTGGCCGAGCCGGGCGTGTACCGGTTGCGCGAGGACGGCAGGAGCGGCGCGAACTGGATCAGGTGCCGCACAGCCGCGCTCGAATCCGGCCTCGAACGCTGGCCAGACGAGATCGAGCGCACGCTTCGGAGCGTCGCGGCGGCGCATGTCACCGAGCCGGAAGCGATCTTCGGCGAATTGGCGGCACTTCGCCCGGGCCGGTCGGCTGCGCCGTGGCTGTGGGTTTTGGCGGGCGTGCTGATGGCGTTGGAACTGGGCGCGCAAATCTGGCGCGGGCGCGCGGCATGAAAGCAACGGAAAGGCGCCCGGGCGAGCCGGCCGGCGCGCGCTCGCTCATGCCCTTTTCGCATCAAGTCCCTATCCTTCATGCGCTTGCGGTCGCAGCATGGTAGATTGAGATCAAAGAACGGTTCTTGAGGAGCTTTCGACATGGCCGCCGCACGACCGAACATTCTTTTTCTCCTCACCGATCAGCAGCGCTTCGATACCGTTCGCGCGCTCGGCAATCCCGTGATCAAAACGCCGGCGCTGGACCGCTTGGCGAGCGAAGGCACGGCCTTTACAAGCGCGTACACGCCCTCGCCGGTTTGCGTCGCCGCGCGCTGCAGCTTCACCTTTGGCCAGTATCCTTTTCACACCAAATGCTACGACAACGGCTTCAAGTTCCCCGAAGGACGAACCTCCTTCGTCGAGGCGCTGGCGCGGAGCGGCTATCGCACGCACGGCATCGGCAAATGCCATTTCGTGCCCGACGGACTGTACGGGTTCCAGACGCGGGAACGGCAGGAAGAGATCGTGCGCGATCCGCAAGGCGACGATTACGTGCGCTTCCTGCACGAGCAGGGCTTCAAGCACGTCTGCGATCCGCACGGCATCCGGGGCGAGATGTATTACGTGCCGCAGCCGGCGCAGATGCCTTCGCGATTGCATCCGACGAATTGGGTGGGCGAACGGGCGGTGCATTTCATCGAAGAAAAGCGGCCCGAAAAGGAGCCGTGGTACCTCTACGCCAGTTTTATCCATCCGCATCCGCCTTTCGCGCCGCCGAATCCGTGGCACAAGCTGTACCGCGCGCCGATGATGCCGCTGCCCAAAATACCTCCGGATGCCGAGGCGCTCTGGACGCTGTTCAACCGCAAGCAGAACCGCAGCAAGTACAGGGACGCCGGCCTGGACCTGCATCTGATCCGCTGCATGCGAGCGTATTATTTCGCGTGTATTTCCTTCATCGATTTCCAGGTCGGCCGCATCCTCAAATCCCTTGAGCAGACCGGCCAACTGGACCGCACGCTGATCGTCTACAGCTCGGACCACGGCGAACTGCTGGGCGATTACGGCTGCTTCGGCAAGCGCACGATGCTCGACAGCGCCTGCCGGGTGCCGTTATTGGTCCGGCAGCCGGGGCGCTTCGCCGCCGGCGGGCGCTGCGAGAAACCGGCCAGTCTCGTGGACATCGCGCCGACCTGCCTGAACGCGGCTGGCGCGAAGGTCGATTCGCATGCGCTCGACGGCGTGGACCTGGCAGACCTTGCCGCCGGACGCGCGCCGCGCGAAGTCGTGTATTCGCAACTCATGCACGGGTCTCGAGGGCTGTACATGGCCTGCGGCGAGCGCTGGAAATACATCCGCAGCGCGGCCGACCGGCGCGAGATGCTCTTCGACCGTCTGGAAGATCCGGCCGAGACGCGCGACCGCGCGGGCGTGGGTTTCTTCAAAGAGCCGCTGGATAAGATGCGCAAGCGGATGATCGATACGCTGGAGGCCGCCGGCGAAACCGATGCGCTGGAAGGCTCCGCCTGGAAGACGCATCCGCTGGGCGAGATGCCCGCCAACCCCGACGACGGGCTGTTGGTTCAGGATCACCCGTGGGCCGATACGAAGCTGCCGGGATACACCGACGCCTGACGCTTACGGCATGCGGCTGGCGCGCTGGCAAAGCTGCAGCGCCACGCCCCACGGATCGCGCAGAAAGCAGAGCCGGTCGCCGGCCGGCGTCGTATCGATCTCGCCTTCGGCCGTCGCGCCCGCGGCGAGCAACCGCGCGCGGTCGCTTGCCAGATCGGCCGTCTCGAACGCCAAATGAAAAAGCAGCGGGTGGCGCTTGGCGTGCTCGGGCACTTCGGCGGCCGGATTGTTGTAGACCTCTACAATCGTGCGCGCGGCGTCGTCGAGCAGGAAATGCATCCGCGCGCCCGTCTCCAGCTTGCGAATCGTTTTCATCCCCAAGTTCTTTTCGTACCATGCCGCGGTGGCGACGGGATCGGCGGTTTGGAAGGCAATGTGTTCGAGGCGCATGCATCGGGCTCCTGGGCCGCGTGGGATGCCGATTTCATAAGCCCGCCGCGCGCGCGGCGCAAATCAAAGCCCGGCCGCAGCCGCACCGCGGGTGTGGAACTGCCGCCGGAAGTCCCGGGGATTGAGCCCCTTCAATTCCCGGAAGCGCCGGTTGAAATTGGAGAGGTTTCCGAAGCCGGCGTCGAACGCGATCTCGGCGACGGAGCGCTCGGTCTCGATCAGTTCGCGGCACGCATGCCCTACGCGCAAGGCATTGACGTAGCCGGTGAACGACCGGCCCGTGGCGCGCTTGAAGAAACGGCTGAAGGCGGGCGCGGACAAATGCGCGATCTTCGCGGCTTCCGGCTGCGCGATCTCTTCGCGAAAGCGCGCATTTACGAAGCGGCAGACGCGGTCGATCCGCGCTTCGTCGTGCCGGTGCGGCGCTTCGTATGGCAGGCTCGAAAGAACCGCGCACGGCCGCGCGCGAGAGAGTTCTTCCAGGATTTCCAGCAACGCGAGGAGCCTACGCGCCGGATCGAGGCGCGGCATGCCGAGCAAGCGCTCGCCGGCGCGGTCGCGCGCGCGGCCGTCGAATTGCAGTCCCTGGCGCGCGCGTTCGAGCAACCCCCGGACGCGGGTCCACTCGGGACGCGCAAAGAACTCCGGCCCCTGAAAATCCTCCGCGAACTGAACGAAGGTTGCATCTGCCTGTGCTCCTTTTACGCGTTCGCAATGCCAGGTATGCGGCAGATTGCGCCCCAGGAGGATTAAGTCACCGGGTCCATAGTCGGCGATCGAATCCCCCACGAAGCGCCGCCCCCGGCTGGCGGCAATGAAGGTCAGCTCGACCTCCTCGTGGCGGTGCCAGAAGAAGGGGAAGCTCGCCTCCCGCCGCCGCCGGCAGACGAAGGAGGCGTCCAGCGGAGCGGCGATGCGTTCGATATTGGTTTTCATGCAGGCTCAATTCCGTATCTTCTTGCCTATGCACCATGATAAATAGAGGCCATAGATTAAAAAAGTACCATTCTTTGCATCCCCCGGCGTAGCCCGCGAGTTACTAAGAGGGTTGAATGGTTCTCGATGCGCAGCCGCTCTACCGGCTCGCCCACTCCACGAGGGAACCTTCGATGACCGCCGTCGCCACGAAACTCGATATCGATTCGCGTTACGCGCTGAGCGCCGAACAGATCGGCTTCTTCCGCGAGAACGGATACATCAAACTTAAGCAGGTGCTCTCGCCCGAGGTGCTCGCGTACTACGGCCCGGCGATCACGAAAAAGGTGCTGGAATTGAATCGCAATACGCTCCCGATGGCCGAGCGGACCACCTACAACAAAGCGTTCATTCAGGTCGGTAACCTATGGACGAAGTGCGATACGGTCAAGGAGTTCGTCTTTGGGAAGCGCTTGGCGCGGATCGCGGCGGAATTGCTGGGCGTGACCGGCGTGCGCATGTGGCACGATCAGGCGCTCTACAAGGAACCCAGCGGCGGATTCACGCCTTGGCACGCCGACCAGTACTATTGGCCCATGGCGAGCGAGAAGTCGGTCACCGCGTGGATTCCGCACCAGGCCACCCCGCTGGAAATGGGGCCGCTGGCCTTCGCGAGGAAAAGCCACACCTTCGAATGCGGTCGCGATTTGAAGATCAGCGACGAGAGCGAAGTGCAGATCTCGAAGGCCATGCACGACCAAGGCTTCCAATACGTCGAAGAGCCGTTCGAACTGGGCGAAGTCAGCTTCCACTACGGCTGGACCTTCCACCGCGCCGGACCGAACGTCACCGACCGCGCGCGCGAAGTGATGACCATCATCTACATGGACGAAGACATGCGCCTGAAGCAGCCCACCAACGACAACCAGATGTCGGATTGGAAAGCGTGGTGCCCAGGGACGCAAATCGGCGCAGTGATGAAGACGCATCTCAATCCCGTGATCTACTCTTCGCGCTGAACCGAGGCGCACCGGAACTTCAATCTCAGAACGACACGCATGCTCGCTTGGCTAAGGGCCGGGCGAGCATGTTTCATTTGGAGCGGTGGATGCGTATGCCGCTTGGAGCATTCATCTTGGGGATGGCCATTCGGAGGTAAGTCAGGAATTTTTATTGTATATTTTAGGGAGAGGGCGATGCCCAGGAGTCGATGGATTGGGAGATAGGTCGATTTGTATTGTGTATGCTATTTAGTTAAAGTCATCCAATTGG